>NZ_QLKQ01000042.1 GCF_003349955.1 Azospirillum brasilense
GGCCCATGCGGAGCATGGGAAGGGTGGGGGCAAGGGGGGCGCCTAATCCCCCATCCCAGCGACCCGCACCTCCCGCTCCGCGCCCAGCGAGCCGAAGGCCCGCGCGGCGGCGGCGAGACTACGGCCTTGCTGCTCCTCCTTCTCCAGACGGGCGTAGACCGCCAGCGCCTGCGCCACCACCTGATCCATGTTGTAGTAGCGATAAGTGCCGAGCCGGCCCAGGAAGATCACGTCCGGGGTGCCGTCGGCCAGCGCCTGGTACTTGCGGAACAGCTCCTGATTCTCCGGGCGGGGGATCGGATAGTAGGGATCGCCCTGTGCGGAGGGATACTCGTAGGTGATGCTGGTCTTCGGGTGGCTTTGCCCGGTCAGGTGCTTGTACTCGGTGACGCGGGTGTAGGGCACCCCCTCCGACGGCTCGTTCACCACGGCGACGGGCTGGAACCATTCCCGGTCGACCGTCTCGTGCCGGAAGGTCAGGGAGCGGTAGGGCAGCTTGCCGAAGCGGTGGCCGAAATACTCGTCGATCGGGCCGGTGAAGACGATGCGGTCGTAGGCGATCTCGTCCCGCACGTCGTCGAAATCGGTGTTCAGCATCACCTTGATGTTCGGGTGGTCGAGCATGCTCTCGAACATCCGCGTGTAGCCGTTCAGCGGCATCGCCTGGAAGCTGTCGCCGAAATAGCGGTCGTCGTCGTTGGTCCGCGTCGGCACGCGGGCGGTCACCGCCTTGTCGAGCTGCGACGGGTCGAGGCCCCACTGCTTGCGCGTGTAGCCGCGGAAGAACTTTTCGTACAGCTCCCGCCCGACGGCGCCGACCACCACGTCCTCCGAGGTGCGGACGTCGGCCACCGGCTCCGCCCGGCTCTTGAGGAACTCCGCCACGCCGGCCTCGTCGAGGTCCAGCCCGTACAGCTGGTTGACCGTCGTCCGGTTGATCGGGATGGGGACGAGCCGCTCGTCCACCCGCGCCAGGACGCGGTGCTCGTAGGGCCGCCACTTGGTGAAGCGCGACAGATAGTCGGCGACCGGCTTGGCGTTGGTGTGGAAGATGTGCGGGCCGTAGCGGTGGATCAGCACACCGGCGTCGTCGTAGTGGTCGTAGGCGTTGCCGCCGATGTGCGGGCGCCGGTCGATCAGCAGCACGCGCTTGTTCAGCCCCGCCGCCAGACGTTCCGCCAGCACGCTGCCGGCAAAACCCGCCCCGACGATCAGATAGTCGAAGCCGGAGCGGCGGCCGGCGGCGCGCCCGTTGACGTGTTTGGCCGGATGGATCGCCGGCGCCGGGCGGTGGGCCGGCGGGGCGGCGCGTCCGCGCTGGCGGGCCTGCTCCATCAGCGTTTTCATGCGGCCCTGGGTCTTGTCCCAGGACATGTCGCGCAGGACGTGGTCGGCGGTGGCGCGCAGCCGTTCCGGGTCGGCGGCGTCGGCCAGGGCGGCCGCGACGGCGGCGACGAAATCCTCCGGCGCGTCGGCGATGCGCACGACGCCGCTGTCGCCATAGCCGCGCACCACGTCGGTGATCGAGGTGGAGACGACCGGGCGCCCGGCGGCCAGATATTCCGGCGTCTTGGTCGGGCTGATGAAGCGGGTGGACTGGTTGCGCGCGAAGGGCATCAGGGCGACGTCCCAGCCCGCCAGATACTGTGGCAGGTCGTCGTAGCTCTTCGGGCCGAGATAGTGGATGTTCGGACGGTGGGGCAGGTCGGCCGGGTCGATCTTCACCACCGGGCCGACCAGGACGAACTGCCAGTCGGGCCGCGCCGCCGCGGCGGCGTCCAGCAGGGCGATGTCCAGCCGCTCGTCGATGACGCCGTAGAAACCAAGCCGCGGGTGCGGGATGGCCGCCTGATCGGAGGGCTCCTCGACGATGCCGCGGGCGGCGGCGAAATGGGCGACGTCGACGCTGCTGGGGAAGGCGTGGGCGTTGGGGTGCAGGGTGCGCTTGGCCTCGTAGAGGCTGACGCCGCCGGTGAACACCACGTCCGCCCGCGCCATCAGCTGCCGCTCGCGCTCGACCAGCTCCGGCGGGGCGCCGTGGAAGGCCGACAGCTCGTCCATGCAGTCGTAGACCACCAGCGCGCCGCGCAGATGGCCGGACACGCCGAGGCTCATCGGCGTGTAGTACCAGAGGATCGGGTCGGTCACCCCCTCCTCGGCCAGATAACGGTCGAGCAGTTGGCGCTGGGCGGTGACGGCCGCCTCGCCGTCCAGGCCGGCGGGCAGGCGGGGCACCAGGACATGGACGCCCTCATCCTCGCGCACGTCCAGCCAGGGCTCGGGCGTGTCGTTGTGGATCGGCTCCTCGACGAACAGCACGCGGTGGTCACGCGCGAATCGCGACATAAGATGTTGTGGGCGTTGATAAACAAAGCTCCAGCGCAGGTGCGAGAAGCAGATCAGGGTCTGCGAGGGTGGAGCGGTGATCTCGGAGTGTGGAGAGTCGGCGGTCGGACGTGTTCTTTTTCGGTTTCTGCCGATTGGGAACTGGTGTTGGCCGGCCCAACTCATGTTTCCATCCTCTCATCAATGACGTACCGTCGGGTTGCCACCGGGAATTCGCCACGAATACAGTGGATTTTTGCGGCGCAGCGGAGTGGCGTCGAAAACCGGAAACCAACAACGGGGTCGGCCGGGGTGGGTTCCGTGACAGAAATGCGCTGCGGAAACGGTTCCCCGATTTTTCAACGCTCGTTCTTTTGCGCCGGGTTGGCTGGGGTAAGCGCATATTTCAGCGGGCGGGGGTGGCGTCCGGGGAAGACTGCGCGTCTCCAGTGCTTTTCGATGCGCGCGGATTTGGTGATGTTTCTCTCGCTTCACTCGACCTGAGCGGGTTCCGTCTTCTGGAAATTAATGCGCTTTACTGATTTTCAGGTCATAATGCATTCAAGGAGTTGGGGAAGTTTGGAAGGAGACGAGGGATGTGCCGAATTTTTGCCGGTCAGGACCCGGAGCGCTTCCGCATGGTAACCCGGCGGGTCCGCCTCAGCGGTCACTCGACGAGCGTCTGTCTGGAAGCGGCCTTCTGGGACGCGCTGGAGGAAATCGCGGCGATGCAGGGCGTCTCGCTGGGCCGCTTCTTGTCAAAGTTGCACGACGAAGTCTTGGCCCGCGGGGTGGAGCGGCGCAACTTCGCCGGCCTGCTGCGCTGCGCCTGCTTGACCTACGCCCAGGAGGTGAAGGGCCACCGCCCCTGCGTGGAGGAGCTGGAGCGGGAGGCGCGCACCGATTTCGCCGCGGTGGCCGCCGCCGGTCTTCCGGCGCGGATTTCGGCCGCCGTCACCGCTCCGGAAAAAGAACGCGAGACGGCCTGAGCGCAAAAGAGTGCCCCCCTCCTCCGTCCGGAAGAGAGGGGCTGTAATCAGCGTGGCGTCCCGAATAATGGGACAGTGCGGGATCAGATCGCGTTCTTGGCCATTTGGCCGGCGATGTAGTCGGCTTGCCGCAGCGCCAGCGCGACGATGGTCAGGGTGGGATTCTCTGCCCCGCCCGTGGTGAATTGCGAGCCGTCGGAGACGAACAGGTTCGCCACGTCGTGGGTTTGTCCCCACTTGTTCACCACGCCGTCGCGCGCCTTCTCGCTCATCCGGTTGGTGCCCAGATTGTGGGTGGACGGGTAGGGCGGCGTCGGGAAGCTGCGGGTCGCCCCCACCGATTCATACAGCGCCATGCCCTGGCGGTAGGCGTGCTGGCGCATGGCGACGTCGTTGGGGTGGTCGTCGAAATGGACGTTGGGAACGGGCATCCCGTACTTGTCCTTCTTGTCGGCGTGCAGGGTGATGCGGTTGCTCTCCTGCGGCATGTCCTCGCCGACCAGCCACATGCCAGCCATATGGTCGTAACCGTCGAGCGCCGAGGTGAACTCCCGCCCCCAGGCGCCGGGGTCGAGGAAGGCGGCCATGAAGGGCAGGCCGAGCGACAGGGTCTCCATCTCGTAGCCGCCGACGAAGCCGCGGTCGGGCTTGTTCTTCGCCTCGTCGCGGATGATGCCGGCCATGGTGGTGCCGCGGTACATGCGCACCGGCTTCTCGAACACGCCGTAGACCGAGCCGGTCATGTGCCGCATGTAGTTCCGCCCCACCTGTCCGGAGGAGTTGGCGAGACCGTCCGGGAACATCGAGGAGGCGGAGTTCAGCAGCAGGCGGGGGCTTTCGATGGAGTTGCCGGCCACCGCGACGATGCGGGCCTTCTGGCGCTGGATCGCCCCATCCTTGTCGGCGTAGACGACGCCGGTCACCTTGCCCTTGGCGTCATGCTCGATCTTCAGCACCTGGGCGTTGGCGCGGACCTCCAGCTTGCCGGTCTCCTCGCCCTTGGGGATCTCGGCGATCAGGGTCGACCACTTCGCCCCGGATTTGCAGCCCTGGAAGCAGAAGCCGATCTGCTGGCAACTCCCGCGCCCATCGCGGGGCTCCGAATTGATGGCCATGTTGCCGGTGTGGCACTCCGTGTAGCCCATCTTGTCGGCGCCGGCCTTCAGGACCTTGAAGTTGTTGTTGCCGGGAAGGCCGGGGATGCCGTTGGTGCGGGTGACGCCCATGCGGTCCTCCGCCTTGGCATACCAGGGCTCCAGCTCCTCCAGCGTGATCGGCCAATCGAGCAGGTTGGCGCCGGCGACGTCGCCGTAGGCGGTGCGCGTCTTGAACTCGTGCGGCTGGAAGCGCAGCGCGGCACCCGCCCAATGCACGGTGGAGCCGCCGACCGCCTTGACGATCCAGGCCGGCAGGCCGGGGAAATCGCGCGACACCCGCCAGCTTCCCGAGGTGGTGCGCGGGTCGAGCCAGGAGATCTGGGCGAAGCTGGCCCATTCGTCGTTCTGGAAATCCTCCATGTTGTGGCGGCCGCCGGCTTCCAGGATCACCGTCTTGATGCCCTTCAGCGCCAGTTGGGTGCCCAGCGTGCCGCCGCCGGCCCCGGAGCCCACGATCACCACGACGCTGTCGTCGTTCAGGTCGAATTTCGCTACCATGGCTGAAACATCCTTCCTGGGACGGTGGTCAGAGCCACTCGATGTCGTTGAATCCGCGGTCGATGTAGCCGCCCTTGGCCGCGCTCTCGCCCTCGTAGCCGAAGAGCGGCCAGACCTCCTGGTTGTTGTAGATCCCGGTGACCAGCCCGCCGCGCACCGTCTGGAAGAAGGGATCGGCCTCGATCTCGTGCAGCAGCCGGACCCGGTCGGCCTCCCAGCCGACCTCCGCGTAGGGCGCCTCGTGCTTGGCCTTGGCCAGGCGGTCGAGCTTCGCCATGCCGGACTCGTACAGCTCCTTCAGGGCGGGGTCGGCGGCCGCCTTCTCGTCCTGCGCCTTCATGGCGACGGCGTAGAAGCGGTCGGCCAGCCGGTCGTGCGGGTAGATGTCCCGCGACACCCGGATCAGCGAGCGCATGGTGTCGGGCGCCAGCGCCTTGGTCTCATAGCCCCACGCCTCGCGCGGGCAGAGGATGGCCCCGCCCGACACCAGGATGGCCGTCGCCGCGGCGGCGGTGGCCGAGGCCGCCAGGAAGGCGCGCCGGTGCATGGTGTGATTGGGGGTGGGTTTTGCTGTTGTGCTCGTCGGAGAACGCATCGCTTCCTCCCAAGACCGATTATGATTTTTGCTTCGAAGGGGCCGCGCCTGTGTCAGCGGTAGCGGCCGTGGCGCTGAAGGACCTCGATCTTGTAGCCGTCGGGATCCTGGACGAAGAAGAAGCGGGCCATCAGCGCGCCGTCCCGCGCGAACTCCTTGATCGGATTGGGGCCGTAGCCGAGCGCGGTGAAGCGCCGGTGTTCCCCGTCCAGATCGTCGACGCAGACGGCCAGATGGCCGTAGCCGTCGCCGTGGGCGTAGGGTTCGCCGCGGCCGTGGTTGATGGTCAGCTCGATCTCGAAGTCGTTTTCGGCGTTGCGCAGATAGACCAGGGTGAAGCCGTCGAAGGCGTAGCGGTCGGCGCATTCCAGGCCGAACGCGCGGGCGTAGAAGTCCCGCGACCGTTCCTCGTCGAGGACCCGGATCATCATGTGGATGGCCTTGGCCATGGGGGCTGGCTCCGTTCCGGTTGGTGGCTCCAGCATGAATGTTAGTGGCGCTGATTGTTTGGTTGGCAGTAAGTATCTACTACAAGCGCGACGCGAAGGGGGTAGCCCGGTCGGTGGTCGCTCATCCCTGCTTTCGGGACGGCGTTCCAGCCGCGATGGCGTATCCTCACGGCCTGGAAAAGGAGCTTCCCATGCGACACAGGACGGGCCGACCCCTCGTCGTGGCGGGCCTTGCCGCGCTGGTGCTTATGGCCGCACCGACGGCGAACGCCGCATCGCCGACATCGGAATGGCGTGGCTGGCTGTCCGACAGCGCGGGCGGGCTGCGCGACGGGGCGGAGCGCGCGATCATCCTGGGCGGCGCCCTGCTGTACCAGAACCGGCATACGGTGGCGGGGCTGACGCTCGGCTGTCTGGCCGGCGGTGCGGTGGGGGCAACGGGCGCCGTCGCTGCGGGCGCGGCGACCGGTGGGGCCGCCCTGCTGGCGACCGGCCCGGCCGCGGCGCTGGGCTGCGCCCTGGGGGCTGCGGCGGGTGGTGCGATGGGCCGCCCGCTCGATCAACCCATGGAGTAGACGGACGTCATCCTTTCCAGAAGGGCTTGTCCATCTCCTCGCGCGCCGCCGCCTCGTCGAAGCCGAGGTCGGCCCAGAGATGGGCGTCCATGCGGGCCAGGGCGCGGCGCAGCGCCCGCCGCTCCCGCCAGCTGGTCAGGCGATCGAGCCAGGAGCCGGCCGTGGGGTTGGCGGTGGGGCCGGCGGTCATCCCGCCGCTCCGCTTGTCGTGCGTTCCGCTCATGCTCGTCATGCGGCCCTCCCGCCGGTCGGTCATTCCTCGAAGCCGGAAAATCGCCCGTCGGGGCGTGGACGACAAACCATGCTTTCTCATAGGATGGATGAGCCAGAGTCATCCATGGAGCGTCCCATGCGGCGTGCCCTGCCGCCCCTTCACGCCCTGCGCGCCTTCGAGGCGGCGGCCCGCCACGAGAGCTTCTCCAAGGCGGCGGACGAGCTGTGCGTGACGCAGGGCGCGGTCAGCCGGCAGATCATGGGGCTGGAGGAGTGGCTGGGCGTGCCGCTGTTCCGGCGGCTGACCCGCCGGGTCGAGCTGACCGACGACGGGCGCGCCCTGCTGCCGGTGCTGTCGGAGTCCTTCGACCGCATCGCCGGCACGGCGGCGCGGCTGGCGGCGCGGGGGCGGGATCTGCGGATCAGGGTGGCCTTCTCCTTCGGCATCCGCTGGCTGATGCCGCGGCTGGTCCGCTTCCAGGCGCGCCACCCCGACGTGCAGGTGCGGGTGACCGTCGCCTGGACCAGCGGGCTGGAGTTCGACCCGCAGGAGTTCGACGCCGCCATCCCCTATTGCCGGGAGGTGCCGCCCGGCGTCTCCGCCGCGGAGGTGCTGCCGGAGCGCCTGACCGTCGTCTGCCCGCCGGCCCTGGCGGAGCGGCTGCGGGTGCCGATGGACCTCGGCGCCATCCCGCTGCTGCACGGCTGTTCGGAGGGGCAGGACTGGCGGGCCTGGCTGGCCGCGGCGGGGTTGCCCTTCTTCGAGGCGCTGCGCCAGGGTGCGGTGTTCGACGCCATGGACCCGGCGATGCAGGCCGCCGCCGCCGGCATGGGCGCCACCGTCGCCGACCGCATGCTGTGCGCCGAGGATGTGGCGGCGGGCCGCCTCGTCCTGCCCTTCCCGGAGATCGAGGCGTCGTCCGGCAGCTATTGGTTCGTCTGCCCGGAGGGGATGCAGGACCGCCCCGCCGTCGCCGCCTTCCGCGGCTGGTTGCTGGAGGAGGCGCGCGGCGAGACGGCGCAACAAAGCGCCGCGGCGGTTGTTTCCCCGGTTTGAGCCGAAACCTTGACCGGGGGAGCGCCGCCATGGAAGCGCAGGGAGAGCCGCAACGGGGGCCGCGCCCGGACCTCGACGAGGACACCATCGCCTTCGCTGGAAAGCTGTTCCACTGGGCGCGGTCGGGCGGCACCGCCGAACTGACCGAGCTGCTGGAAATGGGCCTGCCGCCCAACCTGCGCAACGACAAGGGCGACAGCCTGCTGATGCTGGCCAGCTACCACGGCCACGCCGAGTTGGCCCGCAACCTGATGCGCCACGGCGCCGATCCGGAGCTGGCGAACGACCGCGGGCAGACGCCGCTGGCCGCCGCCGCCTTCAAGGGGGATGGGGCGGTGCTGCGCGTCCTGCTGGAGGAGGGGGCCGCCGTGGACGGCTGCGGGCCGGACGGGCGTACGGCGCTGATGACCGCCGCCATGTTCGACCGCGTCGCGATGGTTGAGTTTCTGCTGGCCCGCGGCGCCGATCCCGACGCGCGGGACGCCCGCGGCCTGACCGCCCACGAGGCGGCGCTCGCCATGGGCGCCGCCAACGCCGCCGCCCGGCTGGCGCCCGGCGGCCAGACCGTTTAACGGGGCGGACCCATTTCCATCAGCTTGCGGCGCCCTTCGGGCGACAGTTGGCCGAGCACCTCGATCACGCGGCTGTCCATCCGGCCGCGCAGGTCGGCCTCGGTCGCGTGGGCCTGTTCGAGCGAACGGCGCAGGCCGTCCGGGTCAAAGGTCGGAGCTTTTATGCTCTCGCGGATCTGGTGGCGCATCGCCTCCATGTTCTGATGCATGCGCTCGATCGACGTGCGCTCCGCCTCGTAGCCGCGCCGCAGGATGGCTGCATCGGCGGGGGACAGCTCGCGCTCGGCCCGTTCGACGAAGCGCGCGATTCCCTGGCCGGGATCGGGCGGCGGCGGTGGAGGCATGAGGTGCAGCGCCTGCGCGGCGAGGATGCCGCCCAAAAGCATGTTCATGCCGAGCGAGCCGACCATCAGATACCAGGGCCAACGGCGCGGGGCGGCGGGGCCGCCGATGGGGCGGCTCATCGGATCGCCCCCAGATAACTGCTGTTCACCACCACCTCCGCGTAACCGTTCGCTTGGGCGCCTTGCACCGGCAGGACCCCCTGGGATGCGGCGAGGAAACCCGCCATCCCCATGGCCGCGAGGAATCCCGCGGTCGGCCAGAAGCGGATGGGCGGCGCCGACAGGGTCCAGGGGGCGGGGGCACGCTCCACCGGCGGCGCGTCCAGCCGGGCCGCGATGCCGTTCAGTACCCGCCGCACGCCGTCCTCGTCCACCGCCGGGGCAGCGCGGTCGAGCAGGGCGTCCAGCGCCGCGGCGTCGGCCAGGATGGCCCGCGCCTCGGCGGAATTTTCGAGAAGGGTCAGGGCATCGACGCCGTCCGTCACGGGCCAGCGGTCGATGTCGCCGCCGTAGAGGTCGGCGAAGCGCTTGAACTCTTTGAGTGTCATTTCTCGTCGCCGTCCTTCTGACGGATCAGGGAGTTGAGACGGGTGCGGACCATACGCCGCGCCCGGACCAGCAGGCTTTCCATGGCCGAGACCGAGACGTTCAGAACCTCCGATGCTTCCGCGCAGCTCATCTCCTGGTAGTAGCACAGGCTGAGCGCCGCCCGCTGCCGTTCCGGCAAGGCGGCGATCGCCGCGTCCACCGCCGCGCCGAGTTGGCGTTCCGCCAGCAGCCCGTCGGCGCCGATGGCCGGGTCGGCCACCTCCACCGCGTCGTCCAGAGGCTGGAAGCTTCTGCGGCGGCGGTAGTCGATCGAGCGGTTGACGACGATGCGGTAGAGCCACGTGGAAAAGCGGGTGCCGTCGCCGCGCCAGCGGTCGGCGTGCGTCCAGATCTGCAGGAAGGCGTCCTGCACGACCTCCTCCGCGTCGCTCGCGTTGCCGACCACCCGGTGGGCGAGCGCGAGGCTCCGGCGCAGGTGACGGCGGGTCAGCCGGTCGAAGGCCGCCCGGTTCCCCGCGGCCGTTTCGGCCATCAGCGATTCGTCGTCATCCTCGTCGATCACCGCCACGCGGCCATCCTCTGCTCCTTTCCGGTTCCGGACCCGGCCGGTCCAACGCGGCTCATCCGGTTCCGTGGGCCTTGTTGTCAGTGATACGTGGCTGGTCGGGATGCTCCTGCGCGGTCCAGCCCGAAAATTTGTGAGCCGAAAATTTGTGGCTGGCCGATCCCCGCCGTCTCAAGGCATTCGTACCCGCGGCGGCGCGGGCGCGCTACACTGCCCGTCCCTCGAAGCCCAGGCCCCCCGAACCCGGCCGCGGGCCAGACACACGGACCGTCATGAGCGCCAGCCGCGATTCCTCCCCCGCCACGCTCCAGGAAACGCTGACGCAGGCCGTCGTCCACCACCAGAATGGACGGCTGGCGGAGGCGCGGCCCCTCTACGAGCGGGTGCTGCGCCAGATGCCGGAGCAGAGCGACGCGCTGCATCTTCTGGGCCTGCTGACCGCGCAGACCGGCGATCCGGACTCCGGGATCGCGCTGATCCGAAAGGCGGTGGCGCAGGATGGCGCCCAGCCGGTCTTCCGCCTCAACCTGGGCCGCGTGCTGGAGGCGGTCGGGCGTTGGGCGGAGGCCGCGGACGCCTACGGCCACGCCGCCCGCCTCGCCCCGCTGGTCCCCGACCATCACCGGCTGGAGGCCGCCGCCCACGCCAAGCTGGGCCGGGGGGAGGCTGCGGCGCGCGCCTTCCGCCGCCTGCTGGCGGTGGCGCCGGAGGATGGCAAGGCCGCCAACGCGCTGGCCGACGCGCTGTACGATCTGGGGCGGCCCGGCCCGGCGGCGGACTGGTACGGGCGGGCGTCGGCGCTCGCCCCCGCCGAGGTGCTGCCCGTTTACAACCAGGGGGCGGCGCTGCGCGACTCCGGGCGCCCGCGCGACGCGCTCGCCGCCTTCCGCCGCGCCGCCGCCCTGGCGCCTCTGCTGGTCCAGGCGCGGGAGCAGGTGACCAGCCTGTGCCACGCGCTGGGCGACATGGGCGGTACGGCCGAGGCGGGGCGGCGGCTGATGGCGCTGGAGCCGGGCCACGGCGAGGGGGCTAAGATCCTGGGCGCGGCGCTGGCCGCGGCGGGACCCTGGCGCGAGGGGGCGGCGTGGCTGGAGCGGGCGGCGGCGCTGGCCCCGGCCCCCGACGCCCTGCTGGTGCTCGGCAATCTGTGGCAGGAACAGGGGCATCCCGCGCTGGCGCCGCGTTGCTACCGGCGCGCCCTGGCGCTTGCCCCGGACTCCGCCCAGGCGCTGACCGGACTGGGCATGGCGCTGTCGGCTTTGGGTGCGATGGAGGAGGCCGCGACCGCCGCCCGCCGCGCCGTCCGCGCCGACCCGGAGGAGGCCGGCCACGCCCTCAACGCCGGGGCCGTCCAGCACCGGGCCAAGCGCCCCGAGGCGGCGTGGGCGTGGTTCCGGCGTGCGCTGGCCCTGCAGCCCGACGGCGCCGCCGGCTGGACCAACCTCGGCACCCACGCCATCGAGGCGGGCGCCTTCGACGAGGCGCTGACCCTGCTGCGGCGGGCGCTGGCCCTGCGCACGGCGGAGCGGGAGGCGCTGGCCAGCTCCAACCTGGGCGTCGCGCTGATGGCGCTGGGCCGTCATGGCGAGGCGGTGTCCGCCCTGCGTGCCGCGCTGGAGCGTGCGCCGCAGGACGCGGAGGTGCGTTCCAACCTGCTGTTCTGCCTGTGCTTCGCCGAAGAGGCCGACCTCGGCGCGGTGTTCGGGGAGCACCGGCGGTTCGAACGCGCGGTGATGCCGGTGCCGCCCGCCGCCCCGCGCTTCGACGCGGTGAATCGCGACCCGGAGCGCCGCCTGCGCGTCGGTTACCTCTCGCCGGATTTTCAGCGTTACCCGGGGCCGGGCTATCACTTCCTGTTGCCGCTGATCGAGCGCCACGACCGGGCGGCGGTGGAGGTGATCTGTTATTACGTGGACCTGCCGAAGGACGCGGCGACCGACCGCTTTGCGGCGCTGGCCGACCGCTGGCGCCCCGTCGCGGCCCTGCCGGACGGCGAGCTGGAGCGGCTGATCCGGGCGGACGGCATCGACGTTCTGGTGGACTGCGGCGGGCACATGTCGCGCAACCGCATGCCGCTGTTCATCCGCCGCCCGGTGCCGGTGCAGGTCAGCCTGCCGCTCTACCCGAACACGACGGGGCTGACGGCGATGGACTACCAGTTCTCCGACCACCGCTTCGCCGCGGCGAGCGCCGACGCCTTGCACACGGAAGCGCTGATCCGTCTGCCGGGCAGCGTGCTGTGCTACCGCCCCGCGGAGTCCGCCGCCGTGCCGCCGGACCGTCCGCCGGTGGAGACGGCGGGGGTGTTCACCTTCGGCTCCTTCAACAACCTGACGAAGCTGAACGCCTCGACGCTGGCGCTGTGGGGGCGGGTGCTGGCGGCGGTGCCGGAGGCGCGGCTGATGCTGAAATGGCGGGGGCTGTCCGGTGGCGGGGTGGCGCGGCGGGTGCTGGACGCCTTCGCCGCCCATGGAGTCGAGGAGTCGCGGCTGCTGCTGCGCGGCACCGCCCCGGACCCCTACGAGGATTACCGGCTGCTCGATTGCGCGCTGGACCCCGTCTTCGCCAACGGCGGGACGACGACCTGCGACGCGCTGTGGATGGGGGTTCCCGTGCTGTCCATCGCCGGGGAGGCGATGATCTCCCGCTGGGGCGCCACCATGCTCGGCAGCGTCGGGCTGGGCGGGCTGGTGGTGGAGCGCGCGGACGACTACGTGGCGCTCGCCGTCCGGCTGGCCACGGACCGCGCCTTCCTCGCGGCGCAGCGCGCGGGCCTGCGCGAGCGGATGGCGCGCTCCCCCCTGATGGACGAGACGGGGTACGTCCGGGCGGTCGAGGCCGGCTACCGCATGGCGTGGCGGCGCTGGTGCGCCGGTTTCCCGCCCGCCCGCATCGACATGAGCGCGGCATGACGGACGCCGTCCCCTACCTTTCGTCCGCCCGGCGCATCCTGGTGGTGAAGCTGGACGAGGCGGGCGACTTCGTCCTCGCCACGCCCTTCCTGCGCGGGCTGCGGGCCTCGGCGCCACAGGCGCGCATCGTGCTGGCGGTGCGCCCCGCCGTGGCCGATCTTGCCGAGACCTGCCCCCACGTCGACGCGGTGGTGGCGCCGCACCCGAAGCCAGGCGGCGGCATCGATCTGCGCGGCGTCACGCCCGGCGGCGCGGCGGCCTTCGCGGAGGCGTTCCGCGCCGGCTTCGACCTGACGCTGGTCCCCCGCTACGATTTCGACCGCCACGGCGCCACGGCGCTCGCCGCGAACAGCCGCGCCCGCGCCGTGGTCGGTTTCTCCGAGACGGTCACGCCATGGAAGGCGTCGGGGAACGCCGGCTTCGACCGCGCCTACACCCACCGGCTGACGCCCCCGCCCGGCCGCCACGAGGTGGAGCAGAACCTCGCCCTGCTGCGCTTCGCCGGCGGGGTTCCGGACGGCGACGGGGTGGAACTGCACCTGACCGCGGAGGACCGGGCGGAGGCCGCCCGCCGGCTGGCCGATGCGGCGGGGGAGCGGATCATCGCCGTGGCGCCGGGGGCGGCGGCTTCGCGCCGCGAATACCCGCCGGAGCGGCTGGCGGCGGTGGTCGCCGTGGTGGCGGTCGCGCTCGGCGCGCGGGTGGCGGTTCTCGGCACGGAGCTGGAGCGGGCGGCGGCGGAACGGATCGCCGCGGCCCTGCCGGGGCGGGTGACCGACCTGACCGGACGGACCGGCCTGCGGCTGGCGGCGGCGGTGATCGAGCGGACGGCGGGGCTGATCGCCATGGATTCCGCCCCGGCCCATCTCGGGGCCGCCGTGGGCGTGCCGGTCGCCGTCTTCTCCTGCCATCCGGAGGGCGGGGAGCCCAACCATTTCCACGCGCCGGAGCGCTTCCGCCCCTGGTGCGCGCGGGCGCTGGTGCTGCGGCCCGCGGCGGCGCTTGCGCCCTGTCCGCCGGAAAGCTGCACGGCGGCGGAGGCGCACTGCATCGCCTCGATCCCGCCGGAACTGGCGGCGGCGCGCATCCTCGCCTTGTTCGGCGAGAGCGACAGCGCGTCGCCCTGACCCGTCCGCCCATCGCTGCCTGTGGCCGATGGGCAACCTTAGACGGCCCCGCCCCGGCGAAGCCCTTTCGGAGTGCCGCTTTCCGGCCTGTGGCAACGCTGCATCACCCCCCGATATTTCGCGATGCGGAAGCCACGCCCCTGGCACGAACGCCCCCGGAAACCGTATCTTATATGCATTGCAACATCACCCGGTCCGTGAGGGATCATGAAGTCGTTCTTGTCCTCGCTTCAGCGGGATTGGGCGTCCTGGAGCCCGGTCGAGCGTTTCGTCGCCGTCGGCTTCGTCACGGCGGCTCCGGTCGCGTCGCTGGCTTTCCTCCTCACCCTCTGACCGGCTTTGAATCGGCGCCGTCCTTGTCGGCGCCCGACGGCATGCGCACGCTTCCCTTGGCCCCGTCCTGCGTCCGGTGCGATACAGGAGGAGAGAAGGAACGGACGAACCGTTCCGGCAGCAGAGGGATGACGAATCATGGGCGATAAGGTTGCCATCATCACCGCGGGCGGCAGCGGCATGGGGGCCGCGGCGGCGCGGCGCCTCGCGGCGGACGGATTCAACATCGCGGTGCTGTCCTCCTCCGGCAAGGGCGAGGCTCTGGCCGAGGAGCTGGGCGGGATCGGCGTGACCGGCTCGAACCAGTCCGCCGAGGATCTGGAGCGTCTGGTGACCCGGACGATGGAGCGCTGGGGCCGCGTCGACGCGCTGGTGAACAGCGCCGGCCACGGCCCGCGAAAAGGCTTGCTGGAACTGACCGACGAGGACTGGCACAAGGGGATCGAGGTCTATTTCCTGAATGTCGTCCGGGCGGTCCGGCTGGTGACCCCGATCATGGTCGGGCAGAAGGGCGGGACGATCATCAACATCTCGACCGCCTGGGCCTTCGAGCCGAGCCCGATGTTCCCGACTTCCGCCGTCGCGCGGGCCGGGCTGGCCTCCTTCACCAAGCTGTTCGCCGACCAGTACGCCGCCGACAATGTGCGCATGAACAACGTGCTGCCCGGCTGGATCGACAGCCTGCCGGCGACCGAGGAGCGGCGCCAGGGCGTGCCGATGGCCCGCTACGGCAAGAGCGAGGAGATCGCGGCGACCGTCGCCTTCCTCGCCTCCGACGGGGCCGGCTACATCACCGGGCAGAACATCCGGGTGGACGGCGGCCTCATGCGGTCGGTCTGAGCACGCATAAAAAAACGGTGCGGATGGCGCTCCTTCCGGAACGCCGCCCGCACCGCGAGGTGAAGCGAGGGGGATCGCCTCAGCTCTTTTCGCCGACGATGGCCTGATACTGCTTCCAGATCTCGGGGTAGCGCCGGACGTAGTCCTGGTTGACCTTGTTGGCGATCTCGCGGAACTTCGCCTGCTCGGCCTCGGGAGCCACGGCCAGCCGCCCGCCCTGGGCGATCATCTGGTCCATGGTCTTCTTGTCGGCGTCGATGGCGCGCTGCCACTGCTTGGCGATGATCTCGTTGGTGGT
Organism: Azospirillum brasilense; assembly: GCF_003349955.1. Classification (GTDB taxonomy): domain Bacteria; phylum Pseudomonadota; class Alphaproteobacteria; order Azospirillales; family Azospirillaceae; genus Azospirillum; species Azospirillum brasilense_B. The sequence goes on from NZ_QLKQ01000042.1 coordinate 15,399, forward strand.
CGTCTCCACCACTTGGCGCAGGTCGTCGGGCAGGCCCTTCATCCACTTGTCGTCCACCAGGACGGAGTAGGTGAGCAGGCTCATGCCCGGCACCAGCGAGGCGACCTTGGCGGCGTTGGTGCCGACCATCTCCCAGCCGCCGGCGGAGGTGTAGATGCCGTCGATGGCTCCCTGCATCAGCGCCGCCGCCATTTCGGAGGCGGGCATCGACACCGGGCTGGCCCCGAAGTCGCGCATCAGAAGCTGCAGGACGCGCCCGCCGGTCAGGCGGATCTTGCTGCCCTTCAGGTCGCCGACCGAGGCGACCTCCTTGTCCTTGAACAGGAAGATCAGGTCGGCGGTGCGCATCAGCCCCATGACGCGGATGCCTTTGTCGGACACCAGCCCGGACAGCAGCTTGGAGACCTCCTGCGCGGTTTCCGGCTTGGACATCGCCGCGTCGGTGACCGCGAAGGGCAGGTTCACCACGCCATACTGCGGGGCGATGCTCTCAAGCTGCACGCTGACCGGCCAGACCATGTGCACGGCGCCCGACCCGAGGGCGGCGACGGCGTCCTTGTCCTTGTAGAGCGTGCCGGAATGGAAGACCTTCGGCTTGATGCGGCCCTTCGAGCGCTCCTCGATCAGGGCCGCATACTCGTCCATCATCTTGGCGGTCCAGTGGGACGTCGCGATCTCGTCCGTCATCACCATCTCGACCGGCGCCGCCTGCGCGCGGGCTTGGCCCGGCGATCCGGCGGCCAGCCCGGCCACGGTCATGCCGATCAGCAGCGTCTTCGCCCAGAATGGCCTGAAGAGTGACGGATTCAACATTGGCTTCCCTCCCATGACTGCGTTCGGACGCTTCTGGCCCGCTTGTCCGAACGATCATAGGGGAAAACAGTGCGGCATGCCAACATTATTGTACGGACAACTCGTCGTCAGCTTTTGCGGCGCGACCAGAACAGGACGGCCGCCGCCCCGGCCAGCGGGAAGGCCATCATCAGGGCGAAGGTCTCGCCGTAGCTGCCAACCGTGTTGAACAGGGTGGCGAACAGCGCCGGTCCGACGACCACGCCGGAGAAGGTGAACATCAGCGCGCCGCCGGTCGCCGTGCTGGCCGTGCCCTTCGGGGCGACGCGCGCCACCTCCGCCAGGAACACGCCGTTCCAGCCGATGGCGGCGATGCCGAACACCGTCAGCACGCCGATCACCGCGGGCGCCGGCCAGCTCGGTCCCAGCCCGGCGGTGGCCAGGGCGGAGGCGGCGGACAATCCGCCGATGCCACCCAGCACCGCCACGCCGGAGCGCAGCCGGTCGGCCAGCAGCCCCCAGCCGATTCGCGCCGCCGCCCCCGCCGCCTGCATCACCGACACGGCCAGCCCGGCGGACACGATGGACCAGTGCAGGTCGTGCACCAGCATGTTCACCGTGAAGGCCATCAGCGACAGCTGGATCGCCGAGAAGAAGAAGCCCATCAGGGCGAAGCCGCGCAGCGCCGGTACCCGCCAGACCAGCCGCGGCCCCTCCATCAGGTTGCCGCGGATCGGCAGGCCGGGGCTGCGGTCGTCGTCCCACACCCGGCGCCCCGGCGCGAAGAGGACCAGCAGCAGCGCGAACATGGCCGCCACCGCCAGCGCCGCCCCGCGCCAGCCGGCGATCTCGCCGATTCCCGGCAGGGTCAGCCCGGCCAGCACGCCGGCCAGCGGCACGCCCGTCTGCTTCAGCGAGAAGACCAGATTGCGCCGGGCCGGCGGGGTGAAGCGGTTCAGCAGGTGGGAGGAGGAGGGGTTCACCAGCCCGTAGCCGATGCCGAGCAGCACCGACGCCAGCGCCGCGACCCACAGCGAGCCGGTGGCGATGCCCAGGCAGCCCACCAGCCCCAGCGCCAGCGCCAGGACACCCACCGTCCCGGCGCCCCAGCGGCGGACCACCAGACCGGCGAAGGCCGACACCAGGGCGGCGGCGCTGTAGATGACGCTGATCTGGTAGCCGACCGCCTCCGACCCCACCCCCAGCGAGGCCGCGGCCAGCGGGGCGACCGTCGCCAGCGTCAGGACCGACAGGGTGGCGACGGTCTGGACGCTGGTCACCTCCGCCAGCAACAGGGGAAAGGGGGCGGGCGGGGTTTCTTGCGTGGTCATGGGGGTCCGTACAAGTGGCGGTGGCGCGGTGCGCGTGAACGGTCGATTTCTGGCCTACAGCATTCCGGCCCGCCGGGCCAATGCCAGGATTCGATGGGACCCCAGCACCAGGGGGCGCTCGACCAGCCTGCCGTCCAACACGCAGACCCCGCCGCCCGCCGCCTCGAAGGCGGCCAGGACCCGCCCGGCGCGGAGGACCGCGTCCGGCGACGGTGTGTAGGCGTCGTGGATGGCGGCGATCTGCTTGGGGTGGATGGCCGAGCGCGCGGTGAAGCCGTGCAGGACGCTGCGCGCCAGCTCCTGGCGGTAGCCTTCTTCATCGTCCAGCGCGATCCACGGCATGTCCAGCGCGTCCAGCCCGAAGCGGGCGGCGGCGTGCACAACTCGCGTGCGGGCCTGGACCAGCGGCTCCCAGGCCAGCGGCACGCGCAGCTCCGCCGACAGGTCGCCCCCGCCGAACATCAGGAAGGACAGGCGGGGGGAGGCCGCGGCGATCGCCATGACGTTCTCCAGCCCGTCGGCGCTCTCGATCAGCGCGCCGAGCGCGCCGGGCAGATTGCGCTCGTCGAGAAGCCCGGTGGCCAGCCGGACGTCCTCGGCCCCGTCCACCTTCGGCAGCAGGAGTCCCACCCAGCGCGGCGCGGTGCCGTCCGGAAGATCGGTCAAAGCGAGGATGTCGAGCAGGCCGGTGCGGCTGCGCACCGAATTGGTTCGAACGAAAACCGCTGGGCCGCCCGCGTCGGCAGGCTCCCGTAGGAAGGAGCAGACGGCGGCGCGGGCGCTGTCCTTGTCGCCGGGGGCCACCGCGTCCTCCAGGTCGATGATGACCGCGTCGGCGCCGGCGCCCAGGGCCTTGGCGAAACGGTCCGGGCGAGCGCCGGGAACGAACAGGTAGGAGCGGCGGACCGGCGATTCCGGCGCCGTTGCTGCGTTCTGCGGATTGTTGATCATGAAAACGCTTTCCAAGGGTGAGGGGGCGTGTTATTTGTACGTACAACATGCTATCACACGCGCTGAACATGTCACCTTGAAATGATCGGCGCCCCGCATTCACCCCTCCGACACGCAGACAAGAGACGCCCGCCCATGCCCGACATTCAGGAACCGCGGACCATCGTCGCCGACCTTGGCCGCTACCTTGAGGATTTCACCGTCGGCGATGTCTACGAGCACCGCCCCGGCCGGACCATCACCGAAGCGGACAACATCCAGTTCAGCCTGCTGACGATGAACCGCCACCCCATGCACTGCGACCACGCCTTCGCCGAGAAGTCGGAATTCGGCAAGCCGCTGGTCAACAGTGGCCTGACCCTGGCCATGGTGCTGGGCATGACGGTGGACGACGTCTCCTACAAGTCGGTCGCCAACCTCGGCTGGAAGGAGATCAAGCTGGTCGCCCCGGTCTTCCCCGGCGACACGATCTACGCGCGCTCCAAGGTGCTGGACGTCCGCGAATCTAAGAAGCGCCCGACCCAGGGCATCGTGACCACCTACACTGAGGGCTACAAGGCCGACGGCACGGTCTTCGTGACCTTCGAGCGGGCCAGCCTGGTGCCCAAGCGGGGCCACGGAATCGGCGACTGATCCGGGGCGCCCGATCCGGGACGACTGATCCGGACAATCCGGAACGACCCGATGGCCCGAGAAGAACAAGAGGGAGGAACCATGCCCGCCACCGATCCGACCACCACGTCCATCGCCGCCACGCTGGCGGCCTTCGTCGCCGACACCCCCGACGACGCCATCCCGGCGGAGGTCCGCACCCGCGCGCCGCACCACATGCTGGACGCCGTGGGCATCGCGCTCGCCTCGACGCGCTACGACTTCGCCCACAAGACGCTGACCGCCCTGCGCGGGCTGGCGGGGGAGGGGCCGGTGCCGGTGATCGGCATGCCCGCCTCGCTGCCCGCCCGCGACGCGGCGACGGTCAACGGGCTGCTCTGCCACGGCCTCGACTACGACGACACCCACATCGGCGGCGTCATCCACCCGACCGCCAGCGTGATGCCCGCCGTCCTGTCGGCGGCGGCGATGACCGGGGCGGACGGCCGTTCCGTGGTCACCGCCTATGTGCTGGGCGTCGAGGTGGCGGCCCGGCTCGGCGCGGTGGCGCGCGGCGGCTTCCATCAGGTGGGCTTCCACCCGACGGGCATGATCGGCGTGTTCGGCTGCGCGCTGGCCGCCGGCCGTCTGCTCGGCCTGACCCGCGCGCAGCTCGCCGCCGCCCAGGGCATCGCCCTGTCGATGGCGAGCGGCAGCCTGGAGTTCCTGGAGGACGGCGCCTGGAACAAGCGCCTGCATCCCGGCTGGGCGGCGGCGGCGGGCATCACCGCGGCGGCGCTGGCCCGCGAGGGCTTCACCGGGGTCACCCGCCCCTACGAAGGCCGCTTCGGCCTGTTCAACGCCTACCTCGGCAAGGAGGCCGGGCGCGCGGATCTGGGCATCGCCACCGCCGGCCTCGGCGAGACGTGGGAGCTGATGGCGACGGCGATCAAGCCCTACCCGGCCTGCCACTTCACCCACGCCTGCGTCGACGCCGCCCTGGAGCTGCGCCGCGACGGCCTCGACCTCGCGCGCATCCGCCGCATCGAGGCGCTGGTGCCCGAGCAGGTGGTCAAGACCGTGTGCGAGCCGGAGGCCAACAAGAAGCGGCCGTCCAACTCCTACGACGCGCAGTTCAGCGTGCCCTTCCTGGTCGCCGCCGCGCTGGTGCGCGGGCGCCTGACCCTGGCGGAGCTGGAGAACGACGCGCTGGGCGACGCGGCGATCCTCGACATCGCGTCGAAGGTGTCCTACCGCCACGACCCCGACTCGCCCTTCCCCAAGGCCTATTCGGGCGAGCTGGTCATCACGCTCGACGACGGGCGCGAGCTGCGCCACCGCGAGCACATCAACCGCGGCGCCGCCGACCGCCCGCTGTCCAACGCCGAGATCGTGGACAAGTACTGCGGCAACGCCGCCATGGCGGTGAACGAAACCGCCGCGGCGCGCATCGCCGACGCCGTCCTCGGCCTCGACGCCAGCCCGCGCGCGGCGGACTCGCTGTCCGTGCTGTCGCCGTCCGTCCGCTGACCATCCAATCCGGGAAACACGCCATGAGCGACGCCAACACCATGACCGACGCGGAACGCGACGAGCAGGACCGCCTGATCCTCGACAGTGTGGACCGCTTCCTCGACCGCCACGTCCGTCCGGTCGCCCTGAAGCTGGAGCATGACGACGCCTACCCCGACGAGATCGTCGAGCGGATGAAGGAGCTGGGCCTGTTCGGGGCGACGATCCCCGAGGAATACGGTGGGCTCGGCCTGCGCCCCTCCACCTACGCCAAGATGATCGAGCGCATCTCGTCGGTGTGGATGTCGCTGTCCGGCATCATCAACTCGCACCTCATCATGGCCTTCATCGTCACCAAGACGGGGACGGAGGAGCAGAAGGCTGCCTTCCTGCCGCGCTTCGCCACCGGCGAGCTGCGCGGCGGCCTCGCCTTGACCGAGCCGGACTGCGGCACCGACCTCCAGGCCATCCGCACGGTGGCCAAGCGCGACGGCGACGACTACGTCATCAACGGCTCGAAGACCTGGATCACCAACGGCATCCAGGGAAGCTGCTTCGCCCTGCTGGTCAAGACCGACCCGACGGCGCAGCCCCGCCACAAGGGCATGACGATGTTCCTGGCCGAGAAGGGGCCGGGCTTCAAGGTCAGCCGCAAGCTGGAGAAGCTGGGCTACAAGGGCATCGATTCGGCCGAGCTGGTCTTCGAGGACTACCGCGTCCCGGCCGACCGGCTGATCGGCGGGGTCGAGGGCCGCGGCATGGCCTGCGCCATCTCCGGCCTGGAGCTGGGCCGCGTCAACGTGGCGTCGCGCGGCGTCGGCGTCGCCCAGGCGGCGCTGGACGAATCCGTGAAGTACAGCCAGCAGCGCAAGACCTTCGGCAAGCCGATCCACGAGCATCAGGCCGTGGCGATGAAGCTGGCCGACATGGCGACGCGCGTCTCGGCGGCGCGGCTGCTCGTGCAGCAGGCGGCCAAGGCGCTCGACCGCGGCGAGCGCTGCGACTACGAGGCCGGCATGGCCAAGCTCTTCGCCTCCGAGGCGGCGGTGGAGAACTCCCTGGACGCCATGCGCATCCATGGCGGCTACGGCTACTCCAAGGAGTTCGTGGTGGAGCGGCTCTACCGCGACGCCCCCCTGCTGTGCATCGGCGAGGGCACCAACGAGATCCAGCGCATCATCATCGCCAAGCGGCTGATCGAGCAGAACCCGGTGTGAGGACAAAAGCCCTCCCCTGCGAAAGCGGGGGAGGGTTGGGTGGGGGCCCGCTGCAACCACTCCCCACACACCCCGCACACCCCCATCAGGGAGACACCGCGTGCTACCCCTCGAAGGCGTCACCGTCATCGCCGTGGAGCAATACGGCGCCGGCCCGTTCGGCACCATGCTGCTGGCCGATCTCGGGGCCGAAGTCATCAAGGTCGAGAATCCCGCCGAAGGCGGCGAGGTCGGCCGCCATGTCGGCCCCCATTTCTTCGGCCCCGGCAACAGCCACTTCTACCAGTCCTTCAACCGCAACAAGCGCAGCATCACCCTCAACCTGAAGCACCCCGAGGGCATGGCGGTGCTGCACGAGCTGGTGCGCCACGCCGACGCCGTGCTGGACAACCTGCGCGGCGACCTGCCGGACAAGCTCGGCCTGACCTACGAGCATCTGAAGGCGGTCAACCCGAAAATCGTCTGCGCCCACCTGTCCGCTTACGGGCGCACGGGGCCGCGGCGGGCCTGGCCGGGCTACGACTACCTGATGCAGGCGGAGGCCGGCTACCTGTCGGTGACCGGCGAGCCGGACGGCCCTCCCGCCCGCTTCGGCATGTCGGTGGTCGACATGATGACCGGCCTGATGACCGCCTTCGGCCTTGTCTCCGGCGTGGTCGGGGCGCGGGCCAGCGGCAAGGGCTCGGACGTCGACGTCAGTCTGTTCGACACGGCGCTGCACAACATGACCTACCTCGCCACCTGGTACCTCAACGGCGGCCACAACCAGGGGCGGGAGCCGCGCTCCGCGCATCCGTCCCTGACCCCGTCGCAGCTCTACCGGACGCGCGACGGCTGGCTGTTCGTGATGTGCAACAAGGAGAAGTTCTGGCCGGTCTTCTGCGACAAGATCGGCAAGCCGGAATGGGGGAACGACCCGCGCTTTCGCAGCTTCAAGGACCGGCTCGCCAACCGCGAGCTGCTCACCGTCCTGCTGGACGAGGTGCTCGGCCAGCGCGACACGGCGGAGTGGGTGGAGATCCTCGGCGGCGCGGTTCCCGCCGCTCCGGTCCTCGACATCGCGCAGTCGCTGGAGAATCCCTTCGTCCGCGACAGCGACCGGGTGGCCGACTTCGCCTATCCGGACGGGGCCGCCCCAGACGGAAAAGGCAACGTGCGGATGCTGACCGGGCCGGTGCGCATCGGCGGCGAGACGCTGCCCACCCGCCCCGCCCCGGCGCTGGGCGCCGACACCGAGGACGTGCTCGGCCGCATCGGCATCGGGCCGGAGCGCATCGCCGCGCTGCGCGAGCAGGGGGCGCTGTGAAGGCCGCCGTTCGCCCGGCCTCCGTCCGCCCGTCCGCCGCGGAGGGGCCGCGCTTCCAGGAGATCCTGGAGGCGCTGCGCGCCGACATCTCGGACGGGCGGGTCGGGGTGGGCGAACGGCTGCCGACCGAGCAGGAGCTGTGCCTGCGCTTCTCCGCCAGCCGCTACACGGTGCGGGAGGCGCTGCGCCGGCTCCAGGATCTCGGCCTGATCGCGCGTCGCCAGGGCTCGGGGTCGGTGGTGACCGCCGCCCGGCCCGACGGGCGGTTCCACAACACGCTGTCCAGCCTCGCGGAGATCGGGCAGTACGCCTCCTCCACCCGGCTGGAGGTGCTGGCGGTGGAGAAGATCCTGGTGGAGGGGCGGACGGCGGAGCTTCTGCGCTCCCAGCCGGACACGCCCTGGGTCCGGGTGGTGGCGCTGCGCCGTCAGCCGGGGGAGCGGACGCCGCTCTGCTACACCGAGGTGTTCCTGCCCGCCGCCTTCGACGACGTGGCCCAGGCCATCGGTACCTTTCCGGTCGCCGTCTACGCGGTGCTGGAAAGCCGCTACGGCCTGCGCATCGAGGAGGTCGTGCAGTCCATCGAGGCCACCTCGGCGGACGCCAATCTCGCGTCCCGCCTGTCGGTGGAGGTCGGCACCCCGATCCTGGTGGTGATCCGCCATTATCTGGACGCCGAAGGAAACGCGCTGGAGGTGGCGGTCAGCAGCCACGCGGCCGGACGATACCGCTATGAAATGACGCTGCAACGATCCGGGTAAGGGGGCATTGAAGCCCTGCCCGCGGCGAACGGCCGGAAGAGCCGCGCGGGGACAGCACCGGAAGGGAGGGAAGGAATGACGGAAAACCTCATCGGGGACGCCGCGGCTTGCGCGCGGACCCTGGCCAGGATCCAGGGCGTGACCCTGGACGATGCCGACGCCGCCCTGTGCGGGCGCCTGCTGGCCGCCGTGCCGGGTCTGCTGGCGGCGGCGCATCCCGGCGGCTCGCTGTTCGACGTGCCGCTGGGCGCCCATGCTGCGCTCATCGCCGGGGAGCGGGCATGACCGATCCCACATCGCTGACCCTGACGGAGGCGGCAAGGGCGGTCCGCGACGGCGCGCTGCGAGCGGAATCCCTAGCCGACGCCAGCCTGGACCGCATCGCCCGGCTGAACCCGACGCTCAACGCCTTCCTGTCGGTCGAGCCGGAGGAGGCGCTGGCCGCCGCCCGTGCCGCCGATGCGGAGGTTCGGGCCGGGCGGCTGCGCGGGCGGCTGCACGGCGTGCCGCTGGCCCACAAGGACATGTTCCACCGCGCCGGCAAGCGCTGCACCTGCGGCTCCCCGACGATCCGCGGCGGCTTCCGCCCGGAGCGGACGGCCACGGTGCTGGAGCGGCTGGACGCGGCGGGGGCGGTGACGCTCGGCACGCTGCACATGGCCGAGTTCGCCATGGGACCGACCGGGCACAACGCCCATCTCGGGCGCTGCCGCAACCCCTGGGACCCCGACCGCATCACCGGTGGCTCCTCCTCCGGCTCCGGTGCGGCGGTGGCGGGGCGGCTGGCCTTCGGCTCGCTGGGCTCGGACACCGGCGGGTCGGTTCGGCTTCCGGCGGCGCTGTGCGGCGTGGTCGGGCTGAAGCCGACGCAAGGGGCGACGCCGATGGACGGCGTGATGCCGCTGTCGGAGAGCCTGGACTGCGTCGGCCCGCTGGCTCGCAGCGCGGAGGACGCGGCGACGCTGTTCTCGGTCATCACCGGGCGGGCGGACGCCGCGGACGGCATTGGCCAGGGGGTCGAGGGGCTGCGGCTGGGCATCCCGCGCCAATTCTACTACGACGGTGTCGATCCCGCCGTGGCCGCCACGCTGGAGCGGGCGCGGGCGGTGCTGGAGCGCGCCGGCGCCCGCGTCGTGGACGTGGACATCCCCGACCACGAGCCCTACGGCGACCTCGCCAACCTCGTCTTCACGCCGGAGGCGGCGGCCGTCCATGCGCCCTGGCTGCGCGAGCGTCCGCAGGACTACGGCCCGCAGGTCCGCGCGCGGCTTTTGCAGGGGCTGATGGTGCCGGCGGCCTCCTACCTCCAGGCGAAGCAGCTTCGCGCGCTTCACCTCCGGGCGATGATCGACGGCCCCTTCGCCCAATGCGACGCGCTGTTCGTCCCCGCCCTGCGCGGCCGGGTGCCGACCGCCGCCCAGACCGACGTGGGGGCCGGGCCGGCGATGGCCGCGGTGGTCGCCGGGGTGGCGGCGCTGACCCGCCCGGTTTCCTACCTCGGCCTGCCGGCGCTCGTCACGCCCGCCGGCTTCGATCCGGACGGGATGCCGATCGCCATGCAGCTCATCGCCCGCCCGCAGGCGGAGGCCACGCTGCTGCGCATCGCCGACGCCCACGAGCGCGCCACCGGCTGGTTGAGCCGCGCCCCCCAGACACAGGTCTTCTCGTGAAGGGAGTTCCACCCATGCCGGGAACCGATACTTTGACCTCCGCGGCACCCCCCGCGGCGCCCCCCCAGACCCAGGCGGTGGACGACGCCTTGCCGCCGGGCCGCGGCCTGCCGGGCTGGTGGAGCTTCATCGAGGACCGTCTCCTCCTGAACATCGCCACGATCCTGATGATGGCGGCCATCGGCATCATGTTCTACGAGGCGTCCAGCCGTTCCCTCCTGTCGGAAAGCCACTGGTGGGCGGAGGAGCTGGTCCGCTTCCTGGTGGTGTGGAGCGTCCTGCTGTCGCTGGGCGTCGGCACGCGGCACGGCCACTACATCCGCATGGACCTGCTGCTGAACATGCTGCCGCACCGGGTGCGGCTGGCCTTCGCCTGGCTGAACAGCCTGATCGGGCTGGCCTTCAGCGTGCTTCTGGTGATCGCCGGGTTCCAGGAGGTCGCGCATCTCCAGGCCATCGGCATGTTCACCGAATCCAACCTCGACCTGCCGCTGTGGACGGTCCGGCTGGTGCTGCCGCTGGGCGGGGTGCTCTACGGCTTCGCCTTCGTCGGCAACATCGTCCTGCTGCTGCGCGGCCACGACCCCGATCCGCCCGTCGAGGGCGAGAATCTCTGAACGACGGCTGAAAAAGGGGAGGAAACACCATGACCACCATCATCGCCGTCGTCAGCCTGCTGTTCTTTGTGGCGGCGGGCGTGCACATCGCCTTGGCGCTGGGCGTCATCGCGGTCGGCCTGCTGACCTTCAACTTCAACATCCCGGTCGTCCTGGTCGCGCAGATGGCCTGGGATTCCGTGGACAAATACGCGCTGGTCTGCATCCCGTTCTTCATCTTCGCCGGCAACCTGATGTCGCGCGGCAACCTCGCGCTGGTCATCCTGGAACTGGTCGGAACGATCATCCGCTACTTCCGCGGCGGCATCGCCCTGGCGCTGGCCATGTCCAGCGTGTTCTTCGCGGCGGTCAACGGCTCGTCGGTGGCCTGCGCCGTGGCGCTCGGCCCGGCGGCGGTGAAGCTGATGCCGAAGGAGGGCTACCCGCCCCGCTTCGCCGCCTCGCTGGTGGCGGTCTGCGGCACGCTGGGCCTGATGATCCCGCCGTCGCTGACCTTCATCCTGATCGGCTCCATCGTCGGGCTGCCGATCACCGACCTGTTCATCGCCGGCATCGTGCCCGGCCTGTTCGAGGCGTTCCTGCTCGGTCTCACCACGCTGATCGTCAGCCGGCTCAAGGGTTACGGCCATGTCGGCGAGCGTCCGGACTGGAAGGGCTTCGGCCAGCGCCTGCCGGGTGCCGCCGGGGCGCTGATGATGCCGGTGCTCATCATCGGCACGATCTACATGGGCTGGTTCACCCCGACCGAGGTGTCGGCGCTGGCCGCCATCTACGCGGTGATCCTGGTGACTGTGGTCTACCGCACGGCCAACCTCGCCGCGGTGTGGGAGACGGCGCGGGAGTCGGTGCTCCAGACCGTGATGATCTACGGCGTGCTGCTCGGTTCCGGCCTGCTGACCGCGGTGCTGACCCGCCTCGGCCTGTCCGCCGAACTGACCGCCATGCTGAAGGAGGCGCAGGTCTCCCCCTTCGAGTTCCTGGTGGCCGTCAATCTGCTGCTGCTCGTCATCGGCATGTTCCTGGACGGCGTGTCGATGATCGTGCTGCTGGCGCCGATCCTGTTCCCGATGGCGCACGCCGTGGGGGTGGACCTGATCCATTTCGCCGTCATCATGACCGCTCTGGTGGAGGTGGCGACCCTGACGCCGCCGGTCGGCCTGAACCTGTTCGTGATGAGCCGCATCACCAAGATGCCGCTCCACTCCATCGTGAAGGGGGTGCTGCCCTTTTACGGGATGCGGGTCGTGGCCCTGCTCGTCATCAACGCCTTCCCGGCCCTGTCGCTGGTCCTGCTGAAGTAAGCCGCCCCGCGCGGATCATCCTCGTACGCCGGTTGCATCGGCGCCCCGGCTCGTCCATCTTCCGGCATCATGAGGGATGCGATGTCGGACGAAGCGGACAGCCTGAAGGAAACCAGCGGCACGGACGGCGTGGTGGAGCGGGGGGAGACCCCGCTCTACCAGGAGATCGTCCGCAAGCTGCTGGAGGAGATCGACGCCGGCGCCTACGCCGTCGGCGACCGCCTGCCGACCGAGCAGGAGCTGTGCAGCCGCTTCGCCGTCAGCCGCCACACGGTGCGCGAGGCGCTGCGCCGGCTTCAGGAGATGGGCTACATCCTGCGCCGCCAGGGATCGGGGTCTGTCCTGGCGGCGCGCCGCGCTGACGGGCGCTTCGTCAATTCGATCAGTTCCCTGGACGAGCTGGTCCAGTACGCGACCTCGACCCGGCTGGAAATCCTCTCGGTGGACCGCATCATCGTTGAGGAGGAACTGGCCGGCCGGCTGGGCTGCCGCCCGGACACGCAGTGGTTCCGCGTCAGCGCCCTGCGCCGCACCCGCGAAACGTCGGAGCCCTTCTCCTACGTCGAGGTCTACATCGACGCTGCCTTCTCCGACGTCGTGCGCAATCTGGAGGTGGTGCAGTACGCCATCTACCGGGTGCTTGAGCAGCGCTACGGCGTCCGCATCGCCGAGGTGATGCAGGACATCGAGGCCGCCCCGGCCAGCCTGAACGTCGCCTCGCGCCTGCATGTGCCGCCGCAGTCGCCGATCCTGGTCATCACCCGGCGCTATTTCACCGAGGACGGGCGTCTGGTGGAGATCGCGGTGAACACCCATCCGGGCGCTGGCTTCCGCTACACCATGGCCCTGCAGCGGCGCTGACCGCGCCTCAGCCGCTTTCGGGCGCGCAGCCGCCGGGGCGCGGCCGGCAGAGGTCCGGGTTTCCCTGGCAGCAATTCTCGGTCAGGAAGCCGAGCAGCGCCTGGAAGCGTTCGACATCGACGCTGTAGATGATCAGCCGGCCCTGGCGGCGCGACGCGACGAGCCCGGCGTTGCTCAATTGCGAGAGGTGGAACGACAGGGTCGCCGGGGCGAGACCCAGCCGTTCCGCCAGCACGCCCGCCGGCAGACCGTCCGGCCCCTGCTGCACCAGCTCCCGGAACGCGGCCAGCCGGTGTTCCTGCGCCAGCGCTCCCAGCCCGGCGATGACATCCTTGACGTTCATGGGGCGCAGCCTATCGGACCGGCACCCCGCCAGCAAGGGCGCCGCCGGTCCTCCACGAATCCACTCTTCCATATTTTGGCAAATATGGAAATATGAGGGCCTCAACGGCCCTGTCGGACATTCCCATGACCGCCATCACCATCTACCACAACCCGGATTGCGGCACCTCGCGCAACACGCTGGCCATGATCCGCAACAGCGGCGTCGAGCCGGTCGTCATCGAGTATCTGAAGACGCCGCCGAGCCGCCAGGACCTCGCCGACCTCATCCGCCGCATGGGTGTGCCGGTGCGCGCCGTGCTGCGCGAGAAGGGCACGCCCTACGCGGAACTCGGCCTCGGCGATCCGGCGCTCGGTGACGACCGGCTGCTCGACGCCATGATCGCCCACCCCATCCTCATCAACCGGCCGATCGTGGTGACGCCGCTCGGCGTGCGGCTGTGCCGGCCGTCGGAGCGGGTGCTGGACATCCTCCCCGACCCGCAGCGCGGCGCCTTCGCCAAGGAGGACGGCGAGGCGGTGGTGGACGGTTCCGGACGGCCCATCGGCCAGGCCCGGCGCGCTGATGGCCCGGCATGACCGCGGACGTTCATCGGGAGCCGGTCCCCCGTCCGGCGATGGGGCTGTTCGAGCGCTACCTCAGCGTCTGGGTGGCCCTGTGCATCGTCGCGGGCATCGCGCTCGGCTCCGTGGCGCCGGGCCTGTTCCGGGCGATCGCGGCGGCGGAACTGGCCCAGGTCAACCTGCCGATGGCGGTGCTGATCTGGCTGATGATCGTGCCGATGCTGCTGAAGATCGACCTCGGCGCGCTGGGCCGCGTGCGGGAGCATTGGCGCGGCGTCGGCGTGACGCTGTTCATCAACTGGGCGGTCAAGCCCTTCTCCATGGCGCTCCTGGGCAGTCTGTTCATCGGCCATCTGTTCGCGCCGCTGCTGCCGCAGGACCAGATCCCCTCCTACATCGCCGGGCTGATCCTGCTGGCCGCCGCGCCCTGCACGGCGATGGTCTTCGTCTGGTCCAACCTGTGCGAGGGGGAGCCGCACTACACGCTGAGCCAGGTGGCGCTGAACGACCTCATCATGGTCTTCGCCTTCGCGCCGCTGGTCGGCCTGCTGCTCGGCGTCGCCTCGATCACCGTGCCGTGGGGCACGCTGCTGCTGTCGGTGCTGCTCTACATCGTCATCCCGGTGGCGGCGGCCCAGCTCTGGCGGCGCGCCCTGCTGGCCTCGGGCGGCGAGGGGGCGCTGACGCGGGCTCTGGGCGTGCTTCAGCCGATGTCGCTGCTGGCCTTGTTGACCACGCTGGTCCTGCTGTTCGGCTTCCAGGGGAAGGCGATCTTGGCGCAGCCGCTGGTCATCCTGCTGTTGGCCGTGCCGATCCTGATCCAGGTCTATCTCAACGCGGGGCTGGCCTACTGGCTGTCCCGCCGGTTCGGCGTGGCCTGGTGCGTCGCGGCTCCGGCGGCGCTGATCGGGGCGTCGAACTTCTTCGAGCTGGCGGTGGCCGCCGCCATCAGCCTGTTCGGGCTGGGCTCCGGCGCCGCGCTGGCCACCGTGGTCGGCGTGCTGGTCGAGGTGCCGGTGATGCTGTCGGTGGTCCGGATCGTGAAGCGGACCCGCGGCTGGTACGAGCGCGGGGCCGCCGCCGGGCGGGGATGACGCGGCCGCTACCGCCGGCGCGGGTCGAGACTTTCGCGCAGACCCTCGGCCAGCAGGTTGACGGCCAGCGCGACGGCGGCGACGGTGATCGTCGTCGCGGCGATCAGGTGGGAGGCGTCGCGCAGGTCGGCCAGCCCGTCGCGGATCAGGGTGCCCAGCGACACCGCCGGCTCCTGGATGCCCAGGCCGAGACCGCTCAGCGTCGCCTCCGCCACCATGACCGGCCCGATGGAGAGGGCGGCGCGGATGGCGACCGGCCCGGCGACCGCCGGCAGCAGATGACGGCGGACGGTGTGCAGCGGTCCCGCGCCCAGGGCGGCGGCGGCCCGCACATGCTCGGCGGTGCGGTTCGACAGGGCCAGCGCCCGGCACCAGCGGACTTGCGAGGGCCACGCCGCCAGGGCGAGTGTCAGCACCATGGCCTCCGTGCCCGGACCCAGCAGCGCGGCGGCGACGATGGCGAGCGACAGCTCGGGAAAGCCGTGCAGCAGATCGGCCAGCCGCAGGACCACGGCGTCCGTGCGTCCGCCGACCCAGCCCGCAACCCCGCCCGACGCGACGCCGAGCCCCACCGCCAGCGCGAGCGCCAGCCCGGCGATGGCGAAGGAGGTTCCCGTCCCGGCGATCAGCCGGGCGGCGATGTCGCGGCCCAGCCCGTCGCAGCCCAGCGGATGGACGGCGGACGGCCCGGCCCAGGCCTGCCCGAGATCCATGGCGGCCGGGTCGAGCGGCAGCAGAAGAACGGCCAGGGCCAGCGGCATCGCCAGCGCCGCCGCGAGCAGCAGCCCGGCGCGCCCGGCGAGGGAGCGGACCGCGATCACAACGCCTCCCCGTCGTCGCGCAGCCGCGGGTCGGCGAGGCCGATCAGCAGTTCGACGGTCAGGCTGATGGCGACCTGCAGCAGCACGAAGACCAGAACGGCGGCCCCGGCGACCGTGTGGTCGCGGGCCAGCACCGCCTGGACGGTCAGCCGCCCGATCCCCGGCAGGGCGAAGACCGTCTCCACCGCCGCCGTGGTGGTGAGGATCGTCCCGGCCAGCGATCCGACCGCCGCCGCCAGAGGCACCAGGGCGTTGGGCAGGGCGTGGCGCAGCAGAACGGCGATCCGACCCAGCCCCTTGGCGCGGGCGGTGCGGATGAAGTCGTGCCCCAGCACCTCCATCACCTGGGTCCGCGTCAGTCGGGCGATCATCGCCGCCGCCGGCAGGGCGAGCGCCGCCATTGCCCAGGGCGCGGTGCCGGAGCCCGCCAGCATCAGCCACGTCGCCAGCGCCAGCGGCGGCACCGACAGGGCCAGCACCGACCCGATGGTGAGCGCCGTGCCCGGCCATGCCCGCCGGAGATCGGCCGCGGCGAGCCCCAGCGCGATGCCGAGGGGCAGGGCGAGCGCCGCCGCGCCGGCCATCAGTCGCAGGGTCATCGGCAGGGCGTCGCCCAGAAGCGCCGTCACCGGCACGCCGCCGTAGCGCAGCGATTGGCCGAGGTCGCCACGCATCAGGTCCAGCGCGTAGGACAGGAACTGAACGGCCAGAGGCTGGTCCAGCCCGGCGTCTTCCCGCAGCCGGCGGATCATCGCCGGGTCCGCGGCCCGCCCCTCGACCATGAGCATGACCGGATCGCCGGGAAGGGCGTGGGACGCCAGAAAACTCGCCAGCACGGCGGCTCCGGCCAGAAGAACAAGGCCGGGCAGGCGCCGGGTCAGCCGCCCGGTCAGCCGCCAGGGCAATCGCCAGGACAGACCGCGGCGGCCGGGCCGGCGTCCCGTCATGGCAACCGGGCGGCGTGGTAGTCCGTCGTGCCGTCGGGCCGGATGACCACGCCGGTCACCCCCGGCCGCACCAGCGCCACGAACTGCGGCGTCGGCAGCGGCAGCGCCACCGCCTCTTCGCGGAGCAGGGCTTCGGCGTCCCGGTAGAGCGCATCGCGGGCGTCAGGGTCGGCAAGGCCGCGGGCCCGCTCCATGAGCCGGTCGAAGTCCGGGTTGCGCCAGTGGGTGCGGTTGGTCGGGCTGGCGCTGTGCCATTGGGTGGCGAGCTGGTCCATGGGATCGGGGAAATCCGCCGTCCAGCCGTTGATGAACAGCGCCTCGCGCCCCTCGTTGATCGCGGCCACGAAGGCCGCCCGCTCCTGGATGCGCACGCCGACCGGAATCCCCAGCACCGCGGTGAGCTGGGCGGCGAAATAGGTGGCTTCCTCGCGCACGTTGGGGCCGCCGGCGACCTGGAGCGGCGGCAGGCCGCGCCCGCCGGCATGGCCGGCCTCCGCCAGCAGCGCCTTGGCCCGGCCCGGATCGAACGGGTGCAACGGCACCGCGTCGGGCCGGTAGCCACCCAGGCCGGGCGTGACGAATCCGTTCGTCAGCGCCGCCCGCCCGGCGTGGAGTCCGTTGACCGTGGCGACCCGGTCCAGCGCGAGGCCGAACGCCTCGCGCACGCGCCGGTCGCGGAAGGGCGGGTACAGATCCTGGTTCAGGGCGAGATAGCGCACCTGGGCGCGGGCGAAGGCGGCGATCTGCCCGTCGTAGCGCGGCTGGCGGACCACGGTCCGCACGGCGTTTTCGGGCAGGGGGGCCACGTCCAGCTCGCCCGCGTCGTAGCGCGCCATCAGCGTGTTGGGGTCGGGCAGCACCACCAGCGACACCGCGTCCACGGCGGGGGCGCCGTCCCAATAGCCGGCATGGGCTTCCAGACGCACGGACTCGCCGTGCCGCCAGGACACGAGCCGGAACGGCCCGGTGCCGCCGGACGCCCGCTCGTGCCACGCCGGTCCGAACTCGGTCTCCATCCCGCGATCGACGAACAGGAACGGATAGAGCGGGAACAGCGCGTCGGGCTCGGTCAGCCGCACGACGAGGGTGTGGGGGTCGGGGATGGCGACGCCGGACAGCGCGGTTGCGGTCCCCTGCTGCAGCGCCGCGGCCCCCTCGATGCCGCGCAGGTAGAAGGCGCTGTAGCCGGGCTGGGGCTTGCGCGTCAGATGGTGCTCCCAGGTCCACAGGACGTCGGCGGCGGTGAACGGGCGTCCCGAATGGAACCGCACGTCCGGGCGCAAGGCGAAGCGCCACGTCCGCCCGCCGTCCGGCGTTTCCCATCGGGTGGCCAGCGCCGGAACGGCGTCCCCGGCGGCGTCGATGGCGGTGAAGCCCTCATAGACCTGCCGCAGGACGCCGGACGAGATCACTCCGGGAAAGGCGAACGGGTCGATGGTCGTCAGATCGTCGGACAGGCTGGCCCGCAAGGTTCCCGCCATCGCCGGAACGGCGACACCGGCCGCGATGGCCAGAACGGTCAGAAGAAGGCGGAGGGCGGCAAGCAAGGGCATGGTGCGGAACGTTGCAGGGGGACCGGGGATGGGAAATCAGACGCCCCTGCCTCCTTCACAGCCTCCGGCCAGAGCGGAGCCGGAACCGCGCCGGACGTCCGCCATATGTATGCACAAGAGTGCGTTCATATCCAGGTATTCGCGCTGCCGGCGATGCGTCAGGAACCATACCCGGATTCGATCAGATGCGCGACCCGAAATGCCAGCAGATCGTCGTCACCTGCCGCACGATTCCCGCCTGGTTGCGCAGCCCCGTCTTGCCCAGGATCGACGAGACCTGATTGTAGACGGTCCGCCGCTCCACCCCGCGGTCCTCGGCGATCTCGTCGACGCTCCGCCCGGAGCACAGGGCCAACGCGATCTCGGCTTCCGAGCCGGTGATCTGGAGAAGCTCGGCGACGGCGCGCACCGACACGGTGGGCAGCACGTCCGGATCGACGAGGGTCAGGAGGAGGATGCCGGTCATCGGCGCGCCGTTTCCGAGGCTTTGGGCCGGCGGCTCCGACAGGGTGGCGAAATAGGGTGACGGCTGGTCCTGGCGCGACACGCGCAGCGTGACCGGCGTGCGGGTGCGGCGGCGGAAGAAGCCGGCGGCCCGTTTGGAAAGCTCCGCCTGTTCGGTGGGCGTATCCGGGATGCACAGCCGGCCACCGGCCGTGGACAACCCGTCCCCCCGCGACAGGATGGAGGCGAAGGACGTGTTGCCGTCGATGATCTGGCAGCGCG
Source organism: Azospirillum brasilense (assembly GCF_003349955.1). Taxonomy (GTDB): domain Bacteria; phylum Pseudomonadota; class Alphaproteobacteria; order Azospirillales; family Azospirillaceae; genus Azospirillum; species Azospirillum brasilense_B. Next base: position 34,356 of record NZ_QLKQ01000042.1, read on the forward strand.
GAGTCAGCAACGCCGCCGGATAGGGCAGGGCGTCGAGAAGCCGGACGACGAAGGCGGGCTGGGCCGGCTGCGGCAGGACGCCGCCGCCGTTGAGTGAGATCAGGCTGTCGACGCCGTTCCGGAAATTCTCCAGGACGTTGCTGGTGACGTCGCGCCGGATCTGGTACCACCAGCCGTCCGTGTCATCCAACCGCTCATAGGTGATCTGGATGACCCGTCCATCGGAATGAAGCGTGAAGGACTGCCAGAACCGGTTGAATCGGCGCAGATTCTCGGCGTAGCCGATCCACCGGTCCGGGTCTGAATAGATGGTGTCGGAACCGAATTTCTTGTGCTTTACGCATTCCCACACGATGTCGCGGAAGGTGACCGCCCGCGAATAGTCGATGAAGGGATAGATCGTCTTCTGCTTGTCGTTGGTCGCCAGCAGCGTGTCGCTTCTGTCGAAGATGGCGAGCCCGGCGTTCATATCCCTGGCGCGGCCGGAAAGATCGTGGACCAGATCGGACATCAATCCCTCCTCTTTCTCTCACTGCCGGGAGTGACGGACACCCCCTGAACGGGGCCTGGGCCGTCGCTCAGGGGATGTCCACGAAACGCGCTGCCAGTCGAACGAATTTAGCAGCAAACGCACCGCGTCATGCAACGATCAATACGATCGTATGATGCTCAGGCCGCCTCGACCGTGAGGAAGCAGCCTGCAAGTTCCTCCGTCGGCAGTTCCACGCCGAGCGTTGTCCGGAAGGCGTCCTGGGTGTTGGCGACGGCCTTCTGCCAAGCGGTGGCGTCGGGAGCGTCCGGGTGATGATGGACCCGGGCGCCGACCAGCCGCATCATGTCCGCCTCGTAGCGGTCCATGAACAGGATGTGTTCGTGCCACGCCGCGTCCGCCGCCTTCGTCGGCACCAGGATCAGGTTCGGCTTCGCCGCGACCACGACGAGGAACTGGCGGTAGGCCTCGACCGATTCCGCGGCCTGCTCCGGCGTGTAGCCGGCCATCTCGAGCCGCTTGTTGATGAAGGAGAGGTCGAGGTTCGCCGGCTGCACGGACGAGACGCGTTCGTTGTTGTCGTTCATTCTCGATGGTCCTTTCAGAAGGGAATGAGGTTCACTTCGGTCCTCGAAGACCTCCGCCCGATGAAGCCGGCCCGTGCCTTGCGGGAAAACTTTGCCCGCGGTGGCATCCGGCAGGATTCAGGCCAGAGGTGTCCTGACCGGCGGTGTCCCGCCGGCCGGTGCCTGTGCGTGGCACCGTTCGGCTTGATCCGGTCGGCTTGATCCGGCTGACGCCGTGGGCAAGCCGCCAAGGCTGCGTTCGCGTGCGCCGCGCGTCCCGTACGCTCCTGTAACAGGCCCGTCATGCGCCCCTCCTGCATACCCGAGTGTATCTTAGTGGCGGTTGTGCAAGTGCTCAAGTGGATATCGTAAATTTGCATTGAATCTGAACCACAGCGTCCTTTCGATCGCATACGTATGCAATCAAATTCGATAAAGTCACGGTCTTATCGTATGTGATATCTCACTTGATTGAATCGTTTGCATTGATATCCGCGGAGGAGTTGGTATCTTCTGCGAGAGGTTGCAATTCATCATGACGTCACGGGGGTTCGGATGCAGGACCGGCGAGCCCGTCCTTTTTCTTCGCCATGGCTCAATGGACTGCTCGCAGAGGCTTTGCAGCGTCCGGTTCTCGATGGCGCCGAGGATGCGCTGATCCTTGCGGACCTTTTCGCCGCCGCGGCACCGCCACGCGTCGATGCGATCGTCCCCGCCGCGCGGGCCAGCGGCTGGCTGCGCCGGGCGGTGGCGGAGGCGCGCGATCAGCCCGCTCATCGGGTGGCGCGGGACGTGCGGAGCTTCGCCGACTACATGGTGGAGGCGGTGCGGCTGATGCAGCGGCACGGCCATTTCCAGGATCGCGCCGAGCGGCAGCGGGTGAAGGCCGTGTTGAAGAGGACGGGGGGGCGAGGGATGATGCCGGATCGCGCCGCCGCCGCGGAGCGCCTGCTGGCCGCCGCCGAAAGCCCGGACGCGGGGCGGTCGGATGCCCTTGCTGAAGCGCTTGGTGCCGAAGCGCTTGGCGCCGGCGCGTTTGGCGCCGAGGCGCTTGCCCCGCCGGGCGGACTGGACGCCGCGACGACGGTGCTGCTCGGGTTGGCGGCCTTGCCGGTGGACAAGCGTCGGGCGCGGCTGCACGGCATGGGCATGGCGCTGCGGGCGCCGCTGCCCCCGGGGGGGTGGAACGGGTGAGCCGCCGCGCGCTACGGCGGACTTCGGGAGGTCCCTTCGGTTCGGGAGGTCCCTTCGGGAGGTTCCCGGCTCAGGGCAGCAGGATCGCCGATTGCCATTGCTGCAGGAAGCGTTCCCGCTTCAGCCGGTCGAGGAACACCAGCAGCGCCGGGCTGAGGGCGATGGGGTGCAGCGGCGCCGCCGTGCTGGAGCGCAGGCCCGACGCCGACGCCTCCCGCTTGATGCCGGAGGAGATGGCGTAGAGGGCGGAGCGGTCGGCCACCACCTCCTGCCCGCGCGGTGACAGCAGATAGTCGATGAACGCCCCGGCGAGCTGGGGGCGGGGCGCCGTCCGGGGGATCACCGCGACGCGGGAGATGACCAGCGTGTAGTCCTCCGGCACCACGATGCCGACGGGGCCGCCCGCCGCCGCCCGCGCCCGCGCGTAGGAGCCGAGGACGTTGTAGGCGATCAGCACCTCGCCGCGCTCCACCATGTCGAGGATGTCGCCGGAGCAGCAGGCCAGCCGCGCCTGGGCGTTGCCCATCATCGCGACGAGCTGCCAGTACTGGCCGAACAGCAGAGCGTCGTGGGAGGCCAGCAGATAGCCGATGCCGCTGGTGGCGGTGTCGTAGGTGGCGACGCGCCGGCCGAAGCGCACCGGGTCGTCGCGCAGCAGCCGGATCAGCGCCGGGCGCGTGCGCGGCACCTCCGCGTCCGGCAGAAGGTCGCGGTTGTAGGCGATCACCGCCGGCTCGAAGGTGAAGCCGAACGCCTCGTCCCGCCAGTTCGCCCAGTCCGGCAGCGCGTCGGTCAGGGCGGAGCGGTGGGGCTGGGTGTAGCCGTCGTTGACCAGCTTCACCTGCAGGTCGGAGGCGGAGCTGATGAGCAGGTCGGGCGTCTCCGCTGTCCCCTTGGCCGCACCCCCCTTGGCCGGCACGGCCACCGCCTCGGCGTAGAGGTCGGCGGTGTCCATGTCCTTGTATTCGATGGTGACGTCGGGACGGAGCTGCTGGAAGTCGAGGACCAGCGGCTCGATGGCCTGCCGGTCGGTGGCGGAATGGATGCGCAGCCGCTCGCGCTCGCCGCCGGGGGCGGGGTAGGTGAGCAGTTGTGCCGCCTGCGCCCAGCTGGACCAGAGCAGGGCGCAGAAGACGAGCAGGGGCAGCAGGGCCCGCGCGGCGCCTCCGCCCGCCGGGGCGGCGGCGCCCGCCTCCGGGAAGTCGATGCGCGCGATCAGCCCGCCGCCGGGGCGGTCGAGCAGCGCGAAATCCGCCCCATGCGCCTCCACCACCGAGGTGACGATGGCGAGGCCCAGACCGCTGCCCGCCACCCCGGCGGCGGAGCTGCCGCGCCCGAACCGCTCCAGCACGCGACGCTTCTCGGCGTCCGGCACGCCGGGACCGCGGTCGGCGATCTCCACGCGCAGGCCGCGCCCGTTTGGCAAAGGGGTCAGCGTCAGGTCGATGGGGCCGGACGGGCCGGCGTACTTCACCGCGTTGTCGAGCAGGTTGGTCAGCGCCTCGCGCAGGCTGATGGCGTCGCCGGGGACGGTGGCCGGCTCCGCCGCGCGGTCGATGTCCAGGCGGATCGCCGTGTCGCCGGCCACCGCGCGGGCGCGCTGGAACACCTGCTCCAGCAGGGCGCCGAGGTCGACATCCTCCGGCTTCAGCGCCTCGCTGCGGTGGATCACCATGGCGTGGTTGAGGAGCTGGCTGGTCAGCTGGCTGGCCTCCACCGCGTTGCGGTGCACGCGCTGGGCGATGCGGTGCAGGGCATCGGGGTCGTCCTCGTCGATGGCGAGTTCGGCCTGCAGGCGCAGGCTGGCCAGCGGCGTGCGGATCTGGTGGGCGGCGTCGGCCAGGAAGGTCTGCATGGTGTCGAGGTTGGATTGGAGCCGGGCCATGAGCTGGTTGATCGCCTGGACGAGCTGCGAGACCTCCTGCGGCGGCGGCATGGCGATGGGGGAGAAGTCGTGGGGCTGCCGCTCGCGGATCATCCGCTCCAGCGAGCCCAGCGGGGCCAGCGCCTGCCGCACCCCGAACCAGATCAGCCCGCCCGCCGCGACCACGGTGAAGGCGATGGGAAGGAAGGCGTTCGCCAGGATGTCGCGGGCCAGCGCCCCGCGCTCCTCCCGCGTCTGGGCGACGGCGATGGTGATCCAGCCGCCAAGCTCCGGCTGCGCCGCGAAGCGCTTCAGGACGGCGATCCGCACCGGCATGCCGCGGAAACTGGCGTTCTCGAACCGGGTGGCGGGGTCGCTGCCGGCCGCGCCGGCGACCCCGGCCTTGGCGGGCGCCACCGGCAGGTCGTGATAGCCGGTGACCAGCGCGCCGTCCGGGGCGGTGATCCGGTAGAACACGCGGTCGCGCCGCGCCTGGGCCAGGATGCCCAGCGAGGAGTAGGGCAGGTCGACGGAGAAGCGCCCGTCCTCCACCCGCACCGTGTCGGAGATCGACAGGGCCGACGCCATCAGCAGCCGGTCGAAGGCGGCGTCGGCGGCGCGCTGGGCGTAGGCGCTGATGAACAGGAACAGCCCGGCGGTCAGGACGGCCAGCACGCCGAGCAGCCGGATGAACAGCCGCCGCCGCAGCGAGAATCCTTCAGCCTTCGGCACACACTTCCGCCACATACCCCAGCCCCCGAACCGTCCGGATCTCCACCGACGCGCCCTCCAGCTTGCGCCGGAGGCGGGAGACATACAACTCGATGGCGTTCAGCGCGGTGGGCTGGTCGAGGCTGAACAGCCGGTCCATCAGGTCCTCCTTGGACAGCACGGTGTTCAGGTTGCTGAGGAACAGCTCCAGCAGGCGGAACTCGCGGCCGCCGAGATCGACGGGACGCGTGTCGATCAGCACCTTCTTGGCCGCGGCGTCGAAGACCAGATTGCCGAACTGCGCGCGCGAGGAGGCGAGCCCGTGCGAGCGGCGCAGCAGGGCGCGGCAGCGGGCCTCCAGCTCCCGCAGGTCGAAGGGCTTCACGATGAAGTCGTCGGCGCCGAGGTCGAGCAGGTCGACCCGCACATTCACTTGCGAACGTGCGGTCATCACCAGGACCGGCGTGGCGTCGCGGCGCTGGCGCAGGCGGTTCAGCAGGGTCTGTCCGTCCACCCCCGGCAGCATGATGTCGAGCAGGACGAGCTGGTACGCCTCCTGGCGCAGCAGCTCCTCCGCCTCGTCGCCGGTCGGCGCCCAGTCGACGGCGTAGCCCAGCTTGCGCAGCCGGTGGACGATGGCGTCGGCCAGATCCTCGGTGTCCTCGACGACGAGTATGCGCATGGTCCGTCTCCCGGTGCCGGGGCACCGTAATGCACAAATCAGTGCGCCATGAAGATGGGAATGGCGGGCGGCTCGCGCAGCACGTCCAATGTCACGCCGCCCCACACCCGTTCGCGGACCCGGCTGTGGCCGTAGGCGCCCATCACCAGCAGGTCGCAGCCGGCCTCCGCCGCCGTCTCCTGCAAGGCCCGCCCGACCGCCCGGCCCGACGCGGAAACCCGGCGGATCGACGCGGCGACGCCGTGCAGGGCGAGGTAGGCCGACAGGCGGTCGGGGTCGGACGCGCGTCCGGGGTCGGCGACCTCGGCCGACAGGATGACCGCCTTGCCGGCGCGTTGCAGAAGCGGCAACGCCGCCGCGATCGCCCGCGCGGCGGCCGCCCCGCCGTCCCAGGCCACGGCGACAGCGGAGCCGACCGACGCCGGTTCGCCCGCCGGGGCCAGCAGCAGGGGGCGGCCGGAGCCGAACAGGGTCGCCTCGATGGCCGGACCCATGGCGTTGGTGCCGTCGGAGGTCTGGGCGATCACCACCAGATCGGCGAGCCGCGCCTCCTCCGCCAGCGTCTCGGCCAGCGGGCCGGTGGCCTGCTGCCAGGAGGCGGTCGGACCCTCCGTGCCCACGGCGCCGCCGGTCAGGCTGTCCGCCTCGGCGGCGGCGAAGCGGCCGCGGAACTCCTCGAACAGCTCCCGGGCGGTATCGACCACCCGCGCCTGATCCTCCTGCCCGATGCGGATGAGCTGCTCGACCAGCGCCTTGGGGATCGCGGCGCTTTCCACGGAGGTGCGGATCTCGACCTGCGGCATGACGCTCAACCCCTCCACATGGGCGCGGAAGCGGTCGGCGAGCAGAAAGGCCGTGGCGATGGCGCGGCGGTCCAGCGGCCGTCCGGTCAGGGGAACGAGAACCTTCTTGATCATCGGATGCGCTCCGTCACGATAGCCAGGAGGTGTGCGTGAGGACTTCGTTGCTGCCGCGCCAGATCATGTCGAGCGCCACATAGGTGATGATGGCGAGACCGACCCAGCCGACCCAGCGGTGCTTGTGCAGGACATGCGCGATCATGTTGGCCGCCGCCCCCATCAGCACGACGGACAGCAGCAGGCCGATGACCAGAATGGTGGGATGGTCCTTGGCCGCACCGGCCACCGCCAGCACGTTGTCGAGCGACATCGACACGTCCGCCACGACGATCTGCCAGATCGCCGCACCCACCGTGACGCCGCCGACCGCGGCACCGGCGGCGGCGTTTCCGGACACCCCCACCGGCGTGTCGGGGGCCTCCATCGCCTCGTCGGGCGCCACCTCGTCCGTGCCGTGGGAGCGCAGTTCGCGGAACATCTTCCAGCAGACCCACAGCAGCAGAACACCGCCGGCCAGGGTCAGTCCGATGATGGCGAGGAGCTGGGTGGTGATCAGCGCGAAGACGATGCGCAGGACGATGGCGGCGCCGATGCCCCAGAAGATCACCTTGCGGCGCTGGGCCAGCGGCACCGCGGCGGCGGCCATGCCGACGACGATGGCGTTGTCGCCGGCCAGAACGAGGTCGATGGCGACCACCTGCCCGAGGGCGGCGAGCTGCGACCAGAGATCGACGCTTTCCATGGAGAAGTCCTTCGCGGGATGGCGGTCTTACGTCGCGGGATGGCTGCCGGACGGCGAGGCGTTGTCGCCCTTGCCGGCACCCTTGGCCGCGCCGTTGCTCCGGTAGCGCAGGACCATCGGGCCGATCACCAGCAGGGCGGCGATGATCAGCAGGGCCGCCGAGATCGGGTGGGTCAGGAAGACCGAGGGGTCGCCCTGGCTGATCGCCAGCGCCCGGCGGAACTGCTGTTCGGCCAGCGGCCCCAGGATCAGCCCGACCACGCAGGGCGCCACCGGCACGTTCAGAACGCGCATGCCGAAGCCGAGCAGCCCGATCACCCACAGGATGACCAGATCGATGACGTTGTTATTCAGCGTGTAGGCGCCCAGCGACGAGAAGACCAGGATGCCGGCGTACAGCCAGGGCCGTGGGATCAGCAGCAGCTTCACCCAGAAGCCGACCAGCGGCAGGTTCAGCACCAGCAGCAGCACGTTGCCGATGTAGAGGCTGGCGATCATGCCCCAGACCAGCTCCGGGTTGTTGTCGAACAGCGTCGGGCCGGGCTGCAGGCCGTATTGCTGGAAAGCGGCGAGCATGATGGCGGCGGTCGCCGAGGTCGGCAGGCCGAGCGACAGCAGCGGCGCCAGCACGCCGGCGGCCGACGCGTTGTTGGCGGCCTCCGGACCGGCGACGGCCTCGATGGCGCCCTTGCCGAATTCCTCCGGCTTCTTCGCCAGACGCTTCTCGACCAGATAGGACAGGAAGGTCGGGATCTCGCTGCCGCCGGCCGGCAGGGTGCCGATGGGGAAGCCCAGCAGCGTGCCGCGCAGCCACGGCTTCCACGAGCGCGCCCAGTCCTCGCGGCTCATCCATTTGGAGCCCTTGAGCGCGTAGATTTCTTCCGTTTCGAAGCGGTGGCGGGAGGCGACGTAGAGCGTCTCGCCGACCGCGAACAGGCCGACCGCGACGACCACCGTGTCGATGCCGTCGAGCAGCTCCGGAACGCCGAAGGCCAGCCGCGCCTGACCGGTCTGCATGTCGATGCCGACCAGACCCAGGGCAAGCCCGAGGAACAGGCTCGCCAGACCGCGGGCCAGCGAGCTGCCCAGCACGGCGGTGACGGTGGTCAGCGCCAGCACCATCAGCGCGAAATACTCGGCCGGGCCGAACAGCAGGGCCATCTTGACCATCAGCGGGGCGACGAAGGTCAGCGCCGCGGTGGCGATGGTGCCGGCGATGAAGGAGCCGATGGCGGCGGTCGCCAGCGCCTGGGCGCCGCGGCCCTGGCGGGCCATGGCGTGGCCGTCGATGGCGGTGACGATGCTGCCGGACTCGCCCGGCGCGTTCAGAAGGATGGAGGTCGTCGAGCCGCCGTACATCGCGCCGTAATAGATGCCGGCGAACATGATGAAGGCGGAGGTCGGTTCCAGCCCGTAGGTGACCGGCAGCAGCAGTGCCACGGTCAGCGCCGGGCCGATGCCGGGCAGCACGCCGACCGCGGTGCCAACCGTCACGCCGATCGCCGACCACAGAAGGTTGTAGGGGGTCAGCGCCACGAGGAAGCCGTGGCCCAGGGCGGCAAGGGTGTCCATGGTGCAGTTTCCTTCCCGAAGCGGGGCTTATTCGGCGTCGGCTGACGTGAGCCGTTCGACGATGCTGCCCTCGGGCAGGTTCAGGCCGAGCCCGTAATTGAAGGCCACGAAGGTGAAGGCGGCGAGCGCCAGCCCGATGGCGAGATTGACCATCAGCCGCCGGCCGCCGAAGGCGCGGGAGACCGCGGCGAACAGGATGGTGGTGGAGGGAATCCAGCCCAGCGTGTCGAGCAGCAGGAACTGAACGGCCAGCCCGGCCGCGACCAGCGCCACGGCCCAGAGGTCCAGCTCCAGCCCCTCGGCGTGGGCGATGGCCCCGGCGAAGGCCTCGCGCAGCAGGGACAGCCCGACCAGGACGAGGCCGCCCGAGATCAGGTAGGGGAACAGGGCGGGGCCGACCACCGCCCGGCCGACGCTTGGCGTCAGCATGGTCTCGACCGCGATCAGGCCCCCCAGGGCGATCAGCCCGCCGCCCAGCACCGCCTCTCCGGCGCGCATGCTCCGACCGGTGGTCATTGGTTCATCCTCCCAGACTGTTTTTTGCGGACCGGTGGGCGCGGCGACCGCGCCCACCCCTTGCGGTCCTTACTTCACGAGGCCGATGTCCTTCAGCGTGCCTTCGATCTGCGCGCGCTCCTGCTTCAGGAAGGAGGCGAACTCGGCGGAGGGCTGGTAGAGGTCGATCCAGCCGCGCTGCTTCACGGCCTGCTTCCACTCGTCGCTGGCGACGGCCTTGGCGACGGCCTCCTGGAGTTCCTTCAGCTCGGCCGGCTTGGCGGAGGACTGGGCGAAGACGCCGCGCCAGTTCACGAACTCCAGGTCGACGCCCTGCTCCTTGAGGGTCGGCGTGTCGGAGCCCGGCAGGCGCTGCGGGGCGGAGACGGCGATGGCGCGCAGCTTGCCCGCCTGGAACTGCGGGGCGAACTCGCTGTAGCCGCCCATGCCGAGGGTGACGTGACCGCCGAGCGCCGAGGCCAGCAGCTCGCCGCCGCCCGCGGTGGCGACGTAGTTGACCTTGTTGGGATCGACGCCGACCGCCTTGGCGATCAGCCCGGCCAGGATCTGGTCGCTGCCGCCCGCCGAGCCGCCGCCCCAGGAGACCGAGCCGGGGTCCGCCTTGAACTTCTTGATCAGGTCGTCGAAGGTCTTGATGGGCGAATCCGGCGGGACGACGATGGCGGTGTATTCGCCGGTCAGCCGGGCCAGCGGGGTCACTTGGTCGAGCGTCACCGCCGACTTGTTGGTGACGATGGCGCCCAGCATGATCTGGCCGCCGACCAGGATCGTCGGCGAGCGCTTCTTGGCGGTGACGAACTGGGCGAGGCCGACCGTGCCGCCGGCGCCGGGGATGTTCACGACCTGGATGCCGGACGCCAGCTTCTGATCCTGGAGAACCTGCTGGAGCGTGCGGGCGTGCTGGTCCCAGCCGCCGCCGGGGCTGGCCGGGGCAATGATCTCCAGCCCCTTGATCTCGGCCAGCGACGGGGTGGCGGCGAGGGCGGCCGTGGCGAGGACGACGGCGGTCAGGACGCCCTTCACGGCGCCCGGCATGCGGATGGTCATGACGCTTCGCTCCATGGGTGTGTTTTGTTCTGAGACCCGGCGGATCACCGCCGGCTGTCGGTCACTTGACGAGGCCGAGTTCCGTCAGGACGCCTTCGATCCGGGTCCGCTCGTCCTTCACGAAGGCGGCGAACTGGTCGGGCGGCAGGTAGAGGTCGATCCAGCCGCGCTCCGCGGCGATGCGCTTCCAGTCGTCGGTGCGGACCATGGCGCCGACCGCGTCGTCCAGGACCTGCTTCTCCGACGCCTTCAGGTTGCCCGGCGCCATCACGGCGCGCCAGTTCACCAGCTCGACATCCACGCCCTGCTCCCTGAAGGTCGGGACGTCGATGCCGGGAAGGCGCTGCGGGGCGGAGATCGCCAGGGCGCGCAGCTTTCCCGCCTGGAGCTGCGAGGCCATCTCGTTGTAGCCGCCGGTCGCCACGGTGATGTGGCCGCCGAGCACCGAGGCCATCATCTCGCCACCGGCGCCGGCGGCGATGTAGTTCATCTTGGACACGTCCCCGCCGATCGCCTTGACCAGCAGGCCGTAGAGGATGTGGTCGGGGCTGCCCACCGCGAAGCCGCCCCAGGAGACCGAGCCGGGGTCGGCCTTGAACTTCTTCACGAGGTCGTCGAGCGTCTTCAGCGGCGAGTCCGCGGCCACGACGATGGGCTGGTATTCGCCGGTCAGGCGGGCCAGCGGGGTCACCTGATCGAGCGACACCGGCGACTTGTTGATCAGGATCGCCCCGATCATGCCGAGGCCGGAGATCATCAGGCCGGGGTTGCGCTTCTTGGCGGTGACGAACTGGCTGAGGCCAATGGTGCCGCCGGCCCCCGGGATGTTGACCACCTGGACGCTGGAGGCCAGCTTGTGCTCCTGAAGCACCTGCTGCATGGCGCGCGCGTGCTGGTCATAGCCGCCGCCGGCGTTGGCGGGGGCGATGATCTCCAGGTTCTTGATCTCCGCGGACGCGGGAGCGGCGAACAGGGCGGCAGCGGCCAGCACGGCCGCCGCCAGCACCCCCTTGGTAGGGTTGCCGAGGCTCATGGTGTTTCCTCCGAGTGGACTTTTTTGCTTTTTGGACGGCGCTTGCTGCGCCTTAGGGTGCCTTGGCTGCGGACTTCTGCGGACGCGCCTCGTAGAGGAGGACGGAGCCGCCGGCCCCCGCACCGCAGGCGGCGCCATAAAAGAGCGGGGTCCGCTCGTCCGCCGATGCGGTCTTCGCCGTGGGTTCCGCCGGCTTTCGGGCTGCGGAGTCGGTCGCCATGGTGGAGCTTCCGGGAACGGTGGTTGGTTGTTCCAACTGTTTAACAGGCGAACCTGTCATGAACCTGTCAGCCACCACCCAGGCACGCAAAATTTCGGCGCTCCACCCGGAAGAGGCGGAGACCGGTTCGTGGCGGTTTTTCCCCCCCCCGCCGGGGTGATGGGGGGTGAGCGCTTTGCCCCCTCCCTGACCCTCCCCCGCTGACGCAGGGGAGGGGATTGAGTGCTCCCTCCCCTGCGTCAGCGGGGGAGGGCCGGGGTGGGGGCAAACACCCCCGGAACCTACCGCACCACCAGCAGGAACAGCCCCTGGCCGAGATAGACGGTGCCGGTCAAGGCGACCAGACGCTGGCTCCAGCTGCGGAACTGGGCGTCGCTCATGGCGTCGAGCACGCGGCGCGACAGGTTCGTCCCCAGGACGGCCATGCCGATGCACAGGGCCGTCACCGGGATGTCCAGCGCCTCCGCCTCCGACGCCGCGACGAGGGAGCCGAAATAGACCGTCTTGAACAGATGGCCAAAGACCTGCATCGTCGCCTTGGTCGCGACGACGCTCTGCCGCGACAGGCTGGACTTCACGAAGAACACGTCGAGCAGCGGCCCCGAGATGCCGGCGATCAGCTGCACGCCCATGCACAGCAGGCCGGCCAGCGCGCTGTGGCCGCGCCGCGACACGTTCGGCGACCAGTGCGACGGAACCGCCATCGCCATGAAGGGCGACAGGCCGAGCAGGATCAGCGATTCCGCCTTGCCGGGCACGTAGCGGATCAGGGTGAAGACGCCGACCGCCACCGCCCCGCCCAACAGGAACCGCACCACGATCCCCCATTGCACGTGCCGCCGCCACAGCCACGCCCGCCAGCCGTTGGCGGTCATCTGCGTGATCCCGTGCAGCAGCATCGCCGAGGACACCGGCAGCAGCACCAGCAGCAGCCCCATCAGCACCATGCCGCCGGCCATGCCGAACAGGCCCGACAGGAACGAGGTCACCAGCGCCGCAAGGCCGAGTCCGAGAGTCAGGGGAACCGTCAGCATCCCGCTCATCCGAAAGTTTTCTTTGGCTGTGGAGGGCATGATGGCTCTGTTGGGCTTGCCCCGCAAACGGGATTGTCTGATGCTGACCCCCAGGAAATGTTGGGGTGTAGGGGAGGGATCGGATGCGCCGCCTGCCATCGCTGAACGCCTTGCGGGCGTTCGAGGCCGCGGCCCGGCACGGCAGCTTCACCGGGGCGGCGGGTGAACTGAACGTCTCGCAGGCCGCGGTCAGCCGCATGGTGCGCCTGCTGGAGGAGCGCATGGGCTTCCCGCTGTTCGAGCGGCGGGCCAACGCGCTGGAGCTGACCGACCGTGGGCGGGCGTTGCAACCCGGCCTGACCGGCGCCTTCGACGCGATTGCCGACAGCGTGGAACGGGTCGCCGCCATGCGCGACGGCCCGGTGCTGACCCTGGGGGTGGGCGCCACCTTCGCGGTGCGCTGGCTGATCCCGCGCCTGTCGGCCTTCCACGAGAGCCACCCCGACGTGGAGGTGCGGATCGCCACCGGCGGCGCCGGCGCGCCGATCCGCGAGGACTGGACCTGCGCCCTGCTGCTGGGCGACGGGCATTGGCCGGGCTACGAGGTGGAGGCGCTGTTCACCGCCGACATGCTGCCGGTCTGCGCGCCGGCCCTGGCGCGGACCCTGCGCCATCCGGAGGATCTGCTGTCGGCGACGCTGCTGTCGGTGTCGCACTGGGCGGACGACTGGCCGCACTGGTTCGCCTCGGCGGGGCTGGCGCCGCCGGCCGTGAAGGGGCTGTCCTTCGGCAGCTACGCCATGACCTTGCAGGCGGCGGCGGACGGGGTGGGGGTGGCGCTGGGGGCGCGGCTCTACATCGCCGACGATCTGGCGGCGGGCCGGCTGGTCACGCCCTTCGCGCTGGCCGTGCCGATGGGGCGGGCGTGGTATCTGGTCTCGCGCCCGGCGCGGCACCGGGAGGCGGGCTTCACCACCTTCCGGGACTGGCTGCGCGCCGCCGTCGGATCAGCCGACTCCGAAAAGAAAAGACCGCCAGAGCGTGCCCCGGCGGTCTGAAGTCGCACTTTGGAGAAACGTCACTCGGCGGAACCACGTGCACGGCGCGGCCTGCCGACTGGGTTTCAAAGGATAACCGAACGAAAACACTTATACTAGTATATCACTCCAGGCGCAAGCCCTTTCGCTCACATGACGGCGCCCATCTGCCAGGGCGTGAACTCGTCGGAGCCGAATCCCAGCTCCTCGCTCTTGGTCTTCTTGCCCGAGGCGGTGTCGAGGATGAGCTGGAAGATCGCCCGCCCGACCTCCTCAATGGTGGCGTCGCCGGTGGCGATGGGGCCGCAGTCGATGTCCATGTCGTCGGGCATCCTGCGGAACAGCGCCGTGTTGGTGGCGAGCTTCAGCGAGGGCGTCGGCTTGCAGCCGAAGACGGAGCCGCGCCCGGTGGTGAAGCACAGCACGTTGGCGCCGCCCGCCACTTGGCCCGTGGCCGACACCGGGTCGTAGCCCGGCGTGTCCATGAAGACGAGGCCCGGCCCGGTGATCGGCTCGGCGTAGCGCACCACCTCGACGAGGTTGGTCGTGCCGGCCTTGGCGACGGCGCCCAGCGACTTCTCCAGGATGGTGGTCAGGCCGCCCTTCTTGTTGCCGGGCGACGGGTTGTTGTTCATCTCGCCGCCGGTGCGGCTGGTGTAGTCCTCCCACCAGCGGATGCGCTCGACCAGCGCCCCGCCGACCGCCGGGCTGACGGCGCGGCGGGTCAGCAGATGCTCGGCGCCGTAGACCTCCGGCGTCTCGCTCAGCACCGCGGTGCCGCCGTTGCGGATCAGCAGGTCCACCGCAAAGCCCAGCGCCGGGTTGGCGGTGATCCCGGAATAGCCGTCCGACCCACCGCATTGCAGGGCCAGGATCAGGTGGCTGGCCGGCACGGTCTCGCGCTTCACGTCGTTGACGCGGGGCAGCAGGGCGCGGATGCGCTCTACGCTCGCCCGCACGGTGGCGGCGGTGCCGCCGCTCTCCTGGATCGCCAGCGTCTGCAGCGTGTCGCCGATGGTCAGCCCCTCGACCTCGACCAGCTTGTCGATCTGGTTCACCTCGCAGCCGAGGCCGAGCACGAGCACGGCGGCGAAGTTCGGGTGGCGGGCGTAGCCGGCGATGGTCCGGCGCAGGGCGTCGATGGCGTCGCCCTGCGAGCCCATGCCGCAGCCGTAGGAATGGGTCAGCGCGACCACACCGTCGATGTTGGGATAGGCGGCCAGCGCGTCGCCGCGGAACTGATCGGCGATCATCCGCGCGGCGGTGGCCGAGCAGTTCACCGTGGTCAGGATGCCGATGTAATTGCGGGTCGCCACGCGTCCGTCCGGGCGGACGATGCCCTGGAAGGTGGCGCGTTCCGCCTCCGGCGCGAGGTCGGTGGGGTGGACGTCGGCGCCGAAGGCGTAATCGCGCTCAAAGCTGTCGCCCACGCCGATGTTGTGGACATGGACATGGTCGCCCGGCGCGATGGGAGCGGTCGCGAAGCCGATGACCTGGTTGTACTTGCGCACCGGCTCGCCGACCGCGATGGCCTGCACCGCGACCTTGTGGCCGGAGGGGATCGTGGTCCGGGCGACGACGCCGGTGTCGGGCAGGCCGGTGTCGGGCAGGGTGGTGCCCTCCGGCAGGTCGGCGCCGGCAACGACGACGTTGTCCGCGGGATGCAGGCGGATGGTCAGCGATGCCATGGGGTGGTCCTTTTCCTGAAGTTCCCTCTCCCGCCCCGGGAGAGGGAGGGGCCCGCCGCGAAAGCGGCGGGAGGGTGAGGGTGCCGGCAAGAAAGGCGGCTTTGATCCTTGGCCTTACCCTCACCCGCCCGCTTCGCGGGCACCCTCTCCCGGGGCGGGAGAGGGGTTTCACGTCAGAGCTTGTAGGCCTTCTTCGCCAGCGTGTAGGCGAGATCCACCGCCAGCTCCGCGGCCTCGTCCTCCTCCAGCCGGTGCTCGGCGACGAGCCGGGCCAGGAAGGCGCAGTCGACGCGGCGGGCCACGTCGTGGCGGGCCGGGATGGAGCAGAAGGCGCGCGTGTCGTCGTTGAAGCCGACCGTGTTGTAGAAGCCCGCCGTCTCCGTGATCATCTCGCGGTAGCGGCGCATGCCCTCGGGGCTGTCGTGGAACCACCAGGCCGGGCCGACGCGCAACGCCGGGTAATGGCCGGCCAGCGGCGCCAGCTCACGGGCGTAGCTGGTCTCGTCGAGCGTGAACAGGATGATGGTCAGGTCGCGCTCGTTGCCGACGCGGTCGAGCAGCGGCTTCAGCGCCCGCACATACTCGGTGCCGGTCGGGATGTCGGCGCCCTTGTCGCGGCCGAAGCGCTCGAAGACGCCCGGGTTGTGGTTGCGGAAGCTGCCCGGGTGGATCTGCATGACCAGCCCGTCGTCCAGGCTCATCTTGGCCATCTCGGTCAGCATCTGGCCGCGGAAAATCTCCGCCTCGGCCGCCGTGATGGTGCCGCGCAGCGCCTTCTCGAACAGCCGCTCGGCGTCGGCGTCCGACAGGTCGGCGGTGGTCGCCGTGGCGTGGCCGTGGTCGGTCGAGGTGGCGCCGCCGACCTCCTTGAAATACTGGCGGCGGTTGCGCAGGGCGGCGAGGTAGCCGGCCCAGGTCCCGGTGTTCTCACCGGACAGCGCGCCCAGCGTCTCCACATTGGCCTGGAAACCCTCGAACTCCGGATCGACGACCGGGTCGGGGCGGAAGGCGGTGATGACGCGGCCCTTCCAGCCGCTCTCGCGGATGGCGCGGTGATGCTCCAGGGTGTCGAGCGGGGACTCGGTGGTCGCCAGCAGTTCGATGTTGAAGCGCTCGAACAGGGCGCGCGGCAGGAACTCCGGCTTCTGCAGGCAGGCGTCGATCTGGTCGAAGATGCGGTCGGCGCTGGCCCCGCTCAGACGCTCCGTCACGCCGAACACCGTCTCGAAGGCGTGGTCGAGCCACATGCGCGTCGGGGTGCCGCGGAACAGGTGCCAGTTCTGGGCCAACTGGCGCCAGATCTTGCGCGGGTCGCTCTCCACCGCCCCGCCATCCTTGCGCGGCACGCCCAGGCTTTCCAGCGTCACGCCCTGGCTGTAGAGCATGCGGAAGGCGTAATGGTCGGGCACCACGAACAGCGCCGCCGGGTTTGGGAACGCCTCGTTCTTGGCGAACCAGGACGGGTCCGTGTGGCCGTGCGGGCTGATGATCGGCAGGTGGCCCACCTCCGCGTACAGCCGGCGCGCGATGTCGCGCTGCGTGGGATCGCTGGGGAAGAGGCGGTCGGGGTGGAGCATCGTTCATCTCCGGAAAGAGGGATGCCGGACCGGGGTCCGGTGCCCATTTGAATGGGTGGTTCGGGTATGGCGCGGTGCCGCGCCGGTCATGCCCCGCACATCGGAATATATTAATATATCAGTTCCGAATGCAAGGACTTTGTGCGTCCCGCCCACAATTCTGTCGCCGGAACGCGCAATTCAAGAGGGCGCCCGTCAGAGGCGGCGCGAATCGTGGGCGGCGAAGTCCACGGCCCGCGGGCGGTAGCCGCTGGTGAAGAGGGGGGAGGAGATCACCATGTCGGCGGTCGCCTCGTTGCAGGCCATCGGGATGTTGTAGAGCGTGGCGAGGCGGGTCAGCGCCTTCACGTCCACGTCGTGGGGCTGGGCGGTCATCGGGTCGACGAAGAAGACGAGCAGGTCGATCCGGCCCTCCGCGATCATCGCGCCGATCTGCTGGTCGCCGCCCAGCGGACCGCTCTTCAGCGAGGTGATGTCCAGCTGGGGATGGGCCTCCCGGACCAATCGGCCGGTGGTGCCGGTGGACCAGAAGACGTTCCCCTCCAGCGCGTGGATGTTGGCGCCGAGCCAGCCGATGAGGTCCGGCTTGCGGGCGTCGTGGGCGACGAGGGCGATGCGTTTGCGGTCCACGGTGACGGTCCTTGCGGCTGTGCGCTCCGCGGTGGAGCTTTTTTCAATATACTAGTATACTGTTGAGTGGCGCAACGCGCTTCCCGATGGGACAAACTGGCGCGGAACCGGGGCGCCGCGCGGGGTGAAGGCGTTTGACCCACCCCGCCGGGTATTAGTATATTGCGATGAAGGGCGGACCGTCTGCGGCGGGAACCAGCGGGTTCGGCGCCGGCATCCCGGAGCACCGGCGCCCTGGATTTTCCTGGCAGGAGCGGGTGTTGAAAAAGTCGGCGCAGACATCGACGGTGGATTCATCGACGGCGGATTCGGAACAGGCGTCGGGCGTCAAGGCGCGGGCCCGGCGCCGCACGGCGGCGGCGGTCGCCCGTCCGGCCCAGCGCGGCACCACCGTGGCCGCGACGATCTACCGCGATCTGCGCAACGAGATCGTCTCGCTCCGCCGCAAGCCGGGCGAGCCGGTCGCGGAAAAGGTGATCGCCCAGGATTACGGTGTCAGCCGGACACCGGTGCGCGAGGCCGTGCTGCGTCTGGCTGACGAGGGGCTGATCGAGATCTTCCCGCAGTCGGGCACCTTCGTCTCCCGCATCCCGCTGGGCGCCCTGCCGGAAGCCATTGCCATCCGCAAGGCGCTGGAGGAGGCGACCGTCCGCTACGCCGCCAAGCGCGCCACCCGCAGTCAGATCGCCAAGCTGCGCGCCAACCTGGAACTCCAGCGCGAGATGGAGGCCGCCCAGAATTTCGAAGGCTTCCATCAGGCCGACGAGACCTTTCACGCGCTGCTGGCGGAAACCGCCGGCTATCCGGGATTCTGGAACCTGACGCAGCAGGTGAAGGTGCAGGTCGACCGCTACCGCCTGCTGACCCTGCCGGTGCTGGGCCGCGTCCCGGACGTGATCGCCGAACATTCGGTCATCATCGAGGCCATCGCCAACAACGACCCGGAGGCGGCGGCGAAAGCCATCGACTTGCATCTGGACTATCTCCAGGTCACCATCGCCGACGCGCAGAAGGCCAACCCGCTCTATTTCACCACCCCCTCGGAAGACGAGGCCGAGCCGGTCTGACGCCGTTTTGCGCTCTTGGCTTTGGATCGTGGCTGATTTCTAATATATCAGTCACAATCCTCCCAACACCGCGCAAGACACCCAGGAGACCGCGATGCAATCGCACTACCGCGCCGATCCGGCTCGCTACACCGCCATGACCTACCGCCGCAGCGGGCGGAGCGGGCTCGACCTGCCGGCCATTTCGTTGGGGCTGTGGCAGAATTTCGGCGGCACCGACGTGTTCGAGACCGGGCGCGCCGTGCTGCGCCGGGCCTTCGACCGCGGCGTCACCCATTTCGACCTCGCCAACAACTACGGCCCGCCGCCGGGCTCGGCGGAGGAGAATTTCGGGCGCGTCCTGGCGACCGACTTCAAGGCCCACCGCGACGAGATGATCGTCTCCACCAAGGCCGGCTACGACATGTGGCCCGGCCCCTATGGAAGCTGGGGCTCGCGCAAGTACCTGACGGCCAGCCTGGACCAGAGCCTCAAGCGCATGGGGCTCGACTATGTCGACATCTTCTACTCGCACCGCGTCGATCCGCGCACCCCGCTGGAGGAGACGATGGGCGCGCTCGACCACGCCGTGCGGCAGGGCAAGGCGCTCTATGTCGGCATCTCCTCCTACTCGCCGGAGATGACTCGGCGGGCGGCGGCGATCCTGAAGGAGCTGGGCACGCCCTGCCTGATCCACCAGCCGTCCTATTCGATGCTGAACCGCTGGATCGAGGGCGGGCTGCTCAACGCGCTGGAGGAGACCGGGATCGGCTGCATCGCCTTCTCGCCGCTGGCCCAGGGGATGCTGACCACCAAGTACCTGAACGGCCAGCCCACCGACGCCCGCGCCGCCAAGGGCGGCACGCTGAAGGCGCATTTCCTGTCGCCGGAGAATCTGGAGCGCGTGCGCGCCCTGGACGCCATCGCCACGCGGCGCGGCCAGACACTGGCCCAGATGGCAATCGCCTGGGTGCTGCGCGACCCGCGCGTGACGTCCGCCCTGGTCGGCGCCCGCAACGTCGAGCAGCTCGACAACTCGCTCGACGCGCTGAAGAACACCGCCTTCACGCCGGAGGAGCTGGCCGAGATCGACCGCCACGCCGTCGATGGCGGGCTGAACCTGTGGCAGAACTCCTCGAACGCCGAAGCCGGCTGAGCCGCCGAAAGCCGACATGAAAAGGGCCGCGCCGGGGATGCCGGCGCGGCCCTTTTCATAACCCTGTGTGCATCAGCGCATGAGGAGGTGGGGGAGCCAGAGGGAGAAGGCCGGGACGTAGGTGACGAGGAGAAGGGTGACGAAGAGGGCGCCATAGAAGGGGAGGATGGAGCGCATGACTTGGCCGACGGAGATCTCGCCGATGGCGCAGCCGATGAACTGGGTGGTTCCGACCGGCGGGGTGTTGAGGCCGAGCGCGCAGTTGATCAGCATGACGATGCCGAACTGCACCGGGTCCATGCCGTACTGCATGGCAATGGGCAGGAAGATCGGCGTGCAGATCAGGATGGTGCTGGCCATGTCCATGAAGGTGCCGAGCAGGAACAGGATGATGTTGATCAGCAGGAAGATGACCAGCGGGTTGGTCGAGATGCCCGCCATCAGCTCGCCGGTGATCTCGGCCACCTGATAGAGCCCCATGATGTACTGGAACATCGTGGAGACGCCGATCAGCAGCAGGACGACGCCGGTGGTCTTGACCGTCTTGGCGGCGGCGGCCAGGAAATGGTCCCAGGTCAGGGTGCGGTAGACGAAGGTGGTGAGCAGCAGGGCGTAGATCACCGCGATGGAGGCGGACTCGGTGGCGGTGAAGACGCCCGAGGTGATGCCGGCCAGGATGATGACGACGATGAGCAGGCCGGGGGCCGCGGCGGCGAAGGAGCGACCCAGGATCGACCAGCCGGGGAAGGTGCCGGGGGGATAGCCGCGCTTGACCGCGACGTAGTAGGCGGCACCGAGGTTGCAGACCATCAGCAGCAGGGCGGGGACGATGCCCGCGGCGATCAGCGCGCCGATGGAGGCTTTGCCGCCGGCGGCCAGCGCGTAGATGATCATGTTGTGGCTGGTCGGCATCAGCGCGCCGACCAGGGCGGCGTGGGTGGTGACGTTGACGGCGTAGTCGGCGTGGTAGCCCTCGCGCTTCATCATCGGGATCATCACCGCGCCCATGGCCGAGACGTCGGCGACGGGGGAGCCGGCGACGCCGCCGAACAGGGTGCAGGCGACGACGTTGGACATGCCGAGGCCGCCGCGGATGTGGCCGACCATGTTCTTGGCGGTGGCGACGATCTTGTCGGCGACGCCGCCGTGGAGCATCAGCTCGCCGGAGAAGACGAAGAAGGGGATGGCGAGGAAGGAGAAGACGTTCATGCCGGACATCATCTGCTGGAAGATGACGGCGACGGGGAGGCCCTCGTAGAGGATGGTGCAGAGCGCCGACAGGCCGATGGCGAAGGCGACCGGGATGCCCAGGACGAGGAAGCCGAAGAAGCTGATGGAAAGGATGGTCAGTTCCATGACGGCGCGACCTCCTCGCCGCGGATGATGGCGACGACGTGTTCGATGGCGAAGAGCACGATCAGGACGCCGGAGAGCACGAGCGGGATGTAGCGGACGGCTTCGGAGACGTGCAGGTTGGGGATGTAGTAGGAAGCGACGGAGTTGCCGAGGAGCCAGCCGTTGTAGGCCATGCAGGCCCCAAACACGCCGACGAGGGCGTAGATGACGATCTCGACCTTGCGGCGGATGGGATCGGGCAGCATGACGAGGAAGGACTCCAGGCCGATGTGCCCGGCGTCGCGGACGCCGACGGCGGCGCCGATGAGGGTGACGTAGAGGACCAGCACGATGGCCAGGCTCTCCGCCCAGGTCGGCGAGTCGTTCAGCACGTAGCGGCCGAAGACCTGATAGAACACCACACAGACGATGGCCATCAGGCCGACCATCGCCACGCACATTCCAGACCACGCCAGCCGCGCGTTCACCCGCGTCAGCAGGCCCGCGCTCTGCGGGGGGCTGTGATCCATTGCTTGCAGCTCGATTTCCATGCCGCCGGCTCCCCTCGAATGACGCGGCGCCGCCCTTCGGTCCGCCGAAGGGAAGCGCCGCGTTCGACTGTGCTTACTTCGTGTCCTGGATGCGCTTCACGAGGCTGTCCAGCTTCGGTGTGCTCGCGAACTGCTTGTAGACGGGAGCCATCGCGTCGATGAACTCTTGCTTGTTCGCGACCTCGACGATCTGGGCGCCGGCCTTCACGACCACGTCCTTGGACTTCATCTCACGCTCGTCCCACAGCTTGCGCATGTAGGGGACGGAGTCCTTGGCGGCCTTGCGGATGGCGGCCTGGTCGTCCTTGGACAGGCGGTCCCACGAGACCTTCGAGAAGACCAGCACTTCCGGCGCCATCGCGTGCTCGGTCAGGGTGAAGTACTTGGCGGCCTCGAAGTGGCGCGAGGACTCGTAGGACGGGTAGTTGTTCTCCGCCGCGTCGACGATGCCGGTCTTCAGCGCGGTGTAGACCTCGCCGAAGGGCATCGGCGTGGCGTTGGCGCCCAGCGCCTGGATCATGGCGACGAACAGGTCGGACTGCTGGACGCGGATCTTGGCGCCCTTCATGTCGGCCAGCGTCTTGTAGGGCTTGGCGGCCGAGTACATGCTGCGCGAGCCGCTGTCGTAGAAGGCGAGGCCGATCATGCCCTGGCTTTCCATGGCGGCGAGGATCTCGTCGCCGATCGGGCCGTCCAGCACGGCGCGCATGTGCTCGGTGGAGCGGAAGATGAAGGGCAGGGCCGTGACCATCGTCTCCGGAACGACGTTGTTCAGCGGTGCCACGTTGATGCGCATCATGTCGAGCCCGCCGATCTTCAGCTGCTCGATGGTGTCCTTCTCGGTGCCGAGCGCGCCGTTCGGGTAGACCTTCACGCCGAGCTTGCCGCCGGTCCGCTCCTTCAGGAGCTTGTCGACGTACTTCACGGCCTCGACGGTCGGGTAGTCGGCCGGGTGGATGTCCGCGGAGCGGAAATCGCGGGCGACGACCGGGGTGGCGAGCAGGGTGCAGGCCGCGCAGGCGGCGAGAAGGGCGGCGCGGATACCGCGGGTCGAAAGATGCATAGCGTGTCCTCCTGGCGATTATTCGGCAGCTTCAGGCTGGTTCTTTGGTTTGGACGGTTGGGTCCGGGAGCCGCCCGGCGCGTGTTCCCGCGCGCCGGTCAGCGGGTGATGTCAAAGGGGTGATCTCGTCAGGCGAGGAAGTCCTCGCGCGGGGGGGTGAAGATGTCGAGCAGGACGCCCGGCTCCAGCGCCACGACGCCGTGCAGGGCGTTGGACGGCACCATGTAGCCGTCGCCGGTGCCGAGCCGCCGGGTGACGCCCTCGATGGTGACGTCGAAGGCGCCCTTCTCGACCACGGCGCACTGGACGTGTGGGTGGCGGTGCTGCGGCCCGATGGCGCCGGTCTCGAATTCCACGCGCACCATCATCATGGCGTCGTTGTGGCCGAGGATCTTGCGGCGCACCCCGGCGCCCAGATCCTGCCAGTCCACCGCCTCGTCGATCACGAAAACGTCCGTGCTCATCCTCGTCTTCCCTTTACTAGTGCGGGCCACCCGTCAGCGGGCGAGCCAGCCGCCGTCCACCGGCAGGATCGTGCCGTGGACGTAATCGGACGCATCGGAGGCCAGGAACACCGCGGGACCGCCCATGTCGGCGGGCTCGCTCCAGCGTCCGGCGGGGATGCGGGCCAGAATTTCGGCGTTGCGGCGCTCGTCGGCGCGCAGCGCGCTGGTGACGCTGGTCGCGACGTAGCCCGGCGCGATGGCGTTCACGTTGATGCCCTTGCTCGCCCATTCGTTGGCGAGCAGCCGGGTGATCCCGGCGATGCCGCTCTTCGACGCCGCGTAGGAAGGCACGCGGATGCCGCCCTGGAAGGACAGCATGGAGGCGATGTTGATGATCTTGCCCTTCCGCCCGTTGCCCAGCGCGTAGCGCCCGAAGGCCTGGCAGAGGAAGAAGACCGACTTCAGGTTCACGTCCAGGACGGCGTCCCAGTCGGCCTCGGTGAAGTCCAGCGGGTCGTCGCGGCGGATCAGCCCGGCGTTGTTGACCAGGATGTCCAGCCCGCCAAGCGTGCCCACCGTCTCCTCCATCACCGTGGGGATCGGGGCGACGCTCGACAGGTCGGCGGGGATCGCGGCGAAGCGGCGGCCCAGTCCCTCGACCAGGGCGCGCGTCTCGTCCGGCGGGGTGCGCCCGGCGACCGCGATGTCGGCGCCGGCCCGCGCCAGGGCGACCGCGATGGCCTGCCCGATGCCGCCGTTGCCGCCGGTGACCAGGGCGGTCTTGCCGGAGAGGTCGAAGGGGTTGGTCATGACGGGGTCCTTTCTGTCTTCGTCTTCGGCGGGGTCTTCGGCGGGCTGTCCGGCTGCGCGCCGGAGAAGAAGAAGGGGTTGGCCCCCTGGGTGTTCGGGACGGACTCCAGCAGGGCGCCGAGATGGATCGTCATCAGCCGCTCTGCCTCGGCCGGGTCGCGCGCGGCGATGGCGTCGACGATGCCGCTGTGCTCGGCCAGCACATGCGGGATGCGGCCGGGCTCCGGCAGGGTCAGGCGGCGGTAGCGGTCCACCTGCATCTTCACCTGCTGGGCCATGTTCCACAGGCCGGGGAAGCCGGCGATTTCGGAAATCAGGCTGTGGAACGCCTCGTCGGCCTCGTGGAAACCGTCGAGATCGCCCGCCGCCATCGTCTCCTGCTGGAGCAGGATGTTGGCCCGCAGCGCTGCGATCTGACTGCGCGCGGCGCGGACGGCGGCGTAGCGGACCGCGGTGCATTCCAGCGAGGTGCGGATCACCACCGCTTCGGGAAGGGCGTCGACCGGGATGCGGGCAACGAAGGTGCCGGACTGCGGGAAGATTTCGACCAGCCCGTCGTCGGCCAGCCGCAGCAGGGCCTCACGCACCGGGGTGCGGCTGACGCCGAAGGACTCCGCAACGTGCTTCTCCACAATGGGCTCCCCCGGCTTGCGCCGCATGGCGACGATGTCCCCGCGCAACGACCGGTAGATCTCCGCGGTGGCCGTCGCGCGGGCGGACAGGCGCGGTTCCTTCGCGGTTCCAAGCGCCTTGCCGGGCACGGCCCCCGGAGTGGTTCCGGGCGGTTGAGCGTCCAGGGCGCGCCTGGAGGTCGAAGCCATTGCAGTCCTCCCCAAGTGCCGGCCCGTGCCCCATGCGGAGCCGTTCCGTGCTGTTCCTTGAGGAAGAGCATATTAATATATCAGCGTGGCGCGCAAGCCTGATTTTGAGGGCGGGGCGAACATTTTTCCGGGGGTGGGGATGGGCGCGGCGAGAGATTTGTGGGTGCTATACGCGAATGAAAAAGGCGCTTTCTGCCAAATGACTGAGTTCCAAGCTTTAATTAGTAGAGGAGATGTGGGCACTAATCTGCTAGCGCTCTCAGGCGGCATTCAGGTGAGAATCAACAAATATATTCTAATCAGCGATGGGAGTGTTTACAATTTTATTCAGATCCATGCCGTGTAGGTCGCCTGCGCAGAGGGAGCCTGTTAATGCTCAATTCGGCCCTTTCATGCTTACGCCCGCTCCGCTCCGACGGCCGGGCCTCTACGGTCCTCTATTTGGATCAGAACAAGTGGATTGACCTAGCGCGGGCTGCAACCGCACCGGCCGACAATCCGGAGATTCGGGACATTCTGGAGTTGCTTTGTTCGAAAGTTGCCGCGGGCGAGATCATTCTTCCGTTAACTTCGTCCAATATCTTCGAGACACACAAAGTCAATCGTCATAACCAACGGTTACACTTGGCATACACGCAGGCTGCTCTGAGTGAATCAAAAGTTTTTCGGGGCTATCGTCAGCGATTGAAGACCGAGGTGGGGCGCGTACTTTCAGAACTCTACGGCCTTGCTAGGTCAGAACCCGATCCATTCTGGTTTCTGTCCGACATTTTCCTAGAGGCTACCACCGAGGCTGATGACCCGCGTCTTGGGATGGGGGAATTTCCTAAGGCATTAAGCTGGATAAAGGCTCATCCGAAGGAGGCGCTTTTCAATTATCTTATGGAAACGCCAGAGTTCGTGCGTATGGAAGCGATTCGTCGCTTTACCGAGGGTTGCGAGGATCTCCGTGTCCGCATCGAAGATCGCAGGGCGCGCCATAGAAGTGAGAATATTTCGATGCGCCGCCGGCTTTATAGCGCAATCATGGCGATCGATCAGCAGGACGAGATCCTTTCAATCGCCAGGAGCCTGGGCCTCCCCTGGACGTGTCTTGGGGACAAGGGGGGTGCCACTCTTCGGGCTGTGATCCGCGATACGCCAACATTCTATATTGAGCGAGAGATCACCCTGAAGCTTGAAGCGCAGGAGCGTGCGGTCACTTTGAATGACATGCGCGACATGCGCACATTTTGTACCGTTCTTCCCTACGCCGACATCGTCGTTGCCGAGCAGCAGTTCACAAGCTTGGCTCGTCAAGCCCGCCTGCACACTCGCTATGGCGTGCATCTCGAGACTGATATCCGCGCCCTTCGTAAGCTCCTTTAGGAACTGCTAGTCGACCAAATTTGAGTGCCTTGGGCATGTCTGCTTCGGGGTGGTTCATAGTTGTGAATCGTATTTTATGATGCTGCCAATTTCACTTCTACTGCCATTAATTATCATAGGTTCTATTGTATCTCCTGCGTTCAGTTCTTATTGCCCCACCGTAGCGCTCCGCCCCTTCTGAACCCCCCTTGCCAGCCTCCGTTCGCAATGGCATACTAGTATGCAAGTTGCCGCGATGGACGCCATGACCGACTCGCCGACCTCATCCACCCCCACCGACATCCGCGGCCCCCGCCTGCACGGGGTCTACGACGCTCTGCGCGCCGCCGTGCTGTCGGGGGAGATCCGCCCCGGCGAGGGGATTTCGGAGACCCGGGTGGCCGCCCGCTACGGCGTCAGCCGCACCCCGGTGCGCGAGGCCTTCCGCCGGCTGGCCGACGAGGGGTTCCTGCGCATCGTGCCGCAGGTCGGCACCTTCGTGGCGCCGATCCAGCTCTCCGCGGTGTCCGACAGCCAGTTCATCCGCGAGACCCTGGAATGCCGGACCGTGCGTCTGGCCGCCGAACGGGCGGAGGCGGCGGACGTCGCCTCGCTCACCCGGCTTCTCGACTCGCACCGCGCGGTGATGTCCCCCGACCGCCATTCCGAGTTCTTCGCCCTGGACGAGGCCACCCACGCCGAGCTGGCGCGCATCGCCGGGCGTCCGGCGGTGTGGGACCTGCTGGTCGCCGTCAAGGCGCAGCTCGACCGCGTGCGCTTCCTGTCGCTGCACAGCGAAGGCTGGGCGGCCAAGATCGTCGGCGAGCACCAGAGCATCGTGGACCGCGTCGCCGCCCGCGACCCCGACGGGGCGGAGGAGGCCATGCGCGCCCATCTGCGCACCGTCTTCGCGGCGGTGGACGAGATCGCCCGAACCAACAGCCACTTCTTCGAGACGTAAAGCCCTTATGCGGAGTGTTCCATGCGCCTGAGCCCCGACACGCTGCCCTCCATGCGCCCCGGCGTGCAGCGTCCCGGCTATGACCGTGCCGCGCTGACCACCGGAATCGTCCATCTGGGCATCGGCGCCTTCCACCGCGCCCATCAGGCCGTCTACACCGACGCCGCCCTGGCCCGGTCCTTCGGTCCCTGGGGGATCGCCGGGGTCAGCCTGCGCAGCCCCGACACGCGCGACGCGCTGGAGCCGCAGGGCGGCCTCTACACCGTCGCGGTGCGCGACGCCGCCGGCGAGCGGCTGCGGGTGATCGGCTCGGTCACCCAGCTGCTGGTCGCTCCGGAGAACCCCGCCGCGGTGCTGGACCTGCTGACCCGCCCCTCCGTCCGCATCGTCACCCTGACCGTGACCGAGAAGGGCTATTGCCACGACCCGGCGACCGGCGCGCTGAACGAGGCCCATCCGGACATCGTCCACGACCTCGCCAACCCGGAAAGCCCGCGCAGCGTGCCCGGCTTCCTGGTGGAGGCTCTGATCCGCCGCCGCGCCGCCGGGGTCGAGCCCTTCACGGTGCTGAGCTGCGACAACCTGCCGAGCAACGGCGACACCGCCGCGGGCCTGCTGCGCCGCTACGCCGAGCTGCGCGACCCCGCTCTGGGGACATGGTTTGCTGGGAACGTCGCCTGCCCGAACAGCATGGTGGACCGCATCGTGCCGGCCACCACCGACGCCGACCGCGACCGCGTGTCGGACGGGCTGGGTCTGCGCGACTCCTGGCCGGTGGTGACCGAGCCGTTCAGCCAGTGGGTGATCGAGGACCGCTTCCCCACCGGGCGCCCTGCCTGGGAGCTGGAGGGCGCGGAGCTGGTCCCCGACGTCCATCCCTATGAGACGATGAAGCTGCGCCTGCTGAACGGCAGCCACTCCACGCTCGCCTATCTCGGTTACCTCGCCGGCTACGAGACGGTGTCGGACACCATGGCCGACCCGGCCTTCGCCCGGCTGATCCGCGGCCTGATGGACGAGGAGGCCGGCCCGACGCTGCACATGCCGCCCGGTGCCGACCTCGGCCATTACAAGGACGCGCTGATCGAGCGCTTCCGCAATCCCGCCCTGCGCCATCGCACTTGGCAGATCGCCATGGACGGCACGCAGAAGCTGCCGCAGCGGCTGCTCGGCACCATCCGCGACCGGCTGGCCGCCGGGGCGCCGATCGACCGGCTGGCGCTGGGGGTGGCGGCCTGGATGCGCTACGTCTCCGGCACAGATGAGGCCGGCCGCCCCATCGACGTGCGCGACCCCATGGCCGCCAAGCTTACCGAACTGGCGGCGGAAGCGGGGCCGCACGCCGACCGTCTGGCGCCCGCCCTGTTCGGGCTGACCGCCGTCTTCGGCGACGACCTGCCGCGCGACCCGCGCTTCACCGCCGCCGTGACCGACGCGCTGCGTCGCCTCTACGCCGAGGGCGCCCGCGCCGTCGTGCAATCGGTCGCGCCGGCGGCGGGCTGAGCCGCTCCACCCCACACACCCCATCGAGACACGCCGAAATCGGCGCAGCACTCTTCTTCTAAGGAGCAGACCATGGAACAGACTTGGCGTTGGTTCGGCCCGGACGATGTGATCCGGCTCAACCACATCCGTCAGACCGGCGCCACCGGCATCGTCACCGCCCTGCACCAGATCCCCTACGGCGTGGTCTGGTCGGTCGAGGAGATCGAGGAGCGCAAGGCGATGATCGCCGCCGACCCCTCGCTCGGCCTGCGCTGGAGCGTGGTGGAAAGCCTGCCGATCCATGAGTCCATCAAGATCGGCGAGGGTGACCTGACCCCGCTGTTTGACAACTACCGCCAGTCGCTGCGCAACCTCGCGGCCTGCGGGGTGACGACGGTCTGCTACAACTTCATGCCGATCCTCGACTGGACCCGCACCGACCTCGCCGCTCCGGTGCCGGGCGGCGGCACCTCGCTGCGCTTCAACGCCTTCGAGCACGCCGCCTTCGACGTCTTCATGCTGGAACGTCCGGGCGCCGAGGACGATCATTCGCCGGAGGTGCTGGCGCGCGCCCGCGCCTGGTTCGACAAGGCGTCGGAGGACGACAAGAAGACGCTGCTCGCCAACATCATGGCCGGTCTGCCGGGCGCCTTCGACCGCTACGACATCCCGGGCCTTCGCAAGATGCTCGACCGCTACAAGGACATGAGCCACGGCGCGCTGCGCGAGACGCTGGCCAATTTCCTGCGCGAGGTGATCCCGACCGCGGAAGAGGTGGGCATCCGCATGTGCATCCACCCCGACGACCCGCCCCGTCCGCTGATGGGCCTGCCGCGCATCGTCAGCAACGAGGATGACCTGGACTTCATCGTCAACGTCATCGATTCCGAGGCCAACGGCATCACCTTCTGCACCGGCTCGCTCGGCGCCGGGGCGAAGAACGACGTGCCGGCGATGATCAAGCGCTTCGCCCCGAAGGTCACCTTCGCCCATCTGCGCAACGTGAAGAAGGACCCCGACGGCTCCTTCCAGGAAGCCGAGCATCTGGGCGGCGATGTCGACATGGTGTCGGTCGTCACCACGCTCCTGGAGGAGCAGAAGCGCCGCAAGGACGCCGGCAATCCGAACTGGCGCATCCCCTTCCGCCCTGACCACGGGCACGAGCTGCTGGACGACGTGGGCAAGAAGACCCACCCCGGCTATCCGGCGATCGGGCGTCTGCGCGGTCTGGCGGAGATCCGCGGCGTGATGACCGCCGTGGCCGCGATGCGCCAGCTTCCGGTCTGATCCATTCAAGAGGGGAGGGGAACGCCTCGGGTGGCGCTTCCCCCTTTCTCAAGCGAGATGTGCCGCAGCGGGGCGTCCGGTGCGGCCTTCTGCGCCGGCGTGGCCGGTGTTGCCACCAACCTGCGGCTTCGTGCCGCGCGTCCAAGCATGCTGTCATGCCGCTCCGGGAGTGATAGGGCGGGCAAAAGGTCGTTTGCATTCGAATAAAATCCACCGCAAGCGGCCTGGAAATGTCCCGTCTTCTTTTTCTCACACCCCCCGGATTTATCCTGAGGCATGGTTTTTCCAACAATTTCCATTGCTTAGTGCCCTCGTCACTTTCTTTCGGCGGACGAGCGAAAAGCTATGGCAAAAACATCACAATCAATTAAAATCAAGATTGTGGTGTCGACCCTTTGCGGGTCCGCACCCTGATGACAAGGGAAGTGATTGGGATGAGCAACCGCCAGAATCCGCGATACGCCGCCGCCATGCTTCTTCGCGTGGTCGCTGCGAACGGGCGCTGCGATGTTCGTCCGATCGATCAGGTGCCGAAGAGCGCCCAAGAGATCGAACTCGAACGCTTCCTGCACGATGGCTTCGCGCCCCAGCCGTCCTCTCGCCGACGGGCCGTTTCCCTCCGCGCCTGATCCGAATAGGGCCGCTTTCCGAAAAAATGCGGAGCGATGAAAAAAGCTCTTGCCGGGTTTGGCCGAGGCGCCTATAACCCGGCTCCCACGACGCCGGGGGCGCTGAGAAGCGCGACGGCGGCA
>NZ_QLKQ01000043.1 GCF_003349955.1 Azospirillum brasilense
CGCGACGCGATTCTCGCCCGCGCGCCGCTCCCTGGGTATGGCGATTTTCATGGTTGTTGATTGCCTCCCAAAGCAATCGGCAGGACGAGGCGTCAGCGCTCCGGCCTCGACGGCGGGCGGCCTCGGCGGGCGGCCCGCCGGTCAAATTCTCGAATGATGTCGGTGCCGGCCCGCGACGGGGCGTGGTCCGGCGTCAGTCCCGCAGGGCGGCGGAGCGGTCACCCGGGATGGATGCGGGTGACCGCCTCCGGAGCACCGCCGCCGTCATGGGAAGGCTGCCCCGGACACGACGGCCCAGGGCACGTCGTCCGTCACTGGGCCGCCGTCACTGGGCCGCGGCGACGGGATAGCTGACGATCTCGGCGTCCGGCGGGGCGGCGTCGAGCTGCGCCTTGATGAGATCGCGCACGCTGACCACGCCGACCAGCGAGGCGCCGTCCAGAACGGGAATGTGGCGGATGGTGTGCTCGTCCATCAGCTGGAGCACGTGACGGACGGAATCGCCCGGCGCGCAGCAAACGGGATGATGGCTCATCACCGCCGTGACCGGCAGGGACAGGATGCCCGGCCCGCGGTCGGTCAGGCTGCGCACGATGTCGCGTTCGGAGATTACCCCGACGACGGTGTTGCCCTCGGTCCGGCAGACGTCCTTGACCACCAGCGCGCCGGTGTTTTCCGCCTTCAGAAGACGCAACGCCGTTTCCACGGTCTCGTTGATGCGCACCGTGCCGATGCGCGTCCCCTTCCGGCGGAGAATGTCTTCAACCCTCATGACGCTCCTCCTGTGAAGCGATGGTCCGGCCCCTCGGCGTTGCTTCTCTGCGTCGTTGGGGGCGTTGGTTTCTGTGTGCGGGGCCGGACGGTGTCCGCCCTACTGGGCGGCGACCGCGGGTGCGGCCTCGGACGACGCCCGCTGCGGGCGGGTGTAGCAGTCGGCGATCTCGCCGCGCTGGCGGACCAGCGCGAGGACCACGTCGATGGTCGGGGTCGCCACGCCGACCATGCGGCCCATCTCCTGGACCACCGACAGCAGGGCATCGATCTCCATCGGACGACCACGCTCCAGATCCTGGAGCATGGAGGTCTTGTGCGCGCCAACGGCGCCGGCGCCGTTGATGCGGCGTTCGACATCCACCCGGAAATGCACGCCCAGACGATCGCCGATCTCCTTGGCCTCCAGCATCATCGACTTGGCGACGGCGCGGGTCTCCGGATCGGAGCAGATGACGTCCAGCGTGGCGTGGGTGAGCGCGCTGATCGGGTTGAAGCAGAGGTTGCCCCACAGCTTCAGCCAGATCTCGTCGCGGATGCGGTCGAGTACCGGGGCGCGCAGGCCGCCGGCTTCCATCGCCGCGCTGAGCTTCTTCACGCGGTCGGACTGGCTGCCGTCCGGCTCTCCCAGCGAGAACTTGTCACCGTAGATGTGCTGAATGACGCCGGGTTCGACGACTTCGGTCGCGGGGTAGACGACGCAGCCGATGGCGCGCTCCGGGCTCAGGCCGTTCCACTGGATGCCGCCGGGATCGACGGTGTCGAGCACGCGGCCTTCGAACTCGCCGCCGTTCTTGTAGAAGTACCAGTAGGGGATGCCGTTGACCGCGGTGACCACGGCGGTGTCCTTGCCGAGCAGCGGCTGAATGGCGTTGACGACGCTGGGAACGGAGTGGGCCTTGAGACCGATGATGACGTAGTCCTGCGGGCCGAGTTCCGCCGCGTTGTCGGTGCAGCGGGGGTGGACGACCGTTTCTTCCTCTCCGACGATCAGCTTCACGCCGTTCTCACGCATGGCCGTGAGATGGGCGCCGCGCGCCACGAGGCTGACATCCGCGCCGGCCTGGTGGAGACGCACACCCAGATACCCGCCGATGGCCCCGGACCCAAAGATGCAGATCTTCATAACCCGTTTCCTCTCCCCCAATTATCGGCCGCGCGCCGCGCAGCCTTTGCAGTAACCCCAATCAATCAGCACACCGAACAAATACGGAGTTTGGTATACCAGATACCAGATGTCAACTGGCAAAATAGACCCTGTCGAGGGAGGGGCATGATCCGGAATCGGGCGAGAATCCTGGGTTTTCCGACGAAAATTCGCGCATGGAAAACCGGACGCCCGGCCCGTCCGGACGCCCGGTTCGCGGGTCCATCCGGTGCGTGGGATCAGGTGAGTGGCAGGACGAGCTGGAAGGCCTTAACCGTCATGCGCTTGCGGTGATAGAAGCGATGCGCGTCGCCGCGCTGGACGCCAGAGATGATTTCCATCTGGGCGCAGCCCTTTTCGCGGGCCTGACCGGCCAGCCAGTCGAACAGCTTGTCACCCAGGCCAAAGGAGCGATGCTTCGGCGAGGTGACGAGATCCTCAACATACATATAGCGACCGCGCGACAGCGTCTCGTGAACGCGGAAGCCACCGCAGCCGGCCACCTCGCCGTCGATGCGCAGGAGCGCCATGGTGTAGCCGTCCTCCATCTGGCGGCGGATCTGGGCGGCGTAGGCGTCGGCGTCGGTCATGTGGGTGCGCAGTTCCTTCACCACCGCGTAGCTGTCGGCGATGTCGGCGTCGGTCTTCGCCAGGGTGATCTCGATGGTGGGCTGGCCCGAAGCGTTCTGAGCGGCGTTCTGTTCGGCGATCCGCTGGTCCATCGTGCGTAACTCCCGTTTTTTTGGTGTTCGAGGGACTCTGTTCGTCTCTCTGGTATTTGGTATACCAGATAATCCGTGCAGGAAGCAACCGACGTTATGACGCAGCTGCGCAAAGCCCCTCGAAATTGCCTGGGAATTGCCGTCCGAGCCTTGGTCAGGCGCGCACCAGAGCCTGGAGATGGGCGGCGCACCCCTCCGCGAGCCCCACCATGTCGTAGCCGCCCTCCAGCACCGTCACGACGCGGCCGTCGCACAGCCGGTCCGCCGCCTCGACCAGCTTGCGCGTCGCCCATTCGAAATCCGGGCCGGTGAAGTTCAGCGACGCCAGCGGGTCGCGGGCGTGGGCGTCGAATCCGGCGGAGATCAGGATCAGCTCCGGCTGGAACTCCTCCAGCGCGGGGAGGATGCGACGCTCCATGGCCTGGCGGAACTCCACCGTCCCGGAGTGGGGCGGCAGCGGTGCGTTGACGATGTTGTCGGCGACTCCGGTCTCGCTCATCGAGCCGGTGCCGGGATAGAGCGGCGACTGGTGGGTCGAGGCGAAGAACAGGTCGGCGTCGTCCCAGAACATCGCCTGGGTGCCGTTGCCGTGGTGCACGTCGTAATCGACCACGGCCACGCGGGTCAGGCCGCGCCGCTTGCGGGCGTGCTCGGCACCGACCGCCACGTTGTTGAAGACGCAGAAGCCCATGGCGCGCGCCGGCTCGGCGTGATGGCCGCAGGGGCGGACGGCGCAGAAGGCGTTCTTCGCCGTCCCGTCCAGCACCGCGTCCACCGCCGCGCACACCGCTCCGGCGGCCCGCAGGATCGCCGAGCGCGAGGTGGGGGACAGCACGGTGTCGGCGTCCAGCCGGGCATGGCCGCTGTCCGGGACCGCGTTCAGCACGGCGGCCACATAGGCCGGGTCATGCACCCAGCGCAGTTGCTCGACCTCCGCCTCAGGGGCCTCGAAGCGGGGCAGAGCGCGGAACTCGTCGCGGTCCAGAACCTCCCACACCACGGCGATTCGCTCGGGACGCTCCGGATGTCCCGGGCCGGTGTCATGCGCCAGAAAGTCCGGATGGGTGAAAATGGCGGTGGTCATCGAGTCCTCTCCTCCCCTGTACCGATGATGTGAAGCGGGTCGACCGCGCGACGGTGCGGAAGCGCATGCCACCCCGAGTCGACACCCGCTCTTGCCTTATATGTATACCAGATACCAGAATGGGCCAAATCGCTTTGCTGGCAAACCGTCAGCACCACCGCCGTCCGAACGACAGAATCCCCAATCAAACAAGGGCCATCAACGCGTTCGAAGGTGGTAGGCCATCCCGCTAGAGCCAGGTCTGTTTGTTACGCTGACAAACAGCTTGCGCCGGAAACTGTATCTGGCATACCATATCTCTAATGCCAAAAACGCTCATCCCGTGAGCTCAAGCCGCCCACACCAAGCGGCCGGTTCCACGGTCAGGCCAAGGCGATGGAGACGACCCGGCACACCACGGGGACACCTCCGGTCAAAAAACAAAAACAACCCGACTCAAAAAAGCAAAAGACCGCTTCGCAAAGAGATCGCTTCTAGGAGGAGAGAAATGCACCAAGCCCTCACGGAGGCCCCGAAGGGGCCCCTCGGTGGCCGCTGGTTCCAGCTCGTCATCGGCGTCATCTGCATGTCGATGATCGCGAACCTGCAGTATGGCTGGACTCTGTTCGTCGAGCCCATCGACCAGAAGCATGGCTGGGGCCGTGCGGCCATCCAGGTGGCCTTCACCATCTTCGTCGTCATGGAAACCTGGCTGGTTCCCGTCGAAGGCTGGTTCGTCGACAAGTTCGGCCCGCGCATCGTCGTCCTCATCGGCGGCGTGTTCTGCGCCGCGGCCTGGGCGGTCAACTCGGTGGCCGACTCGCTCGCCATGCTCTATCTGGGCGCGGCGCTGGGCGGCATCGGCGCCGGCGGCGTCTATGGCACCTGCGTGGGCAACGCGCTGAAGTGGTTCCCCGACCGCCGCGGCCTCGCCGCCGGCCTGACCGCCGCCGGGTTCGGCGCCGGCTCGGCCCTCACGGTCGTTCCCATCGCCAACATGATCCACTCCTCGGGCTATGAAGCCACCTTCATGACCTTCGGCATCGGCCAGGGCGCGGTGATCCTCGCGCTGGCGTGGTTCCTGGCGTCGCCGAAGAAGGGTCAGGTTCCGGAGGTTTCCCGCTCGTCGGTGTCGCAGACCCGCGAGAGCTACACCCCGGTCCAGATGCTGAAGACCCCGGTCTTCTGGGTCATGTACGCCATGTTCGTGATGGTGGCGGCGGGCGGCCTGATGGCGACTGCCCAGCTCGGCCCGATCGCCAAGGACTTCCACCTGGACGGCGTCCCCGTCAGCATCATGGGCCTGACCCTGCCGGCGCTGACCTTCGCCCTGTCGATCGACCGCGTGCTGAACGGCGTCACCCGCCCGTTTTTCGGCTGGGTGTCCGACCACATCGGCCGCGAGAACACGATGTTCATCGCCTTCGCCCTGGAGTGCGTCGGCATCCTGGCGCTGAACCAGTGGGGCCACAACCCCGTCGCCTTCGTGATCCTGACGGGTCTGGTGTTCTTCGCCTGGGGTGAGATCTACAGCCTGTTCCCGGCGCTGTGCGGCGACTCCTTCGGCTCGAAGTTCGCCACCACCAACGCCGGCCTGCTGTACACCGCCAAGGGCACCGCGTCGCTGGTCGTTCCCTTCGCCAACGTGGCGGTCGCCTCGACCGGCAGCTGGCAGGCGGTGTTCTTCTTCGCCGCCGCGGTGAACGGCATCGCCGCCCTGCTGGCCATCTTCGTCCTGAAGCCGATGCGCGCCCGCCAGATCAACGAGAGCCTCCCGGCCTCGAAGCTGGCGGCGGAGCCGGCCCAGTAAGGCACCGGACGCACCATCAGCACCCGAACGCGATCGGGCCGGGAGATTTCCCGGCCCGATTTGCTTGTGGGGAAAGGTTTTTGGGAAAAGGTCAGAGCCCGCGCGGGAAGGACGCCCAGGACGGGCCGCCCTCGATCTCCTCCTGCGCCTTGCGCGCCTTCTTCACCCGGCGGAGATGCCGGGGCGACCAGGGATCGCGGACCGGCATACCGGCGGTGGCGACCTCGGCGGTCAGGATCCGCGCCACGACGATGGCGAAGCCCGACAGCAGCATGGACAGAAGAACGATGGCGAGCATGCTTCGATTCCCGGATGAGCCACAGACGGAACCAGGCACGCCTGATTCCGCAATGCAGCATAAATAGGCCGTTCGGCCAGGGAAATCGAGTCCGCCACCGCAAGCGCGGCGCTTCGCCGCGCTGACGAAGCTCCGTTACAGCATCTCCAACGGGCGCGGTCCGCGCGGCGGCGGAAAGGCGCGGTCGAGGTCCGCGAGGTCCTGTTCGTCGAGCCGCAGGTCGGCGGCGGCCCGGTTGTCGCGGACATGGGCGGGGTCTGACGCCTTGGGGATGGCGATCACCCCGTCCTGGCGGAGCAGCCAAGCCAGCCCGACCTGGGCCGGCGTCACGCCATGCCGGTCGGCGACGCGGCGAAGCTCCGGGTGGCGCAGCATCCGGCCCTGCTCGATGGGCGAATAGGCCATGATCGGGATGCCCCGCCCCCGGCACCAGGGCTGCAGGTCGTACTCGATGCCGCGGCGGGTCAGGTTGTAGAGGAGCTGGTTGGTCTGCACCCCCTCCCCGCCCGGCGTGCCGACCAGTTCCTCCATGTCCTGGAGATCCAGGTTGCTGACGCCCCATCGGCCGATCTTGCCGTCGCGCATCAGCGCGTCGAAGGCCGCGATCGTCTCGGAGAAGTC
Organism: Azospirillum brasilense; assembly: GCF_003349955.1. Taxonomy (GTDB): domain Bacteria; phylum Pseudomonadota; class Alphaproteobacteria; order Azospirillales; family Azospirillaceae; genus Azospirillum; species Azospirillum brasilense_B. The sequence continues at coordinate 6,433 of NZ_QLKQ01000043.1, forward strand.
GTGGCTGCCGCGCCAGTGCAGCAGATAGAGGTCGATGCGGTCGGTGCGCAGGCGCTTCAGGCTGCGCTCGCAGGCCGCAACGGTGCCGCGGCGGCTGGCGTTCATCGGCAGCACCTTGCTGACCAGGAACACCTCGTCGCGGCGCCCGGCGATGGCCTCGCCGACCACCTCCTCCGCCCCGCCGTCGGCGTACATCTCCGCCGTATCGATCAGCGTCATGCCGAGGTCGAGGCCGACCCGCAGCGCCGCCGCCTCCCGCGCGCGGTCGCGGCTGTCCTCGCCCATGTACCAGGTGCCTTGGCCGAGCACCGGAACGGCGGTTCCCGAAGGAAGGCGTGTCGTCGGAATGGTCATGGATGTCTCCCGTACCCGTGGCCTCTTTGAAGGGCGTGAGGAACGTTAGTCCACGGAGGTCCCCCTGGAAACCGCCCCTTGGCGCTATTTCGGCGGGCGGGAGAAGCCGACGCAAGCGGCGCGGCAAACAGGTCGCTTGCCGGACCGGCAAAGGTGCCGGACAAATGTCGCCCGAAACGACAAAAGCTCAGCCAAGGGCTGAGCTTTCGAAACCGGTGCCAACCTGTGAGAAGGTGGCGTCCCCAAGGGGATTCGAACCCCTGTCGCCGCCGTGAAAGGGCGGTGTCCTAGGCCTCTAGACGATGGGGACGTCGTTGGCGTGGCGGGATTACTAATGGGATGACGGGCCGAGCGCAAGCGTTTTTTCCAACTCCTTTCTACCCCGTTCGCGTATGCCCCCCATGCACCCTCTTCGCCACGAATTTGTTTGCATTCACATGGTTTGGGAGGGTGCAGCGTCGTCGATCAGGAGCTGGACTCCCTCCGCCCCGTTCCAGCGGTCGATGCGCAGGACACCGGCGATGTGGAAGGGCGATCCGCGGCCCATCAGCAGGGCTTTTCCCATTTCGCTCTCCAGCGCGCGGAAGGCGATGGCCTTCAGCCGGGCGCCGTCGCCGCCCTGGAGAATGCAGCGGACGTGATTCGCCCCGACCACGTCGGCCCGCACCACACGGGCGTCGGTGACGGCGAAGCGCGGCTCCGCGTTGCCGGTGCCGAAGGGGCCGAGCTGGTTCAGGCGGTCCACCAGGGACGTGTTCGCCGCCCCCACGGACAGCGCGCCGTCCAGCTCCAGAGTCGGCACCAGCGGGGCCGCAGCCACCTGTTCGGCGACGCGGCCGGTCAGGAAGGCCTGCAGGTCGGCCAGCTTGTTCCCGGCCACGGTGAAGCCGGCCGCCATGCGGTGCCCGCCGCCGGCCATCAGCAGCCCTTCCTGCCGCGCCGCGATCACCGCCGCCCCGAGATCGACCCCACGCACCGAACGGCCCGAGGCCTTGCCGATCACCGTGCCGTCCGCCCCCTCCTCCAGCGCGATGACGCAGGCGGGGCGACTGTAGCGCTCCTTCAGGCGGCTGGCGACGATGCCGATCACGCCGGGGTGCCAGCCCTCCCCCGCCACGAAGACCAACTCGGCCAACTCGTCGGCATGCTCCTCCAGCCGGGCCATGGCGTCGGCCAGCACGCCCTGCTCCACCGCGCGTCGCTCGGCGTTGTGGGCCTCCAGCTTCTGGGCCAGCTCCATCGCCTCCATGGGATCGTCGGTGGAGAGCAGCCGCGCCCCGAGGTCCGACGCGCCGACCCGCCCGCCCGCGTTGACCCGCGGGCCGAGCACGAAGCCAGCGTGGTAGGCGTCCGGCTTCTCCTTGACCCCGGCGACGTCGGACAGGGCTGACAGGCCGGGGTTGGCGCGCCGCGCCATCACCTTCAGCCCCTGCGCCACCAGCGCCCGGTTCAGCCCGGTCAGGGGCACCACGTCGCACACCGTGCCCAGCGCCACGAGGTCGAGCCACTCCATCAGGTTCGGCTCGTTGCGGCCCGCGTAGAATCCGGCGCCGCGCAGCGCCCGGTTCACCGCCACCACGGCGAGGAAGGTCACCCCCGCCGCGCACAGCGTGCGGTAGGCGCCGTCCTCGTCCAGCCGGTTCGGGTTGACCAGGGCGACGGCCGGCGGCAGGCGCGGTTCCGCCGCGTGATGGTCAAGGACCACGACGTCCAGCCCGGCCTCCGCCGCCGCCTCCAGCGCCGCGAAGGCGGAGATTCCGCAATCCACCGTCACCACCAGCCGCACGCCCTCAGCCTTCAGCCGCAGCAGCGCCGGGCCGTTGGGGCCGTAGCCCTCCTTCATGCGGTCGGGCACGTAGATGCGCAGGTCGGCCCCCACCGCCCGGAAGAAGCGTCGCATCAGAGCGGAGGAGGTGGCGCCGTCCACGTCGTAGTCGCCGAAGACGGCCACCGGCTCGCCGTCCATGATCGCGCGGGCGATGCGCTCCGCCGCGGCGTCCATATCCCTGAAGCGGGAGGGGTCGGGAAGCAGCGCCTTCAGCGTCGGGTTCAGGAAGCCGTCGCACGCTTCCTCCGTGACCCCGCGGGCGGCGAGCACCCGCCCGACGATCTCCGGCAGTCCCCGCCCCTGCGCCAGCCCCCAGGCCAGCCGCTCATCGTAGGGCCGCGCCTGCCAGCGCTTGCCGGACAGGGAATGGGCGACGTTCAGGAAGGGGGGGACGGTGTCGGTCATGCTGCCCAGAATGCCACGGATCGGAAAGGCCGAAGCCATAGCAGATGGGGGACAGCCGGGCCAGCGGATGGGGCTCTCCCGGTGGACCTGTCGCCGCTGCGCTTGTACGCAAAGGTGGCAGGCGCCCTTGCCGCAGCGCAACTTGAGGCAGGTCATTGCGGGTGGAGAGGCGTCCTGCTCCACTGCCGCCATCACCACGCGGAGGAGGGAACCATGATCACCACGGCGATCTTTCCGGCCCGCTACGTCCAGGGCAACGGCGCCCTCGACAGCCTGGGAGAGGATCTGGCCCGGCTGGGCAAGACGGTTCTGGCCGTCACCGACAGCTTCGTCCTGAAGACGCTGAAGGGCCGGCTGATTGACGCCGCCGCCGGGCGCGTCGACCTGAACATCCAGGAATTCCGGGGCGAATGCTCCGACGAGGAGATCGATCGGCTGACCGCGCTCGCCCGCGCCATGGGCGCCGACGTCGTGGCCGGCATCGGTGGCGGCAAGGCGCTCGACACCGCCAAGGCGGTCGCCCACGCGCTGGACGCGCGCACCGCCATCGTCCCGACGCTGGCCTCCACCGACGCGCCATGCAGCGCCCTGTCGGTGATCTACACGCCGGAGGGGGCGTTCAAACGCTACCTCGTGCTGCCGCGCAACCCGGACCTCGTGCTGGTCGACACCGGCGTGGTCGCGGGCGCCCCGGTGCGCTTCCTCGTCTCCGGCATGGGCGACGCCCTGTCCACCTGGTTCGAGGCGGAGGACTGCCGCATCAAGCGCGGCGGCAACATGACCGGACGGGTCGGCCCGATGACCGCCTTCGCTCTGGCCCGGCTGTGCTACGACACGCTGCTGGAATACGGCGTGCTCGCCAAGTCCGCCTGCGAGCAGGGCGTGGTCACTCCGGCGCTGGAACGCATCGTCGAGGCCAACACGCTGCTGAGCGGGCTCGGCTTCGAGAGCGGCGGGCTGGCGGCGGCCCACGCCGTCCACAACGGCCTGACCGCGCTGGAGGAAACGCACCATTACTGGCACGGCGAGAAGGTCGCCTTCGGCACGCTGACGCTGCTGATCCTGACCGACCGGCCGCCGGCGGTGCTGAACGAGGTCTACGGCTTCTGCAAGGCGGTGGGATTGCCGACGACCCTGGCCGAGATCGGCCTTGGCGATGTGTCGGACGAGCGGCTCCTGCTGGCGGCGGAACGGGCCTGCGCGGAGGGCGAGACCATCCACAACGAGCCGCACGAGATCACCCCGCAGCGCGTCCTGGCCGCTATGAAGGCCGCCGACGCCGAGGGACGGCGGCGGAAAGCCCTGTAATCTCCGAAGAAGGAGAAATCCTCAAAAAGAAAGGGGCGCGCGGTGAATGGCCGCGCGCCCCTTTTTCTTGCGGCCTTGGCCTCAGGCCATGGCCGGCTTGCGCTGCAGGTTGTGGTGCGCCTCGACGTAGCGCACGGTGCCCGACTTGGAGCGCATGATCACCGAGTGGGTGGTCGCGCCGCCGGGGAAACGGCGGACGCCGCGCAGCATGGCGCCGTCGGTCACGCCGGTCGCGGCGAACATGACGTTGCCGCTGGCCAGCTCGGTCAGGCTGTACTTCTTGTTCAGGTCCTTGACGCCCCAGCGGGCGGCGCGGGCCTTCTCGTCGTCGTTGCGGAACAGCAGACGGCCCTGGAACTGGCCGCCGATGCAGCGCAGCGCAGCCGCGGCCAGCACGCCTTCCGGCGCGCCGCCGGAGCCGACATACATGTCCACGCCGGTGCCGGCCTGGCTGGTGGCGATCACGCCCGACACGTCGCCGTCGTTGATCAGCATGATGCGCGCGCCGGCTTCACGGACGCGAGCGATCAGCTCGGCGTGGCGCGGACGGTTCAGGATGCAGACCAGCAGCTCCTGCACCTCAGTGCCCTTGGCCTTGGCCAGCGCCTTGAGGTTGTTGGCCGGCGTCTCGTCGAGATCGACCACGCCTTCCGGCAGGCCGGAGCCGACGGCGATCTTGTCCATGTAGACGTCGGGCGCGTTCAGGAAGCCGCCCTCGTCCGCCATGGCGATGACGGCCAGCGAGTTCGGGCCGCCGGTGGCGCAGATGGTGGTGCCTTCCAGCGGGTCGAGCGCGATGTCGACCTTCGGCCCGCGGCCGATGCCGGCGCCGACCTTCTCGCCGATGTAGAGCATGGGCGCCTCGTCGCGCTCGCCCTCGCCGATGACGACGGTGCCGTCGATGTAGAGGGTGTTGAGCGCCTGGCGCATGGCGTCGACCGCGGCCTGGTCGGCAAGCTTCTCGTCACCGCGGCCCATCAGCAGCGACGCGGACAGCGCGGCGGCCTCGGTGACGCGGACGGCTTCCAGAGCCAGGTTCCGGTCCATACCGGACAGGTCGACATGAACGGACATGGTGTTCTCCCCCGAATCGATGCTCGGTTCTTCTATGGTTCGGTCAAAACTGTTCGATGCGGATCATGCGCGGCGGCTCGACCACCGACTCCTTGTCGGCGATGGTGGCAAGCGCGCGCTGCATGGCCGCCTCTTCGGTGTCATGGGTGGTCAGGACCACCGGCACCGCTTCGCCGGGGGCGCGCCCGCGCTGCAGGAACTGCTCCATGGAGACGTTCTGGTCGCGCATCGCCGCCGCAACATCCGCTATCACGCCGGGACGGTCCACGACCATCAGGCGTACGTAGTACGACCCCCGGCGGGCCTCCATCGGCGACGGCTGCGCCTCGGAAAGCTGGGCCGCCGGCACGCCGAAGGTGGGGGTGGAGCGCCCGCGGGCGATGTCGATCAGGTCGGCGACCACGGCCGAGGCCGTCGGCCCCTCGCCGGCGCCGCGGCCGACGAACAGCACGCGGTCCACGAAGTCGCCCTGGGCGATCACGGCGTTGAACACGCCGTCCACCGCCGCGATGGGCGCCGCCTTCGGCACCATGCAGGGGTGCACGCGCTGCTCGATCCCGTGGTCGGTGCGCCGGGCGATGCCCAGCAGCTTGATCCGGTAGCCGAGCGCGTCGGCGTAGTCGAAGTCCACCGCCGAGACGTGGCGGATGCCCTCGACATGGACGCTCTTGAAGTCCACCGGCGTGCCGAAGGCCACCGAGGTCAGGATCGCCAGCTTGTGCGCCGCGTCCACGCCGTCGATGTCGAAGCTCGGGTCGGCTTCCGCGTAGCCCAGCTTCTGCGCGTCGGCCAGCACGTCCGCGAAGTCGCGGCCGGTGGTGCGCATCTCGGTCAGGATGTAGTTGCAAGTGCCGTTGAGGATGCCGTGCACCTCCGACACCCGGTTGCCCGCCAGCCCCTCGCGCAGCCCCTTGATGATCGGGATGCCGCCGGCCACCGCCGCCTCGAAGCCGATGGCGAGGCCGGCGGCCTCCGCCTTGGCCGCGAGCGCGGTGCCGTGATGGGCGAGCAGCGCCTTGTTGGCGGTGACGACATGGCGCCCCCGCTCCAGCGCCAGCTCGACGGTCTCCTTCGCCGGCCCCTCGGATCCGCCGATCAGTTCGACCACCACATCCACGCCGGGATGGGCGGCGAGCGCCACCGGATCGTCGTACCATTCGACCGTCGACAGGTCGATGCCACGGTCCTTGCCGCGCGAGCGGGCGCTGACCGCCACCACCTCGATGCGGCGGCCGCAGCGCTGCTCGATCAGATCGGCCTGCCGCTCCAGAAGCTTCAGAACGCCCGCGCCGACCGTGCCCAGGCCCGCGACGGCGATTTTCAGGGGGCCTGTTTTGTGGGAGTCGGACATCAGACTTTCGCTTTCTCCGGATCGAGGAGGGCGGCGCGCGCCGCCGGGTCCTTGCTCGCCGCCGCGCCGGCGGCGTTGGAGCGGAAGAACTCCTTGATGTTGCGGGTCGCCTGACGGATGCGGTGGACGTTCTCCACCAGCGCCAGACGGACATGGCCGTCGCCGTACTCGCCGAAGCCGATGCCCGGCGCCACGGCGACCTTGGCCTCCTGCAGCAGCAGCTTGGAGAACTCCAGCGAGCCGAGATGGGCGAAGGGCTCGGGGATCGGCGCCCAGGCGAACATCGAGGCCGACGGGCTCGGCACCGTCCAGCCGGCCGAGGCCAGACCCTCGATCATCACGTCGCGGCGCTGGCGGTACATGGTGCGCACCTGCTCCACGCAGTCCTGCGGGCCGTTCAGCGCGGCGGTCGCGGCAACCTGGATCGGCGTGAAGGCGCCGTAATCCAGGTACGACTTGATGCGGGCCAGCGCGGTGATGAGCGTCTTGTTGCCGGTGGCGAAGCCGATGCGCCAGCCGGCCATCGAATAGGTCTTCGACATCGAGGTGAACTCGACCGCGATCTCGCGCGCCTCCGGGATCTCCAGGATCGAGGGGGGCGGGTCGCCGTCGAAGAAGACCTCGGCGTAGGCCAGATCCGACAGGATGTAGATGCCGTGCTTGCGGCAGAACTCGACGATCGGGCGGTAGAAGTCGAGCCCCACCACCTCCGCCGTCGGGTTGGACGGGTAGTTCAGCACCAGCGCCAGCGGCTTCGGCACGCTGTGGCGCACGGCGCGCTCCAGCATGACCATGAAGCTGTCGATGTCGGTGGAGGTGCCGTTGGCCTGCCCCACCGGCAGATGACGCACCGAGGCGCCGGCCAGGATGAAGCCGAAGGGATGGATCGGGTAGCTGGGGTTCGGCACCAGGATGATGTCGCCGGGGCTGGTGATCGCCTGGGCGAGGTTGGCCAAGCCTTCCTTCGACCCGATGGTGACGATGCACTCCGACTCCGGATCGACGTCCACGTTGAAGCGGCGCTTGTAATAGGCCGCGTGCGCCTTGCGCAGGCCGGGGATGCCGCGGGAGTTCGAGTAGCGGTGCGTCTTGGGATCGCGCACGGCCTCGATCAGCTTATCGACGATATGCTGGGGCGTCGGCTGGTCCGGGTTGCCCATGCCGAGGTCGATGATGTCCTCGCCGGCAGCTCGGGCTCGCGCCTTCATGGCGTTCACTTCGGCGAAGACGTAGGGCGGAAGCCGCTTGATCCGGTGGAATTCTGAATCGCTCATGGACGCTCCGAAGCCTGTCCGGCCGCGCCACGAACCCATATTTGCGGACCGGGACCACTTATCTACCGCCCCGCATCCGCAGAAGCGAGGTAAAATTCGCGTCGCCCGATGATTGGCGAACTGGCGCCCATTCCGCGATCCCCGATCCCTCGCGCATGACCATGCCCACCCCAGGACGGGGCCGCGTCGCCGAAAAGCCTTGGTTTTTCGATGGGAATTCCTCCAGGATGGATCGTTCGAGACGATTTCCACCCCTGATAATCGTTACGCGACCATAAGCGCCCCGCTGCGTGGGAACGACGAGAGGATTTTGCTATGTTCAGGAGAGTTCTTCAGGCTTCCGTATTGGCCGGCGTGCTGGCCCTGAGCCTTGCCGGCTGCAATGAGAAGCGGCCGACGACCACGCTTGACGGGCCTGTCGCTGCGGAACCGGCGAAAATCAATTTTGCGGAAATCAAGGTCAAGGGCCCCTTCAACCCCGAAGAGGTCGTGTTGTTCGACAACGGGCAGCAGCGGTCCATGCGGTACCTGACGCCACAAATGCGCACCGCCGTCCGCGCCCTGGGGTTTGGTGGGGTGGGACAGTACGCTGTCCTGCGCGGCACACGCGCCACGCTGCGGCTCGCCGGACGGCAGCCCGTGTTTCTGTTCGCCGTCCCCAGCAACGCCCAACCCGAAAGCTACTTCACGCTTGCGGACTTCGCCACGCGGGACAATGGAACGCGCGAGGTCATCGTCGGCGGCGGCTACATGAGCTATTCGACAGGGGTGAACAAGGATCGCGTTGTTCCGACCACCGTCGCCCTGTTGCCCGATCAGTCGAAGGCACCGAAGAACTACACGCTCTACGCCGCAACCGTGAACACCCCCCTCAAGGCCGGCGAATATGCCTTGATTTTCTACAGCTCCCAGGTCCGCGGAACCGCCTTTGCGCAGGTCAACGGCGACAGCTACTTCGATTTCGGGATTGATTGACCGTCTCGGGTACGCGGGCCGGGCTTAAGCTCGGCCCGCCGCCGCGTTGCGCGCTGGTGCAGCGCCTCCTCGATCTCCTCCCCGCCGGCGCCGACCAGGGCGGCGGGGTCCACGGCGACCTCCAGATCCTCCGGGCGGGCCGGCTTGGCCGGGTGGCCGCGCCGGGGTGCCGGCACGCGCAGCAGCGCGTAGGACAGCAGCGACAGCGCGGCGAGGCCCGGCATGATGGCCGTGGTCGCCGTGTAGGGATCGGCGAACAGGGCGGCCACCGCCGTGCCGGCCAGCCCGCCGCCGATCTGCATGAAACCGATCAGCGCCGACGCCGCCCCGGCCATGCGGGGGAAGCCGGCCAGGGCGTCGCTGGTCGCTCCGGGCATGACCAGGGCGATGCCAAAGGCCCAGATCGCGGTCGGCCCCATCACGCTCGCCACGGTCGGCTCGCCGGTCAGCGGCGCCAGGGCGTAGCCGAGTCCGCCCACCGCCACGCAGGCCAGCCCGTAGGGGATCAGCCGCATCGCGTCCACCCGGCGCAGCAGCCGCCCGGCCAGGGTCGCCCCCAGCGTGTAGGAGCCGGTCTGCAACAGCATGGCGAAGCCGAAGACGGTCGGGCTCAGCCCCACCCGCTCGATCATCACGAAGGGCAGCAGCGCCGCCATGGTGTAGAGGCCGCCCAGCGTCGTGCCGAGCACCAGCCCCGCCCGCATGAAGCGCCGGTCGGTCAGCAGGGTGCGGTAGTTGCGGATCACCGGGCCGGGCCGCGCCGCCGAACGGTCGCGCGTCCGATTGGTCTCCGCCGTGCCCAGCGCGAAAACGGTCAGCACGGCGAGGCCGTAGAGCGTCATCACCACGAAGATGGCGTGCCAGCCCACCGTGCCCAGGATCACCCCGCCCAGCGTCGGCGCCACCGCCGGCACCACGGCCAGCATCAGCCCGATCAGGTTGAGGATGCGCGCCGACCGCTGCCCGGTGAACTGGTCGCGCACGATGGCGCGGGAGATGGCGATGCCCGCCGCCGCCCCGATGCCCTGCAACGCCCGCCCGACCAGCAGCCATTCGATGCTGCCCGACAGCGACGCCACCACGCTGCCCAGCACATAGGTGACGAAGAAGCCCAGGGCGACCGGCCGCCGCCCGTAGGCGTCGGACAGCGGCCCGCAGGCGAGCTGGGAGAAGGCGAAGCCGAAGAAATAGACGGAAAGCGTCAGCTTCAGCGCCGCCGGCGTGGTCTGGAAGGCCTCCACCAGCATCGGCAGGGCCGGCGTGTAGAGCGCGAGGCTGAGCGGCCCCAGCGTGACGATCAGCGTTCCGATGACGGCCGTCCGCGTCTCCGTCATGGCGGGCGCGTCGGTCTGCACGGGTGGACGGCTCATTGGCCGGCCCCGCCGCGGTTGTCGGCGATCATGTCGTCGGCGATCATGCGGTTGCGCAGGCGGCCCAGCATGTCCTTGAGCAGGGCGATCTCCTCCGCCGAAAGGTCGGCCATGGCCGACTCGCGCTCGTTGCGGAAGGCCTCCAGGATCTGGAGCGCCAGCGGCTCGGCCTGCGGGGTCGGCCGGACGATCTTGGCGCGGCGGTCCGCCGGGTCCGGCTCGCGAACCACCAGCCCGCGCGCCTCCAGCCGGTCGAGGAATCCGACCAGGGTCATCGGCTCCACCCACATGTGGGTCGCCAGCACCGACTGTCGCGAGCCGGGGTGGCGGCAGACATAAACCAAAGCCCGCGCTTCCCCCGCCGTGAGGCCGAGCCGGGCGTCGTCCAAGGCACGGTCGAACCGCGCGCGCAGAAGCCGCGCGCAGTCGATCAGGATCATTCCGAAGGGGGATTCATCAAGCATGCCTTATTGTAAGGGCGCCTTATAATTTCCAGCAACCGCGGGCGGCGCAGAGCGGTCATGCCACGGCGCCATGGCCGCGCGGCGCCCGTTCGCGCGACGTGAAGCGAAGCGGACGCGCCAAATAGTCGCAGTTTGAAAATCTGTTGCGGACCCGCCACCGCAAGACGTAGGTTTTGCCGAATTGGCAGCAGCAATGGGTGCTCCGTGGTCCGCGCCACCGCCTTCGTAACTGCGCATCGGCCGGACGAAGACCGGTGCATCCCTTTCCGTCAAAGGGAAGCCGCCAGAGGCCGAAGGACGCTTCGCATAGGTATACTTACGGATTACTGGCGGCGCCCGTCTTTTGCTAGACCCCAGCCCTCAATCGGGTTTTCAGGGGGTGGGCTTTCCGGTGACGGGCTTCCCGACGCTTGGCCCGGCGCTTGGCCCGGCGCTTGGCTGTCCAGGCGTGATGTCCGGCGGCGGAGGAACGTCCATGGGGGTCGGCAGCATGCTCTTGGCGGCCGCGCGGTCCTGGGCCAGTCGGTCCAGGTCCTGCTGGCGCTGCGCTTCCGTCCGCAGATCGGTGGGGCGCGGCGGGACGGTGCCGAGATTGGGGTATTCCCGGTTCTCGCCGGACATGCCGCGCACCGGCGACTCCTGGCTGGGCACGTCGCGACCGGTCACGGCGCCGACCAGCCCGGTGTCGAGCACGCGGTCGCTGCAGGCCGGCAGAGCCAGAACAACCAGGACGGACAACGCCGGCCCCAGCCGGCCCGCCTTCGCCACCACGCCGCGTCGGATACCCGTTTCCATTCTGCAAACCCCACATCCGAACCCATCCAGCCGCTTGAACGGTGGTGGGCGAAATGAAATCTTCATACGAGAGGTGTATGACGGACCCCGGCTCGAACGGACATGGCATAAGCTGTCCGGGGTGCCAGGACCGGAACGCACTCCGACCGAACAGACTTCCGGCAGGCACTGTATAAACCGCACAACGTCCCTCCTGAAGCCTAAAACTCGCCTAAAGAAGAAGGACCGCACCAATGGCCGAAAACCAGGCCCCTGACGTCAAGCTTCCCGACCCGGTGGAGATGTCGCGGGCGATGACCCGCATCGCCGAGCAGAGCCAGCGGCTGGTCACCGAATTCCTGTCCCGTCAGGCCTCGGACGGCGTCGGCGCGAAGAACCCCGACCCGATGGGCGTCGGCCATGCGTTCCTGGAGATGACCACGCGCATGATGGCCGACCCGGCCAAGCTGATGAAGGCGCAGATGACGCTGTGGCAGGATTACCTGACCCTGTGGCAGCGCACCACCCAGCGCTTCTTCGGTCAGGAGTCCCAGCCGGTCATCGCCCCGGCCAAGGACGACCGCCGCTTCAAGGATTCGGCCTGGGACGAGAACACCCTGTTCGACTTCATCAAGCAGTCCTACCTGCTGTCGGCGCGGTGGATGCAGTCGACGGTCAACGAGGTGGACGGGCTGGACGACCACACCGCCAAGAAGGTCGACTTCTACACCCGCCAGTTCGTCGACGCGATGGCGCCCTCCAACTTCGTCATGACGAACCCGGAGGTGCTGCGCACGACCATCGAGACGGGCGGCGAGAACCTCGTCAAGGGCCTGGAGCACCTGCTGAAGGACCTGGAGCGCGGCAAGGGCGAGCTGCGCATCTCCATGACCGATTACGACGCCTTCCAGGTCGGCAAGAACATCGCCGTCACCCCGGGCAAGGTCGTCTTCCAGACCGATCTGATGCAGCTCATCCAGTACACCCCGACCACGCCGGAGGTGAACAAGCGGCCGCTGATGATCGTGCCGCCCTGGATCAACAAGTACTACATCCTGGATCTGCGCGAGAAGAACAGCTTCATCAAGTGGGCGGTCGACCAGGGCCACAGCGTCTTCGTCCTGTCCTGGGTGAACCCGGACGAGAAGCTGGCCCAGAAGGGCTTCGAAGACTACATGTTCGAAGGCGTGCTGGCCGCGCTGGACGCCATCGAGAAGGTGACCGGCGAGAAGGACGTGAACGCCATCGGCTATTGCCTGGGCGGCACGCTGCTGGCCTCCACCCTGTCCTACATGGCCGCCAAGAAGGATGACCGCATCAAGTCGGCCACCTTCTTCACCACCATGCTGGACTTCACGGAAGCCGGCGAGCTATCGGTCTTCATCGACGAGGAGCAGCTCACCATGATCGAGAGCCAGATGGCCCAGCAGGGCTACCTGGACGGCTCGAAGATGGCGACCACCTTCAACATGCTGCGCGCCAACGACCTGATCTGGTCGTTCGTGGTGAACAACTACCTGCTCGGCAAGGACCCCTTCCCGTTCGACCTGCTCTACTGGAACAGCGATTCGACCCGCATGCCGGCGGCGATGCACAGCTTCTACCTGCGCAACATGTACCAGAAGAACCTTCTGGCGAAGCCGGGTGGGGTGTCGCTTGGCGGCGTGCCGATCGACCTGCGCAACGTCAAGACCCCGTCCTTCTTCCTGTCGGCCCGCGAGGACCACATCGCGCCGTGGAAGTCCACCTACATGGGCGCCCACCTCTTCTCCGGCCCGGTGAAGTTCGTGCTGGCGGCCTCCGGCCACATCGCCGGCGTGGTGAACCCGCCGGCCGCCGGCAAGTACTGCTACTGGACCAACACCAAGCTGCCGAAGGCGTCCGACGACTGGCTGGCGTCGTCGGAGCAGACCCCCGGCTCCTGGTGGCCGGAGTGGAACAACTGGGTCTCCACCTTCTCCGAAGGCAAGGTCCCGGCGCGCGATCCGGCCAAGGGCGGCCTGCCCGTTCTGGAAGACGCCCCCGGCTCCTACGCCAAGGTGCGCATCGTCTGATGTCCCGAATCCGGAGGGCGGTCCCCGCCCTCCGGATGGCCGGACCGAAAGGGACGGCCAAAAGAGAAAGGCCCCGGACCGAAGTCCGGGGCCTTTTCCTTTGTCGGCGAAAACCCCGGACCGAGGTCCGGGGTTCCGTATCCCGAAAGGGATGCCTGCGCCTTACGACGACGGGGCGTTCGCACCGCGCGGCAGGATCTGCGCACGACGGTTGGACGGCTCGCGGACGTTCGGGCCGGTCTGCACCAGGAGCTGGCTCTCGCCCTTGCCCTCGGTGGTGATGGCGCCGGCGGCGATGCCCTTGGAGACGAGGGCCTGCTTCACCGCCTCGGCGCGACGCACCGACAGACGCTGGTTGTAGGCCGGCGAACCCGAGGTGTCGGTGTGGCCGACGACATGGACACGGGCGTTGGCGCCCTTGCCAATGGCAGCGGCCGCATCGCCGATCACGCGATCGGCGGCCGGGGTGACGTTGGCCTTATCCCAGTCGAAGAACACGAGGTATTCGGTCTGGGCGCGGGCGGCCGGGGCCGGGGCAACCGCCGGAGCGGCGGCCGGCGGGCACTTGAAGCTGCCCTGGTGGGTGGCGTAGCCGCCATCCGCCGTGCGGACCGGGGTGTCGTTCCAGCCGATGACCGGGTTGCACCACTCGGCGGTGTCGGCGCTCTGGGCCTGAGCCCCGGCGGTCAGGCCGAAAGCGACGACGGCGGCCGGCACGACGGCCATGGTAGCGCGGAAGAAGCTGTTCATTTCTCCACTCCCTTAGAGACACACTCCCTACCGCTTGGTTCGCGGAGGACGAATCGCACAAACGATAGGACATATCGCGTGCATGTAACGTGACAAAACGCGAAACATGTGGGGTTTGTCCACGTACAAACATACCCTCCGGAAGTCCTACACGTTTCGTGCCGGTGTCACTGTTGCTAGTATGCCACAGTGCTGCGACGCACTAAAGAGGTATTAGCCTTCTCTGTAGATTTGAGCAAGCCGCACGTAGTTCCGGATGTTTACCGGGAAGAAAGATGTGTCCTTTTCCGTAAGTGCACGCACGGGTCTTGCGGGACTTCCGGCCCAAAGTTGCCCGGAGGCCACACGCTTCCCGGGGGTCACCAGCGCCCCGGCGGCCACCATGGCACCCGACTCGACGTAAGCCCCGTCCATGACGCAAGCCTGCATGCCGATGAAGCAACCGTTCTCCAGCGTGCAGGCGTGCAACAGGGCCATGTGGCCGATCGACACGTCGTCGCCGATGTAGGTCCCCTGCCCCGCCGAAGCGACGTGAATCACGGTACCGTCCTGGATGTTGGTGCGCGCACCGATTCGGATCTCGTTCACGTCACCACGGATCGTGCAGCCGAACCAGACGCTGCTGCCCGGCCCGATCTCCACGTCGCCGATGACCGAGGCCGTCGGCGCCACGTAGACGCTGGGGTCGATCTTCGGATGCGTGCCCTGGAAGGGCAAGATGAGGCCGGACATCGCAGGCAATTTTTCCTCGGGCTGTTTCTCTTCGGTCACGGGAACAGCGGGGCCTGTTCGAGGCCAGTCGTCTCGCCCAGGCCGAACATGACGTTCATGTTCTGGATGGCCTGCCCGGAGGCGCCCTTCACCAGATTGTCGATGACCGAGACGATGATGGCGCCGCGCGGGGTGCGGTCGGGGAAGACGCCGATCAGCGCCTGGTTGGAGGCGCGGACGTGGCGGGTTGCCGGGGCGATGCCCGCCGCCGTGACGTTCACGAAGGGCTCCGACTCGTAGCGCGCGGTCAGTGTGGCGCGCAGGTCGTCGGCGGTGACCCCGTCGGCCATGCGTACGTAGATCGTCGCCATCATGCCGCGGTTCATCGGGACGAGGTGCGGGGTGAAGCTGACCGTCACCGGGCGCCCGGCGGCCAGCCGCAGCTCCTGCTCGATCTCCGGCATGTGGCGGTGGTGGCCGACGCCGTAGGCGTTGAAGCCCTCCGACACTTCGGTGAAGAGGTTCTGCTGCTTGGCGTCGCGCCCGGCGCCGGAGACGCCCGACTTGGCGTCGATCACGATGCCGCCCGGCTCGATCATCTCGTCCATCAGCAGCGGCAGCAGCGGCAGCAGCGAGCAGGTGGGATAGCAGCCGGGGTTGGCGATCACGCGGGCCTTGCGCACGCCCTGCCGGTTGAACTCGGTCAGCCCGTAGGCGACCTCCTTCTGAAGCTCCACGGCGCGGTGCTCATGCCCGTACCAGGTGGCGTATTCGGCGGGATCGGACAGGCGGAAGTCGGCGGACAGGTCCACCACCTTGATGTGGCGCGGCAGGCCGGCGATGACCTCCTGCGTGGTGCCGTGCGGCAGGGCGCAGAAGACAGCGTCCAGCTTGTCCCAGGCGACCTCCTCGATCTTGACGAGGCCGGGCAGGTTGAACTGGCCCAGATGCGGGAACACCTCCGCCATGGGCTTCCCCGCCTGTCGCTCGGCCGTCAGCGCGCAGATCTCCACGCCGGGATGGCGGAGAAGCATGCGCACCAGCTCGGCGCCGGTGTAACCGGACGCACCGAGAATGCCGACGCGGATGGGGGAAGTGCTGTTGGCCATGGACGCTGTTCCTTTTGACGCACGGGGATGGGCACGGAACGGTGACGACGAGTGAAACAGAAACAAGAAAGGGGCGCCCCGTCGGGACGCCCCTCGCTTGTACAGCAGTAACGCGGGTCCGCGGTAGGCTTTAGCGCTTCGAGAACTGGAAGCTGCGGCGGGCCTTGGCCTTGCCGTACTTCTTACGCTCGACGACGCGGGCATCGCGGGTCAGGAAGCCGGCGGCCTTCAGCGGCGGACGGAGCGCCGGCTCGAAGTAGGTCAGCGCCTTGGAGATGCCGTGACGGACCGCGCCGGCCTGACCGGACAGACCACCGCCGGCCACCGTGACCATCACGTCGAACTGGTCGGCGCGGTCGGTGATGCCGAACGGCTGGGCGATCATCATGCGCAGCACGGGGCGGGCGAAGTAGACTTCCTGGTCGCGGCCGTTGATGACGATCTTGCCGGAGCCCGGCTTGATCCACACGCGGGCGACGGCGTCCTTGCGCTTGCCGGTGGCGTAGGCGCGGCCCTGGGCGTCCAGCTTCGGGGCGACCACTTCGGCGGAGGCGGCGGCCGGAGCGGCAGCGATGTCCTTCAGGCCGGAAAGGGTGGTGGTAACCTGAGCCATTGGATTACGCGCTCCGCTTATTCTTCGGGTTCATGGCCGCAACGTCGAGAGCGACCGGCTGCTGCGCCTCGTGCGGGTGGGCGGCGCCCTTGTAGACCTTCAGGTGGGTCATCACCTTGCGGCCGAGCGGGCCGCGCGGAACCATGCGCTCCACGGCCTTCTCGATCACGCGCTCCGGGTACTTGCCGTCCAGGATCTGGCCCTTGGAACGGCCCTTGATGCCGCCCGGATAACCGGTGTGCCAGTAGAAGATGTCGTCCTGGCGCTTGTTGCCGGTCAGCTTGACCTTCTCCGCGTTGATCACGACGACATGGTCGCCGCAATCCATGTGCGGGGTGAAGGTCGGCTTGTTCTTGCCGCGCAGGATGTTCGCCAGGATGCTGGCAAGCCGGCCGAGAACGAGGCCGTCGGCATCGACGACGTACCACTTCTTCTCGATGTCGGTCGGCTTCAGATTGAAGGTCTTCATCGCCACACTCGTTGACTAAACGTGGATCGGCGGGCCACCGAAACTGGACGTTCAATCCCCGGGGCGCCGAAGCGGCCGGTTTTGTACGCAGTGCATGGGGGGCCTGTCAACGGAAAAATATCCGTTTCATATCAACACTCTACACGCACGGTATCATTTTACCGCGAAAGCAAAGCCATTGATATCATTGATTTTTTCAGGAGATTTCCGGATCGTGGTATCCTGATACCGCGAGCGTCACCGGGTCGTGCGGCGGAATCGAGTAGGTGCCGGTGGCGTGGGCGACGGGCTCCGGATCGCCCTCGGAGAACAGCAGGACTTCGCCATAGGCCAGCCGCTTGCCCATCTTCAGGATCCGGCAATCGGCGGTGATGGCGACCGGCGCCGGGCGGCGCAGGAAGTTGATGGTCATGCTGGTGGTCACCGCCAGCTCCACCCGCCCGATCAGGCTGAGCACGGCGGCGTAGAGCGCCACGTCGGCCAGCCCGAACATCGCCGGCCCGGTCACCGTGCCGCCGGGACGGACGAAGCTGTCGTTGTAGGGCAGCTTCATGCGCACGGTCCCGGCGCCGAGCTGCTCAATGGTGATCCCGTAATTGCCGACCAGCGGCACGCCCTCGCGAATCAGGGCTTCCAATTCTTCCGCGGACACGACCGGCGCGCTCATTCCCTCACCTATGGCTTTTCTTATGGACACCCGATCATGGCGGACATCCCCCGGCCCGCCAAGCGTGTCGCGGCTCCGTGGATTTCACACAATCAGAGAACATCTGACAACGTTAAATCTACAAATCAAATCAACAAATAGGTTGAGTTGCCCGCCTTGGCGTCGTTAGATGATCGGACCACACGCCCGGTTCCGTGGCGGGGACGGTCGGGGTACTGTTCCCGCCAACGATCAAAACATCCGGGAGGATTGGACAGCGATGAACGACACCCCACCCGCCGACGGGCCCCTCATCGGCGACGACACGCCGCTGGTTCTCCGCGAGGACCGCGACGGGGTTGCGACCCTGACGCTGAACCGCCCGCAGGCGCGCAACGCCCTGTCCGTCGGGCTGATGGGCGCGCTGCAGGCGGAGCTGGACGCCATCCACCGGGATTCCTCGGTCCGCGCCGTGGTGCTGGCCGGGGCCGGGCCGGCCTTCTGCGCCGGGCACGACCTGAAGGAGATGCGCGCCAACCCGGACCGCGCGGCCTATGAATCGCTGTTCGTCCAGTGCTCCAAACTGATGCTGACGGTCAGCCGACTCCGCCAGCCGGTGATCGCCAAGGTCCACGGCATCGCCACGGCGGCGGGCTGCCAGCTCGTCGCCACCTGCGACCTCGCCTATTGCGCAGACACGGCGCGATTCGCCACGCCAGGCGTGAACATCGGCCTGTTCTGCTCCACCCCCATGGTGGCGCTGAGCCGCGCCGTGGGGCGCAAGGCCGCCATGGAAATGCTTCTGCTCGGCGACCTGATCGGCGCCGACGAGGCGGAGCGCATCGGCCTCGTCAACCGCGCGGTGCCGGCCGACCGGCTCGACGCCGTGGTGGCGGAGGCCGCCGGCAAGATCGCCGCGAAGTCGCCGCTGACCCTCGCCATCGGCAAGGAGGCCTTTTACCGCCAGATCGAGCTGGGCGTGGAGGAGGCCTACGCCTACGCCGCCCGCGTGATGACCGAGAACATGCTGGCCCGCGACGCCGAGGAGGGCATCGACGCCTTCCTGCAGAAGCGCCCACCGGTGTGGTGCGGTCAATGAGCGGCCCCGCCCCCTCGCACGACGGCTACAGCGACGAGTTCATCCGCCAGGTCCTGGACCGGGTGAAGACCATCGCCCTGGTCGGCGCGTCGAACGACCCGGTGAAGGCCAGCTTCATCGTTCTGAAGTACCTGCGCGACAAGGGCTACCGCGTCATCCCCATCAACCCGAAGCTGGCCGGCCAGACCATCCTCGGCGAGAGGGTCCACGCCAGCCTGTCCGACCTGCCGGAGCCGCCGGACATGGTGGACGTCTTCCGCAACGCCACCGCCGCCGGGGGCGTGACCGACGAGGCCATCGCCATCGGCGCCAAGGTGGTGTGGATGCAGCTCGGCGTGCGCAACGACGAGGCGGCGGCGCGGGCCGAGGCGGCGGGGCTGACCGTCATCATGAACCGCTGTCCCAAGATCGAGCTTCAGCGCCTGTTCCACGAGATCGGGCGCATCGGCGTCAACTCCAACATTCTGACGTCCAAGAAGGCCGCACCGGCCAAATCCTTCAAAAAACTGATGTAAAAAGCAGAGGAAGCCATCATGAGCGAGCAGAAGTCCTTCGGTTTCGAAACCCGCGCCATCCACGCCGGCGCCGCCCCCGACCCCGCCACCGGGGCGCGCCAGACGCCGATCTACCAGACCACCAGCTTCGTCTTCGACGACGTGGACGACGCGGCCTCGCTGTTCAACCTCCAGAAGGTCGGCTTCATCTACTCCCGCCTGACCAACCCGACGGTGTCGGTGCTGGAGGAGCGGCTCGCCAACCTGGAAGGCGGCGCCGGGGCCACGGCCACCTCCTCCGGCCACGCCGCGCAGCTGCTCGCCCTGTTCCCGCTGATGGAGCCGGGCGACGAGATCGTCGCCTCGCGCAAGCTCTACGGCGGCACGCTCAACCAGCTCGGCACCAGCTTCCCGCGCGCCTTCGGCTGGAAGTCCGTCTTCGTGGACACCGACCAGCCGGAGAACGTCCGCGCCGCCATCACCGCGAAGACCAAGGCCATCTTCGTGGAAAGCCTCGCCAACCCCGGCGGCGTGGTCACCGACCTTGAGGCCATCGCCAAGATCGCCGACGAGGCCGGCATTCCGCTGATCGTCGACAACACGCTGGCGACGCCGTACCTGATCAACCCGATCCAGTGGGGCGCCACGCTGGTCGTGCATTCAACCACGAAGTTCCTGTCGGGCAACGGCACCTCGGTCGGCGGCGTGGTCATCGACAGCGGCACCTTCGACTGGGGCAAGTCGGGCAAGTTCCCCGCCCTGTCGGAGCCGGACGCCGGCTATCACGGGCTGAAGTTCCAGGAGACCTTCGGTCATCTGGCCTTCACCATCCACGGCCACGCCGTCGGCCTGCGCGACCTCGGGCCGAGTCAGGCGCCGCTGAACGCCTTCCTGACGCTGAACGGCATCGAGACGCTGCCGCTGCGCATGCAGCGCCACAGCGACAGCGCCCTGAAGGTCGCGCAGTTCCTGGAAAGCCATCCGGCGGTGGGCTGGGTCAGCTACGCCGGGCTGGAATCGTCCAAGTACAACGCTCTGGCCAAGAAGTACCTGCCCAAGGGTGCCGGCGCCGTGCTGACCTTCGGCGTGAAGGGCGGCTTCGACACCGGCGTGAAGGTGGTGGAGAACGTTCAGCTCCTCAGCCACCTCGCCAACATCGGCGACAGCCGGTCGCTGATCATCCATCCCTCGTCGACCACGCACCGCCAGCTCTCGCCGGAAGGCCAGGCCCAGGCGGGCGCCGGCCCGGACGTGCTGCGCCTGTCGATCGGGCTGGAGAGCGTCGAGGACATCATCGCCGACCTCGACCGCGCCCTATCGGCCGCCTGATTGGCCGCCTGATTGGCCGCCGCCTGATGCCGGTTCCCCTCCGCCCGCCGCGGCGTCCGGCCCGGCGGGCGGGGGATACCCCGCAGGAGGTAGGCGTGACGCGAAGGGCTGAGCGCTGGCCGTTCCATTGACCTCCGCAGGTCATAGCACCGACCCTGAGACGAACAGGGCGGGGAAGCGGAGCATGAGCGGACGGCTCAGGCGGGGAATGACGGCGGTCGCGTTTCTGGGGCTGGGCGGTTGCGCGGGCGCGCCGGTGGCGATGACCGCCGCGTCCTTCGCGGTGGACGGAATGCTCTATGTCGGAACCAGCAAGAGCAGCACCGACCACATGCTGTCAGCGATGCTGCAGCAGGATTGCGCGACCTTCCGCGTCCTGAGCCAAGGCTATGTCTGCAAGCCGGTCATCGTGCCGGTGGTCCGCAGCGCCGAGAGTGTGCCGGTCCCCCTTCCGGAAACCGAACCGCCGGCCGTTCCCGCCCCGCCACCGCCCGCGCCGCTCCCAATAACGGCGGAGGTGGAGATCGCCGCGCTTCCAGCCACCGTGTTGCCGCCGATGCCGCGCCCCGCCGAACGGCGCTTTCTCGTGGTCGCGGGCAGCTTTTCGAAGCGTGGACAGGCGGAAGCCCAGCGCGCGCGGCTGAGCCATCCAGAGGCCGACATCGTGGCGGCCGACGTACGGGGCCGGCGCATCCACCGCCTCGTCCTGCCGCCGGAGGACCGCCCGACCGCCCTGCGCCGTCTGGCCGAGATCCGCGCCGCCGGGGTCGGCGACGCCTGGCTTCTGACCTGGACGGGGCGGACGGTGGTGGCCGACCTGCCCGGCGACGCGCCCTACCCCATCCTGCCGGACCAGATGTGAGGCGTCACTCCGCCGCCGCCATCGGGGCCGCCGCCGGCTTGGCCGGAACGTCGCGGTCGCGCGGCAGCAGCAGCGCCGCCGCGAAGGCGACCAGCGCCAGCACCGACAGCGTGGCATAGAGCATGACGAACTCGCCCGTCCGCTCGTAGACCAGGGCGACGAGCTGCACCGCCAGCGGGCCGGCGCCGAAGGACAGGATGAACTTGGCGCCGTAGGCCAGCCCGCGGTGCTTTTCCGGCGTGTAGCGGGCGAGCAGCAGGTTCTCCGCCGGGATCTGCACCTGGGAGGCGACGACGACCAGCGCCGCCGCACCGACCAGCGGCAGGTCGGCGAGGACCGCCACCGCCGCCATCATCGGCACCTGGACCAGCAGGCACAGGGTGTAGATGCGCTTCAGCGGATACTTGTCGGCCAGATGCCCGCCGATGAGCTGCGGCAGGGCGGCGAACAGATAGACCGCCGTCACCACGCCGCCAACGCCCAGCGTGCTGCCGCCCAGCAGGTCGCTCAGCCGCGCCTCGAACAGCTTGGGCAGCACCACCTGCATGGCGTTGAACATCAGCCCGGCGCAGACCATCGTCACCGACAGCACGAAGAAGGCGCGGATCACGTCGCCGCGCGACGCCTTGGGGATTGGCTTCACGTCGCCCTGGCGGTCCTCGACCTTGCCCATGGCGATCAGCAGGGCCAGCACGACGCCCAGCCCCAGGCAGACCGCCCCCGGAATCAGGAAGGCCGAGCGCCAGCCCAGCCACTCGGTCAGGCCGCCGGCCACCACCGCCGCCGAGGCGATCCCGATGGTGCCGAAGATGCCCTGGTAGCCCAGCGCCTTGCCGCGGTTGGTGGCGTTCTTGACCATCCAGGCCATACCCACCGGGTGGTAGATGGAGGAGCCGAGCCCGAGCACCGCCAGCGCCCACAGCAGCGCTTCCGGACCATCGGTCAGGCCGCAGGCGATGGTCCCCGCCCCGGTCAGCAGGAAGAAGACCGCCATCATCCGGCATTCGCTCCAGCGGTCGCCCAGCCAGCCGGCCAGCGGCGCGCCGACGCCGATCATCAGGGCGCCGAGCGTCCACAGCCGGATCAGCTCGTCGTAGGGCAGCTTCCATTCCCGCTCCAATGCCAGGACGACGGTCAGGAACAGGGCCGACACGATGTGCATCAGCGCGTGGCCGATCCAGGAAAAGCCGATCGACAGCCGCGCCGATGTGTCGGTCATGGAAATTCTCCGCATCCGGATGATTTGCGCTTGAAAGCAACCCTTGCGAAACTGGCACGCGGGTCGGAGGCGGTCCAATGCGCCGCCGTCATGGCCGGCATGCGGCGACCGGCCGGCGGACTCAGAGTTCAGGGCTCAGGCGGTCCCGTCGCGCAGCCAGTCCAGATAGGCCGGGTTGCCGCGCCCCACCCTCAGCTCGACCACACAGGGCACATCGTAGCTGTGCAACTCCCGCACCCGCGCGGCCAGCCGCTCGAACAGCTCCGCCCGCGTCTTGGCGATCAGCACCGTCTCATTGGCTTCCTCGATGGCGTCCTGCCAGCGGTAGATGGAGGTCATGCCGTCGAAAATGTTGGCGCAGGCGGCCAGCCGCTCCTCGACCAGCGCGCGGCCGATGCGCCGGGCCTCGTCCCGCGATCCGGCGGTGATGTAGGCGAAGACGAATTCCATGACCGGAGCCTTTCGATGTAGAGTGCCCGAATCTTGCCACAGGCCGCCAGAGCGTGACAGCCGGGCCGCACCATCTTCCGAGGCGACGAACCATGGCCGCACCCCGACGCACCACGTCCCGACGCCGCCCCACCGAGGCGCAGGCGGCGTGGCTGCGCAACGGCCTGGATCAGCCCGGCGGCAAGCTGCCGCTGTTCGACGGCGACGGCCAGCGCGTCAAGCGCCAGACCATCGAAAGCTGCCTGAAGTCTGGCTGGGCCGCGCGCTGGTTCGACAACCCGCTGAAGCCCGACTGGCTGGTCTGCCGCCTGACCGACGCCGGCCGCGCCGCCCTCGCCCCGCGCCCCGCCGCGAAGGAACTCGTCCAGGCGGAATGACCGCCGGACGGGTGACGATTCCCCCTCCGAACACCATGTTGCGGTCCGCGAACGCTCGCGGCCCGACCAAGCTTTGTTTTGCACCAAGCTTTGTTTTCCAACGGTATCAATCCCATGCAGCTTTCCGACCTCGGCCACCGCATTTGCATCCTCGGCCCGTCCAACAGCGGGAAATCCACGCTTGCCGAAGCGATCGCACGGCAGCGCGGCTTTCCCGTCGTCCACCTCGACCGGCTCTACCACGCCCCCAACACGGATTGGCAGCCGCGGCCGACCGACGAGTTCATCGCCCTGCACGACGCGGCCATCGCCGGCGACCGCTGGATCATGGAGGGAAACTATTCACGCTGCATTCCGCAGCGCTTCCAGCGGGCGACAGGCTTGATCTACCTGGACGTGCCCATGCCGCTCAGCCTGCTGCGCTACTTCCGCCGGACCCTGTTCGAGCGGGAACGGCGCGGCGCGCTGGAGGGTCGCCGGGACAGCATCAAATGGGAGATGATCCGCCACATCGCCGTCGCCACCCCGAGAAACCGGGCGCGGAACCTGCGCACCTTCGATCAGGCCGACCTGCCGAAGATACGGATCGACTCCGCGCGGGACCTGAACGCGTGGTACCGGCGCTGGGGCCTCACGCGCTGACGGCCGGACGCCGGTTCACACCGGCACGGCCTTCAACCGCTGGTCCACCGCCGCCGCCAGCTCACGGGGGGTGACCGGCTTGTGGATCACCGTCAGCCCATGGGTGGTGGCGTCCAGCAGGCAGTCCGGTCCCGTCTCCCCGGTCAGGATCACACCCGGAACCCCGGCGCCGTAGCGCTCGCGCACGCGCAGGATCACCTCGGTCCCGATCCGCCCCTCGCGCAGCCGGTAATCGGCGATCACGATGTCGGGGACACGGGTCTGGGCGGACAACCGCTCCATCGCCTGATCGGCGCTGCCCGCCGCCAGCACGGCGTATCCCCATTCCGTCAGGATCAGCTGAAGCCCCATCAGCACGATGGCGTCGTCGTCCACCAGCACGGCGAGACGGCCCTGCCCCGTCCCCGGCGCCGTGCTCCCGGCGTCCGCGACGGCGGTGGCCACCGTTTCTCCCATCGGCACCAGAACCCGGAAGGCCGAGCCCTTGCCCACCGCGGAACGCACCTCCACCGGATGGTCGAGCAGCCGCGACAGGCGCCGCACGATGGCGAGGCCGAGGCCGAGTCCCTGGTTGCGGTCCCGCTCCGGGTTGCCGACCTGATGGAACTCCTCGAAGATCCGCTCCAGATGGTCGTCGGGAATGCCCATGCCGGTGTCCTGGACGACAATGGACAGGAAGCGGCCGTCCGACCGGCACTGCACCCGCACCAGCCCTGTTTCGGTGTAGCGGATGGCGTTCTCGACCAGATTGCGCAGCAGCCGGCCGAGCAGCGTGCGGTCGCTGCGCACCCGCCCGGCGGTGACCTCGACCTGCCAGCCGATGCCCTTGCCGGCGGCGACCGGCGCGTAGGCGGCGCGGATCGGGTCCAGCACCTCCGCCACGTCGAAGTCCTCGAACACCGGCGTCACCACCCCGGCGTCGAGGCGGGACACGTCGAGCAGGCTGTCCAGCAGCCCTTTCAGCGCGTCCAGACCCTGCTCCAGATGGGTCAGGATCTTGGTCCCCGCGGCGGACCCGACATGGGCCGACAGGGCGGCGGTGAAGAAGAACAGCGACTGGAGCGGCTGGCGCAGATCATGGCTGGCCGCGGCCAGGAACTTCGACTTGGCGAGGTTGGCGCGCTCCGCCTCGTCGCGGGCGGCGCGCAGTTCGGCCTCCATCGCCTTGCGCTCGGTGATGTCCTCGGCGACGGTGATGCGGTAGGCCGGCTCCGTGCCGGTGATCCGGGCGAGCGAGGAGGTCACCCGCACCCACACCGCCCCGCCGTCCTTGCGGCGGTAGCGCTTCTCCAGGGCGTAGCTGGACAGGTCGCCGGACAGCAGCCGCTCGATCAGCCGTTCCTCCTCCGGCAGATCGGCCGGATCGGTGATGTCGCGGTAGGTCCGCTTCAGCAGCTCCTCGCGCGGGTAGCCGACGATGTCGCAGATCTTGGCGTTGACGTCGAGAATCCGGCCATCCAACCCCACCCGCTCGATGCCAACCGCCGCCAGCTCGAAGACCGACCGGAAGCGCTCGTCGCTCTGGCGGCGCGCCGTCTCGGCCCGCCGCAGGTCGGTGACCTCCATCACGACGGCGCCGACCGCCGCGACCTCCATCCCCTCATGGACCGGGAACAGGGCGGTCAGCCAGTGGCGCGTCACGCCGGGCTCCCTGGGCGTCTCGCCCACGATCTCGCGGTAGGGAATCGGCTCGCCGGATTCGAACACCCGGTCGATCAGCGGTTCGACGCTGGCGCCGACGACGGGAATCAGATCCGCCAGCGTACGACCCATATGGGCTTCGGCCAGGATGCCGTTGCAATCCGCCAACTGCTCGTTGATGCGGATGTAGCGGCGCTCGCGGTCGAAAAAGGCGAAACCGACCGGCGCGTTCTGCAGCAGGCTGTTCAGTTGCGCCAGCAGGGCGTTCTTTTCCCGGTTGGCGGAGGTCAGAGCCGCCTCCCCCCACTTGCGGGCGGTGGTGTCCTGGAAGAAGACGGCCAGCCCGTCCGGCGACGGGAAGGCGCGCACGGCGAACCAGGATTCGAAGGCCGTGCAATACTCCTCGAACTCGACCGGCGTCTGATCCTGCATGGCGCGGCGGTAGTTTTCACCGAACGCGCTGGCGGACACCTCGGGAAAGACGTCCCACAGGTCTTGGCCGATCAGGTCGCGCCCGCCGGCGATCAGCGTCCGGGCGCGCTCGTTCATGAAGGTGATGCGCCAGTGGCGGTCCACCTCGAACACGCCGTCGGTGATGCTGCCCAGAACGGCGGCCGTCTTGTAGGCCAGCGCGCTGGCCTGCTCCCGCACCTGCTGCTGGCGGGCCAGCTCCTCGGCCATGCCGTCGAAGGCGCGGGCCAGCGTGCCCAGTTCGGACGACTGGTCGGCCACGCCGCTGCGCGCCGTCAGGTCGCCGCCCTTCCAGCGCTCCGCCGTCGCGACCAGCGCCGCCACGGGCCGCCGCAGGAACCGGCTGGCGCCCCACCAGACGGCGAGCAGGGTCAGCAGCAGCACGCCGGCGATGCCGGTCATCGCCTGGATCATCGCACCGCGGATCGGCCCCAGCGCCTCGCCCTTGTCCAGGCAGACGACGACCCCGATGCCGTCCAGGCTTTGGCCGGTCGGCCGGTAGGCGACGATGCGCGGCCGATCGTCCAGCCCGGTCACCTCGGCAATGCCGGGCGCGTCGCGGGACAGCAGCGCGATGACGATGGGGGACAGCGCGCCGCCGTCGCCGCTCTGGTCCGGCGCCATCTGGATTTGCAGAGACGGCACTTGAGCAACCACCCGGTCGCGGCGGTCCACCAGAGTGATCCGCGTGTTGTCGGCCAGCGGCCGCTTGGACAGGAAATCGGCGATCCAGGAGATATCGGTCATCGCCGTCACGACGCCGGCCGCCCGCCCCTCGCCGTCCTGGAAGGCCAGCGCCACCGGCATGGCGGATCGCCCGTCCGTCCGGCGGAAAACATGCTCGCCCAGCGTCATCCGGCCGCTGTCCAGCGCATCGCGGAAATAGTCGCGGTCGGAAATGGAAATCCCCAGCGAGGCGCGGTCGGTCGCGCAACGCACCACCCCGTCGAGCCCGGCGATCACGATGCCGAGATGGCCGGGATACGACGCGCGCAGATCGTCCATCAGCGCCTGACAGGCGGGAGAGCCGGGGGCGCGCACCGGGTCGGCCTTCACCAACGTGCTCAGCACCTGCCGCAGGCCGTCGATCATGCGGTGCTGCTCCGCCTCGAACAGGGCGGCGACATGCAGGGCATCCCGCCCCACCTCGGCCTCCCGCGCGGCGCGCAGGGCCAGCTCGTTCTTCACCTCGATGACGGCCGCCGGAATCATCGCCACGAGGACGAGCAGCAACAGGCGGTGAAGAAGGCTCATGCAAGGCGGCTTTCGGAAAATGATGCCGTGTGACGGTGCGCGAAGCCCGACCGTCCCGTCAACGGGCGCGCGTGGCCTTCCAGGCGCCGGAACGTTCGGCGCCGGCGGCGATGCGGCGGTCGGCGATCTCCGCTTCGTCCACCTCGGCGATCCCGGCGTGCTTCAGGGCGCGCAAAAGAACGCTGCGGACGGTCGTTCCCTCCTCCTCGGCGCGGCGGCGGACGGCGCGCTTGACGCTCTGCGGCACCATGGCGGCCAACTGCACGTCCGGTTCGCGCCGTTCGGAGTCGCGCCGGTCCGACGGGGCCGGCTTGGTGTCGCACGGGATGATGTGGGCGGGTCGGAGGGGGTGGTCGCGCATCGGTCCTGCCGTACATGGTTCGAAGGTGCGAAACCATCCCCGGTTATAGTTAATTTCCTGTTAACCATAAACCTTCCGGCGGTGCCAGGGGTTTGTCCTACGCCGGAATAGCGGTTGACCTGTCCAACCCTGCACCGAAGAGTGGCCGACCGGGCCTTTCGGTACCACGGCACCGGATCACCGCCCCCTTCGCACGGCCAGAGCAGAGGAGCGACGACGTTGTCAGCACGCCCTTCGAAACGCCGCATCGCCATCATCGGGGCCGGCTTCACCGGCAGCGTCCTCGCCGCGCATCTGTTGCGCTCCGTCGATGAGCCGACCAGCCTGCACCTGATCGAACGCACGCCCAGCGTCGGCGCCGGGCTCGCCTACTCCACGCCCAACGCCGCGCATCTGCTGAACGTGCGCGCCTACAACATGAGCGCCTATCCGGATGACCCGCGGCACTTCCTGCGCTGGCTGTGGGCGCAGGACGAAGAGGCACAAGAGGAGGGTGCCGGGGCGGTGCCGCCCAGCGGACACGCCTTCGTCTCCCGCGCCCGCTACGGCGCCTACATCCGGGACGTCCTGCGGGAGGCCGTGGCCAACGCCCCACCCCACGTCTCGCTCACCATGTCGCGGGCGGAGGCGGTGGACATCGCGTCGGACGCACGGGGCACCCGGCTGCGGTTGAGCAACGGCACCAGCCTGTCGGTGGACACGGCGGTCCTGTGCGTCGGCAACTTCGCCCCCTCGCCGCCGCCGGTCCCGGCGCCGGAGGTCTACGCCTCCAGCCGCTACGTGGCCTCGCCCTGGGACTGGCCGGCGCTGGCCGCCATCGCCCCCGACGCGCCCGTGCTGATCCTGGGCACCGGGCTGACCATGGTGGACACCGTCCTGTCGCTGGAGGACCAGGGGCACCGCGGCCCCATTCTCGCTCTGTCGCGCCGCGGCCTGCTGCCCCAGACGCACGAGGAGACGCGGCCCTTCAAAAGCTTCATCCACCCCCAGGTGATGCCACGCACCGTGCTCGACGTGATGATCGCCCTGAAGGCCGACGTCCGCCGCGCGCGGGAGACGGGATTCGACTGGCGGTCGGCCTTCGACGCGCTGCGCCCTTACCATCATCTGATCTGGAGTCACCTGCCGCTGGAGGAGCGGCGGCGCTTCCTGCGCCATGTCCGCCCCTATTGGGAGGTCCATCGCCACCGCATCGCGCCGGAGGTGGCCGCCCGCATCGCCGCCCTCTGCGCGAACGGGCGGCTGACCATCCGCGCCGGCCGCCTTCAGACACTGACCCTCGTGCCGAACGGGGTGCAAGCGACCGTCCGCGCCCGTGGATCGGAGGGAACCGTCTGGACCCGCACCGTCGGCGCCCTCGTCAACGCCACCGGCACCGAATGCGACTTCAGCCGGATCGCCCATCCCCTGGTCAAGGCGCTGCTGACGCGCGGCTTGGCGCGACCCGACCCGCTGCGGCTGGGGCTGGATGTCAGCATGGACGGCGCCCTGATCAGCGAGGACGGTCGGGAGTCGGACCGGCTGTTCGCCCTCGGCCCGGTCAGCCGGCCGCCCTTCTGGGAGATGACCGCGGTGCCCGAGCTGCGCAACCAATGCGCCCAGGCCGCCCGGCACATCGCCGGGCTGCGGCGGTCCGCCCACCCTCTGGCGGAGCCGGCCTTTCTCGGCGCGCGGGCGGTGCCCTGACGGATGGTGTCTCCGCCCCGCTCACCAGGGCGTGCCGTCGCGATGCGCGAAGAGATCGGTCGCGCTGTCGTAGCGCAGATCCTCGTCCGGGTAATGCACCTCGTCCCCCGCGCTGCGATCGCCGACCTCCAGATAGGTCGCCGGCGCCTCGGAGCGGTTGACGAGCTGGTGCCCGTCGGGCTTTCCGGCCGGGAAGCCGGCGCACATGCCGGGACGCAGGACCGTCTCGCCGGCGTCGGTGACCAGGGTCAGCTCGCCGTCCAGCACATAGACGAACTCGTCCTGGCGGGTGTGCCAGTGCCGGAGGGCGGAGGCGGCGCCCGGCTCCAGCCGGGTCAGGTTCACGCCGAAGTTGGTGATTCCCAGCGGGTTGCCCAGCCGCTTGCGCAGGCGCCCGGCGACGGCGGCGCGGAACGGCTCGGGATAGCCGGTGGCGCCGAGCTTCGCCCCGACCGCCGCGGGGTCGAGGACGGGTGCGGTGGGTGAAACAGTGGCGGGGGGCTTGTCTGACAAAGGTGGGTCTCCCTTCACCGGGGAACGATACCGATCTGTGGATTCGGTTCGGGATCGTCATTGTAGGCCATCGGGCACGGACCGACCATCCGACCTGTTGAGCCACCGGCCGGCCACCTCATCGGGGCAAGGCCCAACGAAAGGGGGAAAGGCGCATGGAGACGACGCTCTACATTCCACCGCTCGGTCTTGCTGGGCAATTCGGGGCACCGGCCGGTTTCGCGGCGGCGGTGATCTTCGCCCATGGCACCTCCAGCGGACGGATGAGCCCGCGCAACGCCCGCGTCGCCGCGCGCCTGCGCGAGGCCGGATTCGCCACGCTGCTGATGGACCTGATGACCGAGGGGGAGAAGGCCGACCCGGCCAACCAGTTCGACGTCCACCGCCAGTCCGAACGCCTGCTGCTGGCCGTCCGCCATCTGCGCGCCGCCACCACGGTGGAGCGCAAGCCCATCGGCTTCTTCGGCGCCGGGTCGGGGGCGGCGTCGGCGCTGATCGCGGCCGGGCGCGCCGCGGAGCACGATGGAATCGGCGCCGTGGTCTGCCGCGGCGGGCGCCCCGATCTGGCGGAGGAGTGGCTGAACGCCGTCGCCGCCCCCACCCTGCTGGTGGTGGGCAGCAAGGACGCCCCGGCGCTCGACCTCAACAACGACGCCTTCACCCGGCTGCATTGCACCAAGGCGCTGGAGGTCGTGCCGGGGGCCGGCCGCCTGTTCGAGGAGACGGGGAAGCTGGATCAGGTGGCCGATTCCGCGCGCTCCTGGTTCACCACCCATCTGCTCAAGGCTGCCAACGGCTGAGCGCGGGTCGACAGCGGAAGCGATGCGGGCTACCTCTGGTTTCCCCACCGCACCGCAGCATCCGGATCGGACCGCCCATGCCCCAGCTCGAAATCCTCAGCCGCCTTCCCGCTGGACCGGCCAAGCCGGTGCCCCTGCTGTTCGTCCACGGCGCCTTCTGCGGCGGTTGGATCTGGGACGAGCATTTCCTGCCCTGGTTCGCCGAGCAGGGCTGGGAGGCCCACGCCGTGTCCCTGCGCGGCCATGGCGCCAGCGAGGGGCGGGAGCGGTTGAACAGCTTCGGCATCGCCGACTATGTGGATGATGTTCTGAGCGCGGTGGACGCCTGTTCGGCGCCGCCGGTGCTGATCGGCCATTCCATGGGCGGCATGGTGGTCCAGCGGGCCTTGATCCGCCGCCGCTTTCCGGGGGCGGTCCTGATGGCCTCCGCCCCGCCGCACGGCCTGCTGGAGTCCACGATGCGGCTGGCCTGGAGCGATCCCTACGTGTTCCAGCAGATGGGCATGCTGATGACCTTCTCAAACGGCATCGAGGCGGAGGCGGTGCGCCGCGCCATGTTCTCCGACCGGGTGCCGCTGGAGTTGGCCAAGCGCTACGAGCCGCTGATGCAGGAGGAGTCGCAGCGCGTGCTTCTGGACATCGGCGGCTGGATTCCCTTCCCGCTGCTGCCGGCCCGCGGCGAGCGCGTGGCCGTTCTGGGCGCGGAGGAGGACCGGCTGATTCCCAGGGACCAGGTCGAGGCGACCGCCCGCGCCTTCCGGACGGAGCCGGTGTTCTTTCCGGAGATGGGGCACAGCATGATGCTCGAACCCGGCTGGGAATCGGTCGCCCGCCACGTCGCGGACTGGGTGGAGACGACCGTTCTGGAAAAACCGGCGCCCAAGAAGGCGACCCCGGCAGCGGTCCCGGAGACCGGCACGCGCGCCGCCGCCGACTGACCGCCAGGGCGCCCGCCGGCCCCGCCTTTCACTGCGTGCGCAGGGTCTTCAGGAAGCCGCCGATCTCGCCGTTCAGGGTTTCCGACTGCTGGGCCAGTTGCCGGGACGCCTCCAGCACGGCGTAGGCCATCTTCCCGCACTGCCCGGCGGCGGCGGTGACGCCGGAGATGTCGCGCGCCACGTCGCGCGTGACCTCGGCGGCCTGCTGGACGTTGCGGCTGATCGCCTGGGTCGCCGCCCCCTGCTCCTCCACCGCCGACGCGATGATCGTGGCGATGCCGTTCACCTGCTCGATCACGCGCGCGACCCCGCCGATCTCGGCCACCGCCTCGCCGGTCGCGGACTGGACGCCGGCGACCTGGGCGGCGATCTCCTCGGTGGCGCGGGCGGTCTGGCTGGCGAGGCTCTTCACCTCGCCCGCGACCACCGCAAAGCCCTTGCCGGCCTCGCCCGCGCGGGCCGCCTCGATGGTCGCGTTGAGCGCCAGCAGGTTGGTTTGCGCCGCGATGTCGTTGATCAGGCTGACCACGATGCCGATCCGACCGACCGCCTCGGCCAGCCCGGTCACCTTGCCGGTGGCGCGCTCCGACGCGGTGGCGGCGTCCCGCGCGATGCGCGAGGCGTCGGCGACCCGGCGGCTGATCTCCCCCACCGAGCCGGACAGCTGCTCCGTCGCCACGGCGACGGTCTGTACGTTGACCGAGGTCTGCTCCGTCGCCGCCGCCACCGTGCCGGCCAGCCGGTCGGTCTGCCCGGCGGCACGGGTCATCTCCTGGGCTTCGTGCTCCATCGCCTCGGTTTCGTGCGACACCGCCTTCATCACCTCGCCGACGCTCCGCTCGAACCGTTCGGCAAGGCCGGCGAGGGTGCGGCGCTTGTCCTCCTCCGACCGGCGCAGCGCGGCGGCCTGATCGGCCTCCAGGCGCTTCTTCTCCGCGGCGTTGCTCAGGAACACGCGGGCGGCGCCGGCCATGGCGCCGATCTCGTCGCGGCGGGTCGCCTCGGGAAAGGCGACGGAAAGGTCGCCGTCCGCCAGGGCGTGCATGCGGGTGCTGAGGCTGCGGATCGTGGCGCTGAGCCGCACGCCGACCAGCGCGATCAGGCAGACCGCCGGCACCGCCAGAAGACCGGCCACCACCAGAACCGTCCACAGCGTGCTCAGGAAGGCGCCGCGGATGTCGTCGATGAAGACGCCGGTCCCGATGTAGATGCCCCAGGGCTGAAAGATCTTGATGTAGGACAGCTTCGCCGCCGTCTCGTCGCTGTTCGGGGCGACGTTCCAGAAGTAGCCGTAGGTGCCTTCCCCCGACGCCTTGGCGATGCGCGCCATGTCCATCAGGATCGGCGCGCCCTTGGTGTCCTTGACGCCGGACACGTCCTGCCCCATCAGCTTCGGGCTGGGATGGGCGAAGCCGAAGCCGTCCAGAGTGATCGCGAACAGATACTCCTGCCCGCCGTAGCGCATCCCCAGAAGGGACCGCTTGAAGCGGGCCTGCGCCTCCTCCCGCGTGATCTGACCGGCGGCGGCCTCCGCCTCATAGGTGGCGGCCATGCTGTGGGCGGCTTCCACCATGAAGCGCAGGGATTGGACGCGGTCGGCGTGCATGCGCTGGTAATTCAGCCAGAGCCCGGCACCGACGATGGCCGCCGACGCGATGCTCGCCAGAGCCACCAATCCCCAAAGCTTCGAGCGGATGGACACATTATCGAACATGACAACCTTCCCGACAAATCCGCGCCGATGGGCGGTGGCACGCGTGAGCGTTTCCATGCCGGAATGCTATCGAAGCAATCCTAACTCATTTGTTAATAGTTTTATTTAATTTCGTTCAAAGAAATTCGAACAACTTCAGAGCAACCATCGAGATTGTTTTGGTGTCGCATCCCGAAAATAGATAACTCAAAGGAGACACAAAAGAATGCCGCAACCAGCTTTGGTTGCTCCGCTCACGCGCCGGGGGCCGATTTCTGCGTCAGGACGAGAAAAACCTTTTCCTCGAGCTGCTCCGGGGTGAAGGGCTTGGCGATGTAGGCGCTGACGTTGTGGGCCAGCGCCCGCTCCACCGCCTTCAGGGTGGCGAGCGCCGTCACCATCAGGAAGGGCAGATCGCGCCGCACCTCGCGCACCCGGCGCAGCACGTCCAGGCCGCTGGCCTTCGGCATCATCCAGTCGCAGACGATCAGGTCGTACGCCCCGTCCCCGGCCAGCCGGAGCAGCGCCTCCTGGCCGTCCGACGCCGTGTCGATGTGGCCGATGCCGAGGTCGCGCAGCACCGACTCGACAAAGTGCCGCGGCCCGTCCTCGTCGTCGACGACCAGAACGCGGATGGCACCGAGGTCGATGAAGGGCACGCCGATCACCCCCAGCGCCCCGCGCATCCAGGAGGCGCGGGCCGAGCGCTCCTTGCCGCCCGTGGCGCCCAGCAGGAAGGAGCGCACGAAGCGCGGCCGGTGCACCTGCCGGTACAGCGCCTTGGCGACCGCCGCCCGGCTCTTGCCGCGGCAGAAGGCGCCGTCGCCGGCCAGCCGCACCATCTCCAGCACCGTGTCGGGGTTCGGCTCGTCCTTGCCCTGAAGGGGGCTCAGCAGGCGCTGGGTGCGGATGAAGGCGTTCTGGATCTCGTCGATCTGCCCGGCCATATGGTCGCGGGCGTCCTCCGCGAAGGCGCTGTCGAGCACGAGCTTCTGGACCTCCGACAGCCCCTTCAGCTTCTCGGTCTTCTCCTTCCAGCAGTCGAGCAGGCGCCCGGCGAAATCCCGCCCGTCGAAGAACTGGGTCAGATAGCCGTTCACCGCCCGCTCGGCGCTGGGCGACAGCGGCATCCTCTGCAGGACGAACAGGATGCGGAGCTTCTGCATCAGCGTCCGCCCCTTGGTGATCTCGGGAAGCGTGTCCTCGTTGACGAGCAGAGCGCTGCGCCGCTGGAGCGCCGCCTCCGTCCGGGCTCCGCCGAAATAGCCCTCCCCCGTGCGCAGCCGCTGCGACACCTGGCTCAGCGCCATGATCTCCCGCTGCACCGCCTCCACGCCGAACAGGTCGCCGGCGCTGGTGATGGTGAAGCGGTCGGGCTTCGACAGTTCGCGGCGCAGCGCGACGATCAGGCTGTCGCTCAGCACCGGCATGGCCGTGCGGCGCACCAGGGTCTCCAGCCCCCGGAAGACCGGCGGCGCCTCGTCCGACAGCGGCTTGTCCCCGGCGATCAGCGTCACGATCATGTCCACCCGGTCCACGAAGAGCGCGTCCAGGGAGCAGGAGGCGGTGCCGGTGTCGCTGCGCAGGATCTCGCCGAGCAGCCGGTCGAGCGGCGCCAGCGCGTCGGCGTCCTCCAGCCCGTCCGCCAGCTCCAGCAGGAGCCGCGCCTTCTCGGCGAAGCTGCGGCCCTGGTACAGGTGCGTGGTCAGCGCCGCATCGACCATGAAGCGCCCGGTGAAGGCGTCGCGGGCGGCGATCAGCCGCTCCGCCGTCGCGGCGTAGGTGGCCGGCGTCAGGTCCGGCGGCTGGGCGTCCTTCAGCCTCTCGCGGGTCACCCGGGCGACCTCGTTGACCAGGGCGGTCAGCGCGCCCTTGCGGTCCATCGCCCGTTCCGCCTGCTGCAGGATGGCGACGAAGGTCGGGATGTTGGACAGGCTCTGCTGGTGGCGGGGGGAATGCAGAAGCTCGGTCGGAGTCAGCGCGTTCTCGTCGAAATAGCGCTGGCAGTGCCGGCCGATGCTGTCGCGGCCCTGCGGGGTGTAGAAGTCCTCCGGGGTCCGGCAGACGGCGGTGTCGCCTCCGCCATCCGTGTCCAGGTCACGGCCGCTGTCCCGGCCGTCCGCGATGCTCTGGTCCGATGCCATGCCCTAACCCCGTCTCATTCGGCCAGCAATTCCCGCACCGCCTCGATCAGGCGGTCCGGGGCCACTGGCTTCATGACGATGCGGCGGCCCGGCTGTGCCGTCATGTCCGCCGCCGTCTCGTGGGACGCATAGCCGGTCAGGAAGAGGATGCGCAGCTCCGGGTTGCGCTCCGCCAGGGCGCGGCTCAGCTCCAGCCCGTTCATGCGGGGCATGGACATGTCGGACACCACGGCGTCGAACAGCCCGCCGCATTCGTCCCAGCGCTCCAGCGCGTCCAGCCCGTCCACCGCCTCCGTCACCGTGCAGCCGGCCTCCTCCAACGCCAGACGGACATAGGTGCGCACGGAGTCCTCGTCGTCCACCAGCAGGATCGCGGCCCCCTCGTCCTCGCCCAGCCCCAGCCCGTCCACCGGCGAACCGGCCTGGACGGGAGCGGGAACGGCGGGCAGATGGATGGAGAAGACGCTGCCCCGGCCGTCCGGCCCGGCCTCCATCTCGACCGTCCCTCCGGCCTGCCGGGCGGTGCCGTAGACCATCCACAGGCCGAGGCCGGTGCCCTTGCCCGGCTCCTTGGTGGTGAAGAAGGGCTCCCAGATGCGGTCGCGCACCGCCTCCGGCACGCCGCAGCCCTCGTCGATGACGCGGATCACGGCGTAGCGGCCGTGCGCCAGCGCGCCATGGCGCTCGAAGAAGGCGCCGTCCGGAAGGGCGCTGTCCAGAGCGATGGTCAGCCGCCCGCCGTCCGGCATGGCGTCGCGCGCGTTGAGGGCGAGGTTCAGGAGGGCCTGGTTCAGCATCACCGGGTTCGCGACGGCGTGGGCGTCCCCGTCGCCGATGCGGATGTCCAGATCGATTCCGGCGCTCATCAGCGGCTTCAGGAAGACCTTCAGATCGCGCACCAACGGCGCCAGCGCCACCACCTCCGTCTCGTCCGACGGGCGGCGGCGGGAGAAGTCGAGAAGCTGGGCGGTCAGCGCGGCGGCCCGGTCGGACGCCTTGGCGATCTCCCGCACGCAGGTGGTGACGCGCCCCGGATCGTCCGGCGCCCGCTCGGCCAGCCGGGCGAAGCCGCCGATGGCGGTCAGCATGTTGTTGAACTCGTGGGCGATGCCGCCGGCCATGCGACCGACCGCCTCCATCTTCTGCGACTTCTGAAGCTCCGCCTCGGCGCGGCGGCGCTCGGTCACGTCGTTCAGCACCAGGAGAACCGCCGCCTCCCGCTGGTAGACCGCGGGAAAGGCGCCGATCTCCACGTGGCGCTGCTCACCCGACGGGCGGGCGATCGCGCATTCCACCCGCTGGTGGTCGCCCTCGGCGCCCAGCCCCAGCCGCGTCGTCACCGTCTCCGCCTCGACGATGAAGCGGTTGAGGTTCAGCCCCTCCAGCCCGCCGCTGCCGTCCACCCCGAGGATGGACGCCGCCGCGGCGTTGCCGAAGCGGATGGCCCGGCGGTCCCAGAGGACGATGCCGTAGGGCGCCAGCTCGACCAGCTGGCGGTAGCGCTTCTCGCTCTCGCTGAGCGCGCTGACGGTGGCCTCCAGCCGCTCCGTCTGACCGGCGAGCTGCTCCTCGCGCCGCTTCAGCTCGGTGATGTCCATCAGGATCTTCACGATGCCGCCGGAGCCGGTAGCGTGCTCGCTGATGCGGTACCAGCGCCCGTCGGACAGGCGGCCGTCCACCGGATCGGTGTGCAGCAGATGGCGCTTCATCCGCTCGGCGATCCAGTCGGCCATCTCGCGGTCGTCGCCCTCATACCCGCCGCGCTCGGCGCCGGCGCGCAGGATGTCCTCGAAGGCGGTGCCGGGCACCAGCACGTCGGCCAGATTCGGGTAGGCGCTGCGGTAACGCTCGTTGCAGAAGATCAGCCGGTCGTCCGGGCTGAACAGCACGAAGCCCTCGGAGATGCTAGACAGCGCGTCGTGCACCACCGACTGCATGAAGCGCGCCTCGACCAGGGCCAGCGTCTCGGCGGTCGTCTCGATGCCAGTGCCGCGGTAGCCGGCGAACCGCCCGTCCGCGTCGGTGAAGGGCTGGGCGCTGATGCGGAAGACACGGGTGTCGCCCGCCCCGTCGCGCAGCGTGACCTCCAGGTCGCGGAAGGCCCGCCCGGCCTCGATGTCGGCCAGATGATCCAGCCAGGTGTCGGTATCCTCGACCAGCGCGCCGAGGTCGAGCAGCGAATCGCCGAACACCGGCGCCGGATCACCGCCGAGAAGCTCCGGCAGCCGTTCGGACACGTAGGTGTAGCGGTGGTCGGGGGCGCTTTCCCAGAACCAGTCGGACGCCGCCTCGGCGAAATCGCGGAAGCGCTGGCGGCTGCCGGCCAATTCCTCGTTGGCGGCGCGCAGCAGGCGGGCGGAGCGGTCCAGGGCGGCCGCCGCGGCGCGGGCGCGGCGCACCGACAGCACGGCCAGCGCCGCCATCGCCAGCGTCATCACGCCGAGCGGCAGCATCAGCCGGTCGCGCCCCTCCTCCGGCATCATCACGGCCAGCAGGCCGGCGGCGCCGAGCATGAGGAACAGCAGGTCGGTCAGCCCGCCCAACCCGCGGCGCGCCGCCGCGTCCCCGCCCGGCCGGGCGGCACGGACGTCGAGGTCGGTGTCGGTGGGGGGCAGCCCGCCCCGGCCGGAAAGATCCACGGAGCCCCGCTCCATCGTCATGGGTGTACCGCCGCGCAAGGCGCGATCTGCATAGACCCGTAATAGGAGGGGAGCCGTTAACAGCCGGTTTCGCTGTTCGCCTTCGTACGAACGGATTCTACCGTGAGCATACGATTTCCACCGCTCAGCGCCGGTTCACCAGAACCAGGATCTTCTCCTCGAGCTGTTCGGGAGAAAAGGGTTTGGCGATGTAGGCGGTGACGTCGTGGGCCATGGCCTCTTCGACCGCGATGATGGTGGCGAGCGCGGTGACCATCAGGAAGGGCATGTCGGGACGCACCGCACGGACCAGCTTCAGGAACTCCAGCCCCGACAGGCGCGGCATCTTCCAGTCGCAGACGATGAGGTCGAAGGCGCCCTGCCGCTCCTCGAACAGGGTCAGCGCCTCGCGCCCGTCCTGGGCGATGGTCAGCTCGGTGATGCCGAGGTCGCGCAGGATCATCTCGACGTAGCCGCGTGCGGCCGGCTCATCGTCGGCCAGCAGGACGCGCAGCGTGTTCATGGCGCGCATCGGCAGGCCGGCGTCGGCCAGCGTGGCGAAGAACTGGGCGAAGCGCTCGGCCCGCTGCTCCGTCGCGTCCTTGCAGCGGGCGAGATAGCCGCGCAGGAAGGCGGTGGAGCGGACATGGTGCCCGACCAGCTCGCGCGCCGCCGCCACGCACTTCCCCTCGGTGAAGGCGCCCTCCGCGAGCAGGCTGGCGAACTCCATGACCTCGTCGACGTGGGGCGGGCGGTCCTTGGCGATGCGGGCGAAGACCTTGTTGGTGCGCAGAAACGTGTTCTGGATCTCGTCCAGCATGCGAACGTAGCGTTCGCGCAGGCCGTCCGGCAGGGTGGAACGCGCCACGCGCCGTTGCAGGTCGGCCAGAGCCTTGATGCGGGCGCGCGGCGTGCGGGCCGTCTCGAACAGGCGCTGGGTGAAGTCGCGGGCCTCGAGATGCCGGCGCAGGTGGGCGACGATCATGCGCCGGCTGCGCTCCCCCGACACCGCCCCCTCGAAGGACAGGAGATCGACGATGCGGGCGTAGTGGCTCTTGGCGTGCAGCACCGCCTCCAGCCGCGCGCCGGACAGCAGCAGCGCCACCCGCCGGTCGATCAGCCGGGTCGTGCGCTCGCCGCCGATCACCCCGCCCTTCACCGTCAGGCGCGCGGCGAGGAGGCTGATCGCCGACAGCTCGTCCAGCACCGCCGCCACGCTGTTCGGCTCCGCCTTGGTGCCGGACAGCGGCGCGTCGCCGAGCAGGGCGTGGTGAACCCCGGCCTCCAGCCCCAGCCGGGCGGCGCGCGCCTGATGGCGGGCGACGAAGGCGGACAGGCGGTGCAGCACCGCCGGGGCGTCGGGGTGCGACGGCGCCTCGCCCCGCCAGACCATCGCCATGGCGTCGAGCATGCCGCGCAGCCCGTCGGCCCAGCCGAACAGCGCCTCGACCACCAGCCCGTTGGCGAGCATCTCCCCGACGATCTGGTCGAGGATGGCGATGCCCTCGCCAGACAGCCCATCACCGGACAGCCCGTCCCCGTCGAGCGACAGGATGCGCACCAGCCGAAGTTCGTGGTTGCGCCCCTCCCCCACCCAGGCGGACAGCCAGCAATCGATGGTGTGGCGTCCGGCGAATCCCGGCGTCCGCGCCATGGTCTGGGCCACGGTGGCGGCAAACTGCTTGGCGTCGATGGACAGGGAGGTGCCGCTGTGGGCGCGCCGGGCGGTGACGGCCAGAACCTCCTGTTCCAGCCGCTTCAGCTCCTCCAGCCGCATGGCGGGGGAACGGCGTCCGGGGCGGGACTGCCGCTGGGCCACCCGCTCCAGCACCTGGACGCGGCGCGGCCAGTCGAGGAAGGAGCGTTGCGGTTCCACCTTGTGCAGGAATTCGGTGGGGGTGATGCCGCGCGCCTCCAGGAATTCGGCCAGCTCCTCCGCGATCAGGAATCGCGCGGCGGGGGTGAAGACCTCCTC
Organism: Azospirillum brasilense; assembly: GCF_003349955.1. Taxonomy (GTDB): domain Bacteria; phylum Pseudomonadota; class Alphaproteobacteria; order Azospirillales; family Azospirillaceae; genus Azospirillum; species Azospirillum brasilense_B. The sequence continues at coordinate 46,549 of NZ_QLKQ01000043.1, forward strand.
GACCCGGACGCAGACGGCGGACTCCGCCGACTCCTCCGGCGCATCGCCGCTCAGCTCGCCAAGGAGCGCGTCGACGTCGTAGGCGCCGATGGGAATGCCGTCGGTCGACAGGGTGGCGGACGGGGGAACGGCGTTCATCGATGCCCCGCCATCAGATCAGCAACGCGTGGATCGTGTCGGCCAGCTCGTCCGGGTTGATCGGCTTGCGCAGGAAGACGGTGCGGCGCCCGCCCGACTTCGGGTCGGCCAGCAGATCGTCCAGGCTTTCCGTTTCCGGCGGGTAGCCGGACATCAGGACGGTCGGCAGGTCCGGATTCTCCCGGCGCAGCGTGCGCGCCACAGACGCCCCGCCGAGCTGCGGCATCACGAGGTCGGTCACCAGCAGGTCGAAGGCGCCGCCATGGTCGGCGTAGGCGCGCAGGGCCTCGGTGCCGTCGGCGGCGCAGACCACCCTCATCCCCATGTCCTCCAGCGTCAGGCGGATGAAATCGCGCACCTGCGCCTCGTCCTCGACCAGCAGGACGGTGGCGGCCATCGACAGCCCCTCCATCTCGTCGTCCTCCGCGTCGAGGAGGAACGCGTCGTCCAGGCCGAAGGCGTCCAGGCCGGGGGCGTCCGCGTCCTGCGGTTCCGCGACCTCCTCCGTCGGGAAGCGGAGCGTGAAGACGGTGCCGCGCCCCAGTTCCGTGTCCACCTCGACGTCGCCGCCGGCCCGCGCGACCGTGGAATAGACCAGCGCCAGCCCCAGCCCGGTCCCGGCCCCCGGCTCCTTGGTGGTGAAGAAGGGTTCGAAGATGCGGTCGATCACCGCCGGGTCGATGCCGCAACCGGTGTCGGCAACGGTGATGGTGACTCCAAGATCGTCCGTCCGCTCCGCCGCGATGGTGATCGGCCCGCCCTCCGGCATGGCGTCGCGCGCGTTGAGCACGAGGTTGAGCAGCGACTGGTGCAGCAGGGCCGGGTCGATGGTCACCGCCGCCCCGCCGCCCGCGCCGCCGATCCGCAGCGGGTGGCGCTCGCCCAGCGTCGGGCCGAGGAAACGGCGCAGATCGTCGATCACCGCGCCGACGCGCACGGGACGCGCCGCGTCGGTCTGGCCGGGCCGCCCGAAGCTGAGAAGCTGGGCGGTCAGGCCGGAGGCGCGGTCGGTCGCCTTGACGATCTCGGTCAGGCACTGCTCGACCCGCGGGCGGTCCTGCGGGGCGCGGCGGGCCATCTGGGCGAAGCCGCCGATGGCCGTCAGCATGTTGTTGAACTCGTGGGCGATGCCGCCGGCCAACTGGCCGATGGCCTGCATCTTCTGCGCCTGCTGGATGGCGCGTTCCGCCTGCTTGCGCCCGGTGATGTCGGTGAGGACGAGGAACCACGCCGCCTCTCCCTCGACCGCGAAGGGGTGAATGCCGACCTCAAGCTCGCGCAGGGCGCCCTGCGCGGTGACGAAGCGGGCCTCGACCGGCGGCGGGGCTTCCAGGCCGCTGCCGGGCGGGGGCAGCCAGTCGAACAGGCGCTGCACCCCGTCGAACTCCGTCGCCTCGACCAGCGGGATGCGCAGCATGGCCTCGGGATCGCCGTTGCCCAGAATCAGCGCGGCGGAGCGGTTGGCGAAGCGCAGCCGCAGCCCATCCCAGATCAGGATGCCGTAGGGCGCCATCTCGACCAGCCGGCGGTAGCGCGCCTCGCTGTCGGCCAGCGCCTCCTCGTGGCGCTTCAGTTCCGTGATGTCGGTGAGGATCTTGACCACGCCGCCGAAGCGCGTGGCGTGCTCGCTGATGCGGTACCAACGCCCGTCGCCGAGCTGATGGTCGGTCGGCGGCCCGCTGCGGATGTGGCGGTTCAGCCGCTCGGCGATCCAGTCGGACGGGTCGCCCAGATCGTCGCCGGCGGCCCCCCGCTCCACCGCGACGCGCAGCAGATCGGCGAAGCGGACGCCGGGAACCAGATGGTCGGACAGCAGCGGGTAGGCGGCGCGGTAGCGGTCGTTGCACAGCACCAGCCGTCCGTCGGCGCCGAACAGCACGAAGCCTTCGGACACGCAACCGATGGCGTCGGACAGCAGGGAACGGAAATGCGCCTCGCCCGGCCCCTGGAAATCGTCGGGAACCGGGTCGTCCAGGGCCGCCGAAAGCCGGTCGCGCAGAGCGCGCAATGGTTCCCGAAGATCGTTCAGCGCGCCGGGCGGCGCGGCGGAGAGCCGCGCGCCCAGGCTGGTGAGGAGTTCCGCAAGCTCTTGGTCGGGCCGGTCCATAACCCGGCATTCAACCATCAGCCCCCATCTCCCCGCCAGTTGATTCCGCGCTCAGCCCTGCTTCGGGAAATGGTGATGTCCGTGGTCGCAGACGCCGCGCGAATGCTTGTCGTCGCAGCTTTCGCCGGAGGCGGTCAGGCCGATCCAGGCGTGCAGCGTGTTGGGGTCGAACCCGGCCTTGCGGTCCGCCCCGACCTGGAGCAGCGGGCGGCGGATCAGGTCGCGGTCGGCCAGCAGGGCGGCCAGTGCCGACTCCTCGTCCAGCTCGTCGGGCTTCACGGCGCCGGTCTTGACCGCTGCGGCGCGCCGGTTGAACCAGTCCTCGACCGGACGGTCCTCGAAGAAGGGGCGCAGGGTTTCGGCGGTGAGGGGCTCGGCGGCCAGATCGCGCTCCACCAGCGTGTGGCCGGCGGCCTGGAGCTGAAGCTTCTGCTTGGCGTTGGCCGTGCAGCCGGACAGACCGTAAAAGATCACTTCCGTCATGGGGTTGGTGCTCCGCATCGAAACAGGACGAATTAGGTCCAGTCTACCGGCGCGGAGACCGGGGGTGCCGGTGACGGAATGTCGCACCCCCGGATTGTCGAACGGATCGGCTGTTCGCGAAAAATCTCATTCGATGAAATCAACCCTCTCCCCTCTGGGGAGAGGGTGGCCCGAAGGGCCGGTGAGGGGGTTGCGCATGGAGGTATGTTCGGCAAAAGCACAACCCCCTCACCCTAACCCTCTCCCCAGAGGGGAGAGGGAACTTTACTTGATGCGCTTCAGCGAGTCCTCGACGTAGGCGTTGGTGTAGGTCTTGGACAGGTCGATGTCCGTCGCCGCCACGGCCTTGTCGAAGGCCTTCAGCACCTTGTAGGCGGCCTCCGCCCCTTCCTGGGAGAAGCGGCCATCGGGCGAATAGGTCGGCTTCGAATGCTCGAACGCCTGGGCGTAGAGCGTCTGGTTGCCGAGGAAGTATTCCGGCGGCAGGACCTTCAGCACATCCTCGGTCTTGGCCTGATCCAGCCACTTCAGCGTCCGCACGAAGACGTCGACCAGCGCCTGGGTCGTCTTCGGGTTCTCCTTGATGAAGGCCGGCGTGGTGTAGAGCACCGCCGCCGGATACGGCCCGCCGTAGGTGTCCAGCGTGCCCTTTTCCGTCCGGGTGTCGGCGATGGTGCTGACGTCGCCGTCGGCCTCCAACTGGCTGATCACCGGGTCGAGGTTGGCGATGGCGTCGATCTCGCCGCGCTTCACCGCGGCCACCGCGCTGGGGCCGCCGCCGACACCGATGAAGGACACGTCTTCCGGCGTCATCCCGTGCTGGGTCAGCAGGTAGTTGACCATGAAGTTGGTCGAGGAGCCGGGGGCGGTCACGCCGATCTTCTTGCCCTTCAGCTCCTTGATCGATTTGATCGTGCCGGCCTTGTTGACCGCGGCCAGGACGATGCCCGGATAGCGGCCCAGCAGGGCGACGGCGGTGATCGGCTGGCCCTTGGCCTGCATCTGCACCGTGTGGTCGAAGGCGCCCGTCACGATGTCCGCGGAACCCCCGACCAGCGCCTGGAGGCTCTTGGCACCACCGCCGAAGTCGTTGATCTCGACGTTCAGCCCGGCCTCCTTGAAGTAGCCGAGCCGCTCCGCCACCGTCAGCGGCAGGTAATAGAGCAGCGGCTTGCCGCCGACCGCCAGCTTCAGGTCCTTCTTCTCGACCTGCTGGGCGTTCGCCCCGCCGATCCCGAAGGCCAGGACCACCGCCGCGGCGGCGATCACGCTTTTCATACGCATGGCTTCCCTCCCAGGTTTCTTTCCATATGGCGCGGTCATCCCTGCGCGTTGGTCGTCTGCGCCTCCTGCGGGCGCCAGTGCAGAAGGCGTTTCTCGATGACGGTCACCACGGCGTCGATCACCACGACGAAGATCGTTAGGACCAGCATGCCGGAGAAGACGCCGACCGTGTCGAACACCCCCTCCGCCTGATGGATGCGGTAGCCGAGGCCGGCGGCGGAGCCGAGATACTCGCCCACCACCGCGCCGACCATGGCGAAGCCGACCGCGGTGTGCAGGCTGGAGAAGACCCAGGACAGGGCGGACGGCAGATAGACGTGCCGGAACAGGTGCCGGTTGCTCGCCCCCAGCATCTTCGCGTTGGCCAGCACCACCGGGCTGACTTCCTTCACGCCCTGGTAGACGTTGAAGAAGACGATGAAGAAGACCAGCGTCACCCCCAGCGCCACCTTCGACCAGATGCCGAGACCCAGCCACAGCGCGAAGATCGGCGCCAGCACCACGCGGGGCAGCGCGTTGACCGCCTTGATGTAGGGGTCGAAGACGATGGAGACCAAGGGGGCGCGGGCGAACCAGAAACCGAAGGCGATGCCCGCCACCGTGCCGATGACGAAGGCCAGCGCGGTCTCCAGAAGCGTGATGCCCAGGTGGTACCAGATCACCCCGGACGCGAAGTCGCTCCAGGTGCGTTCCAGCACCGCCAGCGGCGTGCCGAAGAAGAAGGGGCTCAGGATCTTCGTCGCGGTCAGGACGTGCCAGATCAGGAAGAAACCGATCAGCACGGCGACCTGCAGCAGCAGGATCACCGGGCGGCTCGGCAGGCGTTTCACACGGGCCACGGCCATGGGGTCCTCACGTCGGCTTGGACGTCATTTCAGTTTGGTTTGGGCGTAGCCCTTCAGCACTTCCTCGCGCAGCTGCCCCCAGATCTCCCGGTGCAGGTCGAGGAAGCGCGGCGTCATGCGGATCTCCGCCACGTCGCGCGGGCGCTCCAGATCCACCCGGTACTCGCCGATCAGCCGGGCGCCGGGGCCGGCCGACAGCACCAGCACCCGGTCGGACATGGAGATGGCCTCCTCCAGGTCGTGGGTGATGAAGACCACCGACTTGCGGTCCGCCGACCACAGGTCGAGCAGTTCGTTCTCCATCAGCTGCCGCGTCTGGATGTCGAGCGCCGAGAAGGGCTCGTCCATCAGCACGATCTTGGGATCGACGATCAGCGTCTGGGCCAGCGCCACCCGCTTGCGCATGCCGCCGGAGAGCTGGTGGGGGTAGCGGTCGCCGAAGCGGTCCAGCCCGACGCGGGCCAGCCAGGGGCGCGCCCGCTCCTCCGCCTCGCGCCGCGGCACGCCGCGGAACTCCAGCCCGGCGGCGACATTCTCCAGCGCCGACTTCCAGGGCATCAGCGCGTCGGCCTGGAACATGTAGCCGGCGTGCGGATTGATGCCATCGACCGGTTCCCCGAAGGTCAGGGCGCGCCCGGCGCTGGGGGCGAGCAGGCCCGCCGCGACGTTCAGGATGGTGGATTTGCCGCTGCCGGTCGGCCCGACGATGGACACGAACTCCCCCGCGGCCACCGACAGGGTCACGCCCTGGACCGCCGTGTAGGTCTGCCCGCGCCCGTCGGGCGATGGAAAGGTGCAGGTCACGCCGTCCAGGCGGAGCGCGGCCTTGTCCGCCCCCTCCGTCCGCAGGGCGGCCGCCACGGCGGCGCTGTCTGACATCAATGCGTTCCGTCCCTGATGGTCGTTTTCACGGCATCTTGGCGGAATGAGGCGGCCTCGGCAATGGGCACAGCCAACAATTGTTGCTGCGGATGGCGCGACTCAGTCCAGCCGCGCGAAGAAGGCCATGATCGCCGCCCCCACCCCTTGTGGCCATTGATGTGGGTAGAAGCGCCCATTGCGCGCGCGGTCGTCGGCCAGCGGGCACCACAGCACCGGGTTCTCCTCGCCTTCGGCGCCATAGCGCCGGCAGTTGAAGCGGTGCGGCTCGTCGGGCTCGCTGCCCGTCGGCAACCCGTCCTGGGCCAGCAGCGCACGGCGCAGGCGCAGGGCTTCGGAAACCGGTACCTGCTCGTCGCGCGGGTTGTGCAGGACCATGGCGGCGACCGGCCCGCCGCAGTCCTTGGGCCGCGCGGAGCCGCCGCCAAGGCTGGCCAGCCCGCGGATCACCCCGCCCCGCGCGCAGGCGAGGCTGTTGGCGAAGGAACCGCCCAGCGAATGGCCGACGACGAACACCCGGCCCATGTCGATGCAGTAGCTCGCCGCCATGCTCTCCAGAACGGCATCGAACAGCCGGAAATCGCGCAGCCGGTCCGGCGGGTCGCCGGGATCGGACCAGACGTTCAATCCGCGGGCGTCCTTCAGGCTCGCGGGATAGACGACGATCGCCGGCTCCTCCGCCTGCCCTTCCAGGCCGAAGTAGCGCCGCACCTCGGCGTTGCTGTTGGTCCGCCCGTGGAAGGCGACGACGAGGCTGTGCGGATGGTCGGGGCGATAGCCCTCCGGCACGGCCACGATCAGCCCACGCGCCGCCCCGTCCAGGGTCACATGGTCGGGCACCGTTGCCGGGGGTGGCACACCGCAACCGTCCGACCCGCGGCGCGGCGCCACATTATTAACCAATTCCGCCGATAAGCCCTGAACGGCCCACAGAATCAGCAAGGCCGCGGCGCAAAATGCGCAAAATTGTTTCACCATTCACAGCCCGATCGACCAACTCCCTTCATAAACAGCCTGTGGCAAAGGACGTTGCACGTTCGGACAGGCTCCGCGTTAACCATCACGCAAGCATTTCCCGGCACCCTCCTTCGCAGAGCAAGGAGGTTTCGATGCCGGTTCACGCGACTGCACGCATGATGGTTCTGGGGCTGCTGCTGGCCGTCGGCTCGTCCGGGGCCGCGACCGCCGACAGCCTCTCGGTGAACCGTCCGAACCCGGCGCCGCCTCCCGTCGCCTCCGACTTTCCCGACGCCACGCTGGTCCGCGTCGATCAGCTGGACTCCACCACGCTGCGGCTGGATGGCATCATCACCCCGGCCGTGGAGCAGCGCTTCTCCGACGCGCTGCGCAGCGTGCCGGCGGGCCAGCCGGTGGTGGTCGAACTGTCGAGCCCCGGCGGCTTCACCACCGCGGGCTACCGCATGATCGACCTGATGCTGGCGGAACGGCAGGCCGGGCGTGCCGTCGCCACCCGCGTGGCCGGCGGGCAGTCCTGCGAGAGCATGTGCGTCGGTCTCTATCTGGCCGGCTACCCGCGCTATGCCGCGCCGACCGCCGAGTTCATGGTGCACGCCCCGCGTCTGGCCGAGAACGGCCGGATGACGCTGCGCTCCACCGACCAGATGGTGAAGCGTCTGGTCGCGCTGGGCGCCGCCCCCGCCTGGATCGAGCGGGTGCGGGCCGCCGGCGGTTTCTCCGGCAGCCTCGACTACCGCGACAACGCCGACCATCTGGCGGCGGTGGGCGCCAACATCGTCACCCACCTGATCCGCTAAGGTCTTTTACGCTTCGCTTTCCACGAGACGCCGCGCGATCTCCGGCATGACCGCCGCGTCCACGTTGGCGAAGGCGAAGCGCAGGTAATCGTCCTGGCCGGGACCGAACATGGAGCCGGGCAGGCATAGGATGTTGTGATCGCGGGCCAGCCCCTCGGCCACGTTGTGGGCGCGCTTGCCGGCGAAGGGGTGCCGGACATAGGCGAAATAGGCGCCGATGCTGGCGATTCGATACCCGGTGCCGCTGGCCTCCATCGCCGATTGGAAGGCGTGGACGCGGGCCAGGATGTCGCCCCGCTTCTCCGCCACCCAGCCGTCCAGGGTCTCCAGCCCGAACAGCGCCGCCTTCTGGCCGACATGCGGCGCGCAGATGGCGAGGCAATCCATCACCTTGCGCGCCTGGGACAGCAGGCCGGCGTCGGCGATCACCGCGCCGACCCGATAGCCGGCGAGGCTGTAGACCTTGGAGAAGCTGTAGAGCTGGACCAGCGTGCGCTGCCAGCCCGGCCGCTGGAACAGCCCGTGCGGCGCCCGCCCCTGCCAGTCCGGGAAGTCGCGATAGGTTTCGTCGAGAAGCAGTTTGACATTGCGCCGCTCGCACAGTTCGTACAGCGCCGCGATGGCCTCGGGCGGGGCGATGGCGCCGGTCGGGTTGTTGGGGGAGATCAGCACCAGCGCACGGGTGCCGGCGTCGATCAGCCGCTCGGCCTCCGCCGGGTCGGGGATCAGCCCGTTCTCCTCGCGCAACGCCAGCGGCCGGGCCTCGATGCCCAGCATGTCCAGCGTCATCTTGTGATTGAAGTACCAGGGGGCGGGCAGGATCACGTTGTCGCCGGCCCGCGCCAGCCCCATCACCGCCACCGCGAAGGCCTGATTGCAGCCGGCGGTGATCAGCACCTCGCCCGCCGTCACCTCGCCGCCGTAGAGCGACCCGGTGCGCCGGGCCAGCGCGGCGGTCAGCGGCGGGATGCCGTCGATGGCGGTGTAGCGCGCCGTGTCCGGCGCCCGCACCTGCTCGGCCAGATGGGCGGTCAGCGCGTCGGCGGGCGGGTAGCCGGGCACCGCCTGACAGAGGTCGATCAGCGGCTTGTCCGCCGGAAAGCTGCGGCCTTCCACCCAGCGCCACGCCTCGGCGATGGGCGGGGCCTCGGTGGCGGCGACGAGCGGGTTGACGTCTCTGCGGTCCATTCCCTGGTGTCCAGTCTGCGGGGTCCGATTTTCTTGGGGCGCCATGGTGGACCGCCCCGCCGGGCTCGCGCAAGCGACCAGAGCGGGGCGGTTACACATGAGTGGGAACGGCGCTTCACGGCGTGCATCGCCTCTGATAAACTCAACCCGCTCCGCCAGACGCGGCACGACGAAGGCAGGATGACCATGGCCGACAACGACGATCTGAAGCCTCTGCTGCACAAGCTGATCGCCATCGTCGAAGGCACCGCCCGAGATGTGAGCGGGCTAAAGGCCGACGTTGGGGGCCTGAAGGCCGATGTTGGGGGCCTGAAGGCCGACGTTGGCAGCTTGAAGGCCGACGTTGGCAGCTTGAAGGCCGATATGATGATGGTGAAGTCGGAGTTGAAGGTGATGAACACCCGTCTCGATGGCTTCGAAAAGCGGTTGGACGACCAGGGGCGCATCCTGGCCGCCCTCGTCCCGACGCGCATTGCCGCCGTTCCCCCCGCCGCCGAGTAAAGCGACTCCTCCCCGTTTCCCGCCGGGCGGTCAGGCGCCGCCCAGCACCGCGTCGGGCTTGCGGCCCACCAGGGACTCATAGACATCGGGGTCGGTCGCTCCCTCCGATCCGAAGACCAGCACGCGGGCGTCCGGGGCGAGACCCAGGCTGGCGCGGGTCGCCGTGTCCGCCGCGGCGCAGAGCAGGCCGGCCAGACCGGCGACGCCGGACTCCCCGCCCACGATGGGCCGCCCGCCATGGCGCCCCTCGGCCAGCAGGCGCATGGTCGCCACCGCCGCGTCGTCGGGGATGGTCAGGAAATCGTCGGCGCCGCGCTCCAGGATCGCCCAGGCCAGCAGGGACACCTCACCGCAGGCCAGCCCGGCCATCAGCGTCTCCAGATCGCCCTTGGACGGCGTCGGACGGCCGTTGACGGCGCTCTGGTACAGGCAGTCGGCGGCGTGCGGCTCCACCACCACGAAACGCGGGCGCTGACGGCCCCAGCTTTCCCACAGATGGCCGCAGACGGCGGCGGGCAAGGCCCCCACCCCGCCCTGCACGAAGACGTGGGTCGGGCGCTCGCTGGCCGGAAGCTGGCCGATCGCCTCCTCCACCATCACGGTGTAGCCCTGCATGACGTCGCGGGGGATGTCCATGTAGCCGGTGTAGGAGGTGTCGGAGACGACGTGCCGGCCGTGCTCCCGCGCGTCCGCCGCCGCCTGCCGCACCGCGTCGTCGTAGTTGCCGGCGACGCGGACGACGCGGGCGTCGAAGGATTCGATCGCCTGCTGCCGCCCCTGCGAGCAGTTGCCGGGGATGTAGATGACGCAACCGCAGCCGAACACCTGCGCACCCCAGGCGACGGAGCGGCCGTGGTTGCCGTCGGTCGCCGTGGTCACCGTGATGCCGCGGGTCACCTTGGCGTAGCGCCCGACCACCAGATCCAGCGCGGTCACCGGCACGCCGGGCACGCGGGCCTGCACCTCGCGCACCAGAAGGCGCAAAACGGCGTAGGCGCCGCCCAGCGCCTTGAAGCTGTGCAGGTTGAAGCGGCTGCTTTCGTCCTTGTACCAGATGCGGTCGATGCCGGCGGCGCGGGCCAGCCCGCCCAGCGAGCGCAGCGGGGTCGGGGCGTAGCCCGGCCAGGCGCCGATCTCCGTCATCGCGTCCTGGAAGGCGGCGCGGCTCAGGATCGCCCGTTCGGCGGGCCCGTAGGGCTGGTCCGTGTCGGCGCGCGGATTCGAGAAGAGACGCGGGGTGCCAAGCGGCGGCAGGTCGGACATCGTGTTCGCTCTCCAGCGCCGCAAGGACGGCCGCAGCCACGAAAGCATTGCCGGCCACGCCGCGTCAAGCCACGCGCGTTGTTCCCGGACAAAGCGCCGCGAGCTGTGCTAACAGCGCCTCCCCCCGCGGCCCGGCAGGGTGCCGAAGGCGGCGGGGTCCCCGTTCCTGAAGGAGATGGTTCCGTCGTGACGACCGGTTTCAACACCACCGCCGCCGACCAATTGAAGCAGTTCGCCGACCGCATGGAGCGGTTGATGGACGAGATCGACGGCCTGAAGGCCGACCTGAAGGACCTGCGCGGCGAGGTCAAATCCGCCGGCTTCAACATCAAGGCGCTCGACAAGCTGGTCGCCATCCGCCGCAAGGACGCCGGCGAGCAGGAGGCCGAGCTGCTGAACGACCTGATGCTCTACGCCCACGCCACCGGCACGCCGCTGGACATCGTGGTCCCCGAGCCGGCCGAGTGACGATTTAAACAAAGGATCGTTGCGAAGCCGCATCATGATTGTTCCGGGGACGCAACATGACGTTTCGCTCCCGGAACATGTCGTTGCGCAAGCGCATCAAAGCGCAGAAGGCTTAGCGCTTCCACTCGCGGCTGGATTTCACGAAGTCGGTCAGGGTGACGCCGATCTTGTCATCCACGATGACCACCTCGCCGCGGGCGACGAGAACGCCCTCCACATAGACGTCGGTCGGGTCCTTCAAGTGTCGGTCCAGCTCCACGACGGCGCCGCGGCCGAGCTTCAGAAGATCGCGGACGCGCAGCATGGCGGTGCCGATGACCACCTTGATCTCGACCGGCGCGTCGCCGATGGCGAAGGCGTCGCTGCTCATGTCGTCGGACGAGCCGGCGCCCAGCAGATCGTCGATGTTGGCCATGCCGCCCTCCTTCACCCCGGGTCACCGGACCCTTGCAACCGACTAGAGGTACCGCACCGGGCGCGCCGGGGCAACGGCGACCGTCGTCACAGCCTGCGACAAGGATGGGAAACAACAGCGCAGATTTGGTTTTCCTGCGCCGCCTTGTGTTGATACCCTGCCTGCCAAACGTGAAACCAGCCGCGAAGGCAGAGCCATGACGACCGATTCTCAACGCCCGCTGGTGGACAGCGCCTGGCTGAAGGGCGCCCTCGACCACCCCGACCTCGTGGTTCTGGACGTGCGCACGCCGCCGGCGGGCGGCTTCATCCCCGGTTCGATCCATTCCGACTACGCCAAGGCCGGCTGGCGGGCGACGGTGGACGGGGTGCCTGGCCTGCTGCCCGACGCTGCCGTCCTGGAAGGGCTGATCGGCGGGCTGGGGATCGGCAACGGGGACCACGTCGTTCTGGTCGCCAGCGGCCTCAGCGCCGCCGACATGGGGAACGCGACGCGCGTCTATTGGACCTTCAAGACGCTGGGCCATGACCGCGTGTCGGTGCTGGACGGCGGCTTCGCCGCCTGGAGCGACGCCGGCCATCCCGTCGTCACGGCCGCCGCCACCCGCCCCGCAGCCACCTTCACCGCGGCCCCCCGCGAGGACTTGCGCGCCCCCCTGCCCGTGGTCGCGGCGGCGGTGGCCGGCGGCTCCATCCCGCTTCTGGACGCCCGCTCCGCCGAGCAATTCGAGGGCAAGGCCAAGAGCCCGCAGGCCCGCGTTCCGGGCACGCTGCCGGGGGCGGTGCTGATCGAAAACGGCGCCTTCTATTCCGCCGCCGGGAAGCGCTTCCTCCCCGCCGACGCGGTGAGGGCGCTGGCGGATGGGGCCGGGACGGGGGAGTCGACGATCACCTTCTGCAACACCGGCCACCTCGCCTCGGTGTCCTGGTTCGCGCTGAGCGAGGTGGCGGGGATCGACGGGGTCCGCCTCTATGACGGATCGATGTCGGAATGGACCGCCGATCCGGCCCGCCCGGTCAAGAACGGGCCGGCGGCGTAGTCCTCAAACGCTCTTGCGGCGCCGGCGAAACCGCCCCAGGTCCGACCGGCGCAGCAGGCCCAGCGCGACCGCCAGAACCGCGTAGACCAGCAGTCCGGCAAGGCCCAGCAGCACCAGCCCGCCCAACCGCTCGAACAGCCCATGGGCGGTCAGCCAGGACGACAGCTGAGTCTGCACCAACCACAGCGTGCCGCCCATGGCGAGCGCCGCGATGGCCATGCGCGGCAGGTTGCGCAGCAGCCGGGCGTCGGCCTTGAACAGCCCGCGCCGGGTCAGCAGCCACGCCAGCAGCCCCGCGTTGACCCAAGCGGCGACGGAGGTCGCCACCGCCAGCCCGACCTGGGCCAGCGGCCCCATCAGGGCCAGCTTCAGCGCCACGTTGACCGCCGTCGCTGCCAGCGCCACCCGCACCGGGGTCGCCGTGTCGTGCCGGGCGTAGAAGCCGTTGACGAGGCTGCGGATCACCACAAAGGCCGGCAGGCCCAGCGCGTAGGCTTGCAGAGTGGCGGCGGACTGCGCGGCGTCGGTCGGGCCGAAGGCGCCGTGTTGGAACAGCACCGACACGATGGGCAGACCGGCGACCAGGAAGGCGGCGGCGGCCGGCAGGGTCAGCACCAGCGACAGTTCCACCGCCCGGTTCTGGCTCTCCACCGCGCCCGGCTCGTCCCCGCCCTTGATGCGCCGGGCCATTTCCGGAAGCAGAACGGTCCCCACCGCGATCCCGATGACGCCCAGCGGCAGCTGGTTCAGCCGGTCCGCGTAGTAGAGGTAGGACACCGCCCCGGTCGGCAGCAGCGAGGCGATCAGCGTGTCGACGAACAGGTTGATCTGCGTCAGGCCGGAGCCCAGCGCCGCCGGCCCCAGCACGGTCAGGAACCGCTTCACGTCCGGCGTCAGGCGCGGCCAGGGCAGCCGCAGCCCCATCCCGGCCCGGCTCGCCTCCCAATACAGGTAGAGGAACTGCGCCAGCCCGGCGGCGAAAACACCCCAGGACAGGGCGTGGCCCACCGTGGGCATCAGCGGCGCGGCCAGCACCATCGCCGCGATCAGGCACAGATTCAGCAGGATCGGCGCCGCCGCCGCCGCCCCGAACCTCCCCATGCTGTTCAGAACGCCGGCCAGCAGCGATTCCAGCGAGATGAACAGCAGGTACGGGAAGGTGATGCTGGTGAACAGGACGGCCAGCCGGAACTTCTCCGGCTCGTCGGAGAAGCCGGGCGCGAAGACCGTCATGAACTGCGGCATGATCGCCAGGATGCCGGCCAGGAACAAAAGCTGCACCGCCAGCAACAGACTCATCACCTCCTCGGCGAAGCGCTTGGCGGCGACCTGCCCGTCCTGCACCAGCTTGGCGGAGAACAGCGGCACGAAGGCGGAGTTGAAGGCCCCTTCGGCGAACAGGGCGCGGAAATGGTTGGGCAGCCGGAACGCCACGAAAAAGGCGTCGGCCACCGGCCCGGCGCCGAGCAGCGCGGCGGTCAGGACATCGCGCAGGAAGCCAAGGACGCGGCTGACCAGCGTCAGCCCGCCGACGGACAGGATGTTGCGGAGCACGGTGCGTACGGGTCCTCTGATGGGCGGCGCCATCCTAGCGTTTTCCCGGCCCGCGTCACGCCTTTCGGCATGCCGGCCCGTGTGGAATTTGAAGGCGGCGGGCGGAAACGGTCTGCTAGGATCGCCGCCCACCCATTGTCCCATCCCCCACCTTCAGACAAGCGGAACGTCCATGCCCCAGGGTCTTCCCCTCACCTATCTGGAAGCCGGCGAAGCGAACGGCGGCACCCCCCTGCTGGTCCTGCATGGCCTGTTCGGGTCGGCGCGCAACTGGCAGACCCTGGCGAAGCGCTTCGCGGAGCGGCACCGGGTCTACGCGCTGGACCTGCGCAACCACGGCGGCGCCCCCTGGTCGGACGAGATGACCTACCCGGCGATGGCCGCGGACGTGCTGCGCTTCCTCGACGACCGCGGCTTCGCGCGGGCCTCGGTGGTCGGCCATTCCATGGGCGGCAAGGTGGCGATGACCCTGGCGCTGACCCATCCCGACCGGGTGGAGAGTCTGGCGGTGGCCGACATCGCGCCGGTCGCCTACACCCACACCCACGCCCCCTTCGTAGCGGCGATGAAGCAGGCCAAGCTGGAAGGCTGCACCCGCCGCTCGGAGGTCGAGGCGCAGCTGGTGGACGCGGTGCCGGAAGCCCCCCTGCGCTCCTTCCTGCTGCAGAATCTCGTTCTGGAGCAGGGGTCGTTCCACTGGCGGATCAACCTTGACGCCATCGGCGCCCGCATGGCCGACCTGATCGGCTTCCCGGATCTGGGCGACGCCCGGTACGACGGCCCCACCCTGTTCATCGGCGGCACCCGCTCCGACTACATCGTGCCGGAGAACCACGACGCCATCCGCCGCCACTTCCCCAAGGCCGCCATCGAGATGATCGAGGGCGCCGGCCACTGGCTGCACGCCGAACGCCCGCAGGAGTTCGCGGCGCTGGTCGAAGCCTTCGCGTAACTCCAAAAAGAAACGGGGGCCGCGAAGGCCCCCGTACTCACACGCTGGCGATGCTCAGTCCTATCAGAGCGCACCCTGACGGCGGTCTTTTCAGAGCGCACCCTGACGGGCGCCGGTCTTGGCGGCCGGGCCGGCGGACTGGTTGAAGGCGTCGCGCAGGTAGGGCGACAGCGCCTGCCGCATCGTGCGCAGCCACTCGTGGATGATGATCAGCGAGCGGGAGGCGACCGGCGGGGTCATGCCCAGCTTCACCAGATCCTCGCGGGTCATCTGCGCCACCTCGTCGATGCGGTGGCCGGTCAGGCGCGCCCAGGCCGGGGCCGTGCAGGGCGCCATGGAGATGACCTCCACGCCCTCGCGCTCCACCATCTCCGCCTTGCGGCGGGCGTACTGGCTGTCGTCGAGCTGCGAGAAGGGACCGGAGAAGCCGTTCTCGACCAGGACGCGCTTGGCCTTCGGGGCGATGGTGGCGATGCGCTCCAGCGTGTTCATGCCGGTGGACAGCGAGGCCAGATCGACGGTGACCGGCACCATGAAGGTCAGCCGCTCGCCCTCGCCGACATAATAGTCGAAGCCCGACACCTCGGCCCAGTTGAAGAACCATTGCGAGATGTTGCCGCCGAAGTCGTAGAGGCGGCCGCCGCGCTGCAGCTCCGGACCGATCTGGTCCCAGAACTCGTAGAAGCCATCGCCCGACCCCATCATGTTCATGAAGTCCTGGGTGATGCGGCGGTGCTCGACCACCTCCGGGCCGAACAGGCGGTTCAGGCGCTCGTTCACCTCATATTCGACGACCTTGAGCTGAAGGCCTTCGAGCATGGCGGTCGCCATCAGGTGATGGGACAGCAGCGTCTTGCCGACGCCACCGCGGTCGTTGAGAACGAAGATGGTGCCCAGCATGCGATCGCCTTTCCAGGGTCTGTTCGATGTCGAATCTTGAGGTGTTGAAACGTGAGGGTCCGGAGCTTTGGGAATCGGAGCCTGAGTGCGGGAGACGTCCGGAACCGGGGCCGGAGTCGGTTCCTCCGGCGCAGCGGCCGACGCCGGCCCCGGAACGGGGATCGGCTCCGGTTCCGGTTCGGGAGAGGATTCCAGCGGACCGGCTTTCGGCGCGCCGTCGGCCGCGCCCTCCGGTTCCGGTGTTTCGGAGTCCGGTGCGCCGGGTTCGGCCGCATCGGTTGTTTCCGCGACATCCACAGCCACAGCCGGTTCCGGCAGGTCGGTGGATTGCCCGGCGGCCAGGGCCGCGCGGTGCACCGCGTCCAGCGTTTCACGCGGGGTCGCGCCACCCGCCGCATCCCCGTCCGCGACGCCGTCGCGTCCCTCGTTCCCCACGAGGAAGAAGGCGGAGCGCAGGGTGACGGGCGAGATCGGCTGGTTGTCGCGGGCGGTGACCCCCAGCTTGGCCAGCACGTCGGAGATGTCCGCCCAAGACAGGCCACGCTCGCGCATCAGGCCGATGTCGGCGTAGCTTTCGCGGACGGCCTGCATGGCCGAGCGGCTTCCAGTCGGACGATCGGCAAGGAGCCGTTCCAGTTCCGCGCGATCAATCGACACCGTGTGTACCCGGCTTTGCGTGGTTCTGGGGAGGGGGTGGGTAGGATTTGTGATACCGCAGGATTCCGTTCCCCCCGGTGCGGAAAAAATAGTACAAGCGATTGGGGTGCGCAAACGGTTTCCAACCATGTTCAACCGCATTAAACCTGTGACACGGCAGCCTTCCCTGGTCTCCGCCGGGATCGCAGGATAGGGTCCGGCGTTTGGCGAAGATGCCCTATGATTTCCGATCCCAGGATCAGCGGACCGCCGACTCCGGGCGGACGCCGGGGACGCCCATCGGCTTCCACGAGCTGCGCCAGGCCTGCGAGATTTCGGCCCTTCGGGAGGATCTGGAACGCGTCCTCCAGGACACCGGCGCCCTGCGCGACAGCATCGAGGACGCGGTGGAGCAGGTGCGCCAGCGCTTTGCCGCCCTGACGGCGGAGGAACTGGCGAATTCCGAGACGATGGCGCCGCTGCTCCAGTTCGCCGTCTCCACCCTGCTGACCATCCGCGACGAGGCCCGGCGCATCAACACGCAGACCGGCCCGGTGGACGACGACGACCGTCCCACGCGGACCGTCGCCGATCCGCGCGCCCTGCCCTCCACCGGCACTCCGGCAGCAGCACCGCCATCCGTCCCGCAGCCCCCTCCCCCCCAAACCGCGCCACAGACCGCACCGCAAACCTACGCGCCGCCGCCCTCCGACGAGCCGGCCCAGTCCTTCGCCTCCGAACCGGAACGCGAGGAGAGACCCCCGCCGCCCTCGGCTCCGGCGC
>NZ_QLKQ01000044.1 GCF_003349955.1 Azospirillum brasilense
CTGGACACCGCCGCCGGCATCGCGGCGTTCCATCGGGCGCTGGCCGGGGTCGCCGACGGCGCGGGAAACAGGCCGCGCAGGCGGCGGACGTCGCCTTGCAGCACCATCACCTGATCCTCGGCCCCGGCCAGCGCCCGATGGAACGCCGCGATGCCGGCGGCGGTGTCCAGCGCCTCCAGGCCGGTGGCTTGCGTCATCATCTCCCGCGTTTGCGCCGGCAGGGTCATGCCGCCGTCGCGCCACAGCGGCCAGTCGATCGACAGGGTCCGGCCGCGCGGGCGGATGTCGCCGGGGGGAAGCGGCGCCGCACCCGCCGCCAGATCGTTGCGATGCGCGGCGTAGGCGTCCATGAAGGCGTTGGCGGTGGCGTAGTCGGCCTGCCCCGGATTGCCGGCGACGCCGGCCAGCGACGCGAACAGCGCGAGGAAATCCAGGTCGAACGGCCGGGTCGCGTGATCGAGGTTGACCAGCCCCGTGACCTTCGCCGCGAACACGTCGCGCAGGTCCGCGGCGCTCTTGCGCAGGATGAAGGAGTCGCGGAGGATCCCCGCGCTGTGGATGACCCCGTTCAGCGGGCCGCGCCCATGCCGCCCCGCACTCCGTTCGACCGCCGCGACGAGGCCGCGGACGGCGTCGGCATCGGCGACGTCGACCGCGTGGTACGCGACCTCCGCGCCGAGCGAGCGCAGCCGGTCCAGCGCGGCGCGGCGCCGTTCGTCGAGCGGGGAGCGGCCGGTCAGGATCAGCGTGGGGTCTCCGGCCCGACGCGCGATGTCCTCCGCGAAGGCCAGACCGAGCCCCCCGGCGCCGCCGGTGATGAGGTAGACGCCCCGATGCCGCCAAGCCGGCGCGCCGCCGTTCGGGCTGCCGTCCGGCGCATCGGCCCAGGCCAGGACCTGACGGCGGCCGTCACGGTAGCGGATCTGCACCTCGGCCGCAGACCGGCCGTTGCTCCGCAGCAGGTCGGGGAGCAGGCGGGGGAGTTCGCCGCCGGTGGGCGCCACGCCCGCACCGGTCAGGTCGATGACTTGGCCGTGCAGTTGCGGATTCTCCTGCCGCGCCGTTTTCAGCATGGTGGCCAGCGCCTGGGTCAGGCCGGGGGGCAACGGCTCGTGCCCGAGGCCCGCCACCACCTGCACCAGCGTGGGCCCGGTGAGCCGGCGGCTCAGAACCTCCCGGATCCGGTCCAGCAAAGTGGCCGCGTGGTCGGTGAAGCGGCGGTCGAACGCGGTTTCCCCCGACATCAGAGGCACCACCGTCATGCCGGGCATCTCGGGGAGCGGGTCGGCGCTGAAGACCAGATGGTCGGCGTAGGCCGTCGGCGTCTGGTCCGGCCGAATCGGCCGGTCGTCCCACCGCGGGCTCAGCATCAGCAGGTCGGCGGCTGGCGCCGCGTGCGCCGCCGGCGCGGCGTCGCGGGCGGGGTCCCGCCAGCCGAGCCAATGCCGTTCGCGGGCGAAGGGATAGGTCGGCAGGCTGATGCGCGCGGGCGGCGCGTCGTCGTGCCGGTAAAGAGCGTGCCAATCCACCGCCGCGCCGCCGACCCAGGCGGCGGCGATCGCGTCGGTCTCGCCGCCGGCCGCGCCCTGGGCGGTGCCGCCGCGGTGCCGGCCGACCCGGCCGACATGGAGGCCGGCGGTCTCGCCCGCCACGAACCGGGTCAGCGCACCGATCAGGTCATCCGCCGTGACGACGGTGAAGGCCAGCCGGTGCTGCATCGCCTCGCGCCCGACCTGGAGCGTGAAGGCGAGGTTGCGCAGCCACGCGCCCTGGTCCGGCTCCGCCCCCGCGCGTTCGGCGGCATGGCGCGACAGGTTTTCGGCGGCCTGCCGCAATTGCTCCTCGGTGCGGGCCGACAGGACGAGGACGCGCGTCGCCCCGGCGACCGTGACGGACGCCGTTCCGCGGCCGGCCGGGACGTATTCCTCGATCAGCAGATGGGCGTTGGAGCCGCCGGCCCCGAAGGACGACACGCCGGCGACACGGCGCGCCACGCGGCCGTCGACGACCGGACGCGGCCAGGGGCGCAGCTCGCGGTTCACGCGGAAGGGCAGGGCGTCGAAGTCGATGTTGGGGTTGAGCGTCTCGGCGTGCAGCGACGGGGCGATCTGGCCTTCGCGCAGCTGCAGCAGCACCTTGGTGACCGCCGCGACGCCCGCGGCCGCCTCGGCGTGGCCGATGTTGGACTTGGCCGACCCGATCCACCAGCTCTGGCCCGGCGCGCCGGAAGGGGCGAGCGCGCGGGCGAGCCCGGTGATCTCGATGGGGTCGCCCAGCCTGGTCCCGGTGCCGTGCGCCTCGATGTAGCCGATGGCCCGCGGATCGACGCCGGACTCCCGCAGGGCGCGGCTGACGGCGGCCTGCTGAGCGCGCGGGTTGGGGACGCTGAAGCCGTTCGTCCGGCCGCCGTGATTGAGCGCGCTGCCCTTGATCACGCCGTGGATGTGGTCGCCGTCGCGCTCGGCGTCGGCCAGCCGCTTCAGCACCAGGACGCCGACACCCTCGCTGGGCACATAGCCGTCGCCGCCGGCCCCGAAGCTTTCGCAACGGCCCCGGCTGGAGAGGAATTGGCCGTTGCTGAGAACGGCGTATTTGTTCGGGTGCAGGTTCAGGTTGACGCCGCCGGCCAGCGCCATGTCCGTGCGTCCCAGCGCCAGATCCTGACAGGCGAGGTGAATCGCCGTCAGCGAGCCGGAGCACATGGTGTCCACCGCAAGGCTGGGGCCGTGCAGGTTCAGCGCGTAGGACACGCGGTTGGCGATGCTGGCGTAGAAATTGGCGAAGGGGTGCCCCTGGCCGTCCCGAACGGCGTCGCGGGCGAGCAGCTGGTATTCGCCGTACATGACGCCGGCATAGACGCCGACCTGATCCGGCAGGTCGCCGTCGCCGGACGGCCCGTCGGCCGGACGGCGCAGACCCTCCCGCCGGTAGCCGGAATCCTCCAGCGCCGCCCAGGCATGCTCCAGGAACAGCCGCTCCTGCGGGTCGAGATACTCGGCGGTGCTGGGCGGGATGTTGAAGAACAGCGCATCGAACTTGTCCGCATCGGGAACGAAGCCGCCCCACTTGCCGGCATGCCGGCCCGATCCTCCGCGCCCCTCGCGGGAATGGTCGCGCCAATCCCAGCGGTCGGGCGGGACTTCGGTGACGCAGTCGCGGCCGTCGCGGAGATTGCGCCAGAACTCCTCCACGTCGCGCGCCATGGGGTAGCGGCCGGACAGGCCGATGATCGCGATGTCGAGCGGCCCGGCGCCGCCGCCGCCCGGCCGGGCCGGGGCGGAGGCGGGTTGCAGCATGATGGCCGGCGCTTCGGTCACGGTCGGCGCCGGGGCCTTGCGGGCCGGCTGCGCCACCGCCGGCGGCGGGGGGAACAGCCGCTCCAGCGTCTCCCGGTGTGCGTGCAGGAAATGGCCGGCCAGCTCCTCCAGGGTCCGGTGTTCGAAGAACAGGGTCTTCGACAGCGGGCCAAACAGCGCTTCCAGCTCCTTCGTCAACTCCATCGCCAGCATCGAATCGATGCCGTGGCTGTCGAAGCCGTCCGTGGCGTCGACCTCCTCCTCCGGCCGACGGAGCGCCGCCGCGACTATCTTGCGGAGCCGGGCGATGGTGCGGTCCCTGAGCGTGCCCGTGTCCATCGGAGCGGCCGGCGCCCCGGCCGTTCCGGGTTCCGTTCCGGGTTCCGTTCCGGGTTCCTCGGCCGTCTCCCGCTGCGGCGGCGGAGCGCCGTCGCGCAGGCGGGCCGAGAATCCGGCGATGCGGACGCGGACCAGCCCCTGGTCGTCGATCAGGTCGATGTCGAGCGTCTGCACGCGGCCGACCGCGCCGTCCTGCCGGCGGACGAAGGCCCACATCGACGGCGTGCAGGCCCCGAACACCTCGACCTCGGCGATGGCGAAGGGCAGGGCCAGCTTCGGCGCGCCGTCCTCGGCGCCGACGGGGGCGAGCGCCAGTCCGACGCAGGCTTGCAGCGCCGAATCCATCAGGCTGGGATGCAGCACATAGTCGCCGAGCGTGTCGGCCACCGTTGCGGGCAGCGCCAGCCGCGCCAGGACGACGCCGTCGCCGGCCAGCAGGTCCCGGATGCCCTGATGGGCCGGGCCATAGCCCAGCCCGGCCTGCCGGAACCGCTCATAGCATGCGCTGCCGGGGATCGTCCGCAGGTTCGGCCGCGCCCGGATCGCGTCGATGTCCTGGCGGGGCTGGACCGTGGCGGCCGGCAGGGACACGGCGCCCTCGCCATGCACCGTCCGGTCGGCGCCGGACAGGCTGGAGACGCGGTACCGGACCGTCCCGCCGGCCGAGCGGTCGAGGTCGATGGCGAGCTGGACCGGCGCCTCGACGAACAGGGGCCGGACCCAGGTCACGTCGGTCAGGCGCACGCCGTGGGCCGCCCGCGCGTCGCGGCCCAGCGCCATCATCGCGGCGGCGCGCGCCATCTCGAGATAGGCCACGCCCGGCAGGACGGGGCGGCCCGACACCCGATGGTCGGTCAGGAAGAACTCCGTGCCGGCGAGGGTGGTGCCGAACCCCGTGCGGTCGAAGGTCGAGCGGTTGTCGTGAACCAGCGGGTGCAGGGCGCGGGCGGCGGCCCGACCCGGAGGAAGCGCGCCGGTCGCCGCCGGTGCCCCCTGGAACCAGAAACGCTGGGGGGTGAAGGGATAGCCGGGCACGCTGATCCGCCGCGGCGTGATCCGGTGCGGCCCGGCATCGCCGTAGAGCGCCGCCCAGTCGATTTCCAGCCCCTTGACCCAGAGGTCCAGCAGCCGCGCGAACTTGCCGCGCCGGATCCATTTCCCCACCGCCTCCCGCAGCTCCTCGTCGGCGCTGAAGGCGGTGATCAGGCCCTTGTTCTGTTTGACGCTGCCGGTGAACAGGTCGGGCACGAGGTCGCCGCCGCCGTCCACGAAGGCGCGCAGCTTGCCGGCCAGCTCGTCCAGCGAGGGAGCGATGATGGCCAGCCGCTCATCCATGGTGTCCCGCCCGACCTGGAGCGTGAAGGCGAGATCGGGCAGGGAGAGGCGGCGCCGGGTGTGTCCTGTTGCCGTTCCTGCGGCATTCCCTGCGGCGTTGGGCGCCGACCGGTCGCGCAGGGCGGGATGGGCGTCCAGCAGGGCGTCGGCGATCGCTTCGACCGTGTGGTTGACGAGGAAGGGACGGGCGGCGAACTCCAGGTCCAGCGCCTCCTGCAACCGGCTTTGCAGCAGGGTGCGGTGAACGGGGTCGACGCCGTATTCGTCCAGCGGCAAAGCGGTGTCGATCTCCGCCGCGGGGACCATCAGGATGTCGCCGATAAGGTCGCGGATCCGGTCGATCAGGCCGGGGCGCGCGAGCGTTTCGTCGAGCGTTTCGTCGTCTGCGGCACCCTCCCCACCGGCAGCGAGGAAGGCGAGCAGGGATTGCGCGGAGGCTTTCAGGCGGTCGGGTGTCCTGGCCGACAGCACCACCAGAGTGGAAAGGCCAGCAGTGGACAGGTGGGCCGGGCCGCCGTCCGCGGGGGGTGCGGCCGGGGCCGGCGGTGGGACATACTCCTCCAGGATGATGTGGGCGTTGACGCCACCGAAGCCGAAGGAGCTGACGCCGGCCCGCCGGGGGAGTTCCCGGCCCCGCGCGTCGCGCAGGCGGGTCCACGGCCGGTTCTCCGGCAACAGGTGGAACGGGCTGCCATCGAGCTGAAGGAAGGGGTTCACCTCGTCGCAATGCAGGCTGCGGACCAGCGTGCGGTGCTTCAGCTGCAGCAGCACCTTCATCACCCCGGCCACGCCCGCCGCCAGCTCCAGATGCCCGATGTTGGTCTTCACCGAACCGATGGCGCAATGCGGCTCGCAAGGGGGCTCGGGGCGGTCCTCCCGGTCCGGCGCGGGGACAGCATCCTTGTACGCCGCCTTCAGGGCGCTGATTTCGATCGGATCGCCCAGCGCGGTGCCGGTGCCGTGCGCCTCGATGTAGCCGAGGGTCCGCGGATCGACCCCGGCGCGCCGGAAGGCGGCGCGCAGCAGGTCGGCCTGCGCCTTCGGGTTCGGCGCGGTCAGGGACTTGGCGCGGCCGCCGTGGTTTTCCGCACTGCCGCGCACGATGGCGTAGATGTGGTCGCCGTCGCGCTCCGCCGCGCGCCGCCATTTCAGGAGCAGGAACCCGACGCCCTCGCCCCGGGCGTAGCCGTTGGCGTCCTTGGAGAAGGTCTTGCACCGGCCGTCGGGGCTGAGCATGCCGGCCTTGTCGAAGCTGACCTGGGTTTCCGGGCTGATGATCAGGTTGACGCCGCCGACGATGGCCTGATCGCAGTCGCCGGTCGTCATCGCGACGATGCCGCGGTGAATGGCGACCAGCGCGCTGGAGCAGGCGGTCTCGATCGGCTCGCTCGGCCCGTGCAGGTTCAGGACATAGCTGGCCCGGTTCGGCCCGATGGAGCCGACGGCGCCGGTAGAGCTGTGGCTTTCGATGCCCGCGCCGTCGCGGGCGACGCGCTCGCAGTAGCCGGTGGGGGCGGTGGCGGCGAAGATCGCCGTGCGGCTTCCGGACAGACTGGCTGCAGAATGGCCGGCGTCCTCGATCGCCTTCCAGATGTGGTGCAGCATCAGGCGCTGCGCCGGGTCCATCATCAGGGCTTCGCGCGGCGAGACGCCGAAGAAGCGCGCGTCGAATTCATCGACGCCGTCCATGAAGGCGCCCCACCGGGCGCCGCCGCCCAGGGGGCCGGCGGCGGAATCGTCGACGAACGCGCGCCAGTCCCAGCGGTCGGGCGGGATTTCGGTGACGCAGTCCCGGCCGGACAGCAGGTTCTCCCAGAATTCGTCGAGATCGCGGGCCATCGGAAAGCGGCCGCTGATGCCGACGATGGCGATGGTGTCGGCGCCGCCGGCATTGGCATTGGCATCGGTGGGGGCTGGGCGGGGCATTGGCACAGGGTCCGGCACAGGGTCCGGCACGAGGTCCGGCGCGGCCGGCGGCGATGGCAACGTCGCCGGGGGCGCCTCCGGCGCCTGTGGAGCGCGCGTCGCCGGCCGGTTCAGCCCCAGCGCCCCGGCGACCGGCCGGGCGTGCTCGCGGGCGAGCCACGCCGCGAAGGCGGCGATGGTGCCATGCTCGAAGAACACCGTCGGTGTCAGCTCCAGCGAGAAGCGCTGGTTCAGCCGGTTGGCGAAGTCGGTCAGCGTGATCGAATCGAAGCCGTAGTCGCCCCATTCCCCGTCGGCATCGACGTCGGTCAGGTCGAACTTCATCAGGTCGGCGACCATGCGAACCAGCGCCTGCCCGATTCCGGCGCGCAGATCGCCGTCCGCCTGAAGGTGGTCGATGTCGTCGCCGGTGCCGGCGGCGGCGACCACCTTCGGACGGGCGGCCAGCAGCGGGCGCAAACGGGCGGCATCGCCGAACAGAACCATGCCCTGGGCGTCGCCCGACGCCAGGATGCGTTCGAACGCCTCGACGCCGCGGTCTTCCGGCAGGACGGCGGTGCCGGTGGTCTGCACCATCAGCGCGAGGGCCGCGGGCTCCATCCGCATGCCGCCGTCGGCCCAGAGCGGCCAATCGATCGACAGGGTGTGGCCGCGCCGCTCGCCGCGCGCCGCCAGACCGTTGCGATGGTGGGCGAAGGCGTCGAGGAAGGCGTTGGCCGCCGCGTAATCCGCCTGCCCGGCGCTTCCCAGCACCGCCGCCGCCGAGGAGAACAGGATGAAGACGTCGAGGTCGAGCGCGGCGGTGGCGCGGTCCAGGTTCAGGGCGCCCGCGACCTTCGGCGCCAGCACGGCGTCGAAATCCGCAACCGTCTTGCGATGGATCAGGCCGTCGCGCAGCAGGCCGGCGCAATGCAGGATGCCGTCGATCCGGCCAGCCGTCGCCAGGATGTCAGCGACCGCCGCATCGACCTGCTCGGGGCGGGTGACGTCCACCTGCCGGTAGGTGACGCGCAGCCCCTCCGCGCGCAGCGCGTCCAGAGCCGCGTCCTGCGCGGTCCCGGCGGCCGACCGGCCGCACAGCACCACCTGAGCGTTGCGGGTTGCGCGCGCGATCCGGCGGGCGAACAGCAGGCCGAGGCCGCCGGCCCCACCGGTGATGAGATAGACGCCGTCGTCCTTCCAGGGCGGTCCCCCGGCCGCCGGCGCCGGGTCCGCCCCTTCCTTCCAGACCTGTTCCTTCCAGAGCAGGACCCGGCGCACGCCGTCCTGGTGGCGAATCCGTGTCTCGGACGGCTGGACGGCGTCGGCGGCCAGCCGGGCGGCCAGACCGGCCTGGGCAGCGGCCCGGTCCACGGCGATGAGCTGCCCGAAGACGCCGGGCATCTCCCGGTGCGCGGCCAGCAGCAGGCCCGACAGGCCGGCGAACAGGGCGCCATCGCCGTCGGCGGGAACGACGACCTGGACCAGCGTCCGTCCACCATCCTTGGCGCCGCCGGCCTGCCGGACCGCCTGGAACACCGCCAGGGCGGCGGTGCGGAAGGCGTCGGCCATCGGTCCCGCGGCATCCGGGCGGATGATGGACGCACCGGGCATGTGCCGCGCAACGTCCTGATCGAGCGACGCCGGGAATCGATCGTCGCGGCCGCAGACGATGACGCGGTGGCGGGACCAGCCCTGGGGGCTCCCGGCGGCCGGGGCCGGCTGGTCCGTCCAGACCGGGCGGCACAGCAGCAGGTCGCCGCCCCCGTCAGCCTTGGTGGCCTTCGTCTCGGCGTCGGGCGAGCGGGCGGTGAAGCCGCGCAGGACGGCGCAGATCCGGCCCTGATCGTCGGCGAGGTCGATGTCGATCTTGGTCAGCGCCTTGCCCGGCGCGCCGCCCGCGGACGGGCGGATCCACACCCACAGGGCGCGCGGCAGCGGCGCCAGAACCACCAGCTCGTCCAGCGCGAAGGGCAGCGACGCCTTCGGCGCGGCGGTGCCGAGGGTGCCGGAGGCCGCGACCAGCCCGATGCAGGCCTGAAGCGCCGCGTCCATCAGCGCCGGGTGCAGCCCGTAGGCGTCGGCGCCCGCGGCGAGGCTGTCCGGCAGCGCGATCCGCGCCAGAACCTGCGGCGGCGATCCCGGCGGCGAGAAGACGACGCTTTGCAGCCCCCGATGGGCGGGGCCGTAATCAATGCCCATGGCGCGGAAGGCGGCGTAGCAGGCCGGCCCGTCCATGCGCTGCCGCTCCTCCGGCCGACCCGCCGTGATCGCCGCGCGCAGGGATGCCACGTCGAGCGGGGCGGGAGCGGTCGCGGGACCGGCGCCTGCGCGCGCCACGATGCCCTGGGCGTGCGGGACGCGCTGGCCCGCCGGATCCTCGCTGTAAATCTGGTAGGGAATCTGACCCGACGGGTCGGGGCGCAGGCCGATGTGCAGCGACGCCGGCCGGTCTCCCGCCACGTAAGGGCGCGCCCAGACCGCGTTCCGGATCCGCAGCGGCAGGGGGGCGTCACCGTCGCCCGGCGGCGCGGCGAGGTCGAGCGCCGCCCGCGCCATTTCCAGATAGGCCGCTCCGGGCAGCAGCTTGGCGCCCATCACGACGTGATCGGCGAGGAAGAACTCCCGGCCGCTGAACCGGGCGGTGAAGCGCGGCTCCGCCAGGGTCGAGCTGTTCGCGTGCAGCAGCGGGTGCAGCGTCGCCGCGGTTCCGGCCCCGCGCCGGCCGCCGGGGCTGCTGCCCGCCGTCGTCAGCCAGCACCGTTGCTTGGCGAAAGGGTAGGTCGGCAGCGGGACGCGGCGGGGCCGCCGTCCCGGCTGGGGAGCGGCGGCGTGCAGGCCCGGCCAATCGACCGGCGCGCCGGACGCCCACAGGGCGGCGACCTGCGCGAGGTCGCCGGATCGCCACGCCTGGAGAAGCGTGTCCTGGATCGCGGGATCGTCGCCCGGCAGGCGGGAGGCGTCCTTGCGGGACAGGCTGCCGCGCCGGCAGCCGGGCGCCGCGCCGTCGCGCCGGAACCGCTCGAGCGTGGCGCGGAGGTCCGCCACGCTGTCCGCCACCACCGCGAGGCGCTCGGCGAAGGCGTCGCGTCCGATGTGCAGGGTGTAGGCGATGTCGGCGAGCGGCGGCAGGTCCGACGTCGGCGTTTCGTCGAGGAACCGGCGCAGGTCGTCCACCTGCCGGTCGAGCTGCTCGGCGGTGCGGGCCGACAGAACGACCAGCGCGGTCCGGTCCGGGGCGGCGGCGGCCGGCGCCGGGCTGCCCCGGTATTCCTCGATCACCACATGGGCGTTGGAACCGCCGGCGCCGAACGAGCTGACGCCCGCGCGCAACGGCTGTTCCCGCCCGTCGATGACCGCGCGCTGCCAGGGCCGCCCCTCGCGAAGGATGAAGAAGGGGGAATCCGCGAGGTCGATCAGCGGGTTGACCTCCGCGCAATGCAAGGTCGGGTAGAGCCGCCGGTTGCGGATGGACAGCACGGCCTTGATCACGCCGGCGATGCCGGCCGCCGTTTCCGCGTGGCCGATGTTCGATTTGACCGAGCCCAGCCCGCAATGCGGCGCCGGCGGCCGGGGCAGCCCGGCGGCGTCGTAGAGGGTCTCGAAGGCGAGTTTCAGGCCGTTGATCTCGATCGGGTCGCCCAACGCGGTGCCGGTGCCGTGGCATTCGACGAAGCCGACGCTGCGCGGATCGATGCCGGCCCTGCCGTGGGCTTCGACGATCAGGGCGGCCTGGGCCTTGGGGTTGGGCGCGGTCAGCGAGGTGGCGGTGCCGCCGTGGTTTTCCGCCGAGCCGCGGATGACCGCCAGGATGGGGTCGCCGTCCCGTTCGGCCCGGCTGAGCGGCTTCAGCAGGACCGCCCCGACGCCGTCGGCGCGGGCATAGCCGTTGGCCTGCGGCGAGAAGGTCTTGCACCGCCCGTCCTCGCAGATCATGCCGGTCTTGCTGTACATGATGTGCATGTCGGGCGTGATCTGCAGGTTGGCGCCGCCCGCGATCGCCATCTCGCACCCTTCGTGGCGCACCGCCAGCACCGCCCGGTGCAGCGCCACCAGCGAGCTGGAGCAGGCGGTGTCGATCACCTGGCTGGGTCCGTGCAGGTCAAGCAGGAAGGACAGCCGGTTGGGGCAGAACATGTGCCCCAGGCTGGTCAGGTGCAGCGCCTCGATCGCGCCGGCCCGGTCGATCAGCAGCGCGTAGTCCTGAAGGTTGATGCCGATGAACAGGCCGACCTTGCGGCCGGACAGGGATCGCGGCGCGTAGCCCGCGGATTCGATGAGCCGCCAGACGCATTGGATGAACAGGCGGTGCTGGGGGTCCATCATCTCCGCTTCGCGCGGGGAAATGCCGAAGAACAGCGGGTCGAACTTGTCGATGTCTGGCGCGAAGCCGCCGTATCGGACCTTCGTGAACTCACCCAGCTTCGGGTCGCCGAACACCTCCCGCCAGTCCCAGCGTTCCGGCGGCACTTCGGTGATGCAGTCGCGCCCGTCGCGGAGCGCGTTTTCGAAGGCCTTCAGGTCCGGGCTCTGCGGGAACAGGCCGTCCATGGCGATGATGGCGACCGGCTCGTCGGCGGGGGCGGACGCGCCGGCTGGGACCGCGGGCGGGGCTTCGCCCGCCGTTGCGTCCGGCGCGGCCGGAGCGCCGCCCATCAGGCTGCGGTAACGGTCGATCCAGCCGGCGACCTCGGCGTCCGCTTCCCCGCTGTCCGCCGAAGGGCCGGCCGGCGTCTTGGCCAGCGTCTTGGCCAGCGTCTTGGCAGGCGGCGGTTCCGGGGGCGGTGCGGCGATGGACCGTTCCACCGCCTTGCGGTAGCGCTGGTGCAGGATGGTGGCCAGTTCCTCCAGAGTCCGGGCTTCGAAGAAGACGGTCGGGGCGATCGGCAGGTCGAGCTGGTCGGAGATGCAGCGCATGATCTCCGTCACGATGATCGAATCGACCCCGTAACGGGCCATGTTCTCCCGGATGTTCAGGCGCTCGGGCGGTATCTTCAGCACCCGCGAGGCGATGCCGGCGACGTTCGCCAGGAAGCGTTGCGCCACGTCGCCGCCGTCCCTGGCCGTCGCCGGCGGAACGGGTGCAGGCGTCGATGCCGGTGGCGAGGCGTCCAACCGGGTTTCCATCCGGGCCGGCGCGCCGGTGGTGGAACCGGCGGCCACCGCCAGCTCGTCCTCCAGCAGCCGGCTCATCTCGACGTCCATATCGCCGTGACGGTCGATCAGGATCTTGTTCATCGCCCGCAATGCCCCGCCACCAGTGTCGTTCAGTTCTGTTGCCGGCTGGCCGGTCACCGCTCGTCCAGCATGTCGCGGAAGGCCCGTGCGATCTTGATGAACTTCCAGAAATCGACTTCCCAGAGATGCCGGTGCGAATCCAGGTAGTAGTCCTGGCCGAGATCCGGGTTCTGGCTCTTCTTGGCTTCGATGAAGCGGTGGTAACCGGAGGTCTTGCCGGCGTAGGCGCTGATGTAGCTGCGCACGAACTGGCCCTGCAGGCGCAGGCCGTCGCCCAGGCCCGCCGCGGCGTTGACGAAGCCGAAGAAGAAGAGGTTGTCGAGATTGCGCGGGACGATGTGGATGAACAGATCCGGAATGCCGTTCTTCCACTCCAGCAGGGCCGGATCGATGAACGGGAAATCGCGGTCGTAGCCGGTGGCGTAGACGACCACGTCCACCTCGACCGACGTGCCGTCCGCGAAGTGCACGGTCCTTCCGTCGAAGCGGCGGACGTCCGGCTTCGGCACGATGTCGCCGTGGCCGATGTGGTAGAGGATCTGCGAATTCATGATCGGATGGGCGGCGTCGATGGGGTGGTCCGGCTTCGGCAGGCCGTAATCCTCGCCGTCGTATCCCGCCAGTTTGAAGACCTGGCGGATGTAGGCCATGGTCTGCTCCTTGGTCTCGAACTTGTTGCCGAGCTGGAGCATCCACTGCGGCGTCGCCTTGCCGCCGATGAACTTGGGGTAATAGTGATAGCCGCGCCGCGTGCTGTGGTGCACGGCGCGGCTGTGGTGCACCGCGTCCACCGCGATGTCGCAGCCGGAATTGCCGGCCCCGATCACCAGCACGCGCTTGTCCCGGATCTGGTCGGGGTGCTTGTAGTGCATCGAATGCATCACCTCCCCCGTGAACCGGCCGGGGAGGGGCGGGTCGGGATAGCGCGGCTGCCGCTGCGCGCCGTTGCAGACGGCCACGATGCTGTAGTGCTTGCGCTCCCCGGTCGACAGTTCGACGTCCCAGCCTTCACCGGCCGGCGTCAGCCAGGACACGGCGGTGTTGAAGACGGCGTGATCGTAGACGCCGGACTTGCGCGCGTAATCGCGCATGTAATCCAGCATCTGACGGTGGTTCGGATAGACCGGATAGGAATCCGGCATGGGGAAGTCGGGCACCTGGGTGTTGAATTTCGGCGAGATCAGGTGCAGCGACGGGTAGGTCCGACCGCACTCCGCGTCGCCGTTCCACACGCCGCCGAGGTCGGACTCCGCCTCGTACAGGTCGTAGTCGATGCCGCCTTCACCCAGTTCGCGGCCCAGTCCGATGCCCAACGGACCACCGCCGATGATGCAAACCTTCACCGATTCATGCATGACACAGTTCCTTGCTGCGGCTTTCGACAGTGGTGCGATCGTCCCCGCCGGGTTCGTGCCGGAAGCGGCCTTCCAGCAGGCGGGGATCGGCGGTGCTCGCGAAGTCCTGGAGGTGCAGGCACGCCCGCCCGGCAGCCTGCCCGGCGGCGTGGTAGGCGGTGGCGTCGAAGATCCAGACCCCGTCGCGCACGGCCGTGCGCACCAGATGCAGGGCGACCTCCTGCGGCAGCGGTCCCGCGGAGACGATGCGGCGCAGGGAGGACGGCAGCCAGACCCGCCCAACCTCCTGGTCGGCCCCCTGGTCAAAGGTTCCGATCAGGCGGCGGACGGCTTCCAGCAGAAGGGGATGGAACGGGCGGTTCCCGGCTTCGCCGCCCGGCAGCGCGACGGTCGCCAAGCGCTGCGTGGCGTTGCCGTAGACGGCGGTGATCCGCGTGTCCGCTCCATGTGCGAGCGGCTTCAGGCCGGCGCGCAGGCGCGCCACGGCGACGTTGGGGGGCAGCGGGCCGCCGGCTTCGCCCTGGACGGCCTCGCCGCACGCGACGACGTCGCCGGCCGTTGCAGCGCCGGCCGTTGCATCGCCGAAAGTTGCAGCGGCGGAGAACAGCAGGGCGCCGGCCTGTCGGTGGAAGGTCACGGCGACATCGCCCTCCCCGGCCACTTCACCCCCCGCGGGCTTTCCCCAGACGAGGTTGCGCAGCGCCGTCACCGGCCCGCCCGTTTGCCGTCGTGCCGCGTCGTGGACACGATCCGGCACCGTCAGGGCCAGCGCGGCGGGCTCGGCCGCACGGGTCGTCTTCGGCGGCGCGGGCTCCGTCCGGGCCGGCTCGTCGATCCAGTGGCGTTCGCGGGCGAAGGGATAGCCGGGAAGGCCGACACGCCGTGGCGCCGGGCTGTACAGGTCGCCCCAGGGGACGTCGTGCCCCTCGCAGTGGAAGCGGGCCAGGGCCGCCAGCGTCTCGCGGTATTCCGCCGGACGGCCGCGCTGTTCCACCGCCCGACGGACCAGCCGGGCGATGGTGTCGCGGGTCTCGCCGTCGCCGGTGACGTCGTGCGGTGCGAATCCATCCGAATGGCGGGCGGGCGCAGCCGTGCCGCTCCAGGCCTCGGCAGCCTCGCGGAGGTCGGCGACGACGATCGCCGTGCGGTGTTCGAAATGATGGCGCCCTTGCAACAGGGTGTAGGCGATGGCGTCGATGCCGTCGCCGGTCGTGCGCAGGTGGGCGGCCATCCGCTCCCTCTGCTCCTTTAGAGCGTCCTTGGTCTTGGCCGACAGCGTCAGGACATGGAACGGCGATGCGGCCGGTGGGGCGGCCGGTGGGGCGGCGGCGGGGAATGTGTGTTCGGCGACCAGCATGTGGGCGTTCGTCCCGCTCATGCCGAAGGCGCTGACCGCGCCGACGCGCTCCCGGCCCGCCGGCTTTTCCCAGGGTCGCCGCGCCTTGTTCACGAAGAAGGGGCTGTCGCGCCAGGCGCCGAACGCGTTCTCCTTCTCGCAATGGAGCGTCGGCGGGATGACGCGGTTCCGTATGGCCTGCACGAGGCCGATCAGGCTGACCAGGCCCGAGGCGGCGAAGGTGTGGCCGAGGTTGCTTTTGGTCGAGGTCAGGGCGCAGAAGGCCCGGCGGTCCGTGGCCCCCCTGAAGGCGTCGTTGAGCGCGTTCACCTCCACCGGATCGCCGAGCTGGGTGGCGGTGCCGTGGGCGACGATGCAGTCGATGTCGTCGATGGCCACGCCGGACCGCCGGACGACGTCGCGCACCAACTCGGTCTGGGCCTCGCCGCTCGGGGCGGTGATGCCGTTGGTGCGGCCGTCGTAGTTGACGCCGCTACCCCGGATCACGGCGTGGATCGGGTCGCCGTCGGCCAGCGCGCGCGACAGCCGCTTCAGCACGACGACCGCCACCGCCTCGCCGGGAACCAGCCCGTTGGCGCGGTGATCGAAGGCGCGGCACTTGCCGTCGGGCGACAGCATGCCCGCCTGGGTCATGCCGACATAGGCTTCCGGCGACACCAGAAGGTTGACGCCGGCCGCGATCGCCGTGTCGCATTCCCCGTCCAGAAGGTTGCGGCAGGCCAGATGCGCCGCCACCAGGGCGGAGGAGCAGGCGGTGTTGACCGCCAGCACCGGCCCCTTCAGGTTCAGGAAATAGGCCAGCCGGGCGGCCAGGATGCCGGTGTGCGAGGCGGTCAGGCTCACCTGGGTCAGGCGGCGCTGGTAGTCGCAACCTTCCTCGACGCCGACGAACATGCCGATGCGCTGCCGTCCGATCTGCGCCGGGCCGTAGCCGGCATCCTCCAGCGCCAGCCAGGATTCCTGGAGCAGGTGACGCTGGCGGGGGTCCATCCGCTCCGCCTCCAGGGGCGAGATCTCGAAGAACAGCGAGTCGAATTCGGCGATGCCGGGGACGCAGCCGCACCATTTGCTGTTCGACGCGCCGGGACCGGCGTTCCGGCCGGCGTAGAACCGGCGCCAGTCGAAGCGGTCGGGCGGGATCTCCTCCACCGCGTCGATGCCCTGGTCCAGGATCGACCACAGCTCGTCCACGTTGCGCGCCTTGGGGAACCGGCCGCTCATTCCGATGATGGCGATCGGCTCGGGCGCCGGCTCGGGGCCATCCGTCCGGGCGGTGACCGTGGCCGGAATCGGGGGCGGTTCCGCGGCGGCGGGGGCCGGCGGTTCCGGTTCCCGGTCGGTGCTGGCGTCGGCGTAGAATGCCTCCATCGCCGCGCGGTGGTCGCGGATCAGATAGGCCGCCAGACGCTGCGGGGTGGCGTGGCTGAAGAACACCGACGGGCTGAGCTCCAGCCCGTAAAGCCGGTTCAGCACGCGGGCGAATTCCATCAGGCTGATGGAATCGAAGCCGAAGTCGGCCAGATTTTTGTGACTTCCGACATCCTGCGGCCGGGCCTTCAGCAGATCGCAGATCTGCGCCTTGACGTCCCGCAGAACCGACTGGTCCAGGGCGTCGCCGTCGCGTCTTGCGGGGGCCGGTTCCGGTGCGGCGACCGCGGCGGCGGCCAGCGTGCCGAGCCGGGCGGGATCGCCGGCCAGGAGCAGAAGCTGCGGTTTGCCGGACGCCAGCGCGCGTTCGAACAGGGCCAGGGCCTCCGCCGACCGGAGCGGCCGCTGGCCGGTGGAGCGCAGGTAGAAGCGGGTCTGGTCGTCGTCGCCGATCCGCCCTCCGCCGTCCTGCCAGAGCGGCCAGTTGACGGCGAAGGTCCGGCACTCTCCAGCGGACTGCCCGGCGGCGAAGGCGGTTTGGAACCGGTTGGCCAGCGCGTAGTCGCACGAACCGAAATCGCCGAGAACGGCCGACGACGAGGAGACATGCGCGATGAAGTCGGGAGGGGCGTCGCCGAACAGGCCGTGGAGCGCCAGGGTGCCGGCCACCTTCGGCCCGAGCACACGGGCGAAGCCCGCGGGATCGGCTTGCAGCAGCGGGGCGGCGCCGCTGATCCCGGCGACGTGCAGCACGCCGTCGATCCGGCCCCACCGCGCGCGCGCCTGCCGGACCGCGTCCGCCATGGCCGTGGCGTCGGTGGCGTCGGCCTGGAGGTAGAGCGCCTGCCCGCCAAGCTCCAGGAGCGTCCGAAGGGCCGACCGCCGTCCGCTGTCCAGGGGCGCGCGGCCGGTCAGCAGCAGGTTGGCGCCGTAGCGGCCGGCCAGATGTTCGGCGAAGATCAGGCCCAGACCGCCGCAGCCTCCGGTGATCAGGTAGGTGCCGCGCTGGCGCAGCAGGCTTTCGCCCCCTTCGGCCAGATCCGCCGGCCGGACGGCGGGGGTGTGGCGGATCCCGGCGCGGTACCAGGCGCTCTGGAGCCGCGGCGCGCGGAGTTCGTCCCACAGCCGGCCCAGCCAGGGGCGCAGCGGCTCCGGAGCGCCTGCTGCCGCGCCGTCGCGGAAGACCACCGCCACCCGCGTCCGGGGCAGGGCCATGCGCAGCGACCGGTCGAACGCGACCCAGGAATCCAGGTGGCAGCGCTCCACGTCGTTGGTGTGGGCGCCGGACAGGACCAGCCGCGCCGGCTCCACCCCGGCGGCCGCCATGGCCTGGATCAGGAACAGGATGGGCGTGCTGTCGGCGATCAGGCGGCGGTCCTCCAGCGGCCAGAGGTAGAGCACGGCGTCGATGCCCCCGGCCTCCGCCTTGATGGCCGACAGGGCCTTGGCGCAGGCGTCCCGGTCCACCGCCGTTTCCCGGTCCACGAAGGCGACCCGCAACGCCGGGTCGCGCGCGGCGAACGCCTCGCGGGCGACCCGCTGGTGAGCGGGATCGGACAGGAGGCAGACCAGCGTGCGCAGGGCGTGGCCGGGCGTCGCGTCCAACGGCGTTTCGGCCCAGGACTCCTCGAACGCCAGGACGGCGTCGGCCGCCGGTTCCGCCACTGCCGCCGGAGTGGTGACGGCCGACACCCAGAAGCGGTCGCGGGCGAAGGGGTAGGTGGGCAGGCCGACACGGCACGGCCGCTGGTCCCCATAGAGCCGGGACCAGTCCACCGCGAGGCCGTTGACCCAGGCGGACAGCAGGCGGTCGTGCTTGCCCTTGGCGATCCAGGCGTCGATGGTCGCCGCCATGTCGTCGTCGTCGGCAAAGGGGACGAGGCCGCCGTTCTGCTCCGGAACCTGCCCGAAGTGCAGGCCCGGCAGCGGCGCCACGCCGTCGAGGAAGGCGCCCAGCCGGTCCACGACCTCCGCGACCGTGGCGGCGGCGAAGGCCAGACGGTGCGCCATCGCTTCCCGGCCGCTTTGCAGCGTGTGGGCGACGTCGTGCAGGCGCAGGGCGCCGCCGTCGGCCGACAGGAAGGCCCGCAGCCGGGCGGCGGCGTCGCGCAGGCGGTCCTCGTCGCGGGCCGACAGGACGATCAGGGCCGGCCCGGACGGCGACGCGTCGCCCCCAGCGGCCGCGGCGGGCCGGTGCTCCTCGATGATCACATGCGCGTTGGAGCCGCCGACTCCGAAGCTGCTGACGCCCGCCCGCAACGGCAAGGGCGTGCCGTCCGGGCCGACCGCCGGGTCCCAGGGGCGGGTGCCACCGACCAGATAGAGCGGCGTGCCGTCCAGGGTCAGGTACGGGTTGGGTGTCCGGAGCTGCGGGTTGCCGGGGATCTTGCGGTGCTTCAGCATCAGCAGCACCTTGACGATCCCGGCGGCGCCGGCGGCGGCCTCCAGATGGCCGATGTTCGCCTTCACCGACGCGAGGCCGCAATGCGGCTTCGCCGGCGCATCCAGCCCCGCCCGTTGGTAGAGGTCGGCAAAGGCGCCCTTCAGGGCGTTGACCTCCACCGGGTCGCCCAGGGCGGTGCCCGTGCCGTGCGCCTCGATGTACGTCACGCTGCGCGGGTCGATCCCGGCCCGGCCATGCACGTCGACCAGCAGCTTGCGCTGGGCGGCGCCGTTGGGCGCCGTCGGGGACGCCGACCGGCCGCCGTGGTTTTCACCGCTGGCGCGGATCACGCCCTGGATCCGGTCGCCGTCGGCGATGGCGCGCGCCAGCGGCTTCAGCAGCAGCACGGCGACCCCTTCGCTGCGGACATAGCCGTTGGCCCGCTGGTCGAAGGTCATGCAGCGGCCGTCCTCGCTGAGCAGTCCGGCCTGGCTGGACGCGATGGTCAGGCGCGGCCCGGCGATCACGTTGACGCCGCCGGCCAGCGCCATGGTGCAACCGCCCTGGCGCAGGCTTTCGACCGCGCGGTGGATGGCGATCAGCGAGCTGGAGCAGGCGGTGTCGATGACCTCGCTGGGGCCGTTGAGGTCGAACCAGAAGGACACACGGTTGGCGACCATGAACGGGAAGGGCTCGGCCGCCGACCGGACGGCGCCCTGGCGGCGGGCTTCGGCCAGAAGATCCTTGTAGTCCGCCGTGGCGACCCCGGCGAACACGCCGGTGCGGCTGCCGGCCAGACGGCCGGCGGGGTAACCCGCGTCCTCGATGGCGGCCCAGACGGTTTCCAGGAACAGCCGGAACTGGGGGTCCATCACCTCCGCCTCGGCCGGGGCGATGTTGAAGAACCGGGCGTCGAACCGGTCGGCGTCGGCCAGGAAGCCGCCCCACTTGACCCGCGTCTTGCCCGGCTCCCGGTGCGGATCGCCGTAGACCGCGCGCCAGTCCCAGCGATCCGCCGGCACTTCGGTGATCAGGTCGCGGTTGTTTTCCAGATGGTCCCAGAACTCCGTCAGATCGGCGGCGCCGGGCAGCTTGGCGCCGACGCCGATGATGGCGACGGCGGCGTCGTCCGTTTCGTCCGCTTCGTCCTCTGCGGCCGGTGCGGATTCGCGTGCCGCCGGACCGTCCGGCACGGCGGGTCGCGCCACGGGGGCCGTCACCGCCGGGGCGCTCATCGCCTCGGCCATGGTCTGGACCGGCGGCGGGTCGATGGCGGCGCGGTGGCGTTTCAGCAGGGCCGGGCGATGGTGGGCGATCAGATGGTCGGCCAGCGCCGCGAGATCGGGGATCTCGAAGAACAGGGTCGGCATCAGCATCAGCCCATAGGCCGTGTTCAGCGCGTTGGCCAGTTCGGTGAAGGTGATGGAATCGAACCCGTAGTCGGACAGGTCCCGGTGAAGGGCGATCTTCGTCGCCGGGATGCGCTGCACCTCCGACACGATCCGCACCAGCTCCGCCGCGACGGCCTGGCGCAGCCTGTCCGGCGACGCCCGCCCGTCTCCGGCCCCGTCTCCGTTCCGGTCGTTGCCGGGTTCCGTCCGGGCGGCGGGGTAGCGGAAGGCCAGAAGGCCGCCGCGGATGCGGTCGGCGTCGCCGAACGCGACCAGAAGCCGGGTCCGCTCCTCAGCCAACGCCTGCTCCAGGGCGCGCAGGCCGTCGGCGGAGTCCATGGCGACCATGCCGGTGGCCTGGGCCATCAGCGCCTCGTTCGCCGCCCCCATCCTCATGCCCCCGTCGCGCCAGAGCGGCCAGTTGATGGAGACGGTCCGGCCGGACCGCTCGCCCCGGCGCACCCGCTCGTCGCGGTGCCCGGCGAAGGCGTCGAGGAAGGCGTTGGCGGCGGCATAGTCGGCCTGTCCGGGGTTGCCAAGCGCCCCGGCGATCGACGAGAACAGCACGAAATGGCGAAGCGGCAGCCCGGCCGTCGCCGCGTCCAGCGCCAGCGCGCCGGCCACCTTCGGGTGCAAGACATCCGCGGCCTGTTCGGCCGACTTGTTGACGATGTAGTCGTCCCGGATGACGCCGGCGCCGTGCAGGACGCCGTCCAGCCGGCCATGGGTCTCTCGGATCCGGCGCACGGCCTCCGCGGCAGCGGCGGGGTCGGCGATGTCGGCCGCCAGATGGACGATGTCGCCGCCCTGGCGCCGCAGGTCGTCGATGAACGCCTGCCCGGCCGCGTCGAGCGCGCTGCGTCCGGTCAGCACGACGCGGGCGCCGCGCGTCACGGCCAGATGGCGGGCGGCGGCCTTCCCGATGCCGCCCAGACCGCCGGTGATCCAGACCACATCGCCGCGCCGGAAGGCGCCGGTGCCGGTCTCCGACGGCGGCACCTCGGCCAGAGTCCTTACGTGGCGCCGGCCGGAGGCGTCGTAGCGGATCTCGACATCGCCGGTGTCCGCGGCGATCTCCGCGGCCATGCACTCCACCAGACGGGCGGCGCCGGGGGCGTCGGTCGCGGCGTGCCGGACCGCCAGGGCGAGGAGCCTGGGCTGCTCCAGACGGGCCGTCTTGATGAGCCCGGCGAGGCCCGCGTGGCGCCACGCCCGGTCGTCGTCGGGGACCAGCAGGATCAGCGGCTGCCCACCGCCGCCCGGCCGCTTCAGCAGGCGCCGGCACAGCTCCAACGTCCGGTGAAAGGACCGCTCGATCCCGGCGGCGCCGTCGTCATCGTCGAGCACGAGAATGTCGCTGTCCGGCCAGCGCGACCGCAGCGCCGTATGCACCGCCGTCTGTCCGGGCGCCAGGACGAAGGCCGGGCTCGCCCCGGCAACCGGCACGGGCGCGGCCGGTACGGGGCGTTCCGTCCAGTCCGGTGCGGCCAGCACCAGCCGCGCCGGCGGCGCAGCGAAGCGCAGGGTGAACCGCTCCAGCGAGGCGACGGGCCGGCCGCCGTCGTCGTGCAGGGTGATGTCCAGGGTTTCCAGGCCTTGCGGGGTGCCGCCGGCCGGATCGGCGGAGCGGACATGGACGTGCAGGCTGGTGGGCAGCGGGCGATGGAGGCGCAGCCGGTCGAGGCTGAACGGCATCGGCAGATCGGCGCCCGGCCGGCGGGTCAGGCACCAGATCACCGCGGTCAGGATGGCGCCGTTGAGCAGGCTGGGGTGCAGCGCGTCGTCCGACCCGTCGAGGTGCAGCCCGACCGGCAGCGCGACCTGGGCCAGCGCCTCCCGGTCGTTGTGGTCGAGACGGGTGATGCACAGCAGCGATGGGCCGTGCGTGCCGCGCATGATCCGGTCGCAGTCCTCCCGCGTCAGCCAGGCCGTGCAGCGGTCCCGGATGGAGTCCAGGTCGGCATGCGGGTCGGCGTCGTGGGCGTCTCCGCCGGCCGGGCCGACGATCACGCGGCCCTGACAATGGACGGCAGGACGGTCGCCGCCATCCGCCGGAGCGCGCGCGGCGATGGCGAAGGTCGGGGCGTCCCCGGCGGGCTCCATCCGGGTCACCAGCGCGTCCCCGGCGGTGCGCACGAAGAACGGGTGGGGCCAGACGACGTTGGACAGCCCGGCGATCCGGATGCCCGCCCGCGCCGCCGCCGCCCGTGCGAGGTCCAGATAGACCGTGGCCGGCATCATGGCGCTGTGGTCGCGAAGGAAAGGCTCGGCTCCGCTGTATTCGGTCACGACCTCCACCGGCGCCTCGGACGGCGCGGCCGACGGCTTCGGCGCGGCGGCGCGGGACGCGAATCCGCGCAGCCGGACGCGGACCTCGCCGGCTCCGGTGCACAGGTCGATGTCCAGCTTTTGGACGCCCGCCGCGGACGGGCCGGAGGCCATGCGGATCGCCGCCCACATGGTGGCCTGACAGGGGCCGAGGATGTCCAGCGCGTCCAGGGTGAACGGCACCAGGGCCGGCCGCGCACCACCTCCGTCCCCGCCGCCGGCAAGGCCGAGCGCGACGGACGCCTGCAAGGCGCCGTCCAGCAGGGCAGGGTGCAGATCGTAGGCGTCGGCGGTGTCCGCGAGGGACGGCGGCAGGGTCAGCTCCGCCAGCACCCGCTCCCCGGTCGCGTGGAGGCTGCCGATCACCCGCAGGGTCGGGCCATGGACGACGCCGGCCGCCTGGAGCGCGGCGTAGCAGGCCTCGGCGGGCAGCGCGGCGCCGGCCAGCTCGGCGCGCAGCGCGGCAAGGTCGATCCACCCCTCCGCGGAGACGGGCGCCCCGCTGGCCACGCCCTGGTGATGGAGCCGCGTTTCACCATCCGAGGAACGGCTGGTGACGCGGTAGGCCAGACCGTCGCCGGACGCGCGGTCGATGGCAATGGTCAGCTCCACCGGGGCGTCGGCCACCCCGACCGGGGCCGTCCAGACGATGTTGGACAGCCGGCGCGGGTGCCGGGGTGCCGCGTCGCCCATGGCGAAGCGGACCGCCGCCTGCGCCATTTCCAGACACGCCACGCCGGGCAGCAGCCGGCGGCCCTGTACGACATGGTCGGCCAGGAAGAACTCGGCGCCGGTCAGGGTGGTCCGGAATTCCACCCGCGCCAGGGTCGAGTCGTTGCGGTGGACCAGCGGATGCAGAGCCGCCGACCCGAACCGCGGCAGCGGAGCGGCCGGTTTCCAGTAGCGTTCGCGGGCGAACGGATAGACCGGCAGATGGCATCGGCGCGGGCGGGCGGCGCGGGGCAGCCGGTTCCAGTCGATTTCCGCCCCCCTGGTCCAGCCGTCGGCCAGCGCGTCCAGGTCGCGGTTCGCCAGCCATTGCGGGACCTGGGCGGACAGCCCGGCGTCGCCCGCGGCCGGCCGGGGGCGCCCGTTCCTCCGTGGTTCCACCCGGCCGGCGGCGACGCGCGGAAGCGTCCCGCCCGCCCGCCGGAGCGCGTCGAGCGTGCGCGCCAGATCCGGCAGGTCACGGGCGACGAAGGCCAGGCGCTGTTCCAGGGCGGCCCGGCCGGTCTGCAACGTCCAGGCGATGTCGGCCAGCGTGACCGGTGTGACCGGTGCCGGCGAGTCGAGCAGGCGCCCGACGAAGGCGTGGAGCCTCGCCGCCACCTCGTCCAGGCGCTCCTCGTCCTTGGCCGACAGGACGATCAGCTCCGGCTCGTCCGCCGCGGGGCGGAGGGCGGAATCGTCGCCGACGAATTCCTCGACCACCATGTGCACGTTGGTGCCGCTGTGGCCGAAGGAACTGAGCGCCGCCATGCGCGGCCTGCCGTCCCGGCGCGGCCAGTCCGGCAGGCCGGTGTTGGGGCGGAAGGCTGAATTGTCGAAGTCGATCAGCGGGTTGATGCGCCGGAAGTTGCGCATCGGCGCCACCTGCCCGTGCTTCAGGCACAGCAGGACATGGATCAGCCCGGCCACCCCGGACGCGCCGGCGGTGTGGCCGATGTGGGTCTTGGCGCTGCCGATGGCGCAAAAGCCGGTCTTGGGCGTGAAATGGCGGAACGCCTGGATCAGCGCGTTGGCCTCCACCGGGTCTCCCAGCTTGGTGCCGGTGCCGTGGGCCTCGACATAGGTGATGCGTTCCGGGTCGATGCCGAACCGTTCGTAGACATCGACGATCAGTTGCCGCTGGGCGATGCCGCTGGGGGCCGTGATGCCGTTGCTGGCGCCGTCCTGGTTGAAGCCGGAGGCGCGGATCACGCCGTAGATGGAATCTCCGTCGGCCAGCGCGTCTTCCAGCCGCTTCATGGCGACCATCCCCACACCTTCCGACATCACCATGCCGTCGGCGTCGGCGTCGAACGCGCGGCAGCGGCCGTCGTGGCTGAGCATGTCGGTCTGCGACAGGCCGACCAGGATGGTATCGCCCATCACGGCGAAGGCGCCGCCGGACAGCACCAGATCGGTTTCGCCGTTGCGCAGGCTCTCGCAGGCGAGATGCAGCGCCACCGCCGAGGAGGAGCATCCGGTGTTGACGGCGAGGGCCGGTCCCTTGAGGTTCAGGAAATAGGACAGGCGGGACGCCACGATGGCGTCGGACGCGCCGGTGAAGCTTTCATGCACGTAGGCGCTCGGCTCGCAGCCGACATAGATGCCGGTCCGGCTTTCCGCCAGGGAACGGGGGTTGCAGCCGGCGTCCTCAAGCGCCCGCCACGCTTCCAGCAGGATCAGCCGCTGGTGCGGATTCATCGACACCGCTTCGCGCGGCGAAAGGCTGAAGAACAGCGGATCGAAGCAATCGCGGGTTTCCAGCACGCCGCCGCGCCGGCAATAGCTCTTGCCCGGCTGCTTGTCGGTGCTGATGTTCTGCGGGTCCAGATAGTGGGCCGGCAGATCCACGATGGGATCGACGCCGTCGATGATGTTGCGCCAGAAGCCGTCCACGTCGGCGGCGCCGGGGAACTGCCCGGACATGCCGATGATGGCGATGCCCCGGGTCCCGGACCGGCCGGCGGCCGCTGGCGGAGGTTCGGAAATCCGGTCGGCGCTGTGGATGGCGGCGGCCATCGCTTTAGGCGACGGTGGCTGAGGCAGAAGGGCGCGCGCCGCCTGCGGATGAGCCTCGACGATGTGGGCGGTCAGCCGGGCGGCGGTGGTGTGATCGAACAGGATCGTGGTGTTGAGCTTCACCCCCAGCGCGCTGTTCACCTGCTGTATGAAGCCGACCCCCAGAATGGAATCCACGCCGTAGTCGGAGAAGGGAACGTCCAGCTCGATCGCGTCGCGGCCGATTCCCAGCGCGTCGGCAAGGCTGTCGAGGATCGCGGTCTGGACAAGCTCGGTGGGGTCGGCGTCGGGAACGTTCATCGTGGGGACCAGAGGTTCCGGGATCGCGGGAACCGGTGCCGGCGATACGGGTGGAGGGACGGCAGCCGGGGCGGCGGGGCGGATGGCGGCGGCGCTCTGGCGGATCACCCCGTCGCTTTCCGCGACGATGATCTGCTGGCCCAGCCCGTGATCGGCCGCCGCCGGGTGGAGCACGCTGCGGAAGCCTTCCTGAAGCAGCAGGTCGCGCCACGCGTCGGGGTACAGGCCGGGGCTGCCGGGAATGCGCCAGTGCTCGTCCTCGGCCAGCGACCAGCCGTCGATCAGGCCGAACAGGGCGGAGGCGAAGACGGTCTTGTCGCTGATCTCGTTCAGCACCGCGATGCCGTGGGCGCGCAGGGCGGTCTTCACGGTGCGCGTGGTGCTGCGCATGTTGCGCGTGGCGTGCAGCACGTTCGTGGCGATGACGATGTCGTGGCCGCCGATCGCGATGCCCTGGGGCTCCAGAGGCTCCTCGGCGTTCACGATGCGGTAGGTCAGGAAGGGGTAGCGGTCGCCGTAGCGCACCCGCGCGTGGCGGAGGAAGGACTGCGACAGGTCGGTGTAGCAGTACTCCGCCACCGCGTGCCGCCAGGGCTCCAGCGCGGCCAGGACCGTGGTGGAGGTGCCGCCGGTGCCGGCGCCGATCTCCAGGATGCGGATGCGGGCCGCGGGATCCTCGCGCAGGCGGTTCCGGATGTAGGTCACGGCGACGCCGGCCACGACGTCGTTGAAATGGTCGCAGACGCGGTTGTTGCGGTACAGGCCGGCGATCTTGTCCATGGCCCCGTTGGGGAACAGGATGTCGGTGACGAGCGTCCGGCCGTGCAGGACGTCGGGCAGTTGCGTCAGGCAATCGTCGATCAGCACCGCCAGCGTGCGGGTTTCCGGTTCCTCCAGGAAGCGCGGCTTCTCCTCCCGCCATTGCCGCCACACGGCGTCGCGGCCGAGCGCGGCGCCGGCCGGACCGATGGCCGGCGTTTCGCCGGGCCGATCCAGCAAGCCGCGGTCGAAAAGGATGTTGAGCGCCTCCCGCCACCAGCGTTCGAACTTCGGCAGGATGCCGGATCGGCGGCGCAGCGCGTCGGCGTCGAACGGCCCGTCGGCGGCCAGCAGGCCAAGCTGCCGCATCTCCACCAGCAGCAGGCGGGCGATCCAGTCCTCCAGCCGGCGGGTGCTGGGGTTGGGCGCCGGGGCGGCCTGTTCGGGGCGCCAGGCGGCCAGCGCCGTCGCGAAGGAGGCGCCGGTCGCCGGCAGGCAGCGCGTCCGGTCGCCGGGGGCGTAGGTCTCGATCCATTCCGGCTGCCGGGTGCGCGTCACCGCAAGCTGCGCCAGCGGCATGGCGAGCAGCCGGCCGATGGCATCCAGGCCGCCGGCCGGGTCCAGGGGCTCCACGCCGCGGGACCCGACCAGCCCCTTGACGGCGCCGGTCACCCTGGCGCCGCCGCCGACGTCCCAATAGCCCCAGTTGATGACGCGGGCGGGCACGATCCCGTCGCGGGCGAAGCGGCGCGCCAGCGCGTCGCAGGCGGTGCTGGCCGCCGCGTAG
The DNA here is from genome assembly GCF_003349955.1 of Azospirillum brasilense. GTDB lineage: Bacteria > Pseudomonadota > Alphaproteobacteria > Azospirillales > Azospirillaceae > Azospirillum > Azospirillum brasilense_B. The sequence goes on from NZ_QLKQ01000044.1 coordinate 26,869, forward strand.
GCCGCCATGCCGCCGGGCCGGGCGAACGCCGCCATGGAGGAGAAGAACAGCACGAAATCCAGCGGGTCGTTCCGGAAGTGGCGGGCCGTACGCACCGCGACGTCGAGCTTGGTGGACAGGATGTCGCGGAACAGCGCTTCCGGCATCCGGGCGAGGCTCTTGTCGTAATCGCCGAGCGTGGAGACGACGATGCCGTTGACCGCGCCGACGGTCCGCCGGATGCGCTCCGCCGCGTCGGCCATGGCCCGGTCGTCGCGGGCGTCGGCCTGGATGTAGAGCGGCGCCGCGCCGTGCCGGGCCGCGGCGTCCAGTTTCGCCTGCACGGCGGCGTCGAGCGGCGAGCGGCCGAGCCAGACCACACGGGCGCCATGGTCGCGGAGGGCGGCGTGCGACCAGATCGCGCCCAGCCCGCCGGCGCCGCCGATCACGACATAGACGCCGCTCCGGCGTCCCATCGCCGCGTCCGTTCCGGCGTCGCGCGACAGGTCCAGCGCCACGAGGCTCTGCTTCAGCCATTCACGGCCGCGCCACGCGCAGCTTTCGCCCTGCGGCTGCGGTGGCAGCGACCACAGGCCGGGCAGGGGCCAGCGGGCATCGGCCGCGACGTCCAGCGCCCGGACCCGCCAGCCCGGATATTCCCGCGCCAGACTGCCGAGCAGGCCATGCACGGCGGCGTGGACGGCGTCGGCCGGTTCGCCGTCGCTGACGGCGAGGGTCTGGGTGGTGATGCCGGTCAGGCCGAAGGGCCGGTCGCCGTAGCCCTCGGCGAGCAGCGCCTTGATGAGGCGGAACACCTGCACGACGCCGCCGTCCTGGGCGGCGAGGACGGCCTCGCCGGCCGCGTCCCGGACCGGCACCGCGGGGGCGAACCAGACGATGTGGTCGAGGGGACCGGCCGCGCGCAGGCGGTGCGCGATGTCCGCGACCTCCGCCCCCGCCGCGAGGTCGATGTCCACGGCGGCAAGGCCGTCGCGCAGGGCGGCCTTCTGCGCGCAGGACCCGCCGATGATGGCGACGCGGGCGCCGCTCGGCAGGAACGGCCGTTCGGCCGGTGCGACGGCATCCCAGACCGGCCGCATCAGGATGGTCTCGGCGAGTTCGCCGCGCGACGCGGCGGGCGCCTCCGCAACGGCCGGCGCGGCGGCCGGCGCGGTGGCGGTGTCGGCGGTGTCCCACCAGATCCGCTGCCGGGCGAACGGGTAGGTCGGCAGCGGCACGCGTCGCGGCTTTTCACCGGGGTACAGCCGGCTCCAGTCCACCGGCACGCCCTTCGTCCACTCCTCCAGCAGCGCCTCGTAGCGGTGGCCGGCCATCCAGGCGTCGGCCTGCGCGCGGAACGCCGGGTCGGCGGCGCGGGCGAGCAGCTCGTCGCGGTTGCGCCGGATGCGGCCCCGGTGCAGGCCGTCGCGCGGGGCGGCGGGATCGAGCAGACGGGCGAGCGTGGCCCGCAGCTCCTCCAGCGACGACACGACGAAGCCCAGCCGCTCCTCGAACGCCTCGCGGCCGACCTGAAGGGTGTGGGCGATGTCGTGCAGCGACGGTGCGCCGTCCGCGTGCGTGGCGGCGAGGAAGGCGTGCAGGTTCACGATGACCTGCCGCAGCCGCTCCTCCGTCCGGGCGGACAGCAGGATGACGGCGGGGCCGGCGTCCCCGGCGGACCGGCGGGGCGCCGCCGGGGCGTCCGGCGGGATGTACTCCTCGATCAGCGCATGGGCGTTGGAGCCGCCGGCGCCGAAGGACGACAGGCCGGCGCGGCGGGGGATGTCCCGCAGCTGACCGTCGACGGCATGGCGCTGGCGCGTCCAAGGGGACAGCGTCTGGGGCACGGCGAAGGGCGTGGCGGCGAAGTCGATGTTCGGGTTGGTCTCCCGCGCGTGCAGGCTGGGCGCGATCTGGCCGTGCCGCATCTGAAGCAGGATCTTGGTCAGGCCGGCGATGCCCGCGGCGGCCTCCAGATGGCCGATGTTCGACTTCACCGAACCCAGAACGCAGAAGCCGGCCTCCGCCGTGTCGTGCCGGAAGGCTTCCGTCAGGCCCGTCACCTCGATCGGGTCGCCCAGTTCGGTGCCGGTGCCGTGCGCCTCGACATAGCCGACGGTGCGGGCGTCGACGCCGGCGCGCCGCAGGCAATCGCGGATCACCTCGGCCTGGGCCGCCGGGTTGGGCACGGTGTAGCCGTTGGTCTTGCCGCCGTGATTCACGGCGGTGCCCAGGATGACGCCGTGGATCGGGTCGCCGTCGCGGACCGCCTGCGACAGCCGCTTCAGCAGGACGACGCCGACGCCTTCGCCGGGCACGAACCCGTTGGCGCCGCGCCCGAAGCTGCGGCAGCGCCCGTCGCGCGACAGCATGTAGGCCGAACACAGCCCGACATAGCCCGACGGGTGCAGGTACAGGTTGACCCCGCCGGCCAGCGCCATGTCGCAATCGCCGTGGCGGATGTGCTGGCACGCCTCATGGATCGCGGTGAGCGATGCGGAGCACATCGTGTCCACCGGCATGCTCGGGCCGCCCAGGTTCAGGCAATAGGACACCCGGTTGGCGATGGAGCTGAAGGAGGTGTGCGGGAACACCACCTGCCCCCGCCGCCGAAGCTCCGGCCCGTACAGGTCGAACCCGGTCTTGGTGACGCCGGCGAAGACGCCGACGCGGCGCCCGGCCCCGTCGCGCAGGGCGTCGCGGGTGTAGCCGGCGCTCTCCAGCGCTTCCCACGCGCATTGCAGGAACAGACGCTCCTGCGGGTCGATGGCGCGGGCTTCGCGCGGGGCGATGTTGAAGAACAGCGGATCGAAGTCGGCGAAACCGTCCAGGAACGCGCCCCACTTGGCGTAGGACTTGCCCTCCGCGACCGCCTTGGCCGCGTCGGGTTCGAAAAAGCCGTCCAGGGGCCAGCGGTCGGCCGGGATCTCCCCGACGCAGTCCCTGCCGTCGCGCAGGTTGGCCCAGAAGGCCTCCAGCGTGTCGGCCTGCGGGTAGCGGCCGCTGAGGCCGATGACGGCGATGGGGTCGCGCGTGTCGCGGGCCGGCGTCGGCAGCGGGGTTGGCAGTGGGGTTGGTGGTGGCGCCGCAACGGCCTCCTGCCCGGTCCAGCGGCGGCAGGCGGCGGCGTGGTTGACGGCGAGGTGGCCGGCCAGAGCGTCCAGCGTCGGGTACTGGAACAGCAGGGTGCGGGAAATGGGGCCAAAGACGTCGCCCAGCTTGCGGTTCATCTGGGTCACCGCGATGGAGTCCACCCCGTAGCCTTCAAGCGGCTCGCTGGACTGGATGCGGTCTTCCGGCAGCCGGACGGTTTCGGCGAGCAGGCGCTTGAGCCGGTCCGCGGTGTGCCGCCGCAGGGTGCCGGCGTCCGGGGCATCTCCATCCGGGGTGCCATCCGGGGCGGCTGCGGTCGCCGCCGGCGCGGAGCCCGGCGCCATCAGGCGCGCGATGGCGCCGGGCGCGCCCGCCAGCACCAGGGTCTGGTTGTGACCGGCGGCGAGCGCGCGGGAGAAGGCCGTCAGCCCGTCCGCGGTCGCCAGGGGCGCCAGCCCCAGATCGCGCATCGCCTGTTCGGCGGCGGCGTCCGGGCGCATGCCGCCGTCGCTCCACAGCGGCCAATCGATGGCCAGGGTGTGGCCGTGGCGGCGCCTCAGCGACACCTGCTCGTTGCGATAGCGGGCGAACACGTCGAGAAAGCCGTTGGCGGCGCTGTAGTCGGCCTGCCCCGCGCTGCCCAGGACCGCCGCGGCCGACGAGAACAGCACCATGAAGTCGAGGTCGAGGTCGCGGGTGGCGTGATCCAGGTTGATCAGCCCGCCGACCTTGGCGCCAAGCACCTCCCGGACGTCGCCGGCCGTCTTTTTCAGCAGGAAATTGTCGCGGGTGACGCCCGCGGCGTGGAGGACGCCGTCGATCCGGCCCCACCGCCGCACCATGTCGGCGACCTGGGCGTCGACGTCGGCCCTTCGGCCGATGTCGAGCTGCCGGACATCCACCGTGGCGCCGGCCGCGCGCAACGCCGCGATGTCGGCCTGCCGCGCCGGGGTCGGAAGGGAACGGCCGACCAGGATCAGCGTCGGCGCCGTGACCCGCCGGACGATGTCCCTGGCGAAGATCAGGCCGAGCCCGCCGGTGCCGCCGGTGATCAGATAGACGCCACGCTCCTTCCAGGGCGGCGCCGCAAGGCCCGCCTGCGGGGGCAGGGGCGCCCAGTCGGCGACCGTCCGGCTCCCGGTGCGGTAGTTTATGTCGAGAAGGCCGGCGGCGCCGCGGTTCTCCTCGATCTTCTCCGCCAGGGACAGGGTGGTTTCGTCCGGGCCGACGGCGATGAGCTGCGCGGTCAGCCGCGGGTTTTCCCGTTGCGCCGACTTCAGCCAGCCGGACAGGCCGGCGTAGAGCCTGTGCATGCACTGGTCGACATGGACGAGCTGGAGCAGCGTGCGCCGCCCGGTGTCGGCGACCAGCGGGCGGACGATGTCCAGCAGCCCCACGCAGGCGGCCAGGAAGCGGTCGGGCACCTCGGCGCCGGGCGGCTGCAGCAGGGTCACGGCGCAGCCGGGCAGGCGCCCGGCCAGACCGTCGCCCACGCCGGACGGCAGCCCGCACAGCACGACCACGCGCCGGTCGTAGGCGGGGGCCGGGGCGGTCCGATCGGCCGGCTGCGGCCGCCACACCGGGTGGGCGAGCCAGACCGCGTCCGCCGGCGCGGGCGCGCCGCCGGTCATGACGGCCGGCGCCGCGGCGGCGCCCGGCATTCCGTCGATCCAGTGCCGCTCCTCGGCGAACGGATAGGTCGGCAGGCTGACGCGGCGCGGGCTGGTTCCGGCGTGCAGCCGCGCCCAATCGACCGCCATGCCGTCGACCCAGGCGCGCGCCACCCGGTCCAGCCGGCCGCGCGCCAGCCATTGTCCCACCAGCGCGTCGGCGTCCTCCCGTTCGTCGGCGATCAGCGCGCCGAGGCCGCCGGTGCCGGCGACACCCTCCCAGCAGCCGTCGAAGGTGGTCGCCCCGGCGGCGTAGCGTTCCAGCTTGCTCGCCAGTTCCGCGACGGAGGCGGCGCGCAGCGCAAGCCGGTGGGCAAAGGCCCGGCGCCCGCGCTGGAGCGTGAAGGCCAGATCGCGCAGATCGATGGCGGCGGCCTCGGGCTCGGTCGCCAGGAAGGCCAGCAGGCGGGCGGCGCCGGCCTTCAACCGGTCCGCCGTCCGGGCCGAGAGGACAATGAGCTGGTCGGCCGGACCCTGCGCGGTCGGCGGGGTCGGTGGAGCGGCCGGCCGGTGCTCCTCCAGGATCGCGTGCGCGTTGGTGCCGCCGATGCCGAAGGAGCTGAGGCCGGCGCGTCGGGGGCCGTCCGCCGCCGGCCAGGGGGTCAGCCGGTCGACGACGCGGAAGGCGGACGTCTCGAACGCGATCTCCGGGTTGGGCCGGGTGAAGTTGATGGACGGCGGAATCTCGCCGTGCTTCAGGCAGAGCGCGACCTTGACCAGCCCGGCCAGCCCCGCCGCGGAATCGAGGTGGCCGATGTTGGGCTTGACCGAGCCGATGCCGCAGAACTGACGGCGGTCGGTGTGGCGGCGGTAGACCTCGGCCAGCGCCATGACCTCGACCGGGTCGCCCAGACGGGTGCCGGTGCCGTGGGCCTCCACATAGCCGATGGTCGCGGGATCCACGCCGGCGGCGTCCAGCGCCTTCTGGATGACCTCGGCCTGACCGCGGACGCTGGGGGCGTAGAAGCCCGCCTTGTCCGCCCCGTCGTTGTTGACGGCGACGCTGCGCACCAGGGCGTAGATGTGGTCGCCGTCGGCGATGGCGTCGCGCGCGCGCTTGACCATCACCACCGCCGCGCCCTCGCCGCCGGCAAGCCCGTCCGCGTCGGCGTCGAAGGCCCGGCAGAGGCCGTCGCTGGACAGGTTCATGCCGGGCAGGTGCAGGTGCCCCGCGCCCGGAATCGGGAACAGTGTCGCCGCCCCGACCAGGGCGCACCGCGCCTCCCCGGACTTCAGCGCCTGGGCCGCCAGATAAAGACCGACGAGTGACGAGGAACAGTTGGTGTGGACGGCCAGACTCGGCCCGGTCAGGCCCAGCTGGTAGGACACCATGGTCGGAATCGTGCCGCCCTGACCGGCGATCCAGGACGCGTAGGCGTCGCCGGGCTCGACCGCGCCCGAACTGTGCAGCAGCGTCTTGTAGAAGCCGTTGCTGGCGGACATGAACACCGCGGTGTCCGGGATGTCCTCCGGAACGTATCCGGCGTCCTCGATGGCCTGCCACGCGTGCTGCAGCAGGACCCGGAACTGCGGATCCATGAACAGGGCGTTCTTGGCGGAGATGTTGAAGAAGCCGGCGTCGAAGCGGTCGCGCCCCTCCATGCAATACTGCACCGGGACGAAGTTCGGATCATCGACGACGTGGTCGGGGACGCCGGCCTCGCGCAGCGCCTCGCGCGACAACCGCGTCGCGCAGTTCCGGCCGGCCCGCAGATTGCGCCAGAACTCCGCGGGCGTTTTCGCCCCCGGCAGGCCGCAGGCGATGCCGACGATGGCGAGGCTGTCGTCGGCATCGCCACGCTGGGGGGCGGGCCTTGCCGCCGCGGTGGACGCCGCCGGGATGGGAGCTTGCGTCGGCGGCGCGCTTTCGGCCAAACCCTTTTCAGCCAGACCCTTTTCAGCCAGGAACCGGCCGATGCCGCGGATGGTCGCGTGCCGGAACAGATCGGCGGCGCGGAAGTCCACGCCGAACGTTCCGGCGATGCGCCGGGCGAGCATCACGGCGGACACGGAATCGCCGCCGACCTCGAAGAAGCCGTCGGTGGTGCCGACCGTGTCGAGCCTCAGCAGCTCCCGCCACAGCCCCTGCACGGTGCGCTCGATGTCGGTCGCCGGTGCGCGCCGTTCCTCGCGCCGGACGTTCGGGACGCGCTGGCTGAGCGTCTTGCGGTCGATCTTGCCGTTGGCGGTCAGCGGCAACGCGTCGAGCACCTCGGACAGCGCCGGCACCATGTAGTCCGGCAGCCAGTCCGCCAGATGGCGGGCAAGCTCCGCGTGGGTCGGCGCCGGGGAACGGCCGGGCTCCTTCAGGACGCAATAGGCGACCAGCTGCGCGCCGCCGCTCTGTTCGCGGGCGACGACGACGCTCTGCCGGATGGCCGGATGCTGGTCCAGCCGGCTTTCGATCTCGCCCGGTTCGATGCGGTGCCCGCGGATCTTGACCTGATGGTCGAGCCGGCCGAGATGCTCCAGCACGCCGTCGTCGCGCCAGCGCGCGAGGTCACCGGTTCGGTACAGCCGCTCGCCCGGCCGGAACGGGTTGTCGATGAAGCGCTCGGCGGTGAGGTCCGGCCGGTTCCAGTAGCCGCGCGCCAGACCGGCCCCGCCGATGCACAGTTCGCCGGGCAGCCCGATGGGCGCCTGACGGCCGCAGGCGTCGAGGATGTGCACCTGCGTGTTGGCGATCGGGGTGCCGATGGTCGCCTCCGCGCCGATGGGCGCCAGGGTGGACCAGATCGTCGTCTCGGTCGGGCCGTACAGGTTCCAGGCCGGCGCGCCGGTCGCCGCGATGCGCTGCCGCAGCTCCTCCGGCAGCCCTTCGCCGCCGCACAGGATGCGCAGCCCCTCCTCGTTGCGCCAGCCGTCGTGGAACAGCATCGTCCAGGTGGATGGCGTGGCCTGCATCACCGTCGGGCGGACGCGGGCGATTTCCCGGCGCAGCAGGGTGGCGTCGCCGACGGCGTCCGCCGGGCAGACGATGCAGCGTCCGCCGCAGACCAGCGGTAGGAGCAGCTCCAGCGCCGCGATGTCGAAGGACGGGGTGGTGACCGCCAGCAGCCGGTCCTCCGCCGACATGCCCGGACGGCGCGCCATGGAGAGCAGGAAGTTCGTCAGCGCCCGGTGTTCGACCATCACGCCCTTGGGCCGGCCGGTGCTGCCCGAGGTGTAGATGACGTAGGCGAGGGCGTCCGGCCCGCCCGCCTCCGCCGGCGCCCCATCCCCCGCCGCGCGTTCGATCGCGGGCCAACCGGTGTCGAGCGCCAGGAAGGTCACGTCGCCGCGCCCCGCCTGCCCGGCGATGGCGCGCATCCGCGATTCCAGATCCGCCTGTGTGAGCACCAGGGCGGTCGCGCTGTCCTGGAGCAGATGGGCCAGCCGGTCGCCGGGGAAGCGTGGGTCGAGCGGCAACCACGCCGCGCCGGACCTCGCGACGCCGAGCAGGGCGACGACGAGATCGGCCGACCGCTCCAGGCAGACGCCGACGGGCTGGTCGGGCCGCACGCCCAACCCTTGCAGGCGCTTGGCCAGCCGGCGGCTGCGATGGTCGAGGTCGGCGTAGGTCAGGCGGGTGTCCCCGCATTCCACGGCGACGGCCTCCGGGGTCGCCCGCGCCTGCCGGATGAACAGGTGGTGCACGCAGTCCCGCGTGCCGAAGTCGGTGGCGGTGTCATTCAGGATCCCGGCGAGCGCCCGGCTTTCCGCCTCCGTCAGCAGGTCGAGGTCGGCGGGCCGGCGGTCGGGGGCGCCGGTCGCCTGATCGGCCAGCCGCAACAGATGCTCGCCCAGCCGGGCGATGGCGGCGGGCCGGAAGACGGTGGGATTGAACTTCAGGACCAACAGGAAATCGTCGTCGCGCTCCCGCACCTCCAGCACCAGCTCGTATTCGCCCTCCTGCCCGATCTCGTCGACGAAGCGGATGGACAGCGCCTCGCCGAATTCCCGGTTGAAGGCTTGCAGGTCGGTGCTCGAGAAGACGTGCTGGTATTCGAACGCAGCCTGGAACACCGGCGCGCGCTCGTCCGACGGCGCGATCCGGAGGTCGCGGACCATCGCCGGGAACGGGTAGGCGGCGTGGTCGAGCGCGTCGGCCAGGGTCAGTTGCAGCTCGCGCACCAGCTCGGCGAAGGGGCGAGCGGACAGGGCGCGGCTGCGGATCGGCAGCATGTTGATGAAATAGCCGACCGCCGTTTCGAAGGCGTCCTCCGACCGACCCTTCTCCGGCATTCCCACGATGATGTCGTCCTGCCCGGTGTACCGGTGCAGCAGCACCATGTAGAGGGCGAGGAACACCGTGGACAGGTTCATCCGCTCGCGTTGGGCGAAGGCCCTGACCCGCGCGGAGAGGGCGGTGTCGAGCGTCAGCCGGTGCGACCGGCCTTCGAAGCGGACGATCCCGGACGTCGGCAGGTCGCTGTGCAGCCCGAGCACGGGGAGGGGGCCCGACAGTTGCGCCGCCCAATAGGCCCGGTGCGCGGCCCCCGCGTCGCCGTCCAGCATGCGCCGTTCCCAGGCCACGAAGGCGGCGTAGGCGTCGTCCGGCCGGGTCGGATCCGGGGCGGCCCCCTGGCGGATGGACCGGTAGGCGCGGAACAGGGTGCTGAAGGCCGGCAGGAAGGAGCCGCCGTCGAACAGGATGTGGTGGACCGTGAACAGCAGATGGTGGTCGCGCGGCCCGTTGCTGAACAGGGTCAGGCGGACCAGCGGCCCGTTCTCCAGATCGAAGGGGCGCCGGGCGGCTTCGCGGATCTCCGCCAGGACGCCGTCCGGCGTCAGGCCGGCGGTGTCGCGCCGCTCCAGGGCCGGGGTGGCCACGGCGCCGGTTTCGCGCTGGACCGTGCCGTCGATCACCACGAACCGGCTGCCGAGCAGCGGGTGGCTGGCCAGCAGGTGCGCGAACGCCGCCTGCAACGCCCCGGTGTCCACCGCATCGGCGATGCGGAAGCACAGGGGAAGGTTGTAGGCATGCATGTCCGGCGCTAGGGAGTGGAGCGCCCATAGCCCTTGCTGGCCTTCGGACAGCGGGAATCGCCGGCTGGCCGGAAGCACGGTGACGGGAGCCGCCGGCGCCGGCGCGTCGATCCGCTTGCCGGCGAGATGGCGCGCCAGGGCGCGGATGGTGGGGTGCGCGATGACGTCCCGCGCCTGGACGGCGAGGTTGAACCGGCGGGCGAGGGTGCGCAGCAGGCGCAGGCCCAGCACCGAATCGACGCCGAAATCATACAGCGGCTGGTCGAGGTCGATCTGGTCGGCCGGCCGGTCCAGCGCCGCGGCGATCCGGTCGGCGAGGGCGGCGCGGATCGTCAGTTCGCCGGCATCGGTGGCCGCTGCGGCCGGGGATGGAGCCGGCCTGTCTCCGCCGGTTCGGGTGACCCAGTAGGGGCGGGTGTCGAAGGGGTAGGCCGGCAGCCGGACCCGGCGCCCAGGCCGGCCGGTCCGGACCGCCGCCCAGTCGACGGCGCCGCCCCGCACCCAGTGCGCCGCGAGGGCGTCGGGGCCGCCGTCCGCCATCGTCACCGGCTGTCCGGCCGATGGCTCCGCCCGGCCGGTGAGGATGGGGGGGAGGGCCGCCGTACCCGGCCCGGCGGCCGGCAGGCCGATATGCTCGGCGAGCGCCGCGCGCAGTTCTGCGACCGTGGACGCCACGCAGGCCAGACGGTGTTCGAACTCGTCCCGGCCGATCTGGAGCGTGCAGGCGATGTCCGCCAGGGCCGCGGGGCCGCGGGCGGGGTCGAGCCGCTCATGAAGCTGGTGCGCCATGGTGCGCAGGCTGGCTTCGGTGCGGGCGGACAGGACGATCAGTTCCGGGCCGGCACTGGGCTCGGCACTGGGCTCGGCACTGGGCTCGGAATGGGCCGTGGCGGCGTCCGGGGCGTCGAATTCCTCGATCAGCAGATGGGCGTTGGTGCCGCCCATGGCGTAGCAGTGCACGCCGGCCAGCCGCGGGCCGTCGCCGCGCGGCCAGGGCGCCGTTTCGGCGGCGACGGCGCAGGGGCCGTCCCGGTCCATGTCCGGGTGAGGTTCGGTGAAGCCGACGACCTTGTGGATCAGGCCGGTTTGCAGGCTGCGCACGACCTTGAACAGCGCGCCCAGCGCCGAGGCCGACTCCATGTGCCCCATGAAGGGCTTGACCGTGCTGACCCGGCAGACGCCCGGCGGCAGCGCGATCCCCCGTTCCCGCGCCAGATCGGACAGCGCGCGGTTGAAGGCCTGCCACTCGGTCAGGTCGGCCAGCACGTTGCCCATGCCCTGGGCTTCGATATAGCCGATCCGTCGCGGGTCGACGCCGGCGCGCCGGTAGCAGGTCTTGATCAGGTCGATGTGGCTTTCCAGGTTGGGGGCCGCGATGGATGCCCCGCCCTGGCCGTTGTAGTTGACCGCGCTGTTGCGAATCAGCGCGTGGACGATGTCGCGGTCGGCCAGCGCCCGGCGCAGGGGCTTGAGCAGAAGGCTGGCGACACCTTCGGCGCGCAGGTGTCCGGCGGCGTCCGGGCCGAACGACGCGACCGAGCCGGTCCGGCTCAACTGGCCGGACTCCGACAGCAGCGCGAAGGGTTCCGGGCGGAGCAGCAGGCTGGCGGCCCCCACCAGCGCCAGGTCGATCTCGCCCGCGCGCAGGGCGGAGACGGCGCGGTGGATGGCGACGGCCGCCCCCGGGCACTGGGCGTCCACCACCTCGCTGGCGCCCCGGAAATCGAAGGCGTAGGAGATGCGGTTGGCCAGCATGCAGGCCTGCGCGTACGCATCGGCGGTGTCGAAGCCGGCCTCCCGCAGGATCGTGAGGTGTTCGTTGTCCTGGGCCGCGATGAAGACGCCGGTCCGGCTGCGCTTCAGCGCCTGCGGCGCGTAACCCGCGTCGGCCAGGGTCTGGTGGGCCGACATCAGCAGAAGGCGGAGCCGCGGGTCCATAGCCGCGGCGTCGCCCGGTGGAATCCTGAAAAACTCCGGATCGAAAGCCGCGATGTCCGGGATCAGCCCGCCCCAGGCGGCGAACGGCCCGGCGGTGCCGGCCAGCCCGTCGATGCCATGCAGGCTGAACCGGGAGGCGGGAATGGCCTCGATCAGCGGCGTGTCGTTGTCCAGATGCGCCCAGAACGCGTCGATCGACGCGCTCCGGGGCAGGAAGCCCGACAGGCCGACGATCGCCACCGGCTCCAACCCATGGTCCGCCGGTGCCGCCGCCCCCGCTCCACCGTTCGGAGCCGGCGGCGGCAGCGGTGGCCGGGCAGCCTGCGCCCGCCGGAACGCGTCTTCGATTTCCCTGAGTTTCTTCTCGGTATCCATGGCGGCACCCGACGAACCTTGGACCATTGGGGAAGAGGACGGCGTCGGACCGCCCGACGTTTCCGGCCGACGGTTCTCCCGGCGGTGTTCCCCTGCACGCGCAAATCAGATTTTTCGGGCGGTCGCCAGCATGTATCCCAGGTTGTCCCTCATGTACTCGAACATATAGATCCAATTATCCAGCATCTTGTCGCTGTCTTCCTTGATCGTATCCTTGATGACCATGTCGTATTTTGTCAGGGTTTCCTTGAGTTTCGGCACCAGATAGGGCATGACGTTGTCAGTGATGTCGTCGATGCCGATCAGTTCGAACCCGGCATCGGCCATCAGCTGCGGATAATCTTCCATGGCGACAAAGGTCGAGTGGATGTGCTTGTTCACGAATTCGCGAAACTCGGTGGTGATGGTCGGCCGGCTCTGCAGGTCGGCGATCACCAGCGTGGCGCCGGGCTTCAGGACCCGGCTGGCCTCGCGCAGCGCCGCGGCGTGGCCCATGTGGAAGATCGACTCGAAGAACCACCCGCCGTCGTAGGTCTGGTCCTCGCGGGGGATGTCCAGCGCGTCGCCGAGAATGAAGTGCAGCCGGTCTTCCAGCCCCGCGGCCTTGGCCTTCGCGGTGGCGGTCTGCTGCTGGTAGGAACTGATGGTGATGCCGTCCACCCGGCAGCCCTTGGCCTTCGCCAGCATGATGGCGGGCTGGCCGATTCCGCAGCCGATGTCGATGAAACGCTGGTCGGGACCGATGACCGTCTTGCCGATCATGATCTGGGCCAGCCGGTCGGAGGCGGCGGCGAAATCGGCGTCGGCGGTTTCGGCGTCCCAATATCCCCAGTGCAGATGGTCGCCGAAAAGCGACGGACCCAGTTGGCCTTCCGGCGAGTTGTACAGCGTGGCAACGTTCTCGGACATCGCGCTTACCTACACGTTGGAGCAGTCTTTTTGATGGATAACTCAATTCATGAGGGCTTGCGAGCGCAAATCATTCACATATGGTTGTATGAGGATTCATAAGATTGCGGAAAAATCGCCTGTTTTTGTGACAATTCCCTGAACGGGCTGTGTTGGATTGTCCAAGCAGAGAAGAATCGGCAGGCAATGCCGGGAGGTTTCTTGCCGGCGATTGTCGATGCGGATACAGTGATCGCTGCAAGATTGCGATTTCCGCATCCGGGGGGGATTGGCGGCATGGCCACGGAAAGCGCCGATGCACGGCGGTGCCGGCAGGACGGAGACGGGCGGGCGGAGGCGAAGCCGGTTCTGGCCCAGGCCATCGTCCGGCGCAACATGTGGTGGTCGGCCGGCGTCGGGCTGCTGCCGCTGCCGCTCGTCGAAACGGCCGCGATCACGGCGATCCAATTGAAGCTGATCCGGGAACTGGCCGATCTCTATGGCGTGCCGTTCCGAGATGGTCTGGCAAAGCCCATTGTGGCGTCTCTGATCGGCGGCTTGGGAAGCGTCGCGCTCGGCAAGATCGCCGGCTACGGCGTGGCCCGCGCCATCCCGGTGATCGGGGTTCCGATCGCCGCGGGGTCGATTTCGCTGTTCGCGGCGGGAATCACCTACGCCGTTGGCAGGATATTCACCACGCATTTCGAACAGGGCGGCACCCTGCGCGATTTCGACCCCGAAAAGGTCCGCGAGTGTTTCCAGGCCGAGTTCGGCAAGGGCGTGCAGAAGGCTTCGTCCGCCATGACGGGCGGGGCCGCTCCGGCGCTCTGACCCGATCGGGCGAACCTCTTAAGACATCTCAGGCGATCAGGGCGGCCGTCACCGCATAGCCGAGACCCGCGGCGGCGTGCATCCGGACATTCAGCCGGCCGCCGGCGTGACGGCAGACGATTCCCTGCCGCCAGCGGATGTCGATGGCGCGCGGGTCGATGAAGTCGCCGATTCGCGCCGAGATGGCCTTGATGACCGACTCCTTCAGGCTGAACAGGACGACCTCCGGGGTGACGGGCAGGCCGAAGGCCGCCGCCGCTTCCAGTTCCCCCGGTCCGGTGGAGAAGACGGGCAGCAGGTCCCGCATCTGCCGCTCGCATCGCGGCAGATGCACCAGATCGATCCCGATGCCGGCGATGGCCGTCGCCGGGCGCCGGGCGAGCGCGACGGCGCAGACCTCCCCATCGTGGGTGATGGTTCCCGTCACCGCGGCGGGCCAGACGGGATTGTGCAGCGGCCCCACGGCGATGGCGGTGTCCGGCAGCCCCAGCTCGCGCAACCCGCGGCGCGACAGCCAGCGGCCCGTGGCGAACTCCATGCGGCGGCGTGGAACGGCGCGGGCGACGGCGGCGGCCTCGTCGGGATGAAGGGGATGGTCGGCGATCGGTGCCGCGCCGACGAAGGCCGGGTCGGGAAACCAGCCTCGAAGCTGTGACCCGGCCCACCGCGCGGCCCGATCCGCCGTGGCGCCGCCCTCCGGCGGCCCGGCGTCACTCCACCCAGTCATAGCTGCGGTGAAAGTCCTTGATCTCCTTCAGGAAAATCCTGGGCCGGCCGGACGCGGCGACGGCCTCCCCGATGGATTTCCAGATTCCGGGGAATTGGGCGGTGTCGGACACGACGTTGCGCGTGCCGAATCGAACGACGGCCTGCGCGGACAGCAGCGCCTCGTACTCGTCCATGGTCAGCCGGTGCCGGGAGTCGAGACCGGCGCCGATGCCCATGGCGCGCACCTTGCGCTGCCCCGGTTCCGTCGCCACGCCGCTGTAGGTTTCCGACGAGCAGCCCGAGCCGTAGGAGAAGCAGCCGATGCGCTGGGGCGTTTCGAAGGTGCCGCTGTCGATGGCGCCGGCCAGGGACAGGAGTACGGTGCCGCCCATGATGTTGCCCACCCGCTGGCAATAGGTGAGCCCCGGCTGGACGCGGCTTTCGAAGTCGCGCTCGATGTCGTCCCGGCGCAGCTTGGTGTGTTTGCGCATCATGTTGCGGTGAGCGCCCTTGACCATGCCGCCGAACGGCGTGTGGAAGCACAGATAGCGGAAGGTGGTGGCGTAATCCGCCTCCGGCACGCGCTTGCGGTATTCGACGAAACTCTGGTCGCAGCAGTCGAGATAGGACAGCAGCGACAGATCGGCGTTGCCCGCTTCGCTGTCGGGAATGGGACGGCAGGTGTCCATCACCTCGAAGCTGTAACAGCCGTTGGCCCCGATATCGAGCGCGAAGACCTCCGGCCGGTCGCTGACCAGCAGGGCGACGGCGCCGGCGCCGCCGCTGGGTTCGAAGAAGGCCCAGTCCATGGTCAGCGACGAGTCGTCCTCGGTCACCATGAAGCGCGCCAGATCGGTGGCGACGACCAGCGCCTTGGCGCCGGGAGAGACCCCGGACAGGATGAAGTTCACCGCCATCTGCAAGCCGGCCGTCCCCGAATAGCAGGCCTGTTTCAGCTCGAACAGGCGGCAGTTGCGGTTGAGGCCGAGATACTGGTGGATGTAGGTGCTCATCGACTTGCCGAAGTCGATGCCCGATTCGGAACAGGTGATCACCAACTCGATCCGTTCCCTCTCATCGGCCGACAGGGCGTCGATGATGGGCTTGGCGGCGTTGATGGCGTAGCTGACCGGGTCTTCATAGGGCAGCGCGACGGACTTCTGCCTGATCAGCAGATTTTCAAAGCGGGCGGTGTCGCGGCTGCGCCAGTTGGCCAGTTCCATGACGTCCACATAGGCGCACCCCCCGTAGACGTTGATGGCTTCGATCCCGGCGGTTCTCATCATCCTGTCGATCGGCAGTGGCGGGCATGGCTTGACCGTTGCACAGATCATCATGAAATTCCACCGGGAGTAACGCCGGTGGTGGAGAGCATCAATGTATGCTCCCGAATTGTTCAGCCTTGCGCGCCCTCGCGGAACATTGTGGGAGCCCGCGCAGCCGCGTGTCCCTGAAGACGGTTGTGTGTTGTGGTTATGTCCTAAAGAGATAACATTACGCCTTTCATGCATCTCATGCGTGATTGATTTTATCTTTTCTCGACTGGAATGTGTCGCCGGTGTATCCCATTGCGACCACACCGGTTCGGTCGTCGTCGTCAGGGACCGTTCCGACCCCGTCCGACGCGGGGACCTGGGTGTAAAGCGGGGCGGGCAGCCGCCGGATGGCAGGGACGGTCGGTGAACATTTTCCGTTTGTTTTCCGCAAGCGATCGGGGGGCGATCCGGGAGGTCCTCGGCGTCACCGGTCTGGCCGGTCTGGCCAACGTCGTGCTGCTCAGCCTGATCAACATGGCATCCGGCCTCGCCGCCGCCGGCCAGCCTGTGGGCGTGCGGCCGGTGCTGATGTTCCTGGTCGCGGTGGGCATCTATTTCCTCACCAACCGGGCGTCGCTCAGCGGCGCCAACGCGCTGCTGCAACAACGGCTGGCGGACCTGAAGCTGGAAATCGCCGACGGGATACGCCGGTCGCCGCTGCGCACGCTGGAGGAGATGGGCCGCGGCGAAATCTACACGATCCTGGCCCAGGAAACCAATTACCTGTCGCAGGTCTTTCCGCTGCTGGTCGCCGCGGCCCAGGGTCTTTTCCTGGTGGTGTTCTGCCTGGTCTACATCGCCATCCTGTCCCAGGACTCCTTCGTCATAATCAGTTTCTTCTCCGCCGTGGGCGTGCTGTTCTTCTGGATCCGCCGCCTCCGGCTGACCCGGGATCTCGCCTCCGTCCACGAGAGGGAGGCGGCCATGCTCCAGTCCCTGTCGCATTTTTCCGAAGGCTTTCCGGAGCTCCGGCTGAACGCCGACAGGAACGACGCCCTGTTTCGCCGGTTCGCCCGGATCGTGGGCGATCTGGAAACGGAGGTCGTCCGGATCGGCAAGGACTGGGTGGTCCTGATCCTGTTCAGCAACGCGTTCCTGTACGCGATGCTGGGCATCGTGGTGTTCGTGCTGCCCGCGTTCCTGGATGGCTATTCCGACACCATCTACAAGATCACCGCGGCGGCGATCTTCTGCATCGGACCGGTGCTCGGCGTGTTCGCGGTGGCCCACATCCACTCCCGCGCCGAGATCGGCCTCGGCCATGTCTACTGGCTGCAGGAGCGTTTGGCGAAGGGCGCCACCGACATGGGGGCGTCCGCCGTCGAACCGGGGGCGTTCGCCGATTTCCGCGAGATCGCCCTGGACGGCGTCGAATTCCAGTACGAGGACGCCCAGGGAGCGGTGTCGTTCCGCACCGGGCCGTGGGATCTGACGATCCGGCGCGGCGAACTGCTCATGCTGCGGGGCGGCAACGGCGTCGGCAAGTCCACCACCCTCAAGCTGCTCTGCGGGCTGTACCGTCCGAGCGCGGGGGTGATCCGGGTCGACGGCGTGGCGGTGGATGACGGAAACCTGCAGCGCTACCGCGAGATCTTCTCCGCGATCTTCGCGGACTTCCATCTGTTCGACCGCCTGCACGGGCTGGAGACGGCCGATCCGGAGCGGGTGCGGGCGCTGATCGAGCGGATGCAACTGACGGCGAAGGTGGGCTTTGCCGGCGGGCGGTTCACGACGCAGGATCTGTCGACCGGCCAGCGCAAGCGGCTGGCGATGATCGTCGCCCTGCTGGAGGACCGGCCCGTCCACATCTTCGACGAGTGGGCGGCGGACCAGGACGCCCATTTCCGGGAGCGCTTCTACACCGAAATCCTTCCGGACCTGCGGCGCCAGGGCAAATCCGTCATCGTCGTCACCCACGACGACCTTTACTGGGATTTGGCGGACCGCGTCATCACGCTGGAGTTCGGCGCGATCGTGGCGACGCCGGGGCGGCTGTGACCTGATGGCGATCCTGGACTTCATCAAGCGCGCGAGGCGCCGCGACCTGGGCTTCATCGCGGCCATGACCGCCGCCGCCGGGCTGGCCAACGCGCTGCTGCTGATGCTCATCATCCGCGTCTCCGGCATGGTCGCCCAGGGCCAGCGCCCGTCGCTGTGGGTGGCGGCGACCTTCGTCGGGGCCTTCGCGCTGTATTTCCTGTGCAACCGCGCGGCGATCCTGCGCGCCAACAGCGTCATCGAGCAGCTGCTGAAGGACTTGCGGCTGGAGGTCATCGAGCGGTTGCGCCGATCGGAGCTGCTCGCCGTCGAAAAGGTCGGGCAGGGCCGCCTGTACACCGTGATCTCGCAGGAGACGAACCATCTCTCGGTGACCTGCCCGCTGCTGGTGGAATGCTTCCAGCAGGTCGTGCTGCTGATGGTGACGCTGCTCTATCTCAGCGTCCTGTCGCCGCCCGCCCTGCTTCTGTTCGTGGTCGCCGTGGCGGCGGCGCTGCTGGGCTACCGGAAGATCAACCGCAGCTACCGCGCCGCGCTGGAGCAGGCGGCCGTCCACCACGCGGAGATGCTGGACTTCATCGGGCACATCATCCGCGGCGGCAAGGAGATGCGGCTGAACAGCGCGCGCAGCGCGTCCGTGTTCGCGGCGTTCCGGGACATTTCCGAATCGTCCAAGGCGCATCTGACCAAGTCGGGCGATCTGGCCGCGTCGATGATCGTGCTGGGCAGCCTGGTGGTTTACGACACGCTGGGCATCATCGTGTTCGTCTTTCCGCAGTTCATCAACGGGTTCGGCGCGGTCGTCTTCCAGCTCGTGCCGATCCTGCTGTTCTGCATGAACACGCTGCTGAAGATCGGCGGGCAGTTGCCGATGTTCATTCAGGCGGGCGTCAGCCTGACGCTGATCATGACAATCAAGGACCAGCTCAAGGTTCCCGATCCGGTCGAACCGGCGCGGGCGCGGGCCCTGGCGGCCCGGTTCAGGGACTTCCGCGCCATCACCTACGCCGGGGTGACCTTCACCTATCCCGACGATGGCGGCGCCCCCGGCTTCACCGTCGGGCCGCTGAACCTGCGGCTGTCGCGGGGGGAACTGGTTTTCATCGTCGGCGGCAACGGCAGCGGCAAGTCCACCACCATGCGCCTGATCACCGGGCTCTACCGGCCCGGCGGCGGCTGGATCGAGGTGGACGGCCGGCGCGTCCCGGAGTCGGAGCTGCCCGGCCTGCGCGAGCAGTTCTGCGCCATCTTCGCGAAGTTCCATCTGTTCGACGAGCTGTACGGGCTGGAATCGGTCGATCCGGAGCGGGTGCGGGCGCTGATCGACGAGATGGGGCTGGCCGCCAAGGTCGATTACCGGGACGGGACGTTCACGGACCTGCGCCTGTCCACCGGGCAGCGCAAGCGGCTGGCGCTGATCGCGGCGCTGCTGGAGGACCGGCCGATCTATGTGTTCGACGAGTGGTCGGCGGAGCAGGACGTCCGGTTCCGGGACTTCTTTTACCTGACGGTGCTGCCCGGCCTGAAGGCGCGCGGCAAGACGGTGCTGGTCGTTTCGCACGACGAACGATTCTGGCATGTGGCCGATCGCGTCATCAAGCTTGATCTTGGCACCGTGGTCTGGGAAAAAAGGTGTTATCCTGTCGTATAACTAACCCAATACGTGTCTGTGGCGCCAATGATGCAGGCTTTCGAGACGTTGCTTGGGAGTTTTTGCGCGCAAGAGGTGAACCCCGACGCCGCCGGGGCGGCGGATGGGCTGGACCCGCGACCCGCCGGAGGCGATGCCGCCTGCCTTGGCGAGCTGGAACGGCTCGCACGCCAGGGCGGCATTCCGGCGGCGGATGCGCTGCTCGCCGCCGCCGCCCATGGCCTGACGCCCGATCGCCAGCCGCCGTCCGACCTGACGGACGAGGCAGCGCGGACCGCCTTCCTGGTCCGGCACCTCGTGCGTCGTCCCTACAGCATCGGCATCGCGCGGAGCGAGGATCTTCCGGCCCTGGTGACGCTGGAAACGCGCTGTTGGGCGCCGGAACTCCGAACCGGCGAGGCGGTGCTGGCCCGGCGGATCCTGCGCTATCCCGAAGGCCAACTGGTGGTCCGCCAGGATCAGGACCTCGTCGGCGTCATCTATTCGCAACTCATCGACGGGGCGGAGGCGCTGGACGGGGCGACGGCGGCCACGGTGGACGCGTTGCACCGGGCCGATGCGGGCACCGTGCAACTGCTGGCGATCAATGTGCTGCCGGAAAGGCAGCATTCGCACCTGGGCGACCAGCTCCTGGAGTTCATGCTGATCTTCCGCAGCCTCCAGGACCATGTGCGCGGCGTGGTCGCGGTCACGCGGTGCAAGAGCTTCAGGCCGGCGGACGGCGTGCCCCTCGCCAATCATATCCGGGCGCGCAACGGGCACGGGGTGCTCGCGGACCCGGTCCTGCGCTTCCACGAGTTGCATGGGGCGACCATCGAGCGGGTCGTGCCGGGTTACCGGCCGGCGGACGCCGACAACGACGGCTGCGGCGTGCTGGTCACCTACGACATCCGCAACCGTCGGCGAACCGACCTGACGGCGGAGTCCGCACCGGCCGGAGCCGCGGCGCCCCCGGTCGGTCGGGACGCGCTGGCCGCGGAGATCCGCCGTGCCATCCTGGCCTGCCTGGGGCCGCGGGGGGAAACGGCGTTCGCCGTCGACCGGCCGCTGATGGACATGGGGCTGGATTCGGCCGATCTGCTGGGGTTGAGCGAAAGCCTGTCGCAGCGTTGGCGCCTGCCCTTGGCGCCGACCTTCTTCTTCGAACGCAACACGGCCGCGAAGATCGTCGCCGATCTGGCCGACCGCCTGATTCCGACCCCCTCCGGCCCCGCCCGGACATCCTCCCCGCCGCGACGGGTCGAGCCGGCCGGTCCGAGTGTGGGAGGAAGCCGTGCGGGAAGAAGCGACATCCCCTCAGGCGATGGCGCACCGGGCGATAGTGCCCCAGGCGACATCGCCATCGTGGGCATGGCCTGCCGTCTTCCGGGCGGCATCGACACGCCGGAGGCGCTGTGGCGCAGCCTGGAAACGGGAGCCTGCGTCATCGGCGACCTGCCGGCGGCCCGCTGGCGGTGGCCGGACGCCATCGACCCGGACGGGCGTCACCGGGGCATCGCCCGCGGCGGTTTCCTGGACGACGTGGCCGGCTTCGACGCGCCCTTCTTCCGGATCAGCCCGGCGGAAGCGGAAACCATGGATCCGCAGCAGCGGATGCTGCTTGAACTGTCCTGGCAGGCGATCGAGTACGCGGGCTATGCGCCGGCGGAACTGGCCGGCAGCCAGACCGGCGTGTTCGTCGGGGCCAGCGGATCGGACTATGTCCGCCTGATGGAGCAGGTCGGCAGCCCGGTGGAGGCGCATTGCGGCGTCGGCGGGTCCATGGCCGTTCTGGCCAACCGGATTTCCTATCTCTTCGACTTGCAGGGGCCGAGCCTGCTGGTGGACACCGCCTGTTCCAGCTCGCTGGTGGCGGTGCACGAGGCCGTGCGGTCGATCCGCAGCGGGGAATCCGCCCAGGCGCTGGTCGGCGGCATCAATCTGATGCTGCACCCGGCGACCAGCATCGCCTTCCACAAGGCGGGGATGCTGTCGAAGGACGGCCTGTGCCGAAGCTTCGACGCGGACGCCAACGGTTATGTCCGCAGCGAGGGGGCGGTGGTCCTGCTGCTGAAGCCGCTGGCCGCCGCGCTGGCGGCGGGCGACCGGGTCCATGGGGTGATCAAGGGCACGTCCAGCAACCATGGCGGGCAGGCGGGCGGCCTGACCGTTCCGAACCCGGAGCAGCAGGCGCGCCTGCTGCGCATGGCCTGGACCGACGCCGGGATCGACCCGTCGGCGCTGAGCTATCTGGAAGCGCACGGCACCGGCACCCCGCTGGGTGACCCGATCGAGGTCCGCGGCATGTCGCTGGCCATCGCCGGGGCGCTGCCGGGGGAGGGGGCCGGCCGGTTCCGTCGTTGCGGGCTGGGCTCCGTCAAGACGAACCTCGGCCATCTGGAGGCGGCGGCGGGCATCACGGGCCTGCTGAAGGTGGTGCTGTGCCTGCGGCACCGCCGGTTGCCGGCGTCGCTGCATTTCCGGCGCCTGAATCCGCAGATCCGGCTCGACGACACGGGGCTGTATGTGGTCGACCGGCTCCAGACCTGGCAGCCGGCGGAGGAGGGCGGGCCGCTTCTGGCCGGTGTCAGCAGCTTCGGATCCGGCGGGGCCAACGCCCACGCGGTGGTCGCCGGCGGTCCGGCGGACAGGCCGGAGCCGGCGGCAGAGGAGCCGGCGGAGGAGGAGCCGGGGCCGGTGCTGTTCGTGCTCTCCGCCCGGACCCGGCCGCAGCTTGCCGACTACGCCGACCGGTTCGTGGCGTGGCTGGACACCGCCGAGGGCCGGTCGGTGCCGCTGGCCGACCTCGCGCGGCAGATGCGGATGGGCCGCCCGGCCATGGAGGAGCGACTCGCCCTGGTCGTCTCGAGCCGGCGGGAGCTGACCGACGGGTTGGCGCGCTGGCGGGACGAGGCCCGGGGCGCCGCGGCGGCAGCCCCGGCCGGCGCCAAGGCGGTGACGCCCGACGTGGCGGCGCTGACGGACGGCGAGCCGGGCCGTCTGTTTCTGCGCTCGCTGGCGGAGCAGGGGGATCTGGAACGCATCGCGGCGCTGTGGCGTCTCGGCGTGACGGTGGACTGGACCCTGCTGAGCGGCGCCGACCGGCCGTTGCGGCGCGTCGCGGCGCCGACCTATCCTTTTGCCAAGCATCGCTACTGGCTGCCGAACGCCACGGCGAGCCAAGCGGCGGCAGCCCAACCGGTGGTGATGGTGGAGCCGGCGGCGGCCGAGCTTCGGACGATGCCTCTGGCTCCGCACTGGCGCCCGGTCGCGGCCGATGACGCGGTGGCGGCCGGTCGCCCCCCGTCCGGTCGCCTGCTGGTCGTCGGTGCCGATGCGGCGTGCCTGGAGGTCCTCCGCGCGGGCGGCGGCGCCGTGCACGCGCTGGAGATCGACCCCGCCGACACGGTCGAGGCCTTGACCCGGCGGCTGGCCGACGCCGGGTCCCTGGACCATGTCGTCTGGGTGGCGCCCCCCGGCGGCGGGCCGCTCATCGACGCGCAGCGCTCGGGGCTGCGCCATCTGTTCAAGCTGGTCAAGGCCCTGCTGGCGTCGGGGCAGGGCTGGCGGGCGCTCGGGCTGACGGCCATCACGGTGCGGACCCAGGCGGTGTGCGGCGACGACCCGGCCGAGCCGGCGCACGCCGGCGTCCATGGGCTGACCGGGGCGCTGGCGAAGGAGTTCCCGCGCTGGACGGTGCGGTCGCTCGATCTGGAGGACGATGGCGATGTGGCCGTCGCCCTGCTGGCGCTGCCGCCGGCCGATCCGGAAGGCGATCCGCTGGCCCGCCGCGCCGGGCAATGGCTGCGGCGCGTGTTCGTCCCCGTGGAACTGCCGGAGGCCACGCCGGCCTACCGCCAGGGCGGCGTCTATGTGGTGATCGGCGGGGCCGGCGGCCTGGGCGCCGCCTGGACGCGCCATGTGGCGGAGCGGTACGGGGCCTCGGTGGTCTGGATCGGCCGGCGCGCCCTGGACGACGCCATCCGGGAGCGGATCCGGGCCATCGCGGCGGTCGGGCCGGCCCCGGCCTATGTCAGCGCCGACGCGACCGACCCGGATGCGTTGCGGTCGGCCTTCGCCGCGATCCGGCAAGGCCATCCGGCGATCCATGGCGTCATCCTGTCGGCGGTCGGCGCCTTCGACCGCGGCATCGCCGACATGGACGAGGACCGGTTCCAGGACATCCTGTCGGTCAAGATCGACGCCGGCGTGCATCTGGCCGAGATCGTGAAGGACGATCCGCTGGATTTCCTGCTGTTCTTCTCGTCGATCGTCGCGCTGGAAAAGAACGGAGGCCTCAGCGGCTATGCGGCCGGCGGCGCCTTCGCGGACGCCTTCGCGCTGCGGCTCGCCCGCCGGGAGGGGCGCTGCGTCCGGGTGGTCAACTGGGCGCATTGGGACATCGGCACCGGCGCCACCATCGCCGAAGCGACCAGGGTCCGCCGCCGGAAGGGCGGGCATTTGCCGGTGCAGGCGGACGCGGCGTGGGCGCTGCTTCAGGCCACGCTGGGCGGACCGATCCCGCAGGTGGCCGTGGTCAGGACCAGCCGGCCCGACGCCCTGCCGATGGTCGAGGCCGGGCGGCGGCTGAGCCTGGACGCACGGCCGGCTCCGCGCTGCATCGACCGGCTGCCCGCCCTGCCGGACGCGCTGCGCGCGGCCTCCGGCACGCTCGGTCCGGTCAGCCTGTTCAACAACCCGATCCTGGAAGCCCATCTGCGGCCGCTGTTCGCCGGGCTGTTGCGCTCGGCGGGGCTGGACGATCCGGCGGCGGTGCCGGCCGGCCCGGCCTTCTACCGGCGCTGGCTGGAGGCCGGCCGGGTGCTACTGGCCGAACATTCCTCCGCCGGTGCGCCGGTCGGTGGTCTTGAGGACTGCTGGCGGCGCTGGGACGCCGCCCGGCGGGCGGATCTGGCCGACCCCGACCTGCAAGGCGCGGTGGAACTGGCCGAGGCCTGCCTGCGCGCCCTGCCGGACGTTCTGTCGGGGGCGGTCCGTTCCACCGACATCCTGTTCCCCGGTGCGTCGATGCGCCGGGTGGAAGCCGTGTACCGCGACAACGCCGTCGCCGACCACTTCAACCACATCCTGGCGGAAGCCGTGGCCGGGGCGGTGGCGCGTCGCCTGGAGCTGGACCCGGATGCGCGCCTGCGCATCCTGGAGATCGGCGCCGGCACCGGCGGCACCACCTCCATGGTGCTGCCCTATCTGGACGTTCATCGGGACCGCATCGCCGAATACGCCTACACCGACCTGTCCAAGGCCTTCCTGTTCCACGCCGAAAGCCGGTTCGTCGGGGCGCATCCGTTCGTCCGGCCCATGCTGTTCGATGTCGAGAAGCCGCCGGCCGCCCAAGGGATCGACACGCAGGCCTATGATCTGGTCATCGCCACGAACGTCCTGCACGCCACGCGCAACATTCGCGACACGCTGGACAACGCCAAGGCCGTGCTGCGCGGCAACGGGCTGCTGCTGCTGAACGAGATCAGCACGCGCTCGCTGTTCGCCCACGTCACCTTCGGCCTGCTGGAGGGCTGGTGGCTGCCGGAGGACGCCGGCCTGCGCCTGCCCGATTCCCCCGGCCTGACGCCGGAGAACTGGCGGGCGGTGCTGCGGCAGGCGGGATTCCCGACCGTGGCCTTTCCGGCGCCCGAGGCCCATGGGCTGGGGCAGCAGATCATCGTGGCGGAAAGCGATGGCGCGGTGTGCCAGCCCGCGATCCGCGAACCGGCCGCCGCCCTTCGCCCCGCCCCTGCCGCCCCTCGCGCCCAGGCGGACGGGGATCTCCGATCGGCCTGCGCGGGCTTCCTGACGGGGGTGGTCGCGAAGGTGCTGCGCATGAGCCCGGAGGACATCGACGCGCAGGAGCGGCTGGGCGCCTACGGCCTGGATTCCATCCTGGTGGTGCAGATCACGGAGGCGTTGCGCGACCGTTTCCCCCGGGTCGCCGGAACCCTGCTGTTCGAAGCCCAGACCATCGAGGCGGTGGCCGACCATCTGATCCGCACGGATCGCGACGCGGTGGTGCGCGCCACCGGCCGGACCGAGGACGGCGAACCGCCCATCACCCAGCCGACCACCATGGCGGAGTGCGCGGTCGGCGCGCCGGCGGTGGACGACCGCATCGCCATCATCGGGCTGAGCTGCCGCTTCCCCCAGGCGGACTCGCCGGACGCCTTCTGGCGGGTTCTGGCGGAGGGGGGCGACTGCATCCGCGAGGTGCCGGCCGACCGCTGGCCGCTGGAGGGGTTCCACCACCCCGACCCGGAGGAGGCGATCCGGCAGTTCAAGAGCTACGGCAAGTGGGGCGGGTTCCTGGACGGCGTGACGGAATTCGACCCCCTGTTCTTCAGCATCCCGCCCAAGGAGGCGGCGGCGATCGACCCCCAGGAGCGTCTGTTCCTGCAAACCGCCTGGCAGGCGCTGGAGGATGCGGGCTACACCCGCGAAAGGCTGGCGAAGGATTTCGACCAGCGCCTGGGCGTCTTCGTCGGGGTGACCCGCACAGGGTTCGACCTGTTCGGCCCGCCGCTGTGGAACCAGGGGGAAACGGTCTATCCGCACACCTCCTTCAGCTCCATCGCCAACCGTGTGTCCTTCTTCCTGAACGCCCGCGGTCCCAGCATGCCGGTGGACACCATGTGCTCGTCGTCGCTGGCGGCGGTGCATCAGGCCTGCGAGAGCCTGCGGGCCGGGGAATGCCGGGTCGCCATCGCGGGCGGCGTCAACGTCTACCTGCACCCGTCGGGCTATGTCGGCCTCAGCGCCGCGCGGATGCTGTCGAAGGGCGGCGCCTGCCGCAGCTTCGGCAAGGGCGGCGACGGGTTCGTTCCGGGCGAGGGTGTGGCCGCGCTGCTGCTGAAGCCGCTGTCCCGGGCCGTGGCCGACAACGACCACATCCACGCGGTGATCCGGGCGACGAAGATCAACCACGGCGGCCGGACCAACGGCTACACCGTGCCGAACCCGGCGGCCCAGGCGGAGGTGATCCGCGATGCCCTGCGCAGGGGCGGGGTGGACGCCCGCGCGGTCAGCTACATCGAGGCGCACGGCACCGGCACCGAACTGGGCGACCCGATCGAGATCGCCGGCCTGACCGAGGCGTTCCGGCATTTCACGGCGGACACCGGCTTCTGCGCGCTGGGCTCGGCCAAATCCAACATCGGCCATCTGGAAGCCTCGGCGGGCATCGCCGGGCTGATCAAGGTCGTTCTTCAGATGCGGCACGGCCGGATCGCCCCCAGCCTGCACGCCGAGGAGCCGAACCCGAACATCGACTTCGCCGCCACGCCCTTCCACCTTCAGCGGGTTTTGGCGGACTGGACGCGCCCGGTCCTGCCGGACGTCAACGGGGACGCGCGGGAGCAGCCCCGCATCGCCGGCGTGTCCTCCTTCGGAGCCGGCGGCACCAACGTCCATGTGGTGCTGGAGGAGCATCGCCCCGCCGACCGCGCGCCGCCGGCCGCCGGCGCCGCCGGCCTGTTCCTGCTGTCGGCGGCCAACGCCGACCGGCTGAAGGCCTACGCCGCCAGACTGGACGGCTTCATCATGGAGCGGGACGAGGCGGGCGACGCGCCGACCCTGGCCGACATCGCCTACACCTTGCAGGTCGGTCGCGAGGCGATGCCCGAACGGCTGGCCTTCGTGGCGCGCTCGCTGACCGAGGTTCGGGAGGCGTTGGCGGCTTACCCGACCGCCGGGACCCGCGGGGCGGCGCTGCACGCCGCCAACATCCGCCAGCACAAGGCGGAGGTCGCCGCCATCACCGCCGACCCGGCCTGGCCGGACCGCGTCGCGGAGCTGTTCGGGCAAGAGCGCTTCGACGAGCTGCTGGCGCTGTGGACCAAGGGGCTGAAGATCGACTGGGAGCGGCTGCACCGCGGCCGGACGCCCGCCGACGCGATGCCCCGGCGCGTCGGCCTGCCGACCTATCCGTTCGCCACCACGCGCTTTTGGCTGCCGGAGGTCAAGGCGAGTCCCGTCGCACCGCCCATCCTCACAAAGCCCATCCCCACGCAGCCGCAGGAGCCCGCCATGCCGGATGTCCCTGCCGTTCCGGCGGCTTTGCCGGAGCGGACGCTCGCCAAACCCACCGGCATCGCGCTTTGCGATCCGGCGGGCTTGGCGGTTCGAGCATGGGCGGTGCCGGCCAAGCCGGTGGTGGCGCTGGCGCCTCTGCGGATGCCGGAAACGCCGGCCCGCCGGGAGAACCCGGTGCGGACCGGGGAGCCCGCCGTCGATCCGGTCCCCATAGAACTGGTTTTGGAGGATCATGGCGGCGGGGTGCTGTCGTTGCGGCTGGACGGCCGCGGTGGAGCCGCACCGGGGGCCGGCGCCGCCCTGGTGGATTGTCTGGAGCGGGTGAACGCGCTGGCGGCGTCGGCCGGCGATCCCGCGAAGGTCCTGCTCGTCCATGGCATCGACCGGATGCTGGGGGCGGGCGCACCGCCCGAGGGCGTCGAGCGGGCGGAAGCGGCCATCGCGGATTGCGCGGTGCCGGTGGTCGCGGTGATGCCCGGCGAGCGCGGGGGCTCCGGCGGGGGCGATGCCGTGCGCGTGGCGACCGCCTGCGACGTGGCCATCGGTGAGGCCGATGCGTTCGAGCAGGCGCACGAGATCGCCCGAGCCTCCGCCGTGGCGTTGGGCGCGTTGAAACGGCAACTGCGCGTCACCGCCGCCTATTGCGCGGAACAGAAGCACGCCGTTCGCGGCTCGGGGGCCGGCATGGCGCCGGTGCCCGCGGACGCCCCAGTGCCGGCGGGGGCGCCGCGTCCCGTCGCCCTGCGGTCGCGCGTGGTCAGCCTGACGGTGCACGACAACGGCGTTGCGGTGGTGGCGCTGCACGACCGGGACAGCAGGAACACCTCCTCCCCCGCCTTCGTGGAGGGGGTCACCGAGGCGTTCGCGCACATCGCCGGGACGCCGGAATACAAGGCGGTGGTGCTGACCGGCTATGACGGCTATTTCGCCTGCGGCGGCACCCGCAAGGGGCTGCTGGCGATCCAGGGCGGCACCGCCCGCTTCACCGACGAGCAGAGCTACAGCCTGCCGCTGCTTTGCGACATCCCGGTGATCGCGGCGATGCAGGGGCACGGCATCGGCGCCGGCTGGGCCATGGGCCTGTACTGCGACCGGGCGGTCTATGCCGAGGAAAGCGTCTACCAGAGCCCTTACATGCTGTACGGCTTCACGCCGGGGGCCGGATCGACGCTGATCTTTCCGGCCCGCCTCGGCCCCGCCCTGGGGCGGGAGGTGCTGTTGACCGCGCGCGAGCATCGCGGGCGCGACCTGAGGGCGCGCGGCCTCGTCGACGAGGTTCTGCCGCGCGCCGACGTGTTCCGCCGGGCGCTGGCGATCGCCGGCCATCTGGCCCGCCAGCCCCGCGACCGTCTGGTGCGGGAAAAGGCGGCGCGCACCGCGGTCCTGCGGCGACGCCTGCCGGAGGTGTTCGCCCAGGAACTGGCGATGCATGACACGACGTTTGTCGGCAACGCCGACGTCACCGAGAGAATTTCCCGATATTTCAACGCGGTGGCTGATGCCGTCGCGCCGCCACCACCGTCGTCGCCGTCCCCCGCGGCGCCTGCGGGACCGGCGCCGGACGCGATGCTGGGCTGGCTCCGCGGCAGTCTGGCCGAGGAATTGAGCCAGCAACCGGACGAGTTGGACGACGACGTGGCCTTCATCGACCTGGGCATGGACTCGATCAGCGCGGTCACCTGGGTGCGGAAGGTCAACCGGCAGTACGGCCTGGCGCTGGGAGCCACCCAGGTCTACGACAGCCCCACACTGTCTCGGTTCGCCGCCTTCGTCCTGTCGCGGATGGGGGCGCCCTGTGCCCCGGCCGGTGAGAAGGTGGCCGCGGCCCCCGCCGATGCTTCCGACGCCGATGCTTCCGACCCCGATGCTTCCGACAAGGACGGCGTCGCGGTGCGGGACTGGCTGCGCGACAGTCTGGCGCGCGAGCTGCTGATCGCGCCGGAAGAGCTGGACGAGGACGCCACGTTCATCGACCTGGGGCTGGATTCCATCACCGCGGTGACCTGGATCCGGGCGCTCAACAAGCGTTTCGGCCTGTCGGTCGGCGCCACCACGGTCTACGCGCACCCGACCCTGGCGGCGTTCCATCGCCATCTCCTCGACCTTCTGCCGGCGTCGGCCGTCGCGGTCCCGCTCGCGGCGGAACCCGTGCGGACGGCGCCGTCCGCCGAAGCGGCGCCCACCGTTCCGAAGGATGTGCACCGGGTCCGTCTGGCGGAGACCGCACCGGCACCCGCCGCTCCCGCCATCGCCGCTCCCGCGCCGGTCGCGGCACCGGTGCGGCCGGCGATCGCGATCATCGGCATGGCCGGCCAGTTCCCCAAGGCCCCGGACGTCGGAACCTTCTGGCGCAACATCCTGGGCGGCCGGGACTGCGTGACGGAGATTCCGGCCGCGCGCTGGCCGATCGACGCCTTCTACGCCGCCGACCGCGACGCGCCCGGCAAGACGGTGTGCCGGCGGATGGGGGCGCTCGACGACCTTGACCTGTTCGACCCGCTGTTCTTCAACATCTCGCCGTCCGAGGCCGAGTTGATGGACCCGCAGCAGCGCCTGTTCCTGCAGAACAGTTGGCGCTGCATCGAAGACGCCGGCTATGATCCCGCCACCCTGTCGGGCAGCCTGTGCGGCGTGTTCGTCGGCTGCGCGGCCAGCGATTACGGCCAATTGCTGGTGGGCCAGCCTCCCACCGCGCATGGGCTGATCGGTGAGTCGGTGGCGATCCTGCCGGCGCGCATCGCCTATTTCCTGAACCTCCAGGGGCCGTGTCTCGCCATCGACACCGCCTGCTCGGCGTCCCTGGTGGCCATCGCCAACGCGTGCGACAGCCTTGCGCTGGGCAACAGCGATCTGGCGCTGGCCGGCGGCGTCTATGTGCTCAACGGGCCCGAGATGCACGTGAAGATGAGCAAGGCCGGCATGCTGTCGCCGGACGGCCGCTGCTACACCTTCGACCAGCGGGCCAATGGATTCGTGCCCGGCGAGGGCGTCGGCGTGCTGCTGCTGAAGCGGCTGGACGAGGCCGAGCGGGACCGCGACGACATCTACGCGGTGATCCGGGGCTGGGGCGTCAACCAGGACGGCCGGACCAACGGGATCACCGCGCCGAACCAGGATTCCCAGGCGCGCCTGGAAGCCCGCGTCTACGAACGTTTCGGCATCGATCCGGAGGACATCGGGCTGATCGAAGCCCACGGCACCGGCACCAAGCTGGGCGATCCGATCGAAGTGGAGGCGTTGCGCGCCGCGTTCGGCCGCTTCACCACGCGCGAGGGCTATTGCGCCCTGGGCTCGGTGAAAACCAACATCGGGCATCTCGCCACCGCCGCCGGAGTCGCGGGGACGATCAAGGCGGCGCTGGCCCTGCGCGACCGGCAACTGCCGCCGTCGATCAACCACGACGCGCTGAACGAGCACATCCGGCTCGACCGCAGTCCGTTCTTCGTGAACACCCGGTTGCGGCCCTGGCCGGGCACGCCGGGACGCCGGCGTCATGGCGCGGTCAGTTCCTTCGGCTTCAGCGGCACCAACTGCCACATCGTGCTGGGGGAGGCGCCGCCCCGACACGCCCCGACTTCGGTGGGGGCGGCGGCGGCCGGCGGGCCGGTGGTCGTGCCCCTGTCGGCGCGCAGCGAGGCGCAATTGAAGGCCTACGCGCGCGCCCTCTGCGACGGCCTGTCGGAGCCGGGTGAGGGGGCGCCGATGCCGCTGGCGGATCTGGCGGCGACCTTCCAGTCCGGCCGGGCCGTGCTGAACTGGCGTCTGGCGGTGGTCGCCGGATCGGTCGCGGAGCTGGTGGAACGCCTGTCGCGCTATGCCGCCTCGGCCGGCGGTGCGGACGATGATTGCGTCGTCGGCATGGTGCGGCCGAAGACGGTCGCCGCCGCGCCGGCCGGTCCGGGCCCCGGCCCGGATCTGGAGGCGTTGCCAGCCTGGGAGCGAATGCGGACGGTGGCGCGGCGCTGGGTGGCGGGCGAGCCGGTCGACTGGGCGTCGGTGCGGGGCGCGGCTGGACGGCGGAGGGCCGGCCTGCCGACCTATCCCTTCGCCCGCGAACGCCACTGGGCGCCAGCCAGTCCGGTTTCCAGCGAACCGAAAGCCCCGCCGCAGGCGCGGGCGGAAGCGGCGGCCGCGACGGCGGGGTGGCGCCATCATTCCCTGCCGGACGCGGTGGATTGGCGGCGGCGGCTGCGCGACAGGCTCGCCGGCCGGGTGCTGGTGATCCACGCGGACGACACCGTCGCGGCGGCCTTCGGCCGCCTGCTCGCTCAGGTGACGCGGGCCATGCATCCGACCGGTCTGCGCCATCCCGCCTTTTGCGGCCAGGAGGAGATCGCCGCCGCGGTCGCCGCGGCCAAGCCGGACCACGTCATCGTGCTGGGTCCGATCCGCAAGGGCGCGACGGCGGGAATCGGAGAAATCGCGCACTGGCTGGGACGCCTGTCGGAGCGGCTGGACGGTCATTCCGCCGAGATTTTCGTGTTCGCGTCCGCCGACAGGGACGGGGCGGAGCGGCTCGCCGTCGCGCTGGCCTCCCAGCGCCGGCTGACCCTGGTCACGCAGGAGGACGACGCCGGGATCGAGCCTTCCTTGCAGCGGCTGCTCCGCGAATGGCTGGCGGCGGACGGCACCGCGCGCATCCGGTACGACCGCGGCGCCCGTCTGACGCATCCGGGCGCGGTGGGGATGACCGCCACCGCGGCCGCGCCGGCGGACGGACCCTGGATCGTCCGGAAGGAGTGGCGGGAAGCGGCGGTGCGGCCGGCGGCGTCGCCGGGCCGGCGCGGAACCGCGCTGGTCCTGGTCAACCGGGAAACGCGGGACCTCGCCGGCACCCTGTTCGCTCCGGGTGACTTCGCCGCGGTGATTTTGGCCGGCGACGGCGGCACCGGTGCGGAGACCGTCATCGACTTCGGCGATCCGGAGGCGGCTCGGGCCGCGGGCCAGCGTCTGGCGGGGGTGCCGGGCGGCGTCACCCACCTGATCGACCTGAGCGATCTTCACGGGACGCCGCGGGATCACGATGCGGACGGCATCGGCCGGATGGCGCTGTACCAAGCCCTGGTCGCGGCCGGCGCCGACATCGCCATTCTGCATGTCACGATGGGGCTGCAGGCCTTCCGCGCCAGCCGCATGAGCCTGGCCGGCGCCACCATGGCCGGTCTCGTCCGGATGCTGAGCGCCGATTACCGGCACGTCGCCGCCCGCACCCTGGACATCGATCCGGCCGCCTGGACCCAACCGGCGCGGCTGCGCACGATGCTGCTCCGGGAAATGGACGGCGAACTGCGGGAAACCGAACTCCTCTGCCGCGATTTCGTCCGGTTCGTTCCGACGCTGTCGGCCGCCGCGCCGGAGGCCGGCGGTGGACGGCCGCTCGCCCTGCGGCCGGACGGCGTCTATGTGGTTGCCGGCGGCACCAGCGGGGTCGGTCTGGAAATCGCCCGTGGGCTGGCGTCGCGCGGCGGCCGCCGGCTGCTGCTGCTGGGCGTCACGCCGCTGCCGCCGCGGGGCGAATGGCGCCACGCCGCCACCGATCCCCGCCACGACCCGGCGCTGCGCGCCCGGCTCCGCGATCTGATCGAGCTGGAAAAGGCGGTCGACCATCTGGAGGTCCAGGTCGGCCCGCTGACCCGGATCGAGCCGTTGCGCGCCTGTCTCCAGGGCGTCCGCGACCGGCTGGGGCCGATCCGCGGTGTGGTCCACAGCGCCGCGGTCTATTCCGACCCGGCGACGCCCGGTTTCGCCGACAAGCGGCCGGACGGCGTGTGCCGCGTGTTCGAGCCGAAGATCCAGGGCATCCAGGCGCTGGACGCGCTGTTCCGCGATGACCCGCTGGAGTTCTTCGTGTCCTTCTGCTCCCTGGCCGCGCTGCTGCCGAGCCTGGCCCGCGGCGCCAGCGACTACGCGGCGGCCAACGCCTTCGTCGAACGCTTCATGGCCTTCCGCCACCATGGCGACGGCCGGGGCGACGGCCGGGGCGACGGCCGGGGCGTGCACCGCGCCATTCTCTGGCCCGACTGGAACGAGGCCGGTGCGCTGACCCGGATCGGTGCCGCGAAGGCCGCGGTGGTGGAGGACATGTTCCGGCGCATCGGCATGCGCAGCTTCGGCAACGCCGAAGGGGTCGCCCTGTTCGAAGCGGCCTTGGCGCAGCCCTCCCAGGGCGCGATCGTGATCGCCTGCGGCGACCGGCGCCGCTTCGACGCCGTGGCGCCCCGCCTGATGCTGGCGGACCCTTGGGCTGCAGAGCCGGGGACGGAGCCGGGTGCGGCGGGCTCGCCGTCGGCCTCCATCCTGCCGCACCTGGAGGCTTGGGAGGCGGAGCGGCGGTCCGGCACGCTGGTGCCGGTGCAGCGCATCGCCGAGGTGATCGGCCTGGACGAGATCCGACGCCTGGAGCCGCATCTGATCCAGCGCATCCACGCTCTGCTGCGGGTCGACGGCGGCCTGGGCAGCAGTGAAGGCAGCGATCCGGAGCCCGCTCCTCGGGCGGCGGTGGCGCCGGCGCCCGTCGAGGTCGCCGTCCAGGCCGCCCGGCCGGACGGCTTGGCCGGGGTCATCGCGGAAACCGTGCGGGAGGTGCTGAAGCTGAAGAGCATCGAATCCGACCAGTCGTTCCAGAGCTACGGGCTGGATTCGATCTCCGCCATGGTTCTGGCGACGCGGCTCGACAAGAAGCTGACGGCTCCGGTGCCGCCGCAGTGGTTCATCGAACACTGCACGGTCGAGGCCCTGTCGCGGCATCTCGCGGCGCAGGGCAACGGCTGTGCGGCCGACCGGCCCCCGGTGATGGGCGCCGCGGAGTGAGGGGGACGAACATGGTGCCGACGGTCGAACAACTCCTGGGCCTGGAAGCCGCTCCGGCCCCGGCGAAACCGGCGATGCGGTTCAGCTTCCTGTTCTTCTCCGACGTCCGCAAGGACCGAAGCGACGCGGAGAAGTACGCGTTCGTCCGCGACGTCACGCTGTTCGCCGACCGCGAGGGGTTCGAGGCGGTCTACATCCCCGAACGGCATTTCCACGAGTTCGGGTCGATCTTCTCCAACCCCGCCATCATGGCGGCCAACCTGATCCCGCAGACCACGCGGGTCCGTTTCCGAACCGCCGGCATTTCCCTGCCGCTGCACCATCCGGCCGAAGTGGTGGAGTGGTGGGCGATGAACGACGTCCTGTCGAACGGCCGCGTCGACCTTGGCTTCGGCTCCGGCTGGGCGCGCGGGGACTTCATCCTGGCACCGGACCACTACGCCGACCGCCGGCAGATCTGCAGCGATCAGATCCCCATCGTCCGCAAACTGTGGCGCGGAGAAGCCGTGACCTTCCCCGGTCCGGACGGGGAGCCCGTCGCGGTCACCACCCATCCCCGCCCGATCCAGCCGGAACTGAACGTCTGGCTGCTCGTCACGCAGAGCGACGAGGGATTCATCCACGCCGGCCGCCAGGGCTACAACATCTTCACCATGCTCTACGGCAACAACCTGGAGGTCATGGCGAGGAAGCTCGCGCTCTACCGCGCGGCACGGCGCGACGCCGGGCTGGAACCGGCCGGCGGGGTGGTCACCCTGATGCTGCACACCCTGCTTCTGGACGACCGGACCCGCGTGCGCCGGGCGGTGGAGGAGCCGTTCAGCGGCTACATCAAGTCCGCCCTGGACGCCCATCTGGCAGCGGCGGCGAAGGACCGCGGGGGGGAGCCGCCGAACGAGGCCGAGAAGGCCAAGATCCTGGATTACGCCTACGAACGCTATTTCCAGACCGGCGCCCTCTTCGGCACGGTCGAGGATGGACGGGCGATCGTGGAGCAGGCGATCGCCGCGGGGGTGGACGAGATCGCCTGCCTGCTGGACTTCGGTGTCGACTACGCCGTCGCGACGGAGTCGCTGGGCTATCTGGCGCGGCTGGCGGAGGTCTACCGGCCGCGCGCCTGACGGCGTATCGCCGCCATCACGGCACCGCCATCACGCCGGCCGCACCTCGTCCAGGGCGAAATAGCCGTTGTAGCCCTGCATGTAGACGGCGGCGCGGTGCCCGAACAGCACCAGCGCCTCCGTCTTGGTGGCGAGCGGCTCGGCATAGCCCGTCACCCGCACCCGCGTGCCGACGGGATGCGCGGCGTTCCAGTCCGCAACCCGCTGCGCCGCCGGCTTGCTGGGCTCCACCTCCACCGGCAGGGGCGCCGGAGCGTCCACGGGGACGGGGGCAGGGGCAGCGG
>NZ_QLKQ01000045.1 GCF_003349955.1 Azospirillum brasilense
CCCAACCATCCCCACAACCACCCCCTACGACACGAACGCCCGCCTTGCCGCTGCCGTGGCCCATTTGAATGCGCTGCTGCCGCGCCCGGATCTCGTCCTGATTACCGGCGACCTCGTCAACGGACCGAAACCCGGCGAGTACGCGGCGCTGTCCGCCCTGCTGGAACCGCTCGCCATTCCCTTCCGCGTGCTGCCGGGCAACCACGACGACCGCGCGGAACTGCGCCGGACTTTCGCCGACACCGGCTGGATGCCCATGGAGGGTCCCTTCCTCCAGCACGCGGTGGAGGCGTACCCGGTCCGCATCCTGATGCTCGATTCGGTCATCCCCGGTTCGGCGGTGGGTGGCCTGTGCGCCGACCGGCTGTCCTGGCTGGCGGAGCGGCTGGCCGAGCAGCCGGAGCGGCCGACGGTGCTGGCGCTGCACCACCCGCCCTTTGACACCGGGCTGGCCTTCCTGGACACGCTGCGCTGCCTGGAGGGCGCCGATGAGCTGGGCCGGCTGGTGCGCCGACACCCGAACGTCCGGGCCGTGCTGTGCGGCCACACCCACCGCCAGACCGCGGTCGCCTGGAACGGGGCGCACGGCTACGTCGCCCCGTCTGTCGCCTACCAGATCGCCCTGGATCTCGCGCCTGAGCCGCCCTACCGCTGGACGGAGGAACCGTCCGCGCTCGCTCTCCATCAATTCCGACCGGATGGCACGGTGGTGACGCATCTCAGCGTGATCGGCGACTATCCCGGCAGGGAGTTTTCCCGCAAGGCCAGGAACTCCTGAAAATTGGCGCAGCGTCCGGCGGACTGCGCGGCCATGTAGGCGGCGTTCAAGGCGCGCTTGGCGTCCAGGGCTGCGGCGAAACGATGGCGCAGCGCGGCGTCGGCGATCCGCAGCCCGTCGCCGGCCAGGCGGTCGAGCACATGGCGGTAGCAGAGGTCCGCCCGCGTGCCGCTGTCGACGGAGCAGGTGATCGACCCTTCCCGCTGCCGGTATTCGTACAGCGGCTCCAGAACGAGCGGCAGGCGGCCCAGCCGGTCGAAGACCTGGATGTTGAAGACCACGTCGTCGCAGAAATCGACCCCCTCCTCCCAGCCGGGAACAAGGTCGCGGCGGACCACGAAGAACATCGGGACAGAGGTCTTCAGGAAAGCCGCCGCATCCAGCGTGGCGGTCCCGGCGCCGGGTGGGAACAAGGTGGAGAGCGGCGCGCCGTCGCTGTCGCGCACCACCGCCACATTGTCCGCCGCAGCCCCCTGCGCCGCCGCCAGAGGGGCGAGCCGCGCCAGCCGGTCCGGCTCGAACCGGTCGTCGGCGTCCAGCGGGGCGATCAGCGGCAGACGGGCGCAGCGCAGCCCGGTGTTGCGCGCCGCCGGGGCGCCGGACCCGACGCGGCCGGTTCCGGTGAAGGTCAGGCGCGAGTCGGCGATGCCGGCGGCCGCCAGAAGGGCACGGTAGTCGGCGCCGTCGTCGCTGACCACCACCGCTTCCCAGTGGGGAAGGCTCTGCGCCAGCAGGCTGGACACGGCGCGGACGATGGTGTCCTGCGCCCGGTAGGCCGGAATGATGACCGAGACGCCCCCGCCGCTGCCCTCGCCCATGCACCGCCCTCCGATTGTGCAAAGGGCAGTCTGCCTCTCCTTCCCGATGGTCGGCAAGCGGCGATCCGCACCGATGCGGCCAGCCTGAGCGCGACTATGACGATGCGGGGGTGGGATTTGGCGTCGCGGCCCGTTGAACAAGGAACCGATACGGGCTATGTGGAGAAACGAGTGGCGTGGTTCGGTCCCCATCCGACATCCCAGGCCCCCGCAAGCCAAAGCCCCCCGGTAGACACGCCGACCTCAGGGAGTTCAAAAACGATGGCGCAAGACGGATACACCCGCTTCGACGACGAACCCGAGCAGGAGCCGGACGAGAAGTCGAAGGAAAGCGCCCCGCCGCCGTTCGCTGCCGTGCAGTCGAACCTGTTCAAGGCGCGCACGGTGCTGATCTTCGGGCAGATCGACATGAAGCTGGCGCAGGCCGTCTCGGCCCAACTGCTGGCTCTGTCCCACGAGAGCAACGACGACATCACGGTCGTGGTGAACTCCCCCGGCGGCCACGTCGAGGCGGGCGACACCATTCACGACATGATCCGCTTCGTGAAGCCGCGCGTGAAGATGCTGGGCACCGGCTGGGTCGCCAGCGCCGGCTGCCACATCTTCCTGGCCGCGAAGAAGGAAGACCGCTACTGCCTGCCGAACACCCGCTTCCTGATCCACCAGCCGCTGGGCGGCACCGGTGGCCGGGCGACGGACATCGCCATCGAGGCGAAGGAAATCATCCGCATGCGTGAGCGGCTGAACCGCATCATCGCGCGCGAGACCGGCCAGCCGGTGGAGAAGGTGTCCAAGGACACCGACCGGAACTACTGGATGCTGGCGGACGAAGCCCGCGAGTACGGCATCGTCAGCCACGTCATCGACACCTTCGACGAGCTGAAGTAAGCGGTTCTCCGGAACGCACAAAGCCCCTCTCCAGCGAGAGGGGCTTTTTTTATGGCCGCGGCTTGGTCTGAGCGATCAAGCCCGCCGAATCAGCCGTTCACACAACGATGTTCAGATTCTGTCCGCGCGTGGCCGTCACGTTGCCGCCGGATGAGGGCCCTTCCGAACCACCTTGAAGCAGCGTGGCGATCGCCTGATCCTGCTGCTGCGCGGTCTGGTTCAGCGTCTTCACGCCGAAATCGATCTGTCCCTGGGCCTGCCGCAAACCGATCGCGGCGCCGAGCGTGGAGGATGAAACATCGAGAGCCATCGAAGGATGCCTTCAAAAGAAACAGCCGTGGAACGGAAACCCGCCCGCGCCGTGCCGATCAGATCACCACGTTGACCGAAACGGACCCCGCCGGGGGGGCTGCGGCCGCATGGGTCGTCATCGGGGTGGAGGCTACCACCGGTGACGTGTGCGCGGAAGCCCCCTGTGACGGGCCGGAACGGCCCCCGCCGGCCCCGGACTGGCCCGAGGCCCAACGGTGCACGGGGGAACCGTTGGCAGAGGTTCCGCTCGACCCGGCGCCGTTCGGCTGGTCCTGCCCGTCCGAACCGCCGACCAGAAGTTCGAGCGACGCCTTGCCGCCCTTCCGATCCTTCTGCGCTTCGCGGTACTGCCGCAACGCCGCCTCGGTCGGAATCTGGTCGAGGGTCGCCCCGTCCTCCGGGCTGCGGAACAGCAGCACCAGCCGCGATGCGTCGGCATCGTAACGGTAGGCGGTCTTCGTGTAGCGTCCGGAGAGGGGTTCGGACTGCCCGGTCACGGGGTCCTTTGCAGACGGAGTCCCGGTGTCGGCCCCGGTTTCAACAGCCTCGCTGTTGCGGGCCGTCATGAAGGCCAACGGCCTTGCAGCCGTTGCGGTGGCGAGGGCCACGTTCATGACATTACACCGATGTGTGGACAATCCAGATGATATATTGCAGCCGCACTCGTGCATTGTAAAGGGTTCGTTCACCTTTTTTCCGGCTAGTCCGAAGGACGGTTTCCCACAGGCTGTTTGCGGCACCAAGGTTTCGCATTCCAGGACCATTGGGACCGTTCCCCACCCCTTCTCACAGCCGTGACACTTGCGGAAGGGCGCCAGGGTGCTTAAGCCTGTATGCATGGCTACGATCGCGGAAGCGCTGGCGCTCGCCCTGGAGCACCATCTGGCCGGCCGGCTGGCCGAGGCCCAGCAGCTCTACCACCGCATCCTGGATGTGGACCCGGAGCAGCCGGACGCCCTGCATTTCCTGGGAGTCCTGGCCGGTCAGGTGGGGGAACAGGCGCTCGGCCTGCAACTCATCGCCCGCGCCATCGCCCAGCGGCCCGAAGCGGCGGACATGCACGCCAACAGCGGCAACATCCGCCGTTCCTCCGGACAACCGGAGGCGGCGGTCGAGGATTATCGGCGCGCCGTCGCCCTCCAGCCCGACTTCGCGGAGGCCTGGACCGACATGGCGAACGCCCTGCGCAGCCTGGGCCGCTCCGCCGGGGCCATCGCCGCCCTGGAGCGCGCCGTCGCCTCCGCCCCCACCCTCACCATCGCGGCGGAACGCCTGGGGGCGCTCCGGCACGAGGAGGGCCGCCTTCTGGTCGAGCAGGGGCGCGGCACCGAATCCCTCCGACCGCTGGCCCGCGCCGCGGACCTGCTGCCGCTGGACGCCGACGTCGCCTTTCTCTACGGCAATGCCCTGTTCGCCATGGGACTGCGGGAGGATTCCACCCTCGCCTACCGCAACGCCCTGGCCATCACGCCGGATTTCCCGTCCGCCGCCTTCAATCTGGGGGTCGCGCTGGGCGGCGTGGACCGTTTGGACGATTCCGCCCGTGCGCTGGAGCGGGCCGCCCGTCTGGACCCCCGCCATCTCGACGCCATCGACCGGCTGGTCGTCGCGCTCGCCCTGCTCGGCCGGGACGACGAGGCCGCCGTCTGGGGGGAACGCGCGCTGGACCTGAAGGACCGCACGGCCATGGGCACGGCCCTCGCCCTGCCCCCGCTGCCCGCCCAGCCACGCGGTGTGGAGCGGCGACGGCGCAACGTCATCGCCTTCAGCCTGTGGAGCGGCCAACCCGCCGGCGCCCACGACCCGGTGGAGATTCTGCGGCACACCCTGGCGCTGCATCCGGGCTGGACCTGCCGGGTTCATCACGACGGCACGCTTTCCGCCGACCGGTTGGCCGAACTGGCCGCGACGGGGGCGGACCTCGTCGCGGTGGCCTCCGACGCACCGACCGGCGGCCCCTATTGGCGTCTGGCGGCCGCCGACGATCCCACGGTGGCGCGTTTCCTCTGCCGGGATTGGGACGCGCCGCCGACCGCCGACAGCAAGGCCGCCGTCGATGCCTGGATCGCCTCCGGCCTGCCCTTCCACGTCCTGCGCGACGGGGTTCTGCACACGGAGCTGATGTCGGGCGGTCACTGGGGCGGGATTGCCGGGCTGCTGCCCGACCTGCTGCCGCTGGCCGAGCGCCACGCCGCCGCCGAGGCGGACCGGGCGCAGGATCACCGCTTCCTGCGCCGCATCGTCTGGCCGATGATCCGCGACCGCACGCTGGTCCACGACCGCGCCCACCCCCGGCACGGCCTGCCCATTCCGAAAGCCTGACCGGCTACAGAACCTGCTTCGGCAGGGACAGCAACTCCTTGCGGATCTGGCCCATGCTCGGGCGGTTGTCCGGCCCGAAGGCGATGGGGCGGCACAGATGCATGGCGGTCAGCCCGACCCGCGCGGTCAGCAGCCCGTTGATCACCCCCTGCCCCATTCGGGTGGAGATGGCCGCGGCGATGGAGCCGCCCAGCGCCTCGACGGCGACATGGTGGGCGCTTTCCGCCACCCCGGCGACGGCGAGGTTGGCGAGCATCCGCCGCAACAGCCGCAGCGACCCGACATAGCCGGGCCGCGCGCCGTAGAGCGCCGCGATCTCCCGCACCAGCTTCAGGTTCCGCCACAGCACCACGGCGAGATCGACGACCGCCGCCGGGCTGAGCGCCGTCGCCACCGCCGTGTCGCGCGAGGCGCGCAGGACGGTCTGGTAGGCGCGGCGGTCCAGCGGTCCCATCACCTCGCGGTCGAGCAGGCGGAGGATCTCCGCGTCGTCATGGGCGTCGGTCACATGGTCGCGCACCCGCTCCAGCGCGGGCGCCAGATCGGGACGGCCGTCGTAGAGGCGGGTCAACGACCCGGCGAAGCGGTCGGCGTGGCCCGGCTCCCCGGCCTTCGTCACGATCTCGGTGGACAGGCGCCCGGCCTCGCCGCGCAGCTCCTCGATCCTGCGCAGGCGGCGCAGCGCGCGCAGTTCGCGCAGCAGCATCGCCAGCGCCGCCCCGCCGGCCACGGTCACGGCGGCGGCCACCAGAACGCCCAGCGCGGCGCTGGTGGCGAAGGCGCGGTTGAACAGGTCCCAGGTGTCGAAGCCCAGCGCGATCAGCACCAGCGCGGCGACCGACCCGGTCAGCCAGCGGCCGAGCCGGCTGCGCGGACGGCCCTCCGCCAGCAGGGCGGGAAGACGCTCGGCGGCCGAACCCGCCAGGGGGCCGGCCAAGGGACCGGCAATGATCGCCTCCTCCTCCGCCGCGGGGACGGCGGCGGCGCGGGTGGGGTCCAGCTCCATCGGCGGGACCCAGTGGCGGTCGCGCGTGCGCTCGCTCATTCCAGATAATCCCCCAGTAGGAACTGCATGGCTTGGTCCAGCCGGATGTGCGGCAGGCCGCGCGCCTCGCGGGCGAGGTCGGCCGGCGGCTGGAAAGCCATGAAGTTGTAGGGCCGCTCCTGCCCCGGCGGGAAGTCGGCGTCCTCGGGGATCTCGCCGGGGAACAGCACGGTCGGGCGGTCGCGACCAAGCGGCACGCCGCGCACGCAGCGCAACTGCCGCCCCTCATGCTCGGTCACCACCGTCTCGGTGGATTTCAGGGCCGCGATGGCCATGGTCTCCACCTGCGCCCCTTCGAAGCGGATGCCGGCGCGGGCGTCGGACACCAGCCGGTCCAGCAGATGGCGCAGGCTGTTGTGCTGGTGCGAGGCGACATGGTCGGCCTTGGTCGCGGCGAACAGCACGCGGTCGATCTTCCGGCCCAGCAGCCAGTCCAGCCAACTGCTGGACCCGTGGCGGAAGGGCTCCAGGCTCAGTTCCAGGGCGCGCTTCATGTCCGCCATGCCCGCCGGGCCGGAGTTCAGCGCCCCCAGCACGTCGATCAGGACGATCTGCCGGTCGAGCCGGGCGAAATGCTCGGCGAAGAAGCGGCGGACGACCTTGGACTTGTACGCCTCGTAGCGGTCCTCCATCAGCGCCCACAGGCTGCCGCGGGTGCGCGGACGGTCGCCCGGCAGCGGGCAGAAGGTCAGCAGCGGCGCGTTCGCCA
This sequence comes from Azospirillum brasilense, assembly GCF_003349955.1. Classification (GTDB taxonomy): domain Bacteria; phylum Pseudomonadota; class Alphaproteobacteria; order Azospirillales; family Azospirillaceae; genus Azospirillum; species Azospirillum brasilense_B. The sequence goes on from NZ_QLKQ01000045.1 coordinate 6,873, forward strand.
TGTCCCCCGGCTCGACGAATCGCCCCGGCTGGATCAGGCTCAGCAGATTGTCGGAGCGGCGGCAGGCGTGCAGATAGTCGGTGAACAGCGCGGCACCGCGCCGCGCCTGCTCCTCCTCCGCCGGGGCCGCCGTGTCGATGGTGGCGAGCCAGCCGCGCCAGGACACCGACAGCTCGTCGCGCGGCGCCCGCCCGGCCAGCTCCAGGGTCAGCGCGCTCCATTCCGCGAAGGACTGGTGGAGCAGAGGCAGGTCGAGCAGCCATTCGCCGGGATAGTCGACGATGTCGAGATTCAGCGTGGCGACCGGCTGCACCGTGCGCTTCAGAACCGCGTTCGGGCGGTAGCGCATGGACAGGCGGAGCTGGCTGATGCCGCGCGTTTCGGTCGGCCAATGGGGCGCCGGACCGGCCAGCTCGGCCAGCCGCTGCTCGACCTCGAAACGGGGAACCTGGGCGTCGGGCTGGGGGCGCAGGCGCGACGCCTGGAAGCGGCCGGAGGACACCACGTCGAGGAAGGGAAGCCGCCCGGCCTTCAGCAGGTTGTCGACCAGCGAGGTGACGAACACGGTCTTGCCGGCCCGCCGCAGCCCGGTGACGCCGAGACGGACGTCCTGTTCCAGGATGCCGCCGGAAACGAGATCGCCGGCCCGCCCCAACAGGCGCGAGCCGGCGTCGTACAGGTCGTTGAAAATGGGCACGCGCACGGTCAGACGGTCCGTGTGGGGGAAAGGATCGCCCCTCTATATGGGGGACCGTCCGCCCACGCCTATACCCTGACCGGTGCTTTAGGACGCCCCGAAGTCGAGGTTCCAGGCCTCGTAGCGCTCCGGATCGTTCTCCCAATCCTCGCGCACCTTGACGAACAGCATCAGGTGGACACGCTGCTCCAGCATTTCCTCCAGCTCGGTGCGGGCGGCCTGACCCAGCGCCTTGATGCGGGTGCCCTGCTTGCCGAGCACGATGGCCTTCTGGCTGTCGCGCTGGACATACACGACCTGGGAGATCTTGACCGACCCGTTCTCGAACTCCTCCCACTGCTCGGTCTCGACCGTCGCCGCGTAGGGAAGTTCCTGGTGAAGCTGCTGGAACAGCTTCTCACGGGTGATCTCCGCCGCCAGGAGGCGCATCGGCATGTCGGAGATCTGGTCCTCCGGGTAATGCCAAGGGCCTTCCGGCATGCGGGCGGCCAGGAAGCCGCGCAGATGCTCCACCCCGTCGCCGGTCGAGGCGGACAGCATGAAGATGTCGGTGAAGATGCCTTCCTGGTTGAAGCTGTCGGCGAGGCCCAGCAGCTTCTCGCGCGGCACGAGGTCGATCTTGTTCAGGATCAGGATCGCCTTGCGCCCCTGCTCCTTCAGCCGGGCGATGATGCCAAGCGTGTCCTGGTCGATGCTGCGGCGCGACACGTCGAACAGCAGGCCGACCAGATCGGCGTCCTCCGCCCCCTGCCAGGCCGCCGCCACCATGGCGCGGTCCAGCCGGCGCTTCGGCTTGAAGATGCCCGGCGTGTCGACGAAGATGATCTGGCTGTCGCCGGCGATGGTGATGCCGAGCACGCGCGTGCGGGTGGTCTGCACCTTGGAGCTGACGATCGACACCTTGGAGCCGACCATCGCGTTCAGCAGGGTCGATTTGCCGGCGTTCGGCGCGCCGACCAGGGCAACGAAGCCGCAGCGCGGGTTTTCGGGCACATAGGCAGCCTCTTCGGCGCCTTCTTCGGCACCAGTGTCGGCACCCTCGTCCACGCTCTCGCTCACGCCCTCGTCCACGCTCTCGTCCTTACCGTCGAAATCGTCGTCTTCAAACTTGTCGCGGCCGTCAGTCATCGACCTGCACTCCCAATTGGCGCAGCAAGGCGCTGGCCGCTTTCCGTTCGGCGACCCGCTTGGAGGGGCCGGTGGCCGTCACCGGCTCCATGCCCTTCAACCGGACCGCGATGCGGAACACCGGCTCGTGCGCCGGGCCGCTCTGCTCGATCAGTTCATAGGTGGGAAGGGGCCGCTTGTTGCCCTGCGCCCATTCCTGCAACGCCGTCTTGGAATCCAGCGGCGGCGGCTCCGCGCGGTCGATCTGCCCGGCCCAGGCCCCGCGGATGAAGTCCCGCGCCTTGTCCATGCCGCCGTCCAGATAGAGCGCCCCGATCACCGCCTCGCAGGCGTCGGCCAGGATGGTGTTGTTGCTGCGCCCGCCGCCCTGCGCCTCGGACGGGGACAGGCGCAGGTAGCGCCCAAGCTGCAGCGCGCCGGCGACACGGCTCAGCGCCTCCCGCCGGACCAGCGAGACGTGCCGCTTGGCGAGCGCGCCCTCGCGTTCGTTGGGGAAGCGCTCCAGCAGCCATTCCGCGATGACGAGGCCGAGCACCCGGTCGCCTAGGAACTCCAGGCGCTCATAGGCGAGGCCCGGCCCCTGCTCGGGCCGCCCGCCGCGGTCGTTGCGCTCCAGCCCCATCAGGCTGGGATGGGTGACCGCGTCGGCCAGCCGTTGCGGGTCGGCGAAGCGGTGGCCGATGGCCGCGGCCAACTCCGCGAGGTCGGCGGAATCGGCGCTCACGTCCGCGTCGGACGCCATGGGGGTCCCCCGTTCTTCAGGGCTCACAATAATCGGTCTCCGCGCCCCGGCGGGGCTCACTTCACGGCGTTGAACAGGCGGCTGAACCGCAGATCCGCCGGCCAGCGCCACACCTCGAAGAAGCGCGTCCCGTCCTCCAGAGAGAAGAACAGGAATTCGGCGCGCCCGACCAGATTCTCCATCGGGACATACCCCACCTGCGACGGGACGCGGCTGTCCAGCGAGTTGTCGCGGTTGTCGCCCATCATGAACAGATGGTTCGCCGGCACCTTGAAGGCCGGGGTGTTGTCGAGCGGACCGTTGTCCGACTCTTCGATGATGCGGTGGCTGCGTCCGCCCGGCAGGGTCTCCACATACTGCGCGATGCGGACCTCGCGACCCAGAGCGTCGCGGGACACATAGTCCTCGATGCGCTCGCGCTTCACCGGCTGGCCGTTGACGTGCAGGACGCCGCCGGTCACCTGGACGGTGTCGCCCGGCAGGCCGATGACGCGCTTGATGTAGTCGGTCTTGTTGTCGCGCGGCAGCTTGAACACCGCGACGTCGCCGCGCTCCGGCGCGTGGCCGAGGATGCGGCCCTCGAACAGCGGCAGCCCGAAGCCGACCGTGTACTTGCTGTATCCGTAGGAGAACTTGGACACGAACAGGTAGTCGCCGATCAACAGCGTCGGGATCATCGACCCGGACGGGATGTTGAAGGGCTCGAAGGCGAAGGTCCGCACGCCGAAGGCGATGATGACCGCGTAGAAGACCGTCTTCACCGTCTCGGCAAAGCCGCCTGTCTCTTTGGATTTGCCGGTCAAGGCGGTCTCTCTGTTCATGGTCATGCGGATGGTGCCGTGGAGGTGGTGATGGAAGTGTCGGCCGGTTCGGCGCTGATGATGACGAAGGCCTCGGCCATCGGGTACTCGTCGGTCAGCGTCACATGGATGCGCGCCTGCATTCCCGGCGGGGTGATCGCCTGCAGCCGCTCCAGCGCGCCGCCGGTCAGGCGCATGGTCGGCTGGCCGGAGGGCAGGTTCACCACCCCCATGTCGCGCCAGAACACGCCGTCGCGGAACCCGGTGCCCAGCGCCTTGGAGCAGGCCTCCTTGGCGGCGAAGCGCTTGGCGTAGGTCGCGGCCCGCGCGCTGTGCTTGCCGGCGGCGCCGGCGCGGCGCTCCGACTTGGCGCGCTCCACGTCGGTGAAGATGCGGGCGATGAAACGGTCGCCGAAACGGTCCAGCGACTGCTCGATCCGGCGGATGTCGATCAGGTCGTTCCCGATGCCGAGGATCATGAGACGCCTCCGGCCGCCGCGCGGGCGTCCTTCATCACGGCGCGCATGCGCTGGAGCGTGTTGCCCAGACCGACGAAGATCGCCTCGCCGATCAGGAAATGGCCGATGTTCAGTTCGACGATGGTCGGAATGGCGGCGACCGCCCCCACCGTCTCGTAACTCAGCCCATGGCCGGCGTGGCATTCCAGGCCGATGGCCTCGGCGTGGGCCGCCGCACGGACGATGCGCTCCAGCTCCGCCGCGCGCTGCGCCCCGGCGGGCGCGTCGCAATAGGCGCCGGTGTGCAGTTCCACCACCGGGGCGCCCAGCGCCTTCGCCGCGTCGAGCTGCGCCGGTTCCGGGTCGATGAACAGCGAGACGCGGATGCCCGCGGCGGCGAGGTCACCGACGAAGCGCTTGAGGTTGTCCATCTGCCCGGCGACGTCCAGCCCGCCTTCGGTGGTGACCTCGGTGCGCTTCTCCGGGACGAGGCAGCAGGCATGCGGCCTGTGGCGCAGCGCGATGGCGAGCATCTCGTCCGTCGCCGCCATCTCCAGATTCAGCGGCAGCCGCATCTCCGCCATCAGCCGTTCGATGTCGGAATCGATGATGTGGCGGCGGTCTTCGCGCAGATGGGCGGTGATGCCGTCGGCCCCGGCCTCGGCGGCGAGCTTCGCCGCGCGCACGGGATCGGGGTGACGCCCGCCCCGCGCGTTGCGGACGGTCGCCACATGGTCGATGTTCACGCCAAGGCGCAGAGGGCGGGGCATAGGCTCGAAACTCCGGTGTCGCGCCGGTCCCGCATCCTGCATCCGGCGGGCACCGGTTCTCCCTGCTATATAGCGGCGGTGCAGCGTCGCGTCACGCCGTCATTCGACGATGTGATGCGCGGCGATCCGCTCGGCGAGCGCCTTCAACTCCTCGATGGGCGGGTCATGGCGCGGCCAGACCAGATCGGCGCCGTCGTTCTCGTAGCGCGGCACCACATGCACGTGGATGTGCGGCACCGTCTGCCAGCCCGCCGGCCTGTTCGTCTGGAGAAGCGTGATCCCCTCCGGCGTAAAGGCCGCCTGGACGGCGCGGGCGACCTTGTGGACGGTGCGGAACAGGGCCGCCGCCTCGTCCTCCGTCACGTCCAGGATGGTCGGGGCCGGGCGCTTCAGCGCCACCAGCACATGGCCGGGGTTGACCTGCCCGGCGTCCATGAAGGCGAAGGTCTCCGCATCCTCGTACACCACGGCGCAGGGCAGCTCCCCGGCGATCAGGCGGCTGAAGATGGTCGGGCTGGACATGCTTCCCTCGCTTTCCGACAGGCGCGGCCGCGCGGGCGCCCTCACCGCCCCCGCGCCCGCTCCACCGCGTTGATGGCGGGGGTGGCGCGCAGGGCGGCCATGATGTTGGTCAGGTGCTTGGCGTCCTTCACGTCGATGTCGATCAGCAGCTCGAAGAAGTCGGTGTTGCGGCTGGTGATCTTCAGGTTCGTGATGTTGCCGCCGTTCTTGCCGATGACCGTGGACAGCGTGCCGAGCGAGCCCGGCTCGTTGTTGACGACCAGCGAGATGCGCCCGACATGCTCTTCCGGGCTGTCCGGTCCGATGTCCCAGGCGACGTCGATCCAGCGCTCCGGCGACTCGTGGAAGCTCTCAAGAGTCTCGCAGTCGATGGTGTGGATGGTCACGCCCTTGCCGGTGGTCACGATGCCGACGATGCGGTCGCCCGGCAGCGGGTGGCAGCAACGGGCGTAATGGACCGCCATGCCGGGGATCAGGCCGCGGATCGGCAGCGGCGCGTTGTTGCCCTTCGCCTTCGGCTTGGGCTTCGGCACCGTGATGGCGTTCTTGTCGTCGCCTTCCTTGGGCGTCGCCACATGCGGCTTGTGGCCGGGGAAGACGGCGTGAAAGACCTCGCGTCCGGAATGCAGGCCCGACCCGACGCTGGCCATCAGATCGTCGGCGCTCGGCTGCTGGAAGATCTTGATGACGCCTTCCAGCGCCTTTTCCGAGAACTCGTAGCCTTCCGACTTGAACTGGCGCTGCAGGATGGCGCGGCCCAGCTCGATGTACTGGGTGCGCTGCTGGGTGCGCAGGAACTTGCGGATGCGCGCCCGCGCCTTGCCGGTGACGACGAAGCGCTCCCAGCCCGGAACCGGGGTCTGGGCCTTGGAGGTGATGATGTCGACCTGATCGCCGTTCTGCAGCTGCGTGCGCAGCGGCAGCATCCGCCCGTTGATCTTGGCGCCGACGCAGTGGTCGCCGACCTCCGAATGGACGGCGTAGGCGAAGTCCACCGGAGTGGCCCCGCGCGGCAGCGCGATCAGGTCGCCCTTCGGCGTGAAGCAGAAGACCTGGTCCTGGAACAGCTCCAGCTTGGTGTGCTCCAGGAACTCCTCGGGCTTCTGGGCGTGCTCCAGGATGTCCAGAAGCTCGCGCAGCCAGCGGTATTCGCGCCCCTGCTGGGTGCGCGGCTCGCCCTGCTTGTAGGCCCAATGGGCGGCGACGCCGAGTTCGCAGATCTCGTGCATGTCGCTGGTGCGGATCTGCACCTCGATCCGGTTGCGCTCCGGACCGATCACCCCGGTGTGGAGCGAGCGGTAGCCGTTGGGCTTGGGCGTCGAGATGTAGTCCTTGAAACGCCCCGGAACGACCGGGTAGTGGGCATGGATGACGCCAAGCGCCTGATAGCATTCCGGCACCGTGTCCACCATGATCCGGAAGGCCATGATGTCCGACAGCTGCTCGAAGCTGACGTTCTTGCGCTGCAGCTTGCGCCAGATCGAATAGGCGGTCTTCTCGCGCCCGGTGACCCCGGCGTTGGGCAGCCCCTCCTCGGCCAGCGTGCCGCGGAGTTCCTGGATGATCCGCTGGACGCGGTTCTCGCCTTCGGTGCGCAGGCGGGAGAGCTGGGCCAGGATGCTGTCGCGGGCGTCCGGATTCAGCTCCGCGAAGGAGAGATCCTCCAGCTCGTCCTTGACCTGGTGCATGCCGATGCGCTCGGCCAGGGGGGCGTAGATCTCGATCGTTTCGCGGGCGATGCGCTTGCGCTTGTCCGGGTTCTTCAGATGGAACAGCGTGCGCATGTTGTGCAGCCGGTCGGCCAGCTTGACGAGGAGGACGCGGATGTCCTCCGACATGGCCAGCACCAGCTTGCGGAAATTCTCGGCCTGCTTGGCCTGCTCGCTGTGCAACTCCAGGCGCGACAGCTTGGTCACGCCGTCGACCAGACGGGCGATCTCCTTGCCGAAGTGCTTCTCGATGTCCTCCAGCGTGGCGACCGTGTCTTCGACCGTGTCGTGCAGCAGCGCCGTCGCGATGGTCCCGGCGTCCAGCTTGAGCTGGGTGAGGATGCCGGCGACCTCCAGCGGGTGGAGGAAGTAGGGGTCGCCCGAGGCGCGGGTCTGCGAGCCGTGCGCCTTCATGGAGAAGACGTAGGCGCGGTTGAGCAGCTCCTCGTCCGCCGAGGGGTCGTACGCCTTGACGCGCTCGACAAGCTCATATTGCCGGATCATGCCACCCGACCCGGCGCAGCGTGCGCCATGAAGTTTCGCAAATAAATGGTTGGTCGACGGAAACGGGGGCCGCTGGCCCCCACAGCCGGTCGCTGTCGGTCAGCGTCAGAGATCCCCGTCCGCATCGCGGCCGACGACGTCATCCTCGGTCTCGCCGAAGGCCGCCGCCGGGTCGCTCTCCATGTCGGACAGCAGGTCGTCGCCTTCGCCGACCTCCTCCGCCTCGCTCATCCCGTCCTCGTCCTCCAGCGACGTGTCGCCGCGGGCGGCCCAGTCGTTCTCGCCGGCCATCAGCTCGACGATCTCCTCCTCGGGCTCGTCGGGCTCGACGTGCTTCTGGTGGCCCTTGATCAGGGCGTTCTTCAGATGCTCCAGCATCACCGTCTCATCGGCGATCTCACGCAGGGCAACGACCGGGTTCTTGTCGTTGTCGCGGTCGATCGACAGCGGGGCGCCGGACGCGATCTCGCGCGCGCGCTGGGCCGCCATCATGACCAGCTCAAACCGGTTCGGAACCTTGAGGACGCAATCTTCGACGGTAACGCGGGCCATACCAAACCAACTCCGGGATCTGCGAAGGGAACCGAATATATTGATGCGTTCGCGCCTGCGCAAGCGCTTCGAGCCACGGCGGGTCCGCCCGCCGTACCCCGCCCGCAGGTGCCCCATGCCCGCGCGCCCCCTTGCTCGCGCGTAGACGAACCCCTACGTTACTTATCTGGTGAATCGCAATTTCGCGTATGCCTGAGATATAATTCAATCCATCGTGGAAGGATTACGGAATTGGACCGCAATACGACTTTGCCGAAAGATGTTACGAAGCTTTTTTATAAGGAAGAGCGTTTGGCGATGTTCATCGACGGCGCCAATTTGTACGCAGCCGCCCGGTCCCTGGGCTTCGATATCGACTATAAGCGCCTGCGCGACGGCTTCGCCTCGGAAGGGCGGCTGGTCCGCGCCTTCTATTACACCGCGCTGGTGGAGGATCAGGAGTACTCGCCGATCCGGCCACTGGTCGATTGGCTGGACTACAACGGCTACACCATGGTGACCAAGCCGACCAAGGAGTTCACCGACGCCTCGGGCCGGCGCAAGATCAAGGGCAACATGGACATCGAGCTGGCCATCGACGTGATGGAGATGGCCGAGCGGGTGGACCACATCCTGCTGTTCTCCGGCGACGGCGATTTCCGCCGGCTGGTCGAGGCGGTGCAGCGCAAGGGCGTGCGGGTCAGCGTCATCAGCACCGTGCGTTCCCAGCCGCCGATGGTGGCCGACGAGTTGCGTCGTCAGGCCGACAATTTCATCGAGCTTCAGGACCTCGCTCCGAGCATCGCCCGCGTCCATCACCACCGCGAACCGATGGGGAGCCCGGGCGCTCCAGGCGCTCCGGACCTGTCCGCCCAAGGCGGTCCCTACGCCAACTTCTGAGCGTCGACGTCCGAGCCGCAGCGCACTCCGCGGGGCGTCGTGTCAACGCCCCGCGACGGTGGGCTTCAGGGCGTTGGCCGGAAGCTGGAACATCATCAGATAGGTCCGCTGGAGCGGGCTGCGGTTGTCATCGGAGACGATGTAGACCAGCGTGTCGCCGTCCGGCCCGGGCCGGACGGCCAACCCTTCGAAATTGTCGGTCGGCAAGGGCGGCTCCAGCCGCGCCAGCTCCACCCCATCCATCGTCGCGCCGCCGCGCAGCGAGTCCGCCGGCACATGGACGATGCGCGCCGCCCAGCCGCCCAGCAGGGACACCCGACGCTCCAGAACCAGCACCCCGCCGTCGGGCAGGGCCGCCGCCGCCGTGGGGCGGAAGCGCGGCGCCGCGCGGTAGGTCAGCGGCTGCCAGTCGCCGCGTGTCTTCGGATTGGCGGGAGCGATCCAGGCGTGGCGTTCCCGAACGCCGTCGTCGTCCCCTTCCTCGATGGCCAGGATGCGGCCGTCCGGCAGCGCGGCCAGCGCCTCGACCCCGCCGTTCGACGGGGCCTTCTCCAGGCCGGGCGGCGTGGGAAGCTTGCGCGGCGGCCCCTCGGGGCGGTCGGCGCCGTCGTAACGGAGAATGCGGTGATTGCGCTCGAACGGCACCAGCCAGCCGCCGTCCGGCAGGCGGACAAGATCCTCCGAGTCGTTGAGGCGGCCGCGGTAATCCGGGTCCTTGTCGATGACCAGCGGGCGGACGTCATACTGTCCGGCTCCGGCCAGACGGCCCTGGGCGTCGTAGGACAGGCGTCCAGTGACGCTCTTGCCGAGATCGGACACCGCGACGAAGCGGTCGCCCGAGTCGCTGACCCAGAGGCCGGACAGGCCGCCAACCCCCGCCCCATCAGGCAAACGGAGAGCGCCACGGAATCGCAGGGCGCCGACCTCCGAAAGATCGGGGCGGTCGCGGTCGAGGGCAACCGGAACGGACGACTCGGCCGGCGAGCCGTTGCCGGCCACCGCGGCGCAGCCACCGGCCACAGCCAGCAGGGCGCAGAAGGGAATCACCAAGGTTCTCAAACGCATGGCGGCACTCATGCCACGATGGGGCAACCAGGGGAACGCATTTTCCGGCTTGCCCCGCCTGCCCGCGATTCCCACCCTTTGTCCGCCGGGCTCATAGGCCCTGCCTCTCCGTCCGAACGTGGACGAACGAATTGGATATGCGCAGAGGGTTACTTCCTCAGAACCAGCTCGGGAGTGGGTTCGAGCGCATAAATTGTTCTGCACCTAAGTAAAACATTGCCCAGCTTCAGCCGAGAATTGCGTGATGCCCAATCCCCTCCGGTCCCAGCCGGTCGCCCTGCCTGCTGATCGCCCCGCAACCGGTTCGGGTGCGCCGGAGGACCCAATCGCGGAGCGCATCCGGGAGCTGGAGGCCGAACTTCGCGAGCTTCAGCACCGCGCCAAGAACAGTCTGCAGCTGGTCATCAGCCTGCTGAAGCTGCAGACGGGCCGCATCCGCGACCCGGACGCCCGCGCCGCCTACGAGCAGACGCTGGTCCGCATCGAAGCGCTGGCGATCCTCTACCGCCATCTCCACGAATCGGGCACCGGCACCCATGTGAATCTGGGCCGCTACATCGAATCGCTCGCCGACGCGGTGAAGCACGGGACTCCCGGCGGCCTCGCCAACGTGCCCATCGAGGTGAAGAGCGATCCCATCCAGATCGGCCTCTACGAGGCCATGCCGCTGGGCCTGATCACCGCGGAACTGATCACCAACAGCCTGCACCACGCCTTTCCGGAGCAAGGCTGGATCCGCGTGTCGGTGATGCAGGAGAACAACGGGCGCGCCCGCCTGATCGTCGAGGACAATGGGCGCGCCCTGCCCGCCGGCTTCGATACGACGGCGGAGGACGGGCTGATGCTGGCCGAGGCTTTGGCTGCCCAGCTCGGCGACACGCTGAACACGGAAAGCGACGCCGCCGGCACCACCGCCAGCGTATCTTTTCCTGTGTGACGACTCAGGCCGGCGCCCCGTGGCACTCGTGCGGGGCGTCGCCAAGGCCGTGGTCGTGATGCTCGTGGTCGTGATGCTCGTGGGGATGTTCGGGCGGTGGGGCCGTCTTGACGGTCCCCGCGAACCAATCCCGAATCGCCTGCGCCGGATCGGTCTCCAACGTGGTCACCGGCTCGATGCCGCGGCGCTTCATGTGGTTGATGAAGCCCTCGCCCGAGGAGCCGGTGATGACCACCCGCACCGCGTCGATGGGGTGCGGGCGTCCGTCGCCGGCGAGGTGAAGCACCTCGTCCTCCGCCAGCTCGATTCGCGCGACTTCGACGGGTGTCCCGCCCGCCTCGGCCTCGAAGACCAGGAAGCGGCGGGTGCGCCCGCCGTGGGTGGCGATGCTGCGGTAATCCTGCGTGCCGACGGCGAACCTCATCCCCTATCCCCCTCGAAGCCCAGTGGCCTTACCGTGGCACGGCGGACCGCCGCGCACACTGAGGGAGGTCAATGCGCGTCAGAGGATTTCCGTTTCGTCGGAGCGGATGACGTCCGTCCATTTGCGCTCCAGACGGCGCAACGTGCGATAGGTGACCTCGAAGTCCTGGCCGTCGCCGTCCGTGCGGATCAGCCCGTCGGAATGGACCGACGCCATGTGGCGCAGCCGCTCGCACAGCTCCAGCCCGCGGGGCGACAGCTTCAGCCGGGCGGCGCGCTTGTCGCGCGGCGAGGCGGAGCGGTCGACATAGCCGCTGTCCACCAGTTGCTTCAGGTTGTAGGAGGCGTTGGAGCCGAGGTAATAGCCGCGCTCGATCAGGTCGCGCACGCTGATCTCGCCGTTGGAGATGTTCAGCAGCATCATCACCTGCACCGGGCTGATGTCGTCGATGCCGATGCGGGACAGCTCGATTCGCAGAACGTCGAGGAACCGGCGGTGCATCCTTTCGATGATCCGGGCCACCTCATGGTACATCTGGGTGGCGGAGGCCTTGCGCTCAACGTCGTTGCGCTCGGCATCTTCGGTCGGCTGGGGCTGAACGAGCGTCGTCATGGGCCTCGGTTCTGCGTGGGGATCGGGGGAGCACGGCCTTCCTTGCCCGACGCACCGTAGGGACCTAACTGTTTAATTTATATTAACTGTGATGGCGGCGTGAAGGCGCACCGGACCGTTCCAAAGGGTTGGTGCGCCTTCCGCAAAGGACTGGATAAGGTCAGATCCAGCTGTCGTCTCCGCCAGCATCGCCGCCGCCGTCGTCGAACGAAGAATCGTCGGTCTGGTAGTCGACGTTCTGAAGGGTGTTGTCCTCCGGCGGGAAGCCCTGCCCCCCGGCCTGATCCGCGGAGTCGCCGTAGTAGTTGTTGATGATCGTCTCGCCATGGCTGGCCGTCTGCCCCGCCGCCGCGGCTTCGCCGAACGGTCCCGGCGAATGGCTGAGCATTGAGGAGATGGCGCTGGCCGCCAGCATGCCGCCGGCCACGCCCGCCGCGGTCTGGGCGGCGCCGCTCAGGAACCCGCCGCCGCGCGGCGCGTAGCCCTGCGGGCCGAATCCGGGCTGCGGCGCGTAACCGGGCTGCGGCGCGTAGGCAGGCTGGCCGTAGCCGGGTTGCCCGCTGGCCTGAGGAGCGGCGCCCCACGGGCTGCGCGACGGCGGCTGCATCGGGTTGTAGGCCGGCCCCGAGGGAGATTGGGGCGACGGCGCGGGCGGTTCCGCCGCACGGCTTCCCCCGCCGGCCCACGGGCTGCGGCCCAGCCCGAGCGCGTTGGACAGGAAGCTGCCGCCGGACGGCTGCGGTTGGGTCTGCTGGGCGCGGGACTGCGCCTCCTTGACCTGACGCTCCAGATCGTCGATGCGCTGCTGGGCGGCGGTCAGCGCCTGCTGCTGCACCAGGACCGACTGCGCCATGTAGTAGGCGGCGGCGGGCTGGCCCTGGATCATCTGCTGGATGAAGCGTTCCGCCTCCGGATCGCGGGGCTGGTTCTCCACCTCGCGCAGGTGCGTGAACAGATCGGAAAGGAGGGTGCGTTCCTCGGGCGTCATGATCGTCTCCTGTGCGCGCTCCATGCGGGCGCGCCATTGATGTGGCGCACCGCACCCCCGGTGCGCAAGGGGCCCGGCCCTTGCGGAGAACGCTACCCGGCCTTGCGCTCCGCCGCCTCCGCGGAGGGCTCCGGCACCAGCGCCGCGCGGACGGCGTCGTCCACCCGCTCCAGCCAGACGAAGCTCAGCCGCTCGCGGACCGCCGCCGGAATGTCGTCGAAATCCTTGCGGTTGCGGGCGGGCAGCATGACCGTCTTCAGCCCGGCGCGCTGGGCCGCCACCACCTTCTCGCGGATGCCGCCGACCGGCAGCACCAGACCGCGCAGGCTGATCTCCCCGGTCATCGCCGTGTCGGAGCGGATGCAGCGCCCGGACAGCAGCGACACCAGGGCCGTGAAAATCGCCACCCCGGCGGACGGCCCGTCCTTCGGGATGGCGCCGGCCGGAACGTGGATGTGGATGTCGAAACGGTCCAGCCCTTCCGGGTCGAGGCCGAGGTCCTTCACCCGCGACTTGACGAGGCTGAGAGCGGCCTGGGCGCTCTCCTTCATCACCTCGCCCAGCTGGCCGGTCAGGATCAGCCGGCCCGAGCCCGCGAAGCGGCTGGCCTCGATGAACAGGATGTCGCCGCCGACCGGCGTCCAGGCGAGGCCGGTCGCCACGCCGGGCACGCTGGTGCGCATCGCAACGTCGTTCTCGAAGCGCGGCGGCCCGAGGATCGCCGTCAGGTCCGCCGGCTCAACCCGCATCCGCTCGACCTCGCCCTCGGCGATCCGGACGGCGGCATAGCGCCCGACCGCGCCGATCAGCCGTTCCAGTTGGCGGTTCCCGGCCTCCCGCGTGTGGTCCCGGATGATCGCCCGCAGCGTGTCGTCGGGGATCTCCAGCTGCTCCGCCGTCAATCCGTTGGCGACGAGCTGCCGGGCCAGCAGGTAGCGCTTGGCAATCTCCAGCTTCTCGTCCTCGGTGTAGCCGGACAGCTCGATCACCTCCATGCGGTCGCGCAGCGGACCGGGGATGGTGTCCAGCATGTTGGCGGTGGCGATGAACATGACCTTCGACAGGTCGAAAGGCACGCCCAGGTAATGGTCGCGGAAGGTGGCGTTCTGCTCCGGGTCCAGCACCTCCAGCAGGGCGGCCGAGGGGTCGCCGTGGAAGCCCTGCCCCAGCTTGTCCATCTCGTCCAGCATCAGCACGCAGTCGCGCGTCCCGGCCTTGCGGATCGCCTGGACGATGTTGCCGGGAAGCGCGCCGACATAGGTGCGGCGGTGGCCGCGGATCTCGCTCTCGTCATGGACGCCGCCCAGCGAGACGCGGGCGAAGGCCCGCCCGGTCGCCCGCGCGATGCTCTGGCCGAGCGAGGTCTTGCCCACCCCCGGCGGCCCGACGAAGCACAGGATGGGGCTGCGCCCCTCCGGGTTCAGCTTGCGCACCGCCAGGAATTCCAGGATGCGGCGTTTGACCTTCTCCAGCCCGTAATGGTCCTCGTCGAGGATGCGGCGCGCCTCGGCAATGTCGATGCGCGATTCCGACCGGCGGTCCCACGGCATTTCGATCAGCCAGTCCAGGTAGCTGCGCACCATCGAGTATTCCGCCGCCGCCTCCGGCATCCGCTCCAGCCGGCGCAGCTCCTTCTCGGCGTGCTCGCGCACATCGGGGGGCATGCCGGCCTTGGCGATGGCGTCCTGAAGCTCGCCGATCTCGGCCTGACGGCCCTCGTCGGCCTCGCCCAGCTCCTTCTGGATGGCGCGGAGCTGCTCGCGCAGCAGATATTCGCGCTGCCGCTCGTCCATCGCCTCGCGGGTGCGCTCGCGGAGGTCGCGGGACAGACGCAGCACCTCGATCCGCCGGGCCAGCAGGCCGCCGACCTTGTCGAGCCGTTCCGGCAGGTCGACGGTCTCCAGCACCTCCTGCTTCTCGGCGGGCTTCAGGTCCATGTAGCTGGCGGTCATGTCGGCCAGCTCGCCGGGGCTTTCGATGGCCTGGACGGCGGCCAGAAGCTCCTGCGGGGCCTGGGGCAGCAGTTGCAGCGCCTCCACCGCCTCGTTGCGCAGGTTCAGGAAGCGGGCCATGACCTCCGGCGTGGCGGTGTCGCTTTCCTCCACCATCTCGACACGGGCGGCCATGAAGGGATGGCCGGGCACCCACTCGACGATGCGAAAGCGCTGCTGTCCCTGGCAAACCAGATGATGGGAGCCGTCGGGCGTGGTGACGTAGCGCAGGATGCTGGCGGTCGTGCCGACGCGGTGCATGTCGGCTCCGGTCGGGTCCTCCACCGCCTCGTCGCGCTGGAGCAGGATGCCGACCGGCCGTTCGGTGCGGGCCGCCTCCTGCGCCGCGGCGACCGAGCGCGCCCGACCGACCGTCACCGGCAGCACCACCCCCGGAAATTGCACGAGGTTCCGGACGGGGATGACCGGGATCACATCCTCCGGCAACCCGGAGACGGGCGGTGTTTGGAGAGTCGGCGTCGCTTCGGCAGCGTGCTCATCAGTCATTGGACGTCCTTCATCCCATCTTGTCGAGCGTCAGCACGAGGCAACCCGCCGACAGCTCGCGCCGTCCCATGCGGAAGGACCCGGCGGGCAGCTCGATCCGCCGCTCGAAGCGGCCATGGGGAATCTCAAGCCGGTGGATGATCCCGTCGCAGCCCAGCGGCAGCGTCCGCTCGCCGGCAACCACCAGAACGCCGTCCTCGACGGCGACGTGAAGCTGCTCCGCACCAACGCCGGGAAGGGCGACGACGATGGTCACCGCGTCCTCCGTCTCGTAGACGTCGATGGGCGGGGTCCAGCAGGCGCGGCGCGGGCCGGGCGGGGCCGGGCGGAAGAACTGGCGGTGCAGCCGTTCGGCGCGGTCCAGCAGTTCGACGGCCTCCGACCACATGAAGGACGCGGGATCACGGCGGGGCGGCATGGCGTCTCCTTGGGATGACGGGTGTGATGGACGTCAGATGCCGGCGCCGGTATCCGCGGAGGCTTGGGCAAGGCCTTGCGGTTCGGCGCCCTGCTCCTTCGCCCGCTCGTCCTCCTCCTGGAGTTCGCGGCAGGCCCGCTCCCAATGCTCGGCGCGGCGGCCTTCGGGGCGCCCCTCCTGCTCCCAGATCTCGTAGGCACGGTGGCGGATGCGGTGCTCGTCCATCGCGGCGTTCCCCTCCTTCCCGCCCCGGCCGCAGGCATGGCCCGTCCGGCCGCAAGAACCGGGGCTCCTTCGTCCTTTCGGAAACGGTGGGGAGTCGCAGGCGTTCCGCCGACCATGCGGACATCAGACGGAAGAAAGGGCCAATGGCCCCTTTCGGGGTCGGGGCTTCAGAGCCGGTCCGGCCCGTCCGTAGGGTCGGGGCGGCCCGCCGCCTCGTCGTGGCCGCTGCGGTTGCTGAGGAAAACCAGGGCCATCAGCCCGATGGCGACGGCGCTGGTCAGCACGGCGCCGCCGACCAGGGCGAGCAGGCCCGGCAGGCTGAGGCCGAACAGGTCGAAGCCTGTCGCCACCCAGGCGACGAACAGCGCCGCCAGGACGATGACGGGGCAGGCGATCAGGAAGACGCGGAGCCAGGACATGCACGCTCTCCAGCCGGTGCCGGGAAGCCACTACATGGCCGCCCGGCACGGCGGAGGAAAGCCCGCCGCCCCTTTCCGTCAACCGGACGGCGTCAGTGGGACAGCAGCAGCGGCACCGGGCAGGTGCGCAGGACATGGCGCGTCCCGCCGCCGCGGTGCAGGAAGGGGAAACCGTAATGGCCGTGCGCGCCCATCACCAGCAGATCGGCCCCGGAATCGATGCTGCGGGCCAGAAGCGCGTCCATGGCGCCGATGTCGGTCACCGTGAAATGCGTCTGGTCGGCCGTCACGCCGTGGAGCGCCAGATGGTCGAGCAGGCCGATGCGCTGCGGCTCCGTCCCGGCCGGCGGGGCGGCCTGGGTCAGGACGGTGATGACGGTGACCTCGTCGGCGGCCTGGAGGAAGGGCATGGCGTCGGACAGGGCGCGGGCGGCCTCGCGCTCGGCGTTCCAGGCGACGGCGACGCGCTTGCCGATCACCGGGAAGGTGCCGGCGAAGGGCAGCACCAGCACCGGGCGGCCGGAATTCAGCACCACCTGCTCGTTCAACTCCTCCGGTGCCACGCCGTCGGCGGGGGCGCTGCGGTCGAACTGGCCGAGCACCGTGAGGTCGGCGAAGCGCGACCAGATGATGACCTCGCGGATGACGTGGTTGTGTTCGCCGTGGGTCAGGCCGTGCCATTGCCCCTGCAGGCCCGACGCCTGGAGCTTGTCGCGGAACATCGCCTCGCTGCGGGCGGCGGCCTGCTCCAGATGGTCGCTGGAGCGGCGGGCGATGACGCTGGTGGCGCTGCGGTCCGGCTGGGCGAACAGCCCGCGCAGGAAGGCGCCGCTGCTCTTCGCCAGGGCGATGGCCGCGTCGAGGCGGGTTTCCACCTGCGGACCGGAATCGAGATGCACGAGGATGTGCTTGTAGGCCATGAAACTCCTCCCGTTATTCTTGTTCGGGCGGGCGTGCCCAAGGGGCGACGCGCCGGCACCGATTGTTCCTCTTGCGGCGCCGCAACGCCAGCAGGAAAAAGCCTTCGGGAAGGATGGAATAGGCGATTCCTCAGAAGCTCATGCGCAAGCGGGCGGTGAAGGCGTGGTTGTGGCCGTCCGCCCCCGACAGTTCGCCGCGGTAACCCACCGTCGCGCCGACCGCCTGCCAGAGCTGGGCCGACAGGCCGGCGCCGATCACCAGGGAGTCGCGGCCGTCGCCGCTCGGGCTCACGCTGTTGGCGGCCCCGCCGGGCAGACGGACGGTGACGGTGCGCGCGTCTTCGGCGAACTGGTGCTCCCAGGCGATGCCTAGGCTGGGCTGAAGCACCGTCCGCCCGATCTCCACGACGGTGGAGGCTTCGGCCCCGACGCTGCTTTCCAGGGATTCGGCGCTCTGCCGCTCGACGCCGAGCGACAGCAGGCCGGCGCCGCTCTCCTGATAGCCGTCGATGCGCGTGTGGATGTAGCGCAGGCCCAGCCGCGGCCCCAGCGCCACCGGCCCGAGCTGCGCCGTGTAGCCCCCGGCGACCGACAGGGCGTAGGTCCGCCCGTCCGTCTCCGCCGAGGCGTTGGGGAACGGCGCGAAGCCGGTGGTCCGGTCGATGTCGCCGTAGCGGTCGAAGGAGACGCTGCCCGCCACGGCCAGTTGGAAGCCACGCGCCTCGGTCACCGCGTGCAGGCCGATGATGGTGCTGGTCATGTCCAGCGTGCCCGCCCCCTCGTCCAGCTTGGCGCGGCCGCGCGACCCGCCGACCGACAGCCCGACGCGCGAGGCCGGTCCGACCGGCAGTTCGGCGCCGACGCCGCCCGACTGGGTGTTGAAGCGGAAGCCCTGCCGCTCCGCCGTGCCGCCGAGACGGCCCCAGGCGGCGTCGCCGATCAGGAACGCCTTCAGCTCCCCGTTGCCGAGCGGCGCCTCCACCCGCGTCGCGGCGGGGCCGGCGATGGAACCGAGCAGCGCGCGGTGCCAGCTCCGCGTCGCCTCGAAGGCCAGTTCCGGCTGCATCGCCACCGTCTCCGCCGCGTCGTTCAACGCGAGCAAGGCGCCCTGCATGTATTGCGCGATCAGCAGATGGGCGGCGCGGGTCGGGTGGATCTCGTCCCAATAGACGGTCTGGTCAGCCTGTGCCTCGGTCCCGCAGGCGCCGGTCGGCGCGTTGTTCGACAGGCAGGGCGTCACGGTGTTGGTGAAGCCGTAGGCCGTCGGGTTGGCCGCCACCGCGCGGTACAGCGCGTTGACGTCGGCCACCACGATGGTGACGCCCAGCCGCTTCTCCACGTCGGCCATCGCCTGGGACAGCAGAGCGTTGTGGGAGGCGGTGGCCGCGTTCAGCAGGGCGGCGCGCTCGGAATTGCGGGTGTCCGGGATCGTGCCGAGGTCCGGCAGGTTCGGCACCAGGAAGGTCTTCCCGCCGAGCGCCGCCAGACGCTCCACCGTGGTGACGATGTTGCCGACCGTCTGGGTGACGAGGCCCGACGGGTCCGACCCGGCCGAGACGCGGTTGAAGTAGTCGTTGCCGCCCGCCCAGACCGCGAACAGCCCGCCGCCGGTGCCGCTCGGGCGGCTGAGCAGGAACTGACCGACCTGCCCCTGGATGCCGGGAACGCCGGTCTGCGACAGGGTCCCGGTCTCGGCACCACCATAGGCGAAGTTGGTTTTCTGATCGGGCTGGCTGCCGATCAGCGGGGCCAGCCGCTCGACCCAGACGGGGCCGTTGGAGAAACGCCCGTCGTAATAGGGCGGGCTCTGCGGGATGGCGCCGCGCGTCAGCTCGTAGACCCGGCCGGTGTCGGACAGGCTGTCGCCGAAGACGAACACCCGGTCGAACGGCACCGCCCCGGCGGGCGCCGACGCCAGCAACGCGGCTCCCGCCGCCATACGAACCACCTTCCCCGTCACCGCCTCACCTCCCCCGCTGGACAGCCGGAAAACAGGAGCGATGCGTCAAAGCGGGGGGCGGTACCGCCATTGCGTCGGGAAGAGAAGCCGCTTGGGCGGGTTCATCAGACCATGGGGGACCCGAGCATGGGTCCATCCATGGAGGAGGCAGGACCTCGCCACTCGGCGGGCGGCGCCCATCGGCACTCCGGTGCCGGCGCCGCCCGCCCTTTTCTCAAGCTCAGCGGTTTCCCCAGGGAAGCATGCGGCTCAGCGTCCCGTCCTTCAGCACATAATGGTGGACCAGGGCAGTGACCGCGTGCAGACCGGCCAGCACGATGATGGCGGTGCCGAGAAGCTCGTGCAGCGTCTCCAGCGTGTCGCCGAAGGCATGGTTTTCCGCCACCAGCGTCGGCAGGGTGAACAGGCCGAAAAAGGCGACGGGATGGCCGTGGGCCTGGGTCATCGCCACGCCGGCCAGGGGCACCGCGATCATCAGGGCGTAGAGCGCCAGATGCCCGGCCTTGGCCGCCAGCAGGAGCAGCGGCGCGGTGTCGGCGGGCATCGGCGGCGGCGGGCTGACGGCGCGCCAGACCATGCGCAGCGCCACCAGCGCCAGCACAAGGACACCGATCGAGCGGTGGATATCCATCAGGGCGGTCCGCTCCGGCCCGCGGGGCACCAGCCCGCGCCCCTGGGCGATGGCGAAGACCACGAGAATCAGAAGGGCGACGCTCCAGTGCAGGAACAGCATCATCCCGTCGTACCGGGTCTTGACGGGGCGGGTCTTGACGGGTGGCCGGGCGGCGGCCTCGGAGTAAGCGTTGGACATCGGAGGTCCCCTCATCGGCAGAAATGGGCAAGTCCTGCCGATCCTGTCCGGGGGCGACTGAACCGAAGCTGAACGGCGGAACCCAGGACTGAGATGGGGGCGCAGGGCTGGTCCGCGCCGGGGTCTCACGGATGACCCGGCGCACCAGCCGGGTCACCACCAACAGGGAGAAGCGCCGGTACGCCGGCCTTGACCGGACGGCGTCACACCGTCGCTTCGGACTCCGGCGCCAGCTCGGACGCGGGCAGCAGGCGGCGCACCGTCAGGCAGACGATGTCCCCGGTCTGCCCGCCCGGCCCCACATGGGCCTCCACCGCGCGCAGCAGCAGTTCGGAGCGGTCGCGCGCCGACAGGCCGCGCCCCTGGTGCAGAACGGCGGCCAGACGCTCCTCGCCGAACGGCTCGCGCTGGGCGTTCACCGCCCGCAGCACGCCCTCGGTGCACAGGAACAGCGTGTCCTCCTGCTCCAGCCGGGTCACCGCCTCGCCGTAGGGGATGCCCTTGCGCACGCCCAGCGCCGGGCCGCCGGCGTCGGCCAGGGTCAGGACGCTGCCGTCCGCCCGGATGCGGCAGGGCGCGCGGTTGCCGGCGCTGGAATGGCTGAGCGTTCCCGTCTCCCGGTCGTAGAGGGCGACGAAAGCGGTGGCGAAGCCGTCGAAGGGGCTTTGCCCACACAGCCGGTCGTTGGCCGCCGCCAGGATGGCCGCGGGGGTCATGCCGGGCCGGGCCGTCGCCTCGCGGATCGCGCCGCGCACCAGCAGCATCAGGAAGGCCGCCGGCACGCCCCAGCCGGAGACGCCGGCCACCACCAGCAGGCACTGGCGCTCGTCCAGCTCGATCACGTCGTAGAAGTCGCCGCTGACCGCCGGGCCGGGGACCAGCAGGCCGAAGAACTGGCTGTCGCGCCCGGCGGGAAGCTGCTGCGGCAGCAGGTTCGCCTGCACGTCGCGGGCGGCGCGCTGCTCCTCCTCGATCAGGTGTTCGGCGGCGGCCAGCCTCTCCGTGCGGGTCTCCAGCTCGGCCGTGCGCATCAGAAGCTGGGCGTCCAGCGTCTCCTCGCGGTAGGACGCCTCAAGGGCCATGCTGCGGAAGACGCGGGCGAGGCGGCCCATCTCGTCGTTGCGCTCCATCGCCTCGTTCAGGGTGAAGGGGTTGAAGCGCCCGGCCTCCACGGCGGCGACGGCCTCGCCCAGCCGCTCGATCGGGGCCATCTGGCTGCGCGCGAAGCGGACGGCGCCGTAGACGCCCGCTGCCAGGACGAGCAGACCGACCAGCACGCCGATCTTCACATGGCGCCCGATCACCGAGGACAGGTCCTCCGCCGGCAGGCGGACCACCGCGATCCCCGCTCCCTGCCCCGCCACCGCCGGCACCGGGGCAAAGGCGGTCAGGCGGTCGCCCTCGCGCAGAAGGCCGGTCTCGCCGGCCGCCGCCGCGGCCTTCGCCGCCTCCACCGCCCGCTCCGACAGCGGCCCGGCGCTGGGGCCGGTGGCGTGCGCGGCGAGACGCCCGTCGCGCTCCAGAAGCCACGCGCCCTCCACCGTGCCGGCTGCCAGCAGGGAGGCCATCACGCCGTCCACCCCGGCCTTGCGGGCGATGTCGCCGAGCCGGCGCACGTCGGCGCCGACCTGGACGATGCGCGGCTTGTCCACGCCGGCCACGCCGGCGAACTTCATCAGCTTGCCGCCTTCGGTGGCGGCGTCGGTCACCACCTTTTCCGGCGCGCGGTTCAGCAGGCCGTAATAGGGCGCCTGGCGCGGCTGCGCCCGCGCGTCGGGGCCGAAGGTGATGTCGGGGCCGGGGATGTTGTGCAGATAGGCGCGGCCCCGGTTGTCGGTGACCCAGATCTCATCCGGCCCGCCGCCGTCCGCGACGGCCTTCAACCGGTCGATCACCGCCTTGACCGGCGCCTTGCCCGCCTCCATCACCGCGACGAGATGGGCGGCGAGCGTCGCCTCCGACAGCAGCCGGTCGCCGAGCAGCGCCTCCACGTCGCGCGGAACCTCGCGCGCCAGCGTGGCGCTGCGGGCCAGCAGGGTCGCCGCGCCGCGGCCGTCCGCTTCCACCCGCGACTGGATCGCCGAATGGGTCGTCCAGGCCAGCAGAATCGTGACCAGCGCCACCGCCAGCGTCACCAGCCCGGAGATCAGGAGGACCAAACGCCCTTGAAAGGTCATGGAGGGGACCCGCCTTTTGTAGCCAACCGACCGCCGCGGGCTTTCCTCGTCCTTCCCCGGACAAGCCTGGGATCTGGAAAAATTGCCCGACCGCGCCCGTCGGTTCTACCCAGCCGGGCACCCCGAGTCCAGGAGTGGCGGACGCGCCTCCTGTAACCTCAGTACCAGTAGCCGCCGATCCGGTAGCGCGGGCGCCGCAGAGCCGCCGGCATGGCGAGGTGTGGCGGGGCGTGCAGAGGGTGCGCATCGAGACCCGGCAGGACCGGCGGCGGGGTGCGCAGCGCCAACAGGCGGCGCACCCGCTCCTCGGTGTCCGGGTGGGTGCGCAGCAGGGACGGGATGTTCTGCGCCCGGCGGCGGCCGGGAAAGCGCAGCCCCTCCCACGGGCTGTGCTGAAGCCGCTCGATCCGGGCGAGGGCCGAGGCGACGCCCTCCGGATCGCCGGTCAGGTGGGCGGCGTCGAGGTCGGCGTCGAATTCCCGCGTGCGCGACAGGGCGAGCTGCAGAAGCACGCCGATCCAGGGTGCGGCGATAAGCAGCAGCACCAGCAGCCAGGGAACGCCCTCCTGCCGCATCATCAGCAGTGGCAGGTTGAGAATCAGCAGCGCCATGCCGAAGACCGACATCAGCCGGGTCAGGCTGGTCACCGTGTCGGCCAGCCCCATCACGGTCAGGTCGTTGTTGCGCACGTGGCTGACCTCGTGGGCCAGCACGCCGGCCAACTCGCGCAGGCTGAGCGCGCGCAGCAGCCCGTCGGTGACCGCGATGGCCGACCGGCGGCGGCTGCCCACGGCGAAGGCGTTCAGCGCCGGGCTGGCGACGTACCACAGCTCCGGCACCGCGGGCAGTTCCGCCCGGCGGGCGATGGCGGCCAGCGCGTCGAACAGGACCGGGGCCTCCGCATGGGTCAGGCGGCGGGCGCCGAACATGCCGAGCACCATGCGCGGCGACAGGCGCGGGCTGAACAGCAGGCTGACGGCGCCGCCGAGCAGCGCCCACAGCACCCCCTCCACCCCCGCCAGGATCATCCCGCACAGCGCCAGCAGCAGCACCATGCCGCCGAGCAGGAGGAGAGACTGCAAGACGTTCGCGATCTTGTGACGCCGCCGCAGGTCGGCGGCCGCCTGATCCGTGGGCATGAAGGACCGGTGCGTGTGCGGCATGACGGGGGCTTCCTCCCTGACCATCTCCCTTTGGAACCGTTCAACCGGAGCCAAGTCCGGCCCGCCTCATATTGGCGCGCTTTGCCCCGTCGTCATCCCGGCCGCAAGCACAGGCGGCGTGCATTGGGCGGAAGGGCAGCCCTCTTGATTTGCGGGGATGCGTCGAACACATACACGTCGAACGTGCTCACCCGTCAGCCGCTGACCCCCGCTGTCCAATCACGGTCATCGCCATGAGCAATCCTTACGAGATTTTGGGCGTATCCCCCACCGCTTCGGACGACGAAATCCGCAAGGCCTACCGCAAGCTGGCCAAGAAGCACCACCCCGACCTGAACCCCGGCAAGGCGGAGGCCGAGCAGCGCTTCAAGGACATCAGCGCCGCCTACAGCCTGCTGTCGGATGCCGACAAGCGTGCCCGCTTCGACCGCGGGGAGATCGACGAGTCCGGTCAGGAGCGGCCGCAGCGCCACTATTACCGCGACTTCGCCGAAGGCCCGGCGGGCGCCCGCTACGCCCACGCCGAGGGCTTCGCGTCGGACGATCTGGAGCACATCTTCTCCGACCTGTTCGGCGGGCGCGGCTTCGCCCGCGGCGGTTCCATGCCGATGAAGGGCGGCAACCTCAGCATGGCGCTGACCGTCGATTTCCTGGCGGCGGCCAAGGGCGGCAAGCGCCGCGTCACCATGCCGGACGGGAAGACGCTGGACATCGACCTGCCCGCCGGTCTGGAGGACGGCGGCACCATCCGCCTGAAGGGCCAGGGCCTGCCCGGCAGCAACGGCGGTCCGCCCGGCGACGCGCTGGTGACGGTCAAGGTCACGCCGCACCCGTGGTTCCGGCGCGACGGCGACGACATCCAGCTCGACCTGCCGGTGACCCTGGCCGAGGCGGTGCTGGGCGGCAAGGTGCGCGTCCCGACCATCGACGGGCCGGTGATGCTGACCGTTCCGAAGGGGGCGAACAACGGCACGCGGCTGCGGTTGAAGGGCAAGGGACTGCCCGGAGCCAACGGCGCGCGCGGCGACCAGTATGTGACCCTGCGCATCGCCCTGCCCGACGCGCCCGACCCGGCGCTGGAGGCGTTCGTCCGGGATTGGAAGACCGACCACAACCCGAGACGGGACATGGAGGCCGCGTGAGATGGGCCACGACCATTGGGGACAGGACGGCGCGTGGTGGCGGACCGAGGAGGTGCTGGCGAGTTGCCGGCGCGTCTCCTCCGCCCAGCTGACGGTGTGGGTGGAGCGGCATTGGCTGCGGCCACGGCACGAGGGGACCGGTTTCGTCTTCAGCGCGGCCGACGTGGCCCGGCTGGAGATGATCTGCGATCTTCGGGAGGATCTGGCGCTCGACGACGAGGCGATGCCGGTCGTGCTGTCGCTGCTGGACACCGTCTATGGGCTGCGGCGGCGCCTGCGCGTGTTGGCCGAAGCCATCGGCGATCTGCCGCCGGAGGCCCGCTATCTCCTGCAGGACGAGCTGCGGAAGCGGGAGGAAAAGGAAGGGTAGATCAGCTCCGGACGCCGAAGGCCCGTCCGCTCAGCGCGATGTCCTGGTTGAAGCCTTCCGCGACCCGGTCGTTGCCGCCGGACTGCATGCACAGCGTCACGTTGATGGCGCTGAGGATGGCGTGGTCGATCTGCTCCGGCTTGGCGTTGTGGCGTTTGATGGCTTGAAGCGCGCGGGTCACGGATTGGGCCATGGAGCAGGTTCCGTTCGTTCTGGCAGGCTGCCCGGGTTGATCGGCGGGTTGATCGATGACGGCATCATGCCGCCCCTTCGCTCGTCCCGCTGTGCGCCGGGCCACACCCAGCCGCACGGACAGCCTCTCGCAATGGCGAGAGTCCTAAAGCCCAAATTCTTAATCAGGTGTAAACGTCCGGCCGAGCCCAAAAGGCATAACCCTTTATGCCTTTTCTGGAAGCTCCATCAAACCAAGAGCATAGCTCAAGCCATTGGTTTGGTATTACCACTCATTAATGTCAAATGCGACATTTTGCCCGGCGCCGCTGGCCACCCGCCGGGGGGCATCACCCCTCAGAGGTCCCCGTCCTCCGCCAGGAGTCGGCGATGGATCGCGGTGGCGGCGATCGCGGCCTGCCCCATGGCGACCGAGATCTGGTTCAGGCCCTCGACGATGTCCCCCGCGGCGTAGAGCCCCTCGATCCCGGTCTGCTGGTGCCCGTCGGTGACCAGCCGTTCGCTCGGCCCGATGCGCACGCCCAGCCCCTTCACCGTCTCGTTGCGCGGGTGGCAACCCAGGGCGGAATACAGCGTGTCGAAGGTCAGCCGCTCGCCGGACACCGTGGTCAGGGCGGCGATCCGCCCGCCTTCGGTGTGGATTTCCACCACCGGCTCCTCGACGGCGCGGAGGCCGGCCTCGGCCATGCGGCGCTCCTCCGCCTCCTCCAGATTCATCGGCTCGCCCAGCGTCAGGACGGTGATGTCGCGGGAATAGGTGCGCAGGAACAGCGCCTCCCCCAGGGCTCCAGTGCCGTGGCCGATGACGCCGATGCGGTGGCCGGTCACCTCGAACCCGTCGCAGATTGGGCAATGGCGGACCAGCCCCCGCTGGACCGCCTGATACAGGTTGGGCAGCTCCGGTTCGCGGTCGATCACGCCGGTCGCGGCCAGCACGGTGCGGGCGCGGAACAGCCGCCCGTCCTCCGTCCGCACGCGGTAGCCGTCGTCGCCCCGCTCCACCGCCGTCACCGTTCCCGGCACGATCCGGGCGCCGTAACGCTCCGCCTGGGCGCGCATGCGGGCCAGCAACTCGTCGCCGGTCACCCCGTCGGGGAAGCCCGCGTGGTTGTGGGACAGCGGGATCCAGGAGGCCCGGCTGGCCCCGGAATCCACCACCAGGAAACGGCGGCGGTAGCGCGCCAGATAGATTGCCGCGGTCAGCCCGGCGGGTCCGCCGCCGACGATCAGGGCGTCCAGACGCTGTTCTTCGGTTGCGGCGGTCATCGCTCGGGCGTTCCAGCGGACGTTGACGACGTTGGGGAACAGGCTGCGCGTCCCCCGGTTCCGCGACCGGATGATGCGGCGCCGAAGCGTCCATTCGCCGCGCCGACCTCGGCTTGACCGGGTTGAATTGCCACACGCACTGTACGGCCATACCGTGTCCTGCCGGGAGCCGCCATCGTGCCCCAGCCACCGCCCAGCCAATCCGAAACACTCACCGCCAGCGCGGTTCCGTGCGATCGGGACATCCTCGACACGGAGCCGATGCTGCGGAACTTCGGCGGTCCTGGCCCCACCGTCACCATGCTCTACGCCCTGTTCCTGGAAAACGCCGACGAGTTGTCGCGCGTTCTGAACGAGCGATTGGCGCTCGGCGACCTGGATGGTGTCCGGCTGGCCGCCCATTCGGCGGCCGGCGCCGCCCGCACCGCCGGGGCCGGGCGGGTCGCCGATCTCTTCGGCTCGGTGGAGGAGGCGGCCCTGCGCGGCGACGCGGCGGTAATGCGGCGGGACGCGGCGGCTCTCGACCGCGCGCTGGCCGACGTGAAAATTCTGATCGCACGCATTTGAGTTTCTTTCGCGCTGATATATCATGCGGACGTAACCCTTAGGGGTACCCACAGGGCGAAGCGCGAGGGTGGCCGTGTCGTTCAATTCGTGCGCGGTGCTGGTCGTCGAGGACGAGGTTGTGACCCGCAGCGTCTCGGTGCGGCTGTTGAAGCAGTTGGGAGTCGGCACGGTGATCGAGGCCGCCGACGGGGCGGAGGCCCTGGCCCGCTGCAACCGGGTCGACTTCGACGCGATCTTCTGCGACGTGGACATGGTGCCGATGGGCGGTCTGGCCTTTCTTGAGGCCTTGGACGGGCGGGCGCCGGTCATCATGCTGACCAAGCACGACGGGTCGGACGTCGTTCTGTCGGCCCTGCGCTCCGGCGCCGCCGGCTATCTGGTGAAGCCGCTGACCCCGCTCGGCCTGCGCGAGAAGCTGAAAAAAGCGCTGTCCGCGAAAGGGTAGAACCTTGACCGCGACATTATACTTTTCGTAACCACGGCGGAATTATTCTGTACACGGTGCATTGCTGCACCCTTGTGCGGATTGCCGGGAGATTCCGCATGCCCATGAACGTTCTGGAAGTGGCGATCTACGCCATGGTGCTCACCGCGTCGCAGCCACGCCCCTACGAGTGCGTGGCGGTGCAGCCGGAGGGAGTCAATTGCACGAACGGCCTCGCCGTGGCGTCCGAGAGTCCGAACGGCGTCATGGCCTTCAACACCGGCGTGCAGGTCATCAAGGACAACCAGGGCCGCGTGCGGCTGAGCAACGGGATCACCACCCATTTCGACGCTTCGGCCTGGGTGGCCTTCAAGAACCCAAGCGGACAGACCCTGGTCAGCGTGCGCAAGACCGGGCCGTTCCGCTTCAAGTTCTCCAACAGCTTCCAGTGCGAGATGATCGGGCCGAACCAGGACATGGCCCGCTGCTACAAGCCCTGAGGCCCGATTACCCCACCGAGTTAGCCAACCGAGTCCCGCCCGTGCGGCGCGTCGAGATCCAGCGCCGGCCCCTTCGGCACGACGCCGGTCGGGTTGATCATGGTGTGGCTGGCGTAGTAGTGCCGCTTGATGTGGTGAAAATCGACCGTCTCCGCGACGCCGGGCACCTGATAGAGGTCGCGCAGATAGCCGGACAGGTTCGGATAGTCGGCGATGCGGCGCAAGTTGCACTTGAAGTGGCCGACATAGACGGCGTCGAACCGCACCAGCGTGGTGAACAGGCGCCAGTCGGCCTCGGTCTGACGGTTCCCCAGCAGGTAGCGCTGTCCGCCCAACCGCTCGTCCAGCTCGTCGAGCGCCGCAAAGAGGGCGTCGAACGCCTGCTCGTACTTCTCCTGGCTGGTCGCGAACCCGGCCTTGTAGACGCCGTTGTTGACGCGGTCGTAGACGAAGGCGTTGAGCCGATCGATCTCCTCCGCCAGTTCCGCCGGGTAGAAATCCAGCGAGGCGTCGCCGAAGGCGTCGAATTCCCGGTTCAGCATGCGGACGATCTCCGCGGACTCGTTGCTGACGATGGTCCCGGTCTTCCTGTCCCACAGCACCGGGACGGTGACGCGCCCCGAGTAGGTGGGATCGGCCTTGGTGTAGACCTCGTGCAAACGGGTGGAGCCGGTGATCGGATCGGGTTCAGGGAAGGTCCAACCTTCCTCGCGCATCAGGGGATCGACCACGGTGACGCCGATGGCGTCCTCCAGCCCCTTCAACTTGCGCAGGATCAACGTGCGGTGCGCCCAGGGGCAGGCCAGCGACACGAACAGGTGATAGCGCCCGGCCTCCGGTTGGAACGGGGTCGAACCGTCGGCCCGCACCCAGTTGCGGAACTGGGTTTCCGGACGGACGAAGGCGCCGCCGCTGTTCTTGGTGTCGTACCACTGGTCGTGCCAGCGGCCGTCGATCAACAGGCCCATGCCCTGAACTCCCCTCTGTCCGGTGCCGCCTCTCCCGCCCGGACGGCGGGAGAGGCGCACTCTCCCCTCAACCGTGCAGCTTCTTGGCGATCTCCGCGACGTGACGCCCCTGGTAGCGGGCGCCGTCCAACTCGACCGCGCTCGGCTGACGCGAGCCGTCGCCGCCCGCGATGGTGCTGGCGCCGTAGGGGCTGTTGCCCATCACCTCGTCCACGCCCATCTGGCCCTGGAAGCTGTAGGGCAGGCCGACGATCACCATGCCGTGGTGCAGAAGCACGGTGTGGGTGGTGAGGATCGTGCTCTCCTGACCGCCATGCTGGGTGGCGGAGGAGGAGAAGGCGGCGCCGACCTTGCCGACCAGCGCGCCCTTCGCCCACAGGCCGCCCGTCTGGTCGAGGAAGTTCTTCATCTGGCCCGGCATGTTGCCGTAGCGCGTCGGCACGCCCAGGATGATGGCGTCGTAGTTGGCCAGCTCGTTCGGGTCGGCGATGGGAATGTTCGGCTCTTCCTTGAAGTGCGCCTTCTGCCGCACCTCCTCGGGGACCAGTTCCGGCACGCGCTTCACCGCCACCTCGGTTCCCGGAACCGAGCGGGCGCCCTCGGCCATCGCCTGCGCCATGGTGGAGATGTGGCCGTAGCTGCTGTAGTAGAGCACCAGAACCTTCGCCATGTCTCGTCTCCCCTCTGTCGTTGCGGCCGCGCTGGAGGCTGCGGCGTCCCAAAAGATAGCGCGTTGCCCCGTTTCGGCAAATCCAGGGCGCTGGAACTTCATTGTTTCCGGGTGTAGAACAATGGGATGGATCGCCTCGACGACATGATGGCCTTTATCAAGGTCGTGGACACCAAGAGCTTCACCACCGCGGCGGAGCGCCTGAACCTGTCCAAGTCCGTGGTTTCCCGCCGCATCGCGGAGTTGGAGAACCGGCTGGGGGCGCGGCTGCTGAACCGCACCACGCGCAAGCTCAGCCTGACCGAGGTCGGGCAGGCCTATTACGAGCGCTGCACCCGTATCATCGCCGATCTGGAGGAGGCGGAGCAGGCCGTCGCCGACCTGCACGCCGCCCCGCGCGGGCGGTTGAAGGTCAACGCGCCGGTGTCCTTCGGGCTGTTGCATCTGGCCAAGGCGGTCGCCGAATTCCTCGAACGCTACCCGTCCATCGAGATCGAGATGGACCTGAACGACCGCTACGTGGACCTGATCGACGAGGGCTACGATCTGGCGGTGCGCATCGGGCGGCTGCGCGACAGCTCGCTGATCGCCAAGCGGCTGGCCCCCAACCGGCAGGTGGTCTGCGCCAGCCCGGCCTATCTGGAGAAGCACGGGATACCTCAGACACCGGATGAGCTGTCCAACCACAACTGTCTGATCTACACCAACATCCCGACCGCCGAGCAGTGGCAGTTCCGCGTCGGTGACGCCATGCGCTCGGTCCGCGTGTCGGGGTCGCTGCGCACCAACAACGGCGACCTGCTGCGCGAGTCCGCCATCGCCGGCGTCGGCATCATCGTTCTGCCCACCTTCCTGTGCGGGGAGGCTCTGTCCAACGGACAGCTCCAGTGCCTGCTGCTGGACTATTACATGGCGGAGTCGAACGTCTTCGCGGTCTACCCGCAGAACCGGCACCTGTCGCCGAAGGTCCGTGTCTTCGTCGATTTCCTGGCCGAACGCTTCGGCCCGCGCCCCTATTGGGACTGCGCCCTGCTCAGCCTGCAGCCCTTCCGGGCGGAGGCGTGACCGCCGCCGCCCGGAAAGGCCGTTTTCGTCAGGCCGCCGGCTTCTCCATTATAAAGAGGAGACCCGGCACGCCCACGCCCTTCTCACGGCGGGGGGAGCAGGGTTCCATCAGAAGCACCGTCAGGCCGGCCGCCGCCGCCATCGCGCGCAGATAGGCTTCGCTGTGGGCGTAGCGCCGCGACGGGCCGAGCGCGTAGCCGGAGACCGCCGCCTCGCCGTCCAGACGCTCCACCGTCGCGGCGAAGCGGCCCGCCGGGCGCAGGGCCTTGGCGGCGCCTTCGAACAGCGCGGTCAGGTCGCCGAGATAGACGAGCACATCGGCGGCGACCAGCAGGTCCCAGCTTCCCGGCGCCGGTACCAGGGCCGCGACCACGTCGCCGACCGCCAACTCATCATAGAGAGCGCGGGCGCGGGCCTTCTCGACCATGCGCGGGGCCAGATCGACCCCGGCGAGATGCCCGGCCAGCGGACGGAACGCCACGCCCGCCAGCCCGGTGCCGCAACCGAGGTCCAGCACCCGCAATCCAGGCGCCCCACGTTCGGACGCCGGCCCCAGCCGGTCCACCGCCTCGCGCAGCAGGGCCGGCGCGGAGTAGCCCAGCTTGCCCACCAGATCCTGGTCGAAGCGGTCGGCGTAGCGATCGAACAGGGCGCGCACATAGGCCGCCGACAGGTCTTCCCCCGCACCGCCTTCCAGCGCGGTGATCAGCGCCGCGCAGCCGAGTCGGTCGTCCGGGTCGAGGCTTTGGGCACGGCGCAGAGCGGTCAACGCCTTCGCCGGCTCCTGCAGGGCGATCCAGGCCCGCCCGATGGCGGCGTGCAGGTCCGCGTCCTCCGGATCCCGGCGGGACAGCGGCTGGAGCAGTTCCACCGCGCCCAGCGCGTCGCCGGACTCGACCAGCAGGGCGCCCAGTTCCAACGCCGCCTCGCGGTCGCCGGGGCGCAGGGCCACGGCCTCGCGGTACTCCTCCAGCGCGGCGTCCCGCCGGCCCGCCGCCGCCAGGGCGCGGGCGAGACCGAGCCGGGCCGTTGCGGAATCCGGCCGCTCCGCCGTCAACACCCGCCCGGTGGCCACGGCCTCCTCGAACCGGCCGGCGGTCCGCAGCGCCTCGGCCAGCGCGATCCGCCAGGGCCACACGCCGGGGTCGAGCGCCACCGCCCGCCCGCAGGCGGCCAGCGCTCCGGCGGCCTCGCCCGCATCCCGCGTGCTGTCGGCCAGGGCGCCCCACGCCTCGCCCGATCCCGGATCGGCGGCGCAGGCGAGCCGGAAGGCACGCGCCGCCCCCGCCGCGTCGGCGGCATAGAGTCGGTCATAGCCGGTCTGAAACAACATGCCCGGAACGTCTCCGGGTTGGACGAGGGAGCCTGTCCCCTCACGGTCGGCTTGAGCCGTCGAATCGCGATCCACGATCACTTCGCTATGGGAGATGCGCTGTCGCCGTCTCCGCATCCGGGAGACTCCGGATTGCGGGAGACGGCACGCACTCCTGCACCAGCTTGCACGCGCGCGCAAGAGGCATCCGAAGGAGGTCGTTCGGCCGCGAATCGTGCTTCAGACCGTCGCATTAGGCCGTTTGGAGGAAATTGTACGCCTTTCGCACAATCCACCTCTTTCGGTTTTCCAAAGCTCTTCGGAATCAGTGTCTTGATGGATAAGACCGAGGCCTCGGGTGGGTTTTTCCGGCCGCCTTGTGACATCGTTCGATCGAAAGGCGTGGTATTACCGGGCAGCAAATAGATTGACGCTGTATAAAATTTTTGGAAGTGTGGCTTCGGCGCCCGCTGGTGGGCGCTGAACTTTCGGGTAGGAGGCGGTCACCGTAAGCGACTCGGTGACCGGTAATGGCGGCCCCGCGCGGGGGGCCAAAACGAAGCCGGATGACCCCGGCAACGAAGAGGGGACCGAGGATATGCAGGATCGAACTCAGCGCGTGCGACGCACGTATGGCGGCTGGATCGCTCTTGCACTGGGCTTAGCCGCCGCTCCGGTCCTCACCGCCAAGCCCGCCGCCGCCCAGGACAGCAGTTGCGTCTCCCACGCCGTCGAGGCCGAGCGCAAGTTCAACATCCCCTCCGGTCTTCTGGTTGCCATCGCCCTGGTGGAAAGCGGCCAGGACGGCGCCCCGACCCCCTTCGCGATGAGCGTGGAAGGCCGTCCCGTCTACGCCCGCAACGCCAACGACGCCGCCCGGCATCTCCGCGACAAGCGCGGCCAGCTTCGCCAGAACGTCTATGTCGGCTGCATGCAGATCTCGCTCGGCACCCATCGCGGCGAGTTCCAGCCGGTGGAGCGGATCGTCGATCCCCGCGAGAACGTCAATTACGCCGGTCGCCTGCTTCTTCGCCTTCACGGCGAGCAGGGAAGCTGGAAGACCGCCGTCGCCCGCTACAACGGCGGCTCCACCCGTCAGGCCCAGAACTACGTCTGCAAGATCTGGCAGCATCTGAACGAGCTGGACCCGAAGAGCGCCAAGCTGCTGGAATCCGCCCGCTGCGGCGAGTCCGAGCCCGCCAGCATCGCGCCGAGCACCCGCCGCACCTTCCGCAACGCCCAGCAGGTCGCTTCTCTCGACTGATAGCCTGGCTTCGAATAAACCGGCTTCGCAGGGGATGGCGCGGAACGCCCCGATGGGCTAAATCCCTGCCCCATGAACTACCGTCACATTTTCCACGCCGGCAACCCCGCCGATGTGATGAAGCACGCCGTTCTGGCGCTGATCATCGATCATTTGCGCGCCAAGCCGGCGCCCTTCTGCGTGCTCGACGCCCACGCCGGCATCGGGCGCTACGACCTGGACTCCGAACCGGCGCGCAAGACGCTGGAGTTCCAGGACGGAATCGGACGGCTGTTCGGCCAGCCGGCGCCACACCCGGCGCTGCGGCCCTATCTGGACGCGGTGGCCGCGCTGAACCCGGACGGGCGGCTGCGCTGGTACCCCGGATCGCCGCGGCTGGCGCGGGCGCTGCTGCGCGAGCAGGACCGGCTGCTCCTCAACGAGCTTCACCCCGACGACTGGCAGACCCTGAAGGCGGAGTTCGCCGGGGACCGTCAGGTTTCGGCCTTCAAGACCGACGCCTATCAGGCGCTGAGGGCCCATCTGCCGCCGCGGGAAAAGCGCGGCCTCGTCCTGATCGACCCGCCCTTCGAGCAGCCGGACGAATTCGCCCGCATGGCCGAGGGGCTGAAGGCGGCACACCGGCGCTGGTCCACCGGCGTCTACGCCCTGTGGTACCCGATCAAGGAGCGCGCCGCCGTCTGGCGCTTCCAGGAGGCGGTGGAGAACACCGGCATCCGCAAGATCCTGAGGGTCGAGCTGACCTGGCACCCGGAGGACACCCACCTCCGGCTGAACGGATCGGGCCTGCTGATCGTCAACCCGCCCTGGACGCTGGACGACACGCTGCGCGACCTGCTGCCGGCGCTGCACGCCGCCCTGCCCGCCACCGGCGGCGGCTGCACGGTCGACTGGCTGGTCCCCGAGGGGTAAAACCGCACATTTCAACGGAGAAGCGGCAACCGGTCACAGAGGTTGCCGTTGCAACGGCCCCGCCACTCGCCCTAGGCTGAACGGGATTACTCCGTTCCGGCAAGGCCACGATGTCCCGTTCCAACGATTTCGCCAGCAGCTTCATCAAGGCTCACGCCGATGCCGGGCTGGAGCGCGTCTCGATCGCCCACATCCTCCAGACCATCCAGAAGGACCCCGCCTTCCTGTTCAGCGAGGAGTTGCGGCGCGGCGGCGGCCAGTGCCCCATGCACGCCGCCCCCAACGCCGACGACGCGGACAAGGTGACGGTCAACACGCTGCTCGCCTATCTGTTCGAACGGCTGCGCGACCATGTGGCGTCCAAGCTGCCGCTGGACGAGCGCGGGCAGGTGATGCTGCCGATCCCGCCGCGCTCCCCCCACGGCATCAACCCGGCCGACCGCGCCGCGATGGCGGCGGCCCCGCTCGACGTGATGGCCTCGGTCCTGCGCGACGCCACCTGCCATCTGCTCGACGGCCTCATCACCGGCTGGGCCGCCGACCTGCTGACGGAGGAGGAGCATTACCGCGCCCAGGGGACCGGCGAAATCTCCGCCGCCGCCGCCGCGACCTTCATCCTGCGCACGACGCTGGAGGACTCAGCCCTCTACCAGCGCGCCGGCTACGACATGCTGTCGATCACCAAGACCGGCAGCCACACTGCCATCCACATCTGCTGGGCCATGGTCGAGGCCGCCCCCCTGCTGCTTCCGGACCAGGAGGCGGCGGCTTACGACGACCTCGTGCGACGCAGCCTGAAGCAGGTGGTGCCGCTGTCCATGGCCAGCCTGGGCATGCTGGTCCATTACATGGAAGCGTCGGGGATCGAGCCCCACGACGGCCTCGCCATCCATCTGCTGCCCAAGGACCAGACGGCCTTCGTCCTCGACGAGGCCGGGCTGATCTGCTTGAACCCGGAGCCGATCACCCGCTTCGCCAAGCCCGAGGAGCGGCATTACACCGGCTGCCCGGCCTTCTACACGCCCGGCTTCATCAAACTGTATCTCGACATCGTGGCCAGCATCGCCATGGACTACGGCGTCTACGACCGGCTTCGCGACCGCTGACCGTCCTCACCCACGAGATTGACGCCCCATCATGGCCCGCTCCAACGACTTCGCCCTGACCTATCTCGCCGCGCATGAGGAGGCCGGGATGACCCGTGTCAACCTCGCGCCGATCCTGCACCGCATCACCGAGGACCCGAACTACCTCTTTGCCGAGGAGCTTCAGCGCCTCGCCGGCCAGTGCCCGGCCCATGCGGACACCCGCAAGGAGGATTACGAGAAGGTCGCGATCAACACGCTGCTGGCCTTCCTCTACAACGACTTGCGCGATCACATCACCAACCGCATGCCGCTGGACGCCGACGGCCATCTGCTGCTATGCAACCCGCCGGACTCGCCGCACGGGCTGGACGTCGCCGACACCGCCGGGCTGGAGGCCGCCCCGGCGGAGACGCTGATCGGCTTCCTGCGCGACAGCGTGTGCCACCTGCTGGACGCCATCATCAAGGACTGGGCGATCAAGGTGACGCTGGAGGAGGAGCGCTGCCGGGCGGAGGGCGCCATCACCCCGCTCGCCGCGGCCGGCTTCGTCCTTGCCAACACGCTGGAGGCGTCGGTCCTGCACGCGCCGTCCGGCTACGACATGCTGTCGATCACCAAGACGGGCAGCCACACCGCGCTCCACGTCTGCTGGAACCTGTGCGAGTCGGCGCCGATGCTGAAGCCCGGCCTGACCCTGGCCGAATACGACGACCTGTCGCGCCGCAGCCTGAAGCAGGTGCTCCCGCTCGCCATGGGCAGCCTGGGCATGCTGTGCCAGTTCATGGGGGCCGGCCACATCGAGGCCGACGACCATCAGGCCATCCACCCCCTGCCCCGGCACCAGACCGCCTTCGTCTATGACGCGGGGGCGCCGGGCGGCATGATCGTCCTGAACGCCGACCTGATCGAGCCGACCGCGCAGGCGGGCGAGCGCCATTACACCGGCTGCCCGGCCTTCTACGCCAACGGCCTGATCAACCTTTACATGGAGATCGTGCTGTCGCTGGCCGCGCGGTATGACATCTACGGGCGCGTCCTGCGGGCCGGATGACCAAAGCGCCGCACAGCCCAGCGGCGCGGCGGTCTTGACGCCACGCAAAGTGTGCCTATCTTGGCGGCCTTGTCGATTTGGAGACTGCTTGCGTGGCCACCACCAGGAAGATGTTGCGCCGTTACACGACCACCGCGCTGGCCGACGGGATCAAGCGGGCGCGCGGGCGCATGATCTCCCCGCTGCAACGGGCGCTCGGGCATGTCGAAAGCGTGTTCATCGACCACGCCTGCTTCCGGCTGGTCTACTCGAACACCCACCGCATCTCCCCCAACATGTACCGGGCGAGCCAGCCCTCGCCCTCGCACATCCGGGAAGCGGCGCGGCATGGCGTGAAGACCATCCTGAACCTGCGCGGCAGCCGCGACTGCGCCTCCTACATCCTGGAGGCCGAGGCCTGCCGGGCGGCCGGGCTGACGCTGGTGGACTTTCCGGTCAACTCCCGCGACATGCCGAAGAAGGAAACGCTGCTGAAGGCCCGCGACCTGTTCGCGACCATGCAGTATCCGGCGCTTCTGCACTGCAAGTCGGGGGCGGATCGCGCCGGTTTCATGTCGGCGCTCTACCTCTTCATCCACGAGGGCGTGCCGCTGGAGCGGGCGACCAAGCAACTCCACTGGAAATACGGCCACTTCAAGCAGGCGAAGACCGGCATCCTCGACTATTTCTTCGAGCTGTACGCCGCCTACAACGAGAAGCGCCCGATCGCCTTCTGGGACTGGGTGGAGCGCGTCTACGACCCGGTGGAGGCCAAGGCCAGCTTCCGCTCCCGCGAATGGGCCGACACGGTGGTCGACCGCGTTCTCGGGCGGGAGTGATGCGGACGGCGCGTCACTTCGCGCCGACGAAGTGGCAATAGGGGAAGTTCAGGAAGTCGAAGCGGCGCACGCGGATCGGTTCATGCCGGTTCAGCCGGTCGAGCACCGCGTAATGGGCCATCTGGTCCAGCATCCAATAGACCTCCGCCCCCGCCAGGAAATGACCGATGTAGGCGCCGAGCAGCGACAGGAAGCGGTCGCCGCCCGGCGTGTTGCTGTAGACGCTGAAGCAGACGGTGATTTCCCGCGACGGCCCGCGGCGGCGCCCGTCGATGAGAAACCCGACGTCATGGTCGGCCATGTCCTCCCGCAGGGTCCGCAGGTCCTGGGCGATCCGCGCGTCGGTGTCGATCACCATCAGCGGGCGGTCCAACCGGCGCAGCCACTGCAAGGCGCGCAGGAAGCGGGCGGAGGCGTAATAGGTGACGCGCTTGATGTCGGTCCATCCCGCCATGTCCGGCCGGTCCAGCGAGAAACCGATCCTCAGCCGCCCGTCCGTCCGCCAGCGGTCCATGGCCTGTTCCGTCTCCGGCGACGGCGCCACCACATGGACGGCGACCGTGGCGCCCGGCATCCGTTCCGCCAGCGATTCCAGCAGCGCCGGAGCGAAGCGGCGGAAATACACATCGTCGCAGCAGAAGAAGACCGCTGGTTCGCCGCCCGGTCCCGGCGCCGGCTCGATGCGGCACTCCAGGGGGGCCATGCTTTCCAGCACTGTTTCGACCGGCGGCAGGGCGCGGAAGAAGGCGTCGTCGGCGCGCAGCATGGTCCACAGGCCCAGCTCATGCTCCCGCGCGACCTCTGCCGCGGTGAAGCGCCGCCGGAAGCGCCGGCCCAGCCAGGAGGCGAGGACGAGCCGGTCCCGGCGGTAGACGTGAAAACCGATGACGGAGGCCGCGACCGTGTCCTTGGGATGGCGCCGCAGGCGGACCCAGGCGGCCCGCGCCCCGTCGCGCAGCACCGCGTCGGACGCCAGCCCCACCTGCACCAGAGTCGCCACCGCGGCGACGTGCAGCCAGTCGGCCTCGTCGTCGTCCGGACGGGCGGCGACGGCCCGGCGCAGAACGCCGATGGCCTCCTCCACCAGCGTCCGGTCGACCGCGAAGGGTTTTCCGTCCTGCACCCCCATCGCCCCGCTGCGCTCCAACAACAGGCGCCCCAGCAACCGGTTCGCCCGGTGATGGTGATCCTCACGGCCCAGGGCGGCGCGCGCCATCGCTTCCGCCGCGAGGGTGTCGCCAACCGCCAGCAGGGCCTCGGCCGCCGCCGCCCGGACTTCGGCGGAGGCCGTCGGGTGGCGCGCCGCGGCGGCGAGCCGGTCCGCCTCGTCCAGACGCGCGCCCCACTGATTCCGCAGCGCCGTCCGGTTGCCCGCCGCACCGGCGTGGCCGGGGTCCAGCGCCAGGGTCCGCCGGTAACCGCGATCGGCGCCCGCCGCCTTCTCCTGCTGCTTCAACCCGTTGCCGAGGTTGAACCAGGAGGCCGCGTGGGCCGGGTCGAGGGCCAGCGCCCGGTGCAGGCAGCCGATGGCCTCCGCCCCCTGCCCGGCCAGGCGCAGGGCGGCGGCGAGGTTGCTGTAGCCGGCGACACCGCCGGGCTCCAGGCGCAGGATGGTCCGGAAATGGCCAACGGCCTCGGCCGGACGCCCGGTCTGCACCAGAAGCATCGCCAGCATCTGCAGCGCGCCGCGATTCGTCGGCTCCCGTTCGAGCACGGCGCGGTAGAGCGGCTCCGCCCCCGCGTGGTTGCCGGATTTGTGCAGGCGGATCGCGTCGTCGAGTGAAGGTTCCATGAGGCGGGACCATAGACCGGATCGGCCCCGGCGCCAATTGGCGGCGGGGCACCCGGCCCCCTTCCCTGGGCGGATCGATGGATTCTCAACCGATTATTGTGCGGTATGATACAATCTGGTTTAGAGATGCCAAGCAACCGGTGACCCAGGGGTGGCCTGCGAAATGCCTCGGTACGTTCGGACCGGACACGTCTCCTCGATCGACCGTCCCGCCAAAACCAAGTCGTTTCATGGACTTCGAGGGATGAGAGCGCACGCTGCGGTGCCATCCGGACCGCGAGGGTCCGCCCATGACGAAGCCTCCTGCCGAATCGGTCGCTGTCCGCAAGCGATCCGACACCGGGTTGTGTTCGGACGCCGGCTGATTCGATGACCCCCAATCCGGTGATGCCACCGCGGCCGACGGCTTGGCTGCGCCCGCAACGGGTCAGGGGCTGGCTCGTCCTGCTGGTCATGGCGGTCGCCGTGCCGCTGGTCCTTTTCTCGGTGTTCCTCCTTATCCGCAACGTCGACGCGCAGGCCCGGCAAACGGAACAGCTCGTCCTCGACCGGACGCGCCTGCTGGCGGAGGATGTGGAGCGCGAGGTGAGCCGCCTGATCGCCGCCGCCGAGGTGCTGTCCACAACGGAAAGCCTGACAACGGGCGATATGGCCGCCTTCTACCGGCAGGCCGCCGGGACGCGCGACCGGCTGGGCACCAACGTGGTTCTGCGCGATCCGCAGGGCCGGCAATGGGTCAACAGCCGGGTGCCCTGGGGCGAGGACCTGCCGGACCGCACCGTGCTCGATGCCGATCAACGGGTCATGGACACGGGAAGGCCGCAGGTCACCGGGCTTTTCATCGGCGGCGTGAGCCAGATGCCGCTTCTCGCGGTCGTTGCCCCGGTGATCCGCGACGGCCAGATCCGCTACCTGCTGAGCCTCAACATCCCCCAGGACCGGATTCAGGCCATCGTGTCGCCGGAACGCATCCCGGCGGGCTGGCGGGCCGGGGTGATCGACCAGGACGGCGTCGTCATCGCCCGGTCGCACCAGACCGAGCAGTTCGTCGGCAAGCGCCTTCCCGACTCGTTGTGGACCGGGATGCAGCGGGTGCCGGACGGTTTCCACCGCGCCGTCAATCTGGAGGGTGTGGAGGCGATCCAGACCTACAGCCGATCCCGCAGCTTCGGCTGGGTG
The DNA here is from genome assembly GCF_003349955.1 of Azospirillum brasilense. Taxonomy (GTDB): domain Bacteria; phylum Pseudomonadota; class Alphaproteobacteria; order Azospirillales; family Azospirillaceae; genus Azospirillum; species Azospirillum brasilense_B. The sequence goes on from NZ_QLKQ01000045.1 coordinate 46,831, forward strand.
GTCGCGATGAGCGTCCCCACCGCCCTGGTGGCGACCCCGGCGCGCCACGCCCTCCTGCTCTTCACCGGCGGCGGCGTGGTCCTTCTGCTGATCGGGGTCGGGGCGGCGGTCCTGCTCGGGCGGCGCCTGACGCGATCCGTCTCGCAGTTGGCCGAAGCGGCCCAGGCCCTGGGCGCCGGGTACCCAGTGCCGCCGCCCGGCGGCGGCGTGGCGGAGATCGAGGCGGTGGGCCGCGCCATCCGCGGCGCGGCGGACCTCATCCGGCGACGCGAGGCGGCGCTGGCGGAAAGCGAGGCCCGCCACCGGGCCATCGTGCAGACCGCGGTGGATGCCATGCTGGTCATCGACGAGACGGGCACGATCCAGAGCTTCAACCCGGCGGCGGAGCGCATCTTCGGTTACGAGGCCGGCGAAGCGGTCGGCCGGAACATCCGCATCCTGATGCCGGAGCCCTACCACTCCGCCCACGACGGCTATCTGCAGGCCTACCAGAGCACGGGCGAGAAGAAGATCATCGGCATCGGGCGCGAGGTCGAAGGACGACACAAGGATGGCTCGATCTTCCCGATCGAACTGGCGGTCACCGAATGGACCGCCGGGACGCGCCGCTATTTCACGGGGATCGTCCGCAACATCACCGAGCGCCGCCGCACCGAAGACGCCCTGCGCGCCTCCAAGGCCGAGGCCGACCGCGCCAACGTCGCCAAGTCCAAGTTCCTCGCCGCCGCGAGCCATGACCTGCGGCAGCCGGTCCAGGCGATGATGCTGTTCCAATCGGCGCTGCAGGAGCGGCTGGACGGGCACCCCGCGGCCCCGCTTCTCGATTCCATGGGGCAGGCCATGGATGGGCTGCGCATGCTGCTCGACAGCCTGCTCGACGTGTCCAAGCTGGATGCGGGACTGATCGTGCCCCAACTGCAGGATCTGGCGATCGGCCCGATCATCGAACAGCTGGGCGCCGAATACCATCCCCAGGCGGGGGCGAAGGGGCTGCGGCTGCGCGTGGTGCCCTGCACCCTGACGGTCCGCAGCGATCCGGCGCTGCTGATGCGCATCCTGCGCAATCTCGTGGAGAACGCGCTGCGCTATACCAAGCGGGGCGGCCTGCTGATCGGCTGCCGGCGCCGGGGCGACCGCCTGCGCATCGAGGTGATGGACTCCGGCATCGGCATCCCGGCCAACCAGCACGAAGAGATCTTCGAGGAGTTCTACCAAGTCGCCAACCAGGAGCGGGACCGCAGCAAGGGGCTGGGGCTCGGCCTGGCGGTGGTGCGCCGCCTCGCCCGCCTGCTCGGCCACACGGTCCATCTGCGCTCGCGGCCGGGAAGGGGCTCCGCCTTCTGCATCGACGTGCCACTGGTCACCCGTCAGGCCACCCGCGCCGCGCCGGCGGAAGCCCGTCTGGCGACGGGCGACGGGCGGGGCATGATCCTGGTGATCGACGACGAGCCGCTGATCCGCCTCGGCCTTCAGGCGATGCTGGAAGGTTGGGGCTATCGGGTGCTGACGGCGGGCTCCATCGAGGACGCGGTTCAGCACGTCGAGAGCGGGGAATGGCCGAGCGCGATCCTGGCCGATTACCGCCTGCGTGATGGAAAGACCGGCCTGGACGCCATCCGGGCGGTGTGCGAGCGGCTGAGGGCGCCGGTTCCGGCGACGATCATCACCGGTGACACCGCCCCGGAGCGGTTGGCGGAAGCCCGCGCGGGCGGCCACACCCTGCTGCACAAACCCATCGCCGCCCAAGAACTGCACAACGCCGTGGCGGAGATGGTGCCCGCGGCGGAGTGAGCCCGGTTCAGGTTCGCCGATTCAGGTTCGCCGATTCAGGGCGCCAGCAGGGCGGCCTCGCCGTCCTCGCCGAACTGGAGCTTGCACAGGCGGGCGTAGGTGCCGTTCTGCGCGATCAGGGCGTCGTGGGTGCCCTGCTCCAGGATGCGCCCGCCCTCCATCACGACGATCCGGTCGGCGTTGCGCACGGTGGCCAGACGGTGGGCGATGACCAGCGTCGTGCGCCCCTGGGTCAGCCGCTCCAGCGCGCCCTGAACCAGCCGCTCGGACTCGCTGTCCAGGGCGCTCGTCGCCTCGTCGAGCAGCAGGATCGGCGCGTCCTTCAGGAAGGCGCGGGCGAGCGCGAGGCGCTGCCGCTCGCCGCCCGACAGCTTCACGCCGCGGTCGCCGATCACCGTGTCGTAGCCCTCCGGCAGCCGGGCGACGAAGTCGTGCGCGGCGGCGGCCTTCGCGGCGGCCACGATGTCGTCGAAGGGGGCGTCCAGCCGCCCGAAGGCGATGTTGGCGCGCACCGTGTCGTTGAACAGGACCGTGTCCTGGCTGACCAGCGAGATCACGCCGCGCAGGCTCTTCAGCGTCACCGCCCGCACGTCCTGCCCGTCGATCAGCACCCGCCCGCCCGTCGCGTCGTAGAGGCGCGGGATCAGGTTGAACACGGTGGATTTTCCGGCGCCGCTGCGCCCGACCAGCGCCACCGTGGCTCCCGCCGGAACCTCCAGGTCGATGCCCTTCAGCGTCTCCGTCCCCTCCTCGTAGGCGAAGCGGACATCGCGCAGGGACACGGCGGCGCGCTCCACCGCCAGGGATTTGGCGCCGGGCTGCTCGGTGATGGTCGGCTTCTCGTCCACCAGCTCGAAGATGCGCTGGGCGGCGGCCAGACCTTCCTGGAGCACGGCGTTCAGCGTGCCGATGGCCCGCACCGGCTGCGCCGCCATCAGCAGCGCGCCGACGAAACCGGAGAAGGCGCCGACCGAGCCCTCGCCCATCGCCATGCGGTAGCCGGCGAAGGCGATCACCCCGGCCACCGCGGCGCCGCCCAGAACCTCCATCATCGGGTCGATGCGCGAGCGGGCGCGGGTCGCCTTCATGGTCAGGGCGAAATTGTCCTCGAAGGCGCGGGCGGCGCGGGCGCGCTCGTACTCCTCCAGCGAGTAGGTCTTGACCATGCGGGCGCCGGCCAGGCTCTCCGTCAGCAGGGCGGTCATGTCGCCCATCTGCGCCTGGGTGTCGCGCGACACGCGGCGCAGCCGCTTGCCGATGTTCACGATGGGAATGGCGGCGATCGGGTAGATCAGGAAGACGATCAGCGACAGCACCCAATCGAGATAGAACATCGACCCGACCAGCGCGATCACCGTCAGGATGTCGCGCACCAGCCCGGTCAGGGTCCGCGACAGGGCGTTGCGAATCAGGTCCACGTCGCTGATGAAGCGGGAGGTCAGCGTGCCGGTGGGGGCCGCGTGAAGCTGGGCGGTGTCGGACCGCAGCAGATGGTCGAACATCGACAGGCGCACGTCGGTGATGATCCGCTGCACGATGTCGGTGGTCACCACCGTCTGGGAATACATGGACAGCGCCTTGACCGCCGTGACCACGATGATCAGGAGCGGGATGACCAGCAGCATGCCGCGGTCCTGCTCGGAGAACATCGAATAGGCCTGGTCGATCAGCAGCGGATAGGCGCCGGTCGCCGCCGCCACCACGGCCATCAGCAGGAAGGACAGCATCAGCTTGCCGGTGTAAGGGCGCACCCATTCCCGCAGCATGCGGCCGACCAGCCGTTCCGTCGCCGCGTCGAGGCGCAGCCGTTCTCCGCTCTTCTTGCTCACGTGCACGTCTTCCTGTAGCGCAATCGCGATGGCTTAGCCGATGGCGCCGGTGCTTGTCCACCGGGCCTTATCGGGCAAGACTTGTCCGGCGGTGCGGAACCGATCAAGCTTCCTTAACCGGGCGGATGGCACGATACCGGCCGGAACGCGCTTCACCCCGTGCAAAGGAGGCGCCATGGCGGCGGACGGCGGAAACGGACAGAGTCTCGGCAATCGCTACGGCCAGCACCATCACCGGCCGCGCATCGGTCTGGCGCTGGGCGCCGGGGTGGCCCGCGGCTGGGCGCACATCGGCGTCCTGCGGGCGCTGGCGCGCTACGGGATCGAGGCGGACATCGTCTGCGGCAGTTCGGTGGGGGCGCTGGTCGGCGGTCTCCACCTCGCCGGCAAGCTCGACGCGCTGGAGGAGTGGACGCGCAGCCTGACCCGCATGAAGATCGTCGGCTATCTGGACCTGCGGCTGCGCCAGGGCGGCGGGCTGATCGGCGGGGACCGGCTGGTCGCCGAGATGCGCCACCATCTGGGCGACACCCTGATCGAGGAGCTTCCCTGCCCCTTCGCCGCCATCGCCACCGATCTGGTCACCGGACACGAGGTGTGGATGCGCAACGGCCCGCTGGTGGACGCGCTGCGCGCCTCCTTCTCCCTGCCCGGAGTCTTCCCGCCGGTGCGCTTCGAGGGGCGCTGGATGGTCGACGGCGCCCTGGTCAACCCGGTGCCGGTGTCGGCCTGCCGGGCGCTGGGCGCCCAGATGGTCATCGCCGTCAATCTGTCCGCCGACATCATCGGCAAGTCGCGGCGTCCCGGCGCCGCCGTGCCGACCGCGGCGGGGTTCGACCTGCTGAAGCTGATCGACGAGGAGCCGGGACCGGAGGGCGAGGCCAAGTCGCGCGCCGGCTTCCGCGTGCCCATCGGCGCGCTGAGCCGCCGCATCTTCCGGCGCGACTACGAGGGGCCGAGCCTGTTCGGCGTCATGGTCTCCTCGCTGGGCATCGTCACCGACCGCATCGCGCGGTCCCGTCTGGCGGGCGAGCCGCCGGACGTGCACATCACGCCGCGGCTCGGGCACATCGGCCTGTCGGAGTTCGACCGGGCGGACGACTGCATCCGCGAGGGTGAGGCGGCGGTCGAGCGCGTCCTCCCCGACCTTCAGGACGCCTTGAGGGTGTTCGGCTACGCGCCGCCGGTGTGAGCGGCGTCAGGCGGTCAGGCAATCAGGCGGTCAGGTCCACCGCGGCACCGCGCCGGTCCTGCTCGCCGGTCAACTGGCGCTTCAGCTCCTCGGCGATCTGCTTCTCGATGGCCGCCCGCTTTTCCGGCGGCATCTCCGCGAGGGACTGCTCGTCCAACTTCATCCGGGCCAGCAACTGGTCGCGGATGCGCTGGGCCGGTGACTTCCGCGCCTCCTTGAGGAAGGCGTCGGCGGCGCTGACGCCGCTGGCCTCCTTCTCCGGTTCGGTCTTCTCGGTCTTCACCGCGAACTTGGCGACGACGCGGGAGACCTCGGTTAAATAGCTGCCGATTTGCATGACGGTTTCTCGTGACCGATGGGTTGGAGATCCCGCAAGCAAGTTTTGTGCAACTTTAAATATGCTTGGCAATCAACCGCATAAGTGGGATTCCTGGGGGCTCCGATGTGCCGGGCGGCAAAATTGACCGGCTCATGATCTGCCGACCTCCCCGTCCGGCCACTTCCGCAGAGACGATGAATGGACTCCATCACCACAGAGCGCCTGATCCTGAGGCCCTTCCGGAACGGAGACGCGCCGGACCTGCTCGCCTATCTGAGCCAGCCCCGGGCAAACTGCTTCCTCTCGCTCAAACTGGACGGCCTCGACGCGGCGGCCGCGGAGGTGGACGCGCGCAGCCGGAGCGATGAACACATCGCCGTATGCCTGCGCAGCTCCGGCCGGGTGATCGGCGATCTGTTCCAGATGCACGAGCCGCCGGACACCCATTCGGTGGGCTGGAACTTCAACGCGGATTTCGCGGGTGCGGGATACGCCACCGAGGCCGCGCGGGCCTTCTTCGACCATCTGTTCGCGGCGAGGCAGGCGCGTCGTCTCTACGCCTATGTCGAGGAGACCAACACCGTGTCGCAGCGCCTGTGCGAGCGGCTCGGCATGAGGAAGGAAGGGCTGTTCGTGGAGTTCATCTCCTTCACGACGGACGGTGACGGAAACCCCCTCTACGAAAACACGATGCAATACGCACTGCTGCGCAAGGAATGGCGGGCCTGAAAAAACGAAAGCGCGCGCACCGGATCGGTGCGACGCGCTTGTCGTCCTCGGCAACGGAGCGTGTCCGCCGCGTCCGGTCAGCGATCCAGAGCCGTGCCCAGCGCGGCGCCGCCCAGGCCGCCGATGATCGCGCCACGCTTGCCGTCCACCGCGTAGCCGCCGGCGGCGCCAGCCGTGCCGCCCACCACGCCGCCGGTCGAACAGGCCGCGAGCGTCAACAGCGCAATGGCGGTCCCGATCAGGCGCAAACGAGACATGTCCAAACCCTCCTTGTGGTGCATCTCGCCCCTATAAACAGGCGAGAAGGCCATTTGCTTCCACGACACCGCGATTCCGTCGGGAAACCACCCTTGGATGAGGGCGAAAGAGGCATGCCGAACCCATTCGGGCCATGATTCAGAACAGAACGCGGGTCCCGACGCGCAGCATCGTGCTGTCCGACGGGTCGCCGCCGTAGGTCATGGTGCCCAGATCGGCCGTGACGCTGACCTTCGGCGACATGCGGAACCGCAGGCCGGTGGACCAGGCATCCTGCGGGGCTTCCGTGCCGACCTGCGTGTGGGCCAGCCGTCCCATGACCGTCCAGCCCCGGACGGCCGTGCCCTGCTCCAGATAGAGGCCGGCGTTGAGCGTCCGCCGCGCTGCGCCGTCATCCGGCAACTGCTCGCGATAGCCGGCGCCGACCGTCACGCCGGGCAGCGTCACCTGACCACCGACCACCCAGGACCGGCGGGGCGTGCCGCGGTCCTTGGCCACGGCGGCCTTGCCCGCTCCCGCGGTGACGCGCAGGCGGGCCTTGCCCAGCCGGCCGTCATGCCGCACAACGCCTTCCACCACATGACGGGCGAGCGGATCGGCCGCCCCCAACTCCGTCCGCACGGGGGTGTAGCCGAGCCCGATGTTGAAGCCGTGCAGGCCCGGCGAATAATAGGTCGCCCGCGCGTCCGGCCCGCCGAAGGCGCCGTCGTTCATGAAGACCGGGTCGGAGAACCATTGGTCGCGCACCGGCGTGGTTGCCACCATCCGGCGCGACGCGCTTTCCGTCCGGCCGACCTCCAGGGCGCCCCAACCGCCAAGGTCGATGGCCTTCTTGTCGAAGCGGATCGGCGTCGTACCGCCGCCCGCCGCCGTGCGGTCCAGGTCGGGCAAGGCTCCCGCCGTCGCCGCGGCGGAGGACAGGACAAGGATCAGGGCTGCGAGGGGTGGTGCCGGAATACGCCGTGTACGAAACATGAAATGCCCCTCGCCCGTTGCATTAACCCGGACGGATTGTAGCCCGCTGCAATGCTGCATTGCGGGAGACATTTCTGTATTATTTTAGGAACATTGGGAAATTTTGGCCGCTGCGTTGCACTCGCGCCCAAGAATTGCCAAAATCGGATGACCGCAAAGGCGGCATCACTCCCTTTCCGGCGCGAGGACTATGGAGACAGCGAGCACCATCATCCTGATCGGGTCGTCGCTGCTGATCGTCAGCATCCTGACCAGCTATCTGGCGCTGCGGATCGGCACACCGCTGCTGCTGATCTTCCTGGGCGTCGGGCTGTTCGCCGGGATCGACGGCGTCGGGGGCATCAGCTTCAACGACGCGGACAGCGCCTTTCTGATCGGCTCCATCGCGCTCGCCGTGATCCTCTTCGAAAGCGGTTTGGACACCAAGCTGTCGAGCTACCGCGCCGCCGCCTGGCCGGCGCTCAGCCTCGCCACCTTCGGGGTCGCCATAACCTCGGGTGTCGTCGGCGTCGCCGCGCATGGTCTGCTGGGCCTGCCCTGGATCGAATCCTTCCTGGTCGGTGCTGCGGTCAGTTCCACCGACGCGGCGGCGGTGTTCTTCCTGCTGCGGGTCGGCGGGATCACCATCCGCGACCGCGTGCGCTCGACGCTGGAGATCGAATCCGGCAGCAACGACCCGACGGCCATCCTGCTGACCGCCATGCTGGTGGAGGCGGCGCTGCACGGCTGGGGAACGCCCATGGAGCTGGCGGGCTTCCTGGTCAAGCAGATCGCCGGCGGGGCGGTGCTGGGCGTGCTGGGTGGCGCCGGGCTGGCCGCCTTCATCAACAAGGCCCGCCTCGACCCCGGCCTCAACCCGGTGGTCACCCTGGCCTTCGCCCTGTTCCTGTTCGCCGGCACGAACGAGCTGGGGGGCAGCGGTTTCCTCGCCGTCTACGCCGCCGGGCTGGTCGCCGGCAACGTCAAGCTGCGCGGCGCGCTGGGCCTGCGGCAGTTCCACTCCGGCCTGACCTGGCTCAGCCAGATCGTTATGTTCGTCATGCTGGGCCTGTTCGCCACCCCGCACGATTTCGGGGCGATCGCCCTGCCCGCCCTGGGGCTGGCCGCCCTGCTGATCCTGCTGGCGCGTCCGCTGGCGGTGTGGCTGTGCCTGCTGCCCTTCCGCTTCTCGGCCAACGAGAAGACCTTCATGGCCTGGGTCGGGCTGCGCGGCGCGGTGTCGATGCTGCTGGCGCTGGTGCCGATCCTGGGCGAGCTGCCGGGCGGTCAGGTGATCTTCAACACGGCCTTCCTGGTGGTGATCGTGTCGCTGGCGGTGCAGGGCTGGACGATCGGCCCGATGGCGCGCTGGCTGAAGCTGATCGTCCCGCCGCGGCGCGGTCCGGTCGAACGGTTCGAGCTGGAACTGCCCGGCGGTGCCGACCAGGAGATGGTCGCCTACACCGTCCACCCCAAGAGCCCCGCCGCCCGAGGCCAGCGCACGCCGCGCTTCGCCCGCCCATCCCTGGTCATCCGCGACGGGCGCGTGGTGCCGCTGCACAAGGCGCGGACGCTGCAGGCCGGGGACATGGTCTATCTCTTCACCCCGCCCAGCCAACTGCCGCTGATCGACAAGCTGTTCGCCGAAAGCCGGCCGCTGGATCAGGACGACCGCGCCTTCTACGGCGATCTGGCGCTGAATCCCGACGCGACGGTGGAGCAGATCGCCGAGATGTACGGCCTGCCCCTGTCGCTGGCCAACGCCCAGCGGTCGCTGCGCGACCTGCTGCGCAACGAGTTCGGCGGCAATTGCGAGCTGGGCGACCGGATGCGCATGGGCGGCGTGGAGCTGATCGTCCGCGACATGCAGGACGGGCAGATCACCTCGGTCGGCCTCGCGCTGGAGCCGTCGGCGATGGACACGCCCCGCGTGCCGCTGTTCCAGAACCCGGAACGGTTCTGGCAGACGATCCGGTCCTGGTGGTCGAAACGCTCCTTCCGCCGCTGGCAGCGCCGGGAAACCCGCCGCGAGCGCCTGCCCGCCCGCGCCATCGAGGCGCCGAGCCTGGCCGGGAAGGAACCGGAACGGCTGGAGGGGTGACCTCCTTCCAGCCTCTTCCGGCGGTTGGTCAGGCCATCGCGGGCTGCTGGGCGCGGATCATCGCCGCGAAGGCGTCGGGGGCGACGGGACGGCCGAACAGATAGCCCTGAAGCAGGTCGCAGCCAACGGACACCAGGAAATCCCGCTGTTCCTCGGTCTCGACCCCTTCGGCGACGGTGACGAGGCCGAGGCCGTGCGCCATGCCGACCGCGGCGCGGACCAGCGCCCCGTTCTTCAGGTTGTCCGGAATGTCTTCCATGAAGGCGCGGTCGATCTTCAGCTTCGATACCGGAAGCTGCTGCACGTAGCTGAGCGACGAGTAGCCCGACCCGAAATCGTCGATGGCCACCTGGACGTCGATGGCCTCCAGTTCCGTCAGGGTCTGCACGGCGGCCTTCAGATCGCGCACCGCCGCCTGCTCGGTGATCTCCAGACCCAGGCACCCGCGCAGCTCCGGATTGCGGCCCAGCAGCTCCTCGAGGCGGGCGCTGAGATTGCCGCGCAGGAACTGCGGACCGGAGATGTTGATGAAGATCTGCTTGGGCAGGGTGCCCGCCTCCGCCCACAGGACCATCTGTTCGACGACGGCGGTCAGCACCCAGTCGGTGATGGGGACGATCAGGCCGCTTTCCTCGGCGACCGGAATGAACTCGCCCGGGGAGACCGGCCCCAGCGTGTGCTGGTTCCAGCGCAGCAGCGCCTCCGCCGCCACGATCCGGCCGGAACGGGCCTCGACGATGGGCTGGTAGGCCATGTGCAGCTCGTTCCGCTCGATGGCGTGGGCGAGATGCATGGTCAGGAACATGCGCCGGGTCGCCGCCGCGGCCATCTCCGGCGTGTAGAAGCAGACGGCGTTGCCGCCGTTGTGCTGGGCGGCCTGGAGCGCCAGCTTGGCCTTGGCGTTCAGCTCCTCCAGCGTGCGGATGTCGGCGTCCTGCACCGCGGCGCCGATGGACAGCCGCAGCCGCACCCAATGGCGGTCGGCGTAGATGGAGGCGGTCAGCCGGTCGTGCAGCAGATCGGCCAGCGTCTCCGCCTGCTCCGCGCTCTCGACGCGGGACAGGGCGGCGAACTCGTCGGCGGCGATGCGGCAGACGTAGGTCTGCTGCGGCAGCACCTCGGTCACGCGGCTGACCATCGCCTTCAGCGCGGCGTCGCCGACATGGAAGCCGAACGCCTCGTTGATGTCGCTGAACTGGTCGACGTCGAGCGCGTAGAGCGCGAACAGCCCCCCTTCCTGGCCGGGGAAGGGCGCGGCCAGCACGGCCTCGCACTCTTCCAGGAAGGCGGTGCGGGTCAGAACCCCGGTCAGCGGATCGTGCCGGGCGAGATAGGTTGCTTTTTGCTCCGCCGCCAGCCGTTCGGAGATGTCGCGGATGATGCCGACGAACACGACCTCGCGCGCCAACCGGGCCTGCCCGACACTGAGATGGATCGGGAACACGGCGCCGTCCTTGCGGCGCCCGAGCGCGTCGCGCCCGATGCCGATGATCTTTGCGCGTCCCGTCTCCAGATAGCCACTGAGGTACTTGTCGTGATCGCGGGAAAAGGGCGACGGCATCAGGACGGAGACGTTCCGCCCGATCAACTCCTCCTCGTCGTAGCCGAACAGGTCGCGGCAGGACCGGTTGACCGTGCGGATGATGCCGTGGTGGTCCGCCACCACCACCCCGTCCACCGCCGCGTCGAGCAGCGTGGTCACGAAGGGATCACGGCGCAGGACAAAATCGGCGATGCGGGCCGGATCGGTCACCTCCTGGAACAGGCCCAGGAAGCCTTGGCCTCCATCGCCGGTGCGGTGCGGCAGGACACAGCCGCTCAGCACGCCGCGCCCGCCGTCCGTCCGTTCGACCTCGCAATCCACCGGCGCGGCCTCGCCGCTCTGAGCGGAGCGGTCCAGGGCCTGCGACACGGCGCGCGCCAGCGGATGGTCGAGCTCGAACAGGGGCCGCCCCGCCAGGGCTTCGGGCGACGTCTGAAGGACGGCGGCGAAAACGGGGTTGGCGAACAGGCAGCGCCGCCCGGCGTCGGCGTAGACCAACGCGAAGGAGGCCTGATGCATGAGGCTTTCGGCCAGCGACGCCAGGAACGCCGATGTGGTCGGCATTGCCGGAGTGGGCGGGCTGTCAGGCCCCTGATGCTCTGCCGGAGACACGTTGGACAAAACCGTACCCGCTCACCAAGGCACCCACGGACATCGGGAAGAGGCCCGATACCCAGGGGTGCACAGAAACCGAGTTGTCATTATGACGGCTTGCGGAACATTTTCCAACAAATTGCGGCGAAATCACAACATCTGCTGCATCCCGCCCTCACTGAACCACAACCCAGGGCAGGAGAACGCCGTCATGTCTCACCTGGAAGGACCGGCATCGGCAGCCGAAGCCAATCTTCCAGGATCTACGCCTTTCGATATACACCAGAGCGGAGCGGGAGGCAAGAAGCCCCCCTTTACGCCGCTGCGGCGAGTTCCCGCACCCGCTGGGACAGTTTCTGAAAAGCGCGTTCCTCGATCTGGCGGATGCGTTCGCGGCTGACGCCGTAGACGGCGGCCAGATCCTCCAGCGTCTTCGGCGACGGGCTGAGGCGACGGGCGGTCAATATGTCCCGTTCGCGGTCCTTCAGCACCGCCATCGCGTCGCGCAGCATGGCGCTGCGGTGCATCGCCTCGTCGCGCTCCAGCAGGCTGTCCTCGGCGTTCGGGCGCTCGTCGGGCAGGAAGTCCTGCATCTCCGCGGTGCCCTCCCCGGCGGAGAGCGGCGCGTTCAGCGAGGCGACCGGCTGGACGAAGCGGCGGTTCACCGCCACCACGTCGCTCTCCGGCACGTCGAGTTCCTGGGCGATGCGGGACACGCTTTCCGGCTTCAGGTCGCCGTTGCCGAACTCGCCCAGCTTGCGCTTCAGGCGGGACAGGCCGAAGAAGAGCTTCTTCTGGGCGCCGGTGGTGCCCAGCTTCACGAGGCTCCAGGAGCGCAGGATGTATTCCTGGATGGACGCCTTGATCCACCACATCGCGTAGGTAGACAGGCGGAAGCCGCGGTCCGGCTCGAACTTGCGGACGGCGGTCATCAGGCCGATGTTGCCCTCGCCGACCAGATCGGTCATCGGCAAGCCATAGCCGCGGAAGCCGGTGGCGATCTTGACGACCAGACGCAGATGGCTGGTCACCAGCTTGCGCGCCGCCTCCATGTCGCCATGCTGGCGCCACGCGGTGGCCAACACATACTCCTCCTCCGCGCCCAGAACGGGAAAGCGGTGGACCTGCTCGATGTAACGGGACAGCGACTCGCCGGGAAAGGGCGTGGTCAGTGCCAATGCGGTGCTCATGTCACATCCTCTTGAAAGCGATATGACCCAATCCGCCGGCCCCCACGCTGGGCAACCGGCGCCTTCTCCATGAAGGCGCTCCCAGTTTACGCGCACGGAACGCCAAGTCAACGCCCTGCGGTCGCGAGTGCAGGGTGCTCTGACCTGGATGCATGGCCGACCCGGCATAAACGGGGCGTAAACCACCCCGGCCTTATTCAGGTCGTCAAGACCCCGAACCCAGACACCGATTCACGAGAGGGCAGACTCCGATGGCGGACATCCTTGTCGTCGATGACGACCCGGTATCCCTCAGCATCGTCACCAAGATTCTGGAGAAGGAAGGCAACACCGTGACCGGCTGCACCGACGCGCGGGCGGCCATCGAGTCATTGACCTTCCATGAGTTCGACCTGCTGGTCACCGACCTCATCATGCCGGAGCATGACGGGTTCGAGGTCATCCAGGTGGCCAAGAATCTTCGCCCGGATCTGCGGATCATCGTCCTGTCCGGAATCGACGAGCGCGTGCCGCCGGAACTGACCATGCAGGCCCTGACCAAGCTGGGTGTCGCCCGGATGGTCCGCAAGCCGATCAAACCGGCGATCCTGGCCACTGAAGTGCTCGCGGTGCTGATCGCCGGCTGACGGGCTCCGGCCGGCGTATGGCTTCCTTGCGATTGCGTCGGAACCGGCCTTCCCTCACCCTGCACCGGCTGACCCGCCCCCTTGCCCCAGGGAAGCCCGCATGATCCGCGCCGCGTTCGCCACCGCCCTTCTCGCAAGCCTCCTCACGGGCGCCCTGGCCTCCGCCGGCCCGGCGACGGCGGAAGCGCCGGCCTTCGGGCTGCCGCTCGACTGCCGGATCGGAGAGACCTGCTTCGTCCAGAATTACGTCGATGAGGACCCCGGTCCCGGCTGGCGCGACCATGCCTGCGGACGGCTGAGCTACGACGGCCATGACGGCACGGACTTCCGTCTGCCCGACTACACGGCCATGGACAAGGGCGTCGCCGTGCTGGCGGCGGGCGCAGGCACCGTCCTGCGGGTGCGCGACGGCATGGAGGACGTGAACGTCAACGTCATCGGACGCGACACGGTGATGAAGGTCGGGGGCGGCAACGCCGTCATCATCGAGCATGGCGACGGCTGGCAGACCGCCTATCTGCACATGAAGCGCGGCAGCGTCGCGGTCACCCCCGGCCAACGGGTGGAAGCCGGGCAGCGGCTGGGCGAGGTCGGGCTGTCGGGGCTGACCGAGTTCCCCCATCTGCATTTCGGCGTGCGCCACAACGGCGCGGTCGTCGACCCCTTCGTCGGCCAGCAGCCCTTCACCGCCTGCGGCCAGGCCATGAAGCCGTTGTGGAACGCCGCCACGGCACAGGCGCTGGCCTACCGCCCGACCGCCGGCCTCGGCGCCGGCTTCGCCACCAGCCGCGTTCCGGAAGCCGAACCGGCCCGCCACGGCGAATTCGCCGGGGAGACGCTGACCGGGGACTCCCCCATGCTGGTGCTGTGGTCCGACATCATGGGCGTCCGCGACGGCGACATCCAACGGGTCCGCATCCTCGACGGCAATGGCCGGGCCCTGTTCGACAACAGCAAAGGCATCACCGGGGATAAGGCCGCGTGGTTCGCCTATCAGGGGCTGAAGCGCCCGGCGTCGGGATGGCCGAAGGGTCCCTATCAAGGCATCGTGACGCTGACCCGCGACGGCAAGACGGTGGTCACGCTGGAGCGTCGGCTGGAGCTTCGCTGAACCGGCACGCCGTTACTGGGCCGACCCCGTCTTCATGCGGTCGGGAACGCCCTGGGTCAGCAGCGTGGTCAGCCAGCGGAAATTCGGCGCGCTTTCGGCCTGGAGCGCGCTCTGCACCACCTGCATGGCCTCTTCGGCGTTGGGCGCCGCCATGTCGGGGGGGTGACCTTCGGCGCTCTGGCCGTTGGACGCCGCGTCCCCTCCGCTCTGCGCAAAGACGCTGACGGCGCCGACACCCAGCCGGTGGGCGATCGCCGAGCCTCCGGTGACCGGGCCCGCCGCGGAGGAGGCCATCAGGCCCGACGCACCATCCTCGCCGCCGACGCCGTTCAACTGCTCCAGCATCGCGGCGAACTGGCCGGCGAGTTCCCCCGCTTGCCGGGGCGCACCCGTGCCTTTGCGCTCCAGAAGCTCTTCAGCCCGGATACGCATCAACTGGGAAGCGTCGGCGTTGGCCGGTATCGACATGGCGCGTGGACCCTGCGGCGTTCGGCTACCGGATCAGGGCAAGCAAGGGACGGGCCATCCCCGAAAGGGGCAGAGAAGCGGGCGGTCCAGCTTCCCCGCCGCCCGTGCGCCCGGCAAAAATTTCCGCCCCACCCGGCAAGAATGACCGGCCGTCCGGCAAAACCGACCCCGTGGCGTACCCTCGCCGGCCCTCAGTCCCGGAAGTTCAGATACTGCAGGGGCTGTTCGATCTTCAGCCCGCGCACCAGGGCGATGGCGTCCTGGAGGTCGTCGCGCTTCTTGCCGGTGACGCGCAGCTCGTCGCCCTGGATGGAGACCTGGACCTTCATCTTGGCGTCCTTGATCGCCTTGACGATGGTCTTGCCGAGGTCCTGGGCGATCCCCTGCTTGACGGTGACGACCTGACGCAGCGCATCGCCCGCCGCCCGCTCCGGCGGCTTGGAATAGTCCAGGGCGCCGGCGTCCAGCTTCCGGCGGGTGACGTAGACCCGCAGCAATTCCTGCATCTGCTCCAGCTTGGGGGCGTCGTCGGCCAGCAGGGTGATGTCGTTCTCGGTGCGCTCCACGGTGCAACGCGAGCCCTTGAAGTCGAAACGGGTCTCGATCTCGCGGCGCATGCCGTTCAGCGCGTTGTCGATTTCGTGGATGTCGGTCTTGGACACGATGTCGAAGGACGGCATGGGACTCTCTTTGCTCAGGCGGACGGAATCGCGGAACCGTAGACGAGGCCGCCCCCCGCCTTCAAGGGGCCTGCACGCAAACCGCAGGGTGATCGCATTTTAAATCCCCTCTCCCCTCTGGGGAGAGGGTTAGGGTGAGGGGGTTGCGCTTGTGCCGAACGCACCGCCACGCGCAACCCCCTCAC
>NZ_QLKQ01000046.1 GCF_003349955.1 Azospirillum brasilense
GCCCCGCCCCGCGGCACCGCAACCCCGGCCGCAACCCCGGCCGCAGCGCCCACGATGCCCGGTGCGGACCCCGGCACCGCCACGGCAACGCCGGAGACGCCCGACGGGCCGGTGCTGAAGGGCACGGTGGCCGGCAGCACGCCGCAGGGCCAGCCGATCCTCGCCACGCCGCAGGGCATGCTGGCGTTGAACGTCCAGGCGAGCCTGCCGCAGGGCAGCGCCGTGACCGCCGCCCTGACCGACCCGACCAGGGCGCTCCAGGCCGCGCCGCCCCCCCTCACCACGGAACCAGGGCCGCTGAGCGAGCGGGACTGGCCCGCCATGCGCCAGCTCCTGAGCGCGCTCGCCGGGGTGGACCGCTCCGCCGCGCAGGCGCTGATCGGCACGGTCATGCCGCAGCCGAACCGCAAGCTGGGCGCGGCGATGAGTTTCTTCCTATCGGCGATCCGCGGCGGCGACGCCCGCGGCTGGCTGGGGGAGGACGCCGCCTCCGCCCTGGAGAAGTCCGGCCATGGAAGCCTGCTGTCCCAGCTGGAGCGTGAGTTCCGCAGCCTCCAGCAGCAGGCGGGCGACCCGCTGCCCGGCGACTGGCGCCCCTACACCCTGCCGATGCTGGACGCCAACGGTCTGCTGCCGATCAAGCTGCACATCCATCCCATAAATCCCGAAGAGGACGGCAAGACGGGTCGCAAGGGCGGCGACAAGGGGAGCCGCTTCCTCCTCGACCTGGACCTCAGCCGCCTCGGTCCGATGCAGCTCGACGGGCTGGTGCAGCCCAACCGGTTCGACCTGATCCTGCGCAGCCACATCCCGCTGACCCCGGAAATCCGCCTGGACCTGATCCAGATTTTCGCGGACAGCATCCGCGCCGTCGGTTACATCGGCGGCCTGTCCTTCCAGTCCGGCGCCAAATGCTGGGTCAAGCTGACCCGCGTCGGAGCCGGCGGCAGCAGCTACACCGCCTGACGCACCTACACCGCCTGACGCACCGGGACGCCATGCACCGCCGCGACCTTCTGACGACCGCCTCCAACCCGGATGCCCGCCATGACTATCTGGTGGAGATGCACGGGGAACCGACGCCCGGCACCCGCCTGACCCTGCGCTATGTGCCCGACCGCGCGGTGGCCACGCCGGACGGCGTCGCCGCCTATCTCGGCGCCCTGTCCGGCACCGTGGCGGCCGCCGGGCCGGAGGCGCTGGCCATCGCCGTGCTCGACGACCTGAACAACGAGCTGATCCCCCGCTGGGTCGAGGTGACGGTGGAGCGGAACCTGCCGGTCCCGCAACGCGTGGTCGTCGAGGACCGCCAGCCGGGCTGGGACAACCCCCATCTGTTCTCCCGGATGCGGCGCGTCTGATTCGTCCGCCCCCACCCCTGTCGTTCGGACGGCATAGCAGAGCCGCGCCGATCCACCGCTTGATCGCTTGATTTCCTCAACCCGCATGCGAATAAAGCGGGTCGGTCGGTGCGTGGAAGAGTCCGTTGAAACGTACACGAATATTAAGGCGCACCCAATCCCTCTGGGCGCGCGTCGGGCTTCGCGCACGCCTCGAAGCCTTCATTCTGCTCGCCCTTTTTCCACTGGTGGTTCTGGTTCTCGTTCTTCTTCTCCAGGAGCGCAGCCAGGACATCGAGCGGGCGCGCGAGGGCACCCGCCTGCTGGCCCACCGCGGGGCGTTGCAGCAGACGCAGATCGTGCAGCAGGTCCGCAGCGTCCTCCAGCTTCTCACCCTCGTTCCCGACATCCGGGAAGCGATCCCCGGACGCTGCACCACCCTGTTGAAGCAAACGACCGGCTTGTATCCCTGGGCCTCCGGTTTCGGCATGTTCAACGCCGATGGAAATCTGCTGTGCAGCAGCAACGACAACCGGCCCGTCAACCTCGCGCAGCGCGATTATTTCAAGGAGGCCCTGGCGACGCGCGGCTTCACGGTCAGCAACTTCCTGATCGGTCAGAACAGCAAGCAACCCCGGGTGATCGCCGCCCTGCCGATCCTCGGCGCCGGCGGGTCGGTCAGCCGTGTTCTGGTGGCCGGGGTGGATCTGGGCTGGCTTGCCGAGCTGTCCGCCGAGATCGCCCGCGAGTCCGGTGGGATCGTCTCGCTGTTCGACTCCCAGGGGACGATTCTCGCCCGCGTGCCGGACCGGCAGGGCCTCGTCGGGCACTCCATGGGCGACCACCCGACGGTCCGCCGGTTTCTTGAGGACGAGTCGGGCATCATCGAAGGCGACGGCCTGGACGGCGTGCCCCGGATCAGCGGCTTCGCGACCCTGGAGGACACCGGCGCCAAGATCGTCGTCGCCGTCGCCCGCGACGACATCCTGGCCGCGGCCGACCGGAACCTGCTGGTGGGAACCGGCGTCATGGTCGGCGTCGTCCTCCTCATCGTCGGAGGGGTCTGGGTGCTGATGGACGTGATGATCCTGCGCGGCCTGCGCGACCTCAAGGCGTCGGCGGCCTTTCTCTCGTCGGACCTCTTCGATCCTCACGCCCCCTGCATTCCGGCGCCGGTCCACCCGTCCGAAATCGGCCAGGTCGCCCACGCGATGCGGACGATGGGGCGGACGCTGAGCGCCATCGCCTTCGAGGACCGCCTGACCGGGCTCGCCAACCGCCGTTTCTTCGAGGCGCATGTCGAGCGCCTCAACGAACAGCCGGCCCAGGATCGGAACGCGATCGCCATCCTCTACATCGACCTCGACGGCTTCAAGCCGATCAACGACCAGCATGGCCACCATGTCGGCGACCTGGTGCTGAAGGAGATCGGCGTCCGGCTGGCGCGTTGCGTGCGTCACGGGGATTTCGCCGCGCGCCTCGGCGGCGACGAGTTCGCGGTGCTGCTCGCCCTGGCCGACGACCGTTCGGCACCCTACGCCATGGACGTCGCCCGACGGATCATCGCCAGCGTGTCCGCCCCGATCACGGCCGACGGATTCGAGGTTCGGATCGGGTGCAGCGTCGGCGTCGCGCTCTGGCCGACGGATGCGGCGGAATTGTCGGTGGCGCTCCAGCACGCCGACCGGGCGCTGTACGCCGCCAAACGCGCCGGCCGCGCGCGGGTGGTGACCTATGCGGATCTTCCCGCCGACGACGCCCTGGTGACCTGACCGGCCGCTCAGGATTCGACGCCGCTCTCCTCCTGCTGGCGGCGGCGGAAGCCGACCAGCGCGGTTTCGTCCAGCATGGTGGCCTCCTTGCGCTTGAGCTTTTCCTTCTCGCGCTTCAGCCGCTCCTCCTCGGCCAGTTCGTAGCGCTTCAGCTCCTGGAAGGCTTCGGCCATCTCGTCGGTGGCGACGGCGATCTGGGCCTCCACCTGCCCCATGGACTGGGTCAGCCGCTTGCCGCGCTCCATCGCCGCCTGGATGTAGTTGCTGTAGGTGAAGGCGTATTCGACGTTGCCGCGAGCGGTGTCGCGCTCCGCCGCGATCTCCTCCTTCAGCCGCTCGATCTCGGCCTGGAGCCGGTCCGCGAGGTTCTGCAACTCCGCCAGCGCCCGGCGCTTCTCGTCGAGCTTCCATTTCTGGAGGCGGATGATGGTCTTCAGACTGCTCATTCTTGCGGCGGCCACTGTTCAATGCCGAAGATGGCGGCGAGCTGGGCGTAGCTGTTGTCGAGGTCGGTCGCCTCGCGCTTGCCCTGCTTCAGGAACGCCTCCAAGGCCGGCTGGAAATGGATGGCCTCGTCCACCTGCGGGTCGGTGCCCTTGCGGTAGGCGCCGAGGCGGATCATCTCCGCCATGTTGTCGTAGGACGACATCAGCCGCCGCGCGTGGTTCACCAGCTCGTTCTCCATGGGGGAGTTGCAGCCGGGCATGGTGCGCGACACGCTGCGCAGGATGTTGATGGCCGGATAGCGCCCGCGCTCGCCGATCTGGCGCTCCAGGACGATGTGGCCGTCCAGGATGCCGCGCACGGCGTCGGCGATGGGTTCGTTGTGGTCGTCGCCTTCGACCAGCACGGTGAACAGGCCGGTGATGGAGCCCGACCCGCTGAGGCCCGGCCCGGCGCGTTCCAACAGGCGCGGCAGCTCGGCGAAGACGGTGGGGGGATAGCCCTTGGTCGTCGGCGGCTCGCCCGCCGAGAGGCCGATCTCGCGCTGGGCCATGGCGAAGCGGGTCACGCTGTCCATCATGCACAGCACGTTGCAGCCGGCGTCGCGGAAGGCCTCCGCCACGGCCAGCGTCATGTAGGCGGCCTGGCGGCGCATCAGCGGCGCCTCGTCGGAGGTGGCGCAGACCACGACGCTGCGCGCCAGCCCCTCCTCCCCGAGATCCTCGGTGATGAATTCCTGAAGCTCGCGCCCGCGTTCGCCGATCAGCCCGATCACCGCGACCTCCGCTCCGGAGAAGCGGGCGAGCATCGACATCACCGACGATTTGCCGACGCCGGAGCCGGCGAAGATGCCCATGCGCTGGCCGCGGCAGCAGGTGAGGAAGGCGTTGATGGCGCGGATGCCGAGGTCCAGCTTCTCGCCCACCCGGGCGCGGGAATGGGCGGGTGGCGGGTTGTTGCGGATGGGGACGCCGTGCGTCCCCTTGGGCAGCGGTCCCTTGCCGTCCACCGGCTCGCCCAGCGCGTTGATGACGCGGCCGAGCCACGCTTCCGTCGGGAAGACCATGGGCTGGCTGTCGGAGACCAGCGCGCGGCAGCCCAGCCCCACCCCGTCGATGGAGCCGAAGGGCATCAGCAGCGCGCGGCCCTGGCGGAAGCCCACCACCTCGCAGGGGACCTGCCGGCCGTCGCGGGATTCCACGATGCAGCGGCCACCCACCGACAATTCCTTCTCGATCCCCCCGACCTCGACCAGCAGGCCGAGCACGGCGGTCACCCGTCCGAACCGGCTGCAACCGGAAACGGACTCGATTTCCTGGAGGATGCGGGCGATGTCGGCGGGCACGGTCTTGCGGATCAGCGGACGGGAATTGGGACGGGTGAGCCGGGCGCGGACGGCGCAATTCGCGGTGGATACGGAGTCCGCCGCCCTGCCGCCCGGGTCATGCTCGTCCAGAAACATTAACGTTAAATGAAGTGCTATGCCTCTGGCGTTAAGCTGAATCGTCTGTTAACTTGTGTAAACGGACGCGCCGATCTGTTAAGGGGATTGGTTAAGGAACCGCGGGAAAGCAACGCCGCATCGGAAGCCAGAAACGCGCCATCTAACATCGGGATATCGCCATGAGGGTTCTGCTGGTCGAAGACGACTCCTCCACGGCCAAGAGCATCGAACTGATGCTCCAGTCGGAAGGCTACATCGTCGACTCTACCGACCTCGGTGAGGATGGGCTCGAAATCGGCAAGCTGTACGATTACGACATCATCATCCTCGATCTGATGCTGCCGGACATCGACGGCTACGAGGTGCTGCGCCGCCTGCGCGCCGCCCGTGTGACCACGCCGATCCTCATTCTTTCCGGCCTGTCGGAGCTGGACCACAAGATCAAGGGTCTGGGCTTCGGCGCCGACGACTATCTGACCAAGCCCTTCGACAAGCGCGAGCTGATCGCCCGCATCCAGGCCATCGTCCGCCGCTCCAAGGGCCATTCGGACAGCATCATCCGCACCGGCCGCCTGACCGTGAACCTGGACACCCGCACGGTGGAGGTGGACAACCAGCCGCTCCACCTGACCGGCAAGGAATACGGCATTCTGGAGCTGCTGTCGCTGCGCAAGGGCACGACCCTGACCAAGGAGATGTTCCTGAACCATCTCTACGGCGGCATGGACGAGCCGGAGCTGAAGATCATCGACGTCTTCGTCTGCAAGCTGCGCAAGAAGCTCGCCGCGGCGACCCAGGGCGACAACTACATCGAGACGGTGTGGGGGCGCGGCTACGTGCTGCGCGATCCGCACGAGGACGCGTCCCCGATCCCCCGCGTCCCGCACCCACAGGCCCAGGCGGCCGGCTGACCGCCGACCGCCCATCACGGTTAAAATTCGTGCCGGTTAGCGGCGGGCTCAGGCTCGCCGCAATCCGTAGTCATTCCGGTGCGATCATTCCTGCCAGAACGCCTTGTCGGCTTCGCGGCGGGCGTCCGAACGGCTCAGCCCGACGTCGCGCAGCAGATGGTCGTCCAGCGCTGCCAGGGAGCGACGCTGCCGGTGGCGCTCGATCATTCCCAGCGCCTCCCCGAGCACCCGCTTCACAAACCCCTGCGCGCCGTCAGTTCCAGCGTGTCCGAGGGACATGATGCCCCGGTCTGCGGAAACGGCGCCCAGCGCTCTCCTGCTCATGATCCGACACTCCGCTTGATGAATTCCGTTGCCTAGACATGCACCCGGAAGCGGCTTGTCCGCAAAGGATGCTTTCTCTAACCTGCATGAGAGAATTTCATGCGGCCGGGCAACAATCCGGCGGCAACAATCCGGCGGATGCGGACCCATGCAGATCCCTCCCCTCAACGGCTTGCGCGCTTTCGAAGCGGCGGCCCGCCATCTCAGCTTCACGCGCGCGGCGGAGGAGCTCAACGTCACCCAAAGCGCGATCAGCCACCAGATCCGCACGCTGGAGGACCGGCTGGGCATCCGGCTGTTCCGCCGGCTGAATCAGGCGCTGGTCCTCACCGACGCCGGCCAGCTCCTGCTGCCCAGCGTGCGCGACGCCTTCGCGCGGCTGGCCACCGGTCTGGAGCGGGTGATGGAGCATGAGCGCTCCGGCGTGCTGACGATGAGCGTCTCGCCCTCCTTCGCCAGCCGCTGGCTGATGAGCCGCATCGGCCGCTTCCGCGCCCGCCATCCGGAAATCCACCTGCGCATCAGCGTCAGCCAGCACGAAATCGATTTCGAACGCGAAGCCGACATCGACATCGGGCTTCGCCATGGGCTGGGGGTATGGGACGGGTTGCGGGCCGACCGCTTCCTCGACGACGCGGTGTTCCCGGTGTGCAGCCCGGCGCTGCTTCAGGGGCCGACGCCGCTGCGGCAGCCCGCCGACCTGCGCCATCATGTCCTGGTCGAGGAGACCGGCCACAGCTATTGGGCGACGTGGCTGGCCATGGCCGGGCTCAGCGATCTGAAGCCAAGCTCTGAAATGGTCTTCGACGAGATCGGCATCGCCATCGAGGCCGCGGAGAACGGCCAGGGCATCGCGATGGCGCGCGGCACCCTGGTGCTGGAGGAGCTGGCGAGCGGGCGGCTGACCCGGCTGTTCGATCTCGCCCTGCCGGGCGACTTCGGTTACTACCTCGTCTGCCCGGAGGTGACCGCCGACCGGCCCAAGATCGCCGCCTTCCGCCGTTGGATCATGGAAGAAGGCGCCGCCGACCGTCTCACCGTCACACCGCCTTAAGCCGAACCCTTTTGAATCACACGGCCGCCTTGAGCCCGCTCGGCACCTGGAAACCACCCAGGCTGTAGAGGCCGCGCTGCCCTTCCACCGGCTTGAAGCGGTCGGTGATGCCCAGCACGGTTTCCGCGCCGCCGAGATAGAGCACCCCGTCCTGCGGCATCTGGCGGGCGATCGCCTCCAGCACCTTGGTCTTGGTCGGCTGGTCGAAATAGATCAGCACGTTGCGGCAGAACACGATGTCGAACTGCCCCAGCGCGGACAGGTCGCCCAGCAGGTTGAACTCGCGGAACGAGGCCATCTGGCGAAGCTGCTGGCTGATCTGCCACTTGTCGCCCTGCTGCTTGAAATGCTTCACCAGCATTTGAATCGGCAGGCCGCGCTGCACCTCGAACTGGGTGTAGATGCCCGACTTGGAGCGCTCCACCATCTCCGCCGAGATGTCGGTGCCGACGATCTCGATCCGCCAGCCGGCCAGCTTCGCCGCGTCCTCGCTCAGCAGCATGGCCAGCGAGTAGGCTTCCTGCCCGGACGAGCAGGCCGCCGACCAGATGCGGATCGACCGCTTCGCCGCCCGCGCCGCCATCAGCTTCGGCAGGACGATCTGCTTGAACTGGTCGAAGGGCTTCTGGTCGCGGAAGAAGGACGACTCGTTGGTCGTCATCGCCTCCGTGATGTCGCGCAGCAGCGCCTCGTCCTTGCGCGTCCGCACGGTGGAGGCCAGCTCCTCCAGCCCCTTCATGTTCCACTTGCGCGCCACCGGCATCAGCCGGGATTCGAGCAGGTAGGCCTTGTCCCGGGTCAGGACCAGACCGGAACGCTGCTTGAGCAGCGTGGAGAACATGTCGAAATCTTCGACTCTCATGCTGCCCTCGATGCGAACTTGCGGATGTAGGGACCGATTTCCTTGAGCGGCAGCACCGCCGAGCAGATTCCCGCCTGGGCGACGGCGCCCGGCATGCCCCACACGACGCTGGACGCCTCGTCCTGCGCGATCAGGGTGCCGCCGGCGTTCACCACCTCGGTGCAGCCCTTCAGCCCGTCCTGCCCCATGCCGGTCAGGATGCAGGCCAGGACCTTGCGCCCGCCGAAGGCGCGGAGGGTGGACCGCATCATCGGGTCCACCGCCGGACGGCAGAAATTCTCGGGCGGGTCCTTGGTCAGCGAGATCACGTTGGCGCCCGCGCGCTGGGTCACCAGCATGTGGAAGTCGCCCGGCGCGATGTAGCAGCGCCCCGACACGATCGGCTCGCCGTCCTTCGCCTCCTGGGCGTTCAGCCCGCACTGGCGGGTGATGTGCTCGGCCAGGATGGTGGTGAAGGTCGCCGGCATGTGCTGGGTGATCAGGATCGGCTGGGTCACGCCGGCCTTCAGATGGGCCAGCACCTCGAACAGCGCCTGCGGGCCGCCCGTGGAGCTGCCGATGGCGATCACGTCCGGCTTGATCTGACCGACGGAACCGACGGCGGGGGCCGGACGCAGCGTGACGGGCGGCGGCTCGCGCTTCAGGAAGGCGGCGGGCACCGGGTTCAGCGGGCGCAGTTCGCCGCGGGTGCGGGAGCCGGCGCGGCGGGCGGCGGCGCCCAGCGCCTTGACCTTCGACACCAGCTCGCGCTTGAAGGCGTCCGCCCCGCCGATCTCGCGGGTGGAGGTCGGCTTGGGGATGTAGTCGGCGGCCCCGGCCGACAGGCAGCGCATGGAGATGTCGGCCCCACGCAGAGTCAGCGTGGAGGCCATGATGATCTTCACCTGCGGCGCCACCGCCAGCAGCTTCGGGATGGCGGTCAGCCCGTCCATCACCGGCATCTCGATGTCGAGGACGATGACGTCGAGCGAGTTGCGCTGCAGGGCGTTGACAGCCATCTGGCCGTCGCCCACCGACGCGACCACGCGGATTTCGGTGTCGCCTTCCAGCGCGCGGGTCAGAAGGCCACGAATGACGGCGGAATCGTCGACCACCATCACCCGGACGGGATCGCCGCCGGCCGCGCCGGTCGGATGCCCCGCCGGCGCGGGGGGAGGAGGTCTGCCGAAACGATCGGACATAACGCAATCAGCCTTTCAGGGTCGGAACGGTGCGCGGCGCGGAGATTCCGCCCGTCACAGCAGCCCGACCTGCTGGAACTTGGTCTGGATGATGTCGCTGTCGAACGGCTTCATGATGTACTCGTTCGCCCCGGCGGACAGCGCCTCCTGGATGTGGGCGAGGTCGTTCTCCGTGGTGCAGAACACGACCTTCGGAAGATCCCCGCCGCTCATCTTGCGCAGACGGCGCAGGAACTCGATGCCGGTCATCACCGGCATGTTCCAATCGAGCAGGATGGCGTCCGGCATCTTCTGAGCGCAGGCCTCCATGGCCTGCTTGCCGTCCTCCGCCTCGGTGCAGGCGAAGTGCAGCTCTTCCAGAATCTTCCGCGCGACCTTGCGGACCACGCGGCTGTCATCGACGACCAGGCAAACTTTCATGGTGAACGGGCCTCAGGCTTCGCTTTGAACACCGACCGGGGTTTCGCCTCAGGCCGCTTCCATCGTGGTGAAGTTCAGCAGACGCGGCACGTCCAGGACCACCATGAGCTGACCGTTCAGGCGATAGATGCCCGTGGACACCTCGCGCCAGCGCGGGTCGAGGGTGGCCGGGTTGCGCTCGAAGTCATCGTTGGAGAGGCTCAGCACCTCCCCCACCGAATCGACCATCAGGCTGTAGAGTTCGCCGCGCAGGTCCACCACGATGGACATGCCCGGCTTGTCCTTCGGGCGCGACGTCAGGCCGAGCCG
This sequence comes from Azospirillum brasilense, assembly GCF_003349955.1. GTDB lineage: Bacteria > Pseudomonadota > Alphaproteobacteria > Azospirillales > Azospirillaceae > Azospirillum > Azospirillum brasilense_B. The sequence continues at coordinate 10,062 of NZ_QLKQ01000046.1, forward strand.
CAGGCGCACGTCGATGGCGGTGACGATGCGCCCGCGCAGGTTCAGCGAACCGGCAACCTCCGGCGGGGCCAGCGGGATGCGGGTGATCCGCTGGTGCCCCAGCACGTCCTGGACCTGGAGGACCGGGATGCCGAACAGCTGGTCGGCGATCGTCATGGTCACATAGTCCTGGCTGCCACCGGAGGTGATCTCGTCGCCCTTGGACTTCTTGGTGGTGGCGGGCAGCTTGGCGTTGCTCATGCGGCACCTTTCTGCTCGGACAGGGTCTGCTGCAGCGCGTACAGCAGCGCGTCACGGTCGAACTTGGCGACATAGTCGGTGAACCCGGCCTGACGGCCGCGGTCGAGGTCGCGCGGGGAGGCGTGGCTGGACAGGGCGACCATCGGCGTGCCGCTCCAGCGGGTGCCACCCTGGCGGACCGCCTCGGCGAAGTCGAAGCCGCTCATGCCCGGCATCTCGATGTCGGAGACGATGACGTCGAAGTCCTCGCCCGCCTCGCAGAGCGCCAGCGCCTCGTTGGCGTTCTCCACGGCGGTGACGTCGTAGCCGGCGACCGACAGCAGCGGGGTCAGCAGATTGCGGAAGAAGGGGCTGTCGTCGACCAGCAGCACGCGCTGGAGCGTCCTCTCCTCCTCGTAACCATCGGTCGAGGACGAGCCGAACCAATCCTTGTAGGCCTGGGTCAGGAAGAAGCCCGCGTCGATCACGTCCGTCGCCTTGCCGGCGATGATCGCCGAGCCCATCAGGCCCGGACGGTCGGCGGTGAGCTGCACCACCAGACGCTCCTCCACGATGTCGACGATCTCGTCGACGATCAGGCCCATCGACCGGTCGCCGTCGGCGAAGACCAGAACCGGCTGGCGGCCTTCCTGGCCGATCATGAAGCCCGGGTCGATCGGCACCAGCGGCATCAGCTTGCCGCGGTACTGGACCACCGGCATGCCGTTGGACGATTCGACGCTGGCGAGGTCGACATCCTCCAGGCGGGCGACCAGCGACAGCGGCACCGCCTTCGGCGCGCCGGCCCCGGCGCGGAACAGCAGGAGGGCCATCTTGTCCTCCTGGCGGGTCGCCTGGACGGAGGTCGCCTCCTTCGACGCGGTCTCGCCCATGGCCATCTCGCCGGTCGCCGACGCGATGCCGTTGGGGTCGAGGATCATGATGACCGAGCCGTCGCCGAGGATGGTGTTGCCCGAGAACATCTCGATGTGGCGCAGGATCGGCGCCACCGGCTTCACCACGATTTCCTCGGTGTCGAACACGCGGTCGACCATGATGCCGAAGGTGTAGGTGCCGACCTGCGTGACCACGATGAAGGTCTCGTCGGTCTTCTTCTCGCCGCCCTCCTGGTCGTCCAGCCGCAGCAGCTCCTGCAGCGAGACCAGCGGCAGCAGGCGGTTGCGCAGGCGCAGGACCGGCGTGCCCTTCAGCCGCTCGATGGTGTGCTCGCTGTCGGCGGCGGCGCGCACCAGCTCGACCACGCTGATCTGCGGGATGGCGAAGCGCTCGCCGGCGCACTCCACGATCAGGGCGGAGACGATGGCCAGCGTCAGCGGGATCTTGATGACGAAGGTCGAGCCCTTGCCCTGCTGGGACTTGATCTCGATCGTGCCGCCGATCTTCTCGATGTTGGTCTTGACCACGTCCATGCCGACGCCGCGGCCCGACACGTTGGTGACCTTCGCCGCGGTCGAGAAGCCGGGCTTCATGATGAACTGGATGATCTGCTGGTCGGACATCGCCGCCAGCTCGCCTTCCGAGGCCATCCCGTTCTGGATCGCCTTCTGCTTGATCCGGTCGATCGCCAGGCCCTTACCGTCGTCCTGGATCTCGATGATGATGTGGCCGCCCTCGTGATAGGCGTTCAGCGTGATGCGGCCGGTCTCCGACTTGCCCGAGCGCACACGGTCGGCGGGCACCTCCAGGCCGTGGTCGGCGGAGTTGCGCACCATGTGCGTCAGCGGATCCTTGATCAGCTCCAGCACCTGGCGGTCCAGCTCGGTGTCGGCGCCGAGCATCTGGAGGTCGATCTTCTTGCCCAGTTCGTGCGACAGGTCGCGCACCAGACGCGGCAGCTTGGCCCAGGCGTTGCCGATGGGCTGCATGCGCGTCTTCATGACGCCTTCCTGCAGCTCCGACGTCACGTGGTTCAGGCGCTGCAGCGGGGCGGCGAACTCGCTCTCCTTCTGCGACCGCAGGATCTGGAGGAGCTGGTTGCGGGTCAGCACCAGCTCCGACACCATGGTCATCAGGTTTTCGAGCAGGTCCACGTTGACGCGGATGGTCTGCGCGGCGACCGCCGACTCCTTCGTCGCGGCCTCGCCGCCCGCACCGGCGCCGGACGCGGCTTCCGCGGCGGGAGCGGGCATCTTGGCGGCGGCGGGCACCGGATCGGGATCCGGAACCACCAGATCGTGCGAAGGGGCGGGCTCGTCCGCCGCCTCCGCGGCGACCGGGGCCAGCGCGGTGCTGGTCGGGCCGGGGGTGGCGTTCCAGATCGCCTCGAGCTCGTCCAGCGTGAGGTTGCCCGAGGAGGACACCGGGGTTTCCTCCGCCGCCGCGACCGCCGGGGCCGGCGGCGGCACCGGGGCCGCGGCGGGCTTGGCCGGAGCGGCGGCGGCGCCCAGCTTGCCTTCGGCGCACAGGTTCAGCCGCTCGATCAGCGGCAGGTCGTCGCCCGGCGGCTCCGCCTCCGTCGCCTCCAGCACCGCCAGCAGGCTCTTGATGGTGTCCAGCGCCTGAAGGATCAGCGAGACCGCCTCAGGGTTGATGGTCAATTCCCCGTCGCGGAACTTGCCCAGCACGTTTTCCGAGGCGTGCGCGACCTTCTCCAGGCGCGGCAGGCCGAGGAAGCCGCAGGTGCCCTTGATGGTGTGCACCAGACGGAAAATGTTCGACAGAAGTTCCGGATTGTTGGGATTCTGCTCCAGACGGACCAGTTCCACGTCGAGAACCGACAGGTTCTCGTTGGTTTCCGTCAGGAATTCGGAGAGCAGATCATCCATGTCGCGATCCCCACGCCCGCAATTGTATCCGTTTCCGGCCGGGCCGTCCGGAGGGCGGCGTGCGCGACGCCGCCGGTACGGGCCATTCCAGCTACGGTCGGAGCCTGTCAAACACTGATTAAGAGAACCTTACCTCCTTCGATACCACTCTTGGGCTCCGCCGTCACGCCGAGCCACCCGGCCCAAGGTCACAGCCCGCAAGGCCGGTGCCGCCGTCCCGGCCTATGACCGCCGGGCGCGCGCCACGCGGGCATGGCGAAGCGCCGCGCACCGGACCGGCGGCGGTTTGAAGCGGGTCGATGCGCGGATCACGCCCCCGGCGGGGGCCGCGTCACCACTCGACGGAGAAGACCAGCCGGTCCGGCCCGGAGGGCGTGGCCGCGACGCGATAGCCGTCGTCCTCGGCGAAACGCCCGGTCATGTAGGCGTGGATGCTGCGCGGGGTGAGGTCGGCGGCGGCCACCGTGCCGGCCAGCGCCGCCGCGGACTCGTCCTTGAGGGCGCCGGGGCGCCCGGCGGCGGTGATGGTGAAGCGCCCCGCCTGCTCGTCCCCCTCCGCCGCGACGGTGATGGTGCCGCCGTGGGTCAGCGCCTCGTCGGCCAGGATGATGACGTTGAGCAGCACCTTCGACGCGCCGCGCTTGAAGGCGAGCTGGTCGTTCGGCACGCCCGCCGGCCAGTCCAGCGTGGTGCGCCCGCCCTCCAGAAGCCCCTGCGCGGAGGAGCGGGTGTCGCCGAAGCCCTTCTGCTCCCGCCCGGCGAGGCCGTAGGCCAGCCGGAAGACGCGCAGCCGCCGGTCGGCCTGCCCGGAGGAATGCTCGATCAGCTTCACCGCCTCGCCCATGAAGCCGCCGGCGGGTTCGTCCTCCATCTCCTCGATCAGCTCCAACCCGTTGCGGATCGCTCCCACCGGGCTCACGAGGTCGTGGCAGATGCGGGAGGCGACAAGCTCGATCACGCGGATGTCAAGCGGCACGGGGGGTCTCCAGATCGTTGACGGCCGGCCTCCGGGGAACCGGGTGGCGACCATGGCCGCAGGTTTGGGAACTTCCTCCGGCCGGGCGGCATTCTGTTGCATGCCGGCACCCCATGGGGATGGCCGGCGGCGACGTTCGTTTGTATCATTCCAGGGGCGCGGATGCCGCCGCTTTTCCGCGGTCATCCCGCGAAAGCGATAACCAATTCCGGCGGATGCAGGAGGCGCGGCATGGACGATTCACTGGTTCCCGGCGCCTGGGTGCGCCACCCCGGCCGTCCGGACTGGGGTCTGGGTCAGGTGCAGTCGGCCATCGGCGATCGCGTCACCGTGAATTTCGAGAACGCCGGGAAGCTGCTCATCAACACGTCCGTGGTCGCGCTGACCGTCACCGATCCGGACGACATCCCGTGAGAGGGAAGCTGCCGCTGGCCGTCCTCCTGCTGTTGGCCGCCGGCACCCCCGCGCTGGGCGACGACGCGCCCAAAGCGGCGCCCGATGCGGAGCGCGGCAAGGCCCTGTTCCGCGCCTGCGCCTTCTGCCACACGCTGACTCCGGACGGCGGCAACCGCGCCGGCCCGACGCTGTGGCGGCTGTTCGGGCGCACCGCCGGGGCGGTGGCGGGCTATCACTACTCCGCGGCGCTGAAGGGCAGCGGGATCGTCTGGGACGAGGCGGCGGTGGCCCGCCTGTTCGAGATCGGCCCCGACGTGATGACCCCCGGCAGCAAGATGCCCATGCAGACCATCACCAGCGCGTCCGACCGCCGCGATCTCGTCGAATACCTGAAGGAAGCCACGGCCCCGTAAGTCCGGATTGCGAGGCCCGCAAGCGGAATTGAGGAGCATGGCCCCGTGCGGGCCCCATCCCCATCTCTGTCTGTCGAACCCCTTTCCAAGCCCCCTTTCCGAGCTGTGGTCTTCCGATGATTCCCCGCGCCGTCCGCAAGCCCCTGGCCATCCTGGCCGCCGTTCTCGCCCTGGCGGTCGTGGTGCCGGTGCTGGGGGCGGGCGGGTTCCTGCTGTGGCTTCGCCAGCAGACCCCGGCCTACGAGGGCGCGGCCACCGTCCCCGGGATCGAAGGCCCGGTGGAGGTCCTGCGCGACCGCAACGCCATCCCGCACATCTTCGCCGCCACCGAGCGGGACGCCTATTTCGCGCTCGGCTACGTCCACGCCCAGGACCGGCTGTGGCAGATGGAGACGATGCGGCGCGGCGGCGCCGGGCGGCTCGCCGAGCTGGTCGGCACGCGCTTCGGCGACTGGGCGCTGCGGCTCGACCGCTCCATGCGCACGCTGGGCGTCTACCGCCGCGCCGAGGAGGCCTATGAGGAGCTGTCGCCGGAGGCCCGCACGGCCTTCGACGCCTACGCCGCCGGGGTCAACGCCTGGATGGAGACGCGGCGCGAGGCGCTGCCCATCGAATTCCAGCTCCTGCGCCACACGCCGGAGCCCTGGCGGCCCGCCGACAGCCTCGTCTGGGGCAAGCTGATGGCGCTCCAGCTCTCCGGCGATTCGCGGGACGAGCTGTTCCGCGCCAGCGCCCTGAAAAGCCTGACGCCGGAGCAGATGCGCGACCTGTTCCCGGACTCCGACCCCACCGCCCCGGTGACCCTGGCGGCGGCGCTCGACGGCATGGACCTGCAAGGCGCGCTGGCAGCATTGCCCGACCTCGGCTTCGACACCGCGTCCAACGAATGGGCGCTGACCGGCGCGCGCAGCGCGACCGGCAAGCCGATCATCGCCAACGATCCCCATCTCGGGCTGGAGGCGCCGATCCTCTGGTATCTGGCGCGCATCGTGACTCCGGAACACCGCATCGCCGGGGCGACCATCCCCGGCGTGCCGCTTCACATCCTGGGGCACAACGGGCGCGTCGCCTGGGGCTTCACCACCACCCACAGCGACACCCAGGACCTGTTCATCGAGAAGCTCGACCCGCAGGACCCCGGCCGTTACCTGACGCCGGACGGCAGCGCGGCCTTCGAGACGCGCCGGGAGACGATCCGCATCGCCGGCCAGCCGGACGAGACGCTGACCGTGCGCGAGACGCGGCACGGCCCGGTGCTGACCGGCCCGGAGACCGCCGACGCCACGCCGGAGGGCCATGTGCTGGCGCTGGCCTTCCCCGGCCTGTCGGCCGCCGACACCACGGCGGAGGCGCTGTACCGCCTCAACCACGCCGCCGACGCCGCGGCGGTGCGCGAGGCGCTGTTCCTCCATGTGGCGCCGCAGCAGAACGTCGTCTACGCCGACACGGCGGGGACGCTGGGCTTCCTGTCGCCGGCGCTGGTCCCGGTGCGGCGCGGCGGCGACGGGCGCGTTCCGGTGCCGGGCTGGACCGGCGAGCACGACTGGATCGGCTACATTCCCTTCGACGCTCTGCCCCAGGCGGTCGATCCGCCGTCGGGCCAGTTCGTCAACGCCAACAACGCGGTGGTCGGCCCCGGCTACCCCTACGCCCTGGCGACCGAATGGCCGGACCCCGCCCGCGCCGAGCGGATCGTGCAGATGCTCGGCGACGGCCCGCACACGGTGGAGGAGGTCGCCGCCCAGCAGATGGACGAGCTGTCCCTGCCGGCGCGCGACCTGCTGCCGCTGATGCTGGAGCCGCTGCGCAACGCGCCCGACCTCGACGGGCGGGCCCGCGCCGCGCTGGACCGTCTGGCCGGCTGGGACGGGCGGATGGACCGCGACCGGGCCGAGCCGCTGATCTTCTCGTGGTGGGAGCGCGAGCTGGTGCGCCGCGTCTTCGCCGACGAGCTGGGGCCGCTGTTCCAAAGCTACTGGGACCTGCGCCCGCGCGCCCTGCACCGCGTGCTGACCCAGGCGCCGCAGTGGTGCGACGACCGAACGACGCCGGCCCGCGAGGACTGCGCCACCATGCTCGCCGGCTCCCTGAAAACGGCGCTGGCCGAGATCGAGCGGCGTCACGGAACGGACATGAACGGCTGGCGCTGGGGGGCGGAACACAAGGCCGCCCTGAACCACCGGCTGCTCGGCCGGGTGCCTCTGCTCGGTTCGATGTTCGACCTGTCGATCCCGACCGGCGGCGGCGCCTTCACCGTCAACCGCGGCACCACCCGCGTGCGCGACCAGCAAGCCCCTTTCTCCCACGTCCATGGTCCGGGGCTGCGCGCGGTCTACGATCTGGCGGATCTCGGCAACTCCCGCTTCTCCATCGCCACCGGCCAGTCGGGCAACCCGCTGTCGCCCCATTGGGGGGATCTGGTGCAGGGCTGGCGCGACGGGGTGGGGCTGCGGCTGGCCGGCGACCGCGGCACGCTCGCCCGTGACGGCGCCAGGCTGCTGACGCTGTCCCCCACCCGTCCAGGGAGTTCGCCATGACCGAGCCGGCCCCGAGCTTAACCGTCACCCTGGACGACGTCCGCGCCGCCGCCGCGCGGATCGGCGGCCACCTCCCCGTCACCCCCACCGAAGCCTCGCCCCGGCTGTCGGAGATCACCGGCTGCTCGGTGGTGCTGAAGCTGGAGAATCAGCATCTCACCGGTTCCTTCAAGGAGCGCGGGGCGCTCAACAAGCTGTTGTCGCTGGGCGAGGCGGAGCGGCGGGCCGGGGTGATCGCCATGTCGGCGGGCAACCACGCCCAGGCGGTGGCCTGCCACGCCACGCGGCTGGGCATCCGCTCGGTCATCGTGATGCCCTCCTTCACCCCCTTCACCAAGGTGGAGCGCACGGAAAGCCTCGGCGCGCGGGTCGAGCTGCACGGCGAGACGCTGAGCGACGCGGCGGCCTATGCCCAGGAGCTGGCGGCGCGCGAGGGGTTGACCTTCGTTCATCCCTACGACGACCCGCTGATCGCCGCCGGCCAGGGCACCGCCGCCCTGGAGTTGCTCGACGCCGCGCCGGACCTGGAGATGCTGGTGGTGCCGGTGGGCGGCGGCGGGCTGATCGGCGGCATGGCGGTGGCGGCCAAGGCGCTGAAGCCGGACATCGCGGTGATCGGGGTGGAGTGCGCCATGTTCCCGTCGATGCGCCAGGCGCTGGCCGGGCAGCCCATCACCTGCGGCGGCGCCACCATCGCCGACGGCATCGCCGTCAAGGCCCCCGGCGCCGTCACCCTGCCGCTGGTCCGCCGGCACGTGGACGCGGTGGTCGAGGTCGGCGAGCCGCGGCTGGAGGAGGCCGTCTACCGCCTCGCCACCGTGCAGAAGCTGGTCGCCGAGGGGGCCGGGGCGGCGGGTCTGGCCGCGGTGCTGGACGATCCGGAGCGGTTCCGCGGCAAGCGGGTGGGCATCGTGGTGTCCGGCGGCAACATCGACGCGCGCATCCTGGCGCAGGTGCTGACTCGCGGGCTGGTCTACGAGGGGCGCATGGTGCGGCTGCGCATCGGCATCACCGACGCCCCCGGCGCGCTCGCCCGGGTCGCCCGCCTGCTCGGCGAGGCCGGGGCGAACATCGTCGAGGTGCACCACCAGCGCCTGTTCCACGACGTGCCGGTGCGCATGGCCGAGATCGACGTGGTGCTCGAAACCCGCGGGCGCAGCCACGTCCAGCGCCTCGTCGCCCACATGGAGGAGGCGGGCTTCCCGACGGAGCTGATGACGGACATCTCCTGAGCCAGATCGCCTGATCCGGGGCCCGGCTCAGGGAAGCTGCGAATAGGCGCCGCGGAAGTAGAGCAGCGGCTTGCCGTCCTCGCTGCCGGACAGGCGGCGGACGCGGCCCACGATGATGACGTGGTCGCCGCCGTCGTAGACATGCTCGCGGTCGCATTCCAGGGTGGCGAGGCAACCAGTGAGGATCGGCACCCCGCTGTCCCAGCGCTCGACCCCCACCCCGTCCCAGCGCTCCTGGAGGTCGCGGCGCGAGAAGCGGTTGGACAGCTCCGCCTGGTCTTCGGCCAGGATGTTCACCGCGAAGGATGGCGCGGTGGTGAAGGCCTCGAAGGACATGGCCGCCCGGCCCAGGCAGAACTGCACCAGCGGCGGGTCGAGTGATACCGACGAGAAGGAGTTCACGGTCACGCCGATCGGCTCGCCGTCCGGTGCGACGGTGGTGACCACGGCGATGCCGGTGGCGAAGCATCCGAGGGCGTTGCGGAAGGCCCGCGAGTCGAAGGCCTGAGAATCGATGGTCATGGCGGCCTGTGTGGGCTCGTCGGTTATTGGGGCGAGGGTGCTGCGGCGAAACAGCGGGATTAACCCAGCCGGACCGTCGGCGCAAGCCGCATCTGCCCCGGACCTTTGCACAGGACCGCCCGGAAGCGGCCGGAAGCCGCCCCCCGTCGCATTAAACGGATCTTAAGGATAACGCCCCACCCTTCGGGTGTCCGCACGGACCGCGAATGCCCAACCACAAGGCCCACTCAGCAAGGCTTCATGTCAGCGAACCCGTCCGGCGGCGAACAGCCGATCATCATCAAGAAGAAGAAGGGTGGCCATGGCGGCCACCATGGCGGCGCCTGGAAAGTCGCCTATGCCGACTTCGTGACGGCGATGATGGCCTTCTTCCTGCTGCTGTGGTTGCTCAACGTCACCACTTCGGACCAGCGCAAGGGCATCGCGGACTATTTCTCGCCCAGCTCGGTCAGCCGCGAGACCTCCGGGTCCGGCGGCATGCTGGGCGGGCGCACCATCACGGCACCCGGCGCCCAGATGTCCCCCTCCTCGCCGATGTCCGCCGATGTGCCGGTCTCCGGTCCGCCCGGCCACTCGGCCCAGGAGGACGACGAGGCGAACGACCCGACGGACGCCGCCCCGCCGCCGCCCGCCTCGACCGCCTCGACCGCCGAGCAGAAGTCCAACGAGTCGCGGCTCGACTACCAGAAGCGGCTGGAGGAGCAGGCCAAGCAGCTCGGCATCCCCGGCCAGAAGCCGGGCGAGCGGCTGTCCGACTTCGCGGAGCGCGTGAAGGAGGGCGGCGAGAAGCTGCAGGACGCCCAGAAGGAGGCCCGCCAGTTCCAGCAGGCCGCCACCGAGATCCGTCAGGCCATCCAGTCCGTGCCGGAACTGGAGCCGCTGGCCCAGAACCTGATGATCGACCAGACGCCCGAGGGCCTGCGGATCCAGATCGTCGACCAGGACCGAGTCTCGATGTTCCCCGGCGGGTCGGGCCAGATGTACCCGCAGACCCGCCAGCTCGTCATGCAGGTGGCCAAGGCGCTCGCCAAACTGCCCAACAAGCTGTCGATCAGCGGCCACACCGACGGCATCCCCTTCACCTCCGGGGCCGGGCGCGACAACTGGGACCTCTCCACCGAACGCGCCAACGCCACCCGCCGCGCCCTGATCGCCGGCGGCATCCCGGAGGAGCGCGTCCAGGACGTGATCGGCCGCGCCGACCGCGACCTGCTGGTTCCCGACCAGCCGGGCAGCCCGCGCAACCGCCGCATCAGCATGGTGCTGCTGCGCGAAAGCAAGACCGCAACCCCGCCCGCCGCGACGAACTGATACCAAAGCCGATGTGGCGCTGGTACCAAGGCGTTAGTTCCTTGCCTTTGAACGTACCCCTTCTTGTTTTGTCGATGCGCCGCACAACGCGGGGAATGTTTGCCCTGTTCAAATGGCGAAGTGATGGTTCATACTTCGCGCCAGACACCATTGCCACACGGCAGCGGTCAATCAAGGGCGTTAGCTGCGGGGGAGTCTGTGAGCGTACCCGAAGGCAAGGCGACTGACCTTTTGACGAACTATGATCCCGGCCTTTACTACGACGAATTGTTCGGAGGCCGTGATTATCCAGCCGAGCACTCGGCGCTGATCCGGCAGAGACTGGCCGGTCTGAACTTCGGGGATCTGTTGCGGCGGTCGCAGGACGCCGAACGAGAACTGTACAATCTGGGCATCACCTTCCTCGTCTATTCGAACAAGGACGCGGTGGACCGGATCCTTCCCTTCGACATCATTCCCCGGGTGATCTCGGCCAAGGAATGGGCGCATCTGGAGGCGGGAATCACCCAGCGCGTCACGGCGCTGAACCTGTTCCTCCACGACATCTACCACGACCAGAAGATCTTGAAGGACGGGGTGATCCCCGCCGACCTCGTGCTGGGCAACGGCTGCTTCCGGCCGCAGATGGTCGGGCTGGACGTGCCGTTCGACACCTACATCCACATCATGGGCACGGATCTGGTCCGCGACCGCGAGGGGACGTTCCGCGTGCTGGAGGACAACGGGCGCGTGCCGTCCGGCGTGTCCTACGTGGTCGAGAACCGCCACATGATGCAGCGCGTGTTCCCCGACCTGATGCAGGACATCGGCATCCGCCCGGTGGACAATTACGGGCACAAGCTGCTCGACGCGATGATGGAGATCGCGCCGCAGGACGTGGCCGACCCGCAGGTCGTGCTGCTGTCGCCCGGCTCCTACAACTCCGCCTATTTCGAGCACATCTTCCTGGCGCGCGAGATGGGCGTGCCGCTGGTCGAGGGCCGCGATCTGGTGGTGGAGAACGACCGCGTCTACATGAAGACCACCAACGGTCTGGCGCGAGTCGATTCGATCTACCGCCGCATCGACGACGCTTTCCTCGACCCCAAGGCCTTCAACCCGGACAGCATGCTGGGCGTGCCGGGCATCATGGAGGCCTACCGCAAGGGCAACGTGGCGCTGGCCAACGCCGTCGGCACCGGCGTGGCGGACGACAAGGCGATCTACTGCTACGTCCCGCGGATGATCAAATACTACCTGGACCAGGAGGCGATCATCCCCAACGTGGACACCCGCATCTGCCGCGAGGCCGACGCGCTGAAGTACACGCTGGACAACCTGGACAAGCTGGTGGTGAAGCCGGTCGGCGAGGCCGGCGGCTACGGCATCACCATCGGCCCGCGCGCCAGCAAGGAGGAGTTGGCGGATTGCCGGGCCAAGCTGCTGGCCGATCCGTCCAACTACATCAGCCAGCCGGTGGTCGACCTGTCCGTCTGCCCCACCGTGACCGACGACGGCATCGATCCCCGCCACGTCGATCTGCGCCCCTTCGCCATCACGGGCAAGAACACCTGGGTGCTGCCCGGCGGCCTGACCCGCGTGGCGCTGAAGAAGGGCACGCTGATCGTCAACTCGTCGCAGGGCGGCGGGTCCAAGGACACCTGGGTACTCCAGGATGGGGTGCTCCAGGATGGGTCACAGGAAGGGAGCGCGTCGTGAATCTGCTGGCCCGTTACGCCGAATGCATTTTCTGGATGGCGCGCTACATGGAGCGCGCCGAAAATCTCGCCCGTATCCTGGACGTGCATGAGACCTTCGCGCGCGACACGCGGGGGATGACCAACTGGTTCTCCATCGTCCAGCTCAACGCCGACGAGAAGGACTTCTTCAGCCGCCACGACCGCCCGACGGCGGAGGCGGTGGTCCATTACTACATGTTCGACACCCAGCACACGAACTCGCTGGTGTCCATGCTGCGCATGGCGCGGGAGAACGCCCGCGTCCTGCGCCCGTGGATCTCCACCGAGATGTGGACGCAGATCAACGTGTTCCACAACAAGCTGGTGGAGATGAACGGCAAGGACGTGGCCCTCTCCAACCTCTCCAAGGTCTGCACCTGGATCAAGGAGGAGTGCCAGACCCACACCGGCATCACCGAGGGCACCTTCTACCGCGACCAGGGCTGGTACTTCTACCAGCTCGGCAAATACATCGAGCGGGCGGACCAGACCACCCGCCTGCTCGACATCAAGTACCACACGCTGCTGCCCTCCCCCGTCGTGGTCGGCTCGACCCTGGACATGAGCCAGTGGACAACGGTGCTGCGCTCCGCCGCCGGGTACCACGCCTTCCGGCGCGTCTACCCGCGCGGCATGTCGCCCACCACGGTCGCCGGCTTCATGATGTTCAACGAGGGCTTCCCGCGATCGGTTGTGATGTGTGTGCGACAGATCGACGGCCTCTTGACCCGCCTGAAATCCCGTTACACCCTGCGCAACGGCAGCGAGGCGATGGAGAAGGTGGACGAGCTGCTCGGCGCGCTTCTGACACGCCCGATCGAGGAGGTGATCCAGCTCGGCCTGCACGAGTATCTCGACGGCGTGCAGGCCCAGCTCTGCGGCATCACCACCGAGATCGGACGCGCCTTCTTCGGCCAGGACACCGTCCCCATGACCCAGAGCCAGTCCCAGTAGCCTGCTTGAAGCAACCGTTCAGCACCCTCTCCAGCCGCAGACCCCCAACAGCCGACCCACGGGCCGGTGATTCAGAAGTCAGCCAGCCGATGTCGGTCATCCAGCCGCAACTCCGCCCGCTCCAGCAGTTCTTCCGGTCCGGGCCGATGCCCTGCCCCTACCTGCCGGGTCGGGTGGAGCGCAAGCTGTTCACCCGGCTGTTGGGGCCCTATTCGTCGGAGGTTAATTCCACCCTGTCGCGCGCCGGCTTCCGGCGCAGCCACGACATCGTCTACCGGCCGGTCTGCCCGAACTGCCAGGCCTGCGTCCCGGTCCGCATCCCGGTGGCCGCCTTCGTCCCCACCCGGTCGCAGAAGCGGGTCCGCCGGGCCAACGGCGACCTGACGCTGGCGGAGGCGCCCGCCGCCGCCACGACGGAGCAGTACCGGCTGTTCTCGCTCTACCAGAACTCCCGCCACGGCGAATCCGACATGGCGCGCATGGCCATGGCCGACTTCGCCGCCATGATCGACGAGGGGCGGGCCGACACCAGCCTGTTCGAGGCCCGCGACGCGGAGGGGCGGCTGGTCGGCTGCATGCTGACCGACCGGCTGACCGACGGCTATTCCGCGGTCTACAGCTTCTACGACCCCCGCCAGGACCGCCGCAGCCTGGGCAGCTTCATGATCCTCGGCCTGCTGGAGCGCGCCCAGACGGACGGGTTGCCCTACGTCTATCTCGGCTATTGGATCGCCCAGAGCCGCAAGATGGCCTACAAGGCCAACTTCCGTCCCCTGGAGGCGCTGGGCCGCGACGGCTGGTTCCGCTTGCCGAACGATCCGGAAGACTGACCGATCGATCGCCGGATTGCCAGCGATCGGAGACTATTGGGGCAATCACGTATAAAGGCTTTCAAGCTCTTGCGCTGCCAGGGCGACCTGCGGAATATTGCCGCAGCAAACACCCCATGGTGTTACCATAAAAGATTGAACCGGCGCCCAGCGCCACCGTTCACAGGGCAACAAAAGGAACGGGCGGGAATACACCCGTCCCAAACCAACAGGGAGGCTCTCCGTTGAGGTTCCTGCTCCGAATCAGCGGGCTGATCGATGCTGTCAACGACGGCATCGGCAAACTCGTTTATTGGCTGGTGCTGGTCGCCGTGATTGTCAGCGCCGGCAACGCGACCATCCGCTACAGCCTCCATTACAGCTCCAACGCCTGGCTTGAGCTGCAATGGTACCTGTTCTCCGCGATTTTCCTGTTGTGCTCGGGCTACACGTTCCTGCGCAACGAACACATCCGCATCGACATCGTGCTCGGCCGCTTCTCCAGGCGCGTCCAGTGCATGGTGGACATCTTCGGGATCGTCGTCTTCCTGTTCCCGATGGCCATCCTGATCATGTGGCTCTCCTGGCCGATGTTCTGGGACAGCTTCATCACCAAGGAAATGTCGAGCGACGCCGGCGGCCTGATCCGCTGGCCGGCCAAGATCCTGGTTCCTGCCGGTTTCTTCCTGCTGACCTTGCAGGCGGTGTCCGAGCTGATCAAACGCATCGCCTTCCTGGCCGGTCTCATTGACCAGCCCGGCGAGAAGATGCACAGCCACTCCTAAGAGACCGGGAACCACACACGATGGCCGCCTTCCTCATTGAGAACATGGCGCCGCTGATGTTCGCGGCGCTTGTTCTTTTCCTTTTGATGGGTTTCCCGGTCGCCTTCGCGCTCGCCGCGAACGGCCTCCTCTTCGGTCTGATCGGCATCGAGCTGGGTCTGCTGACGCCGGCGCTGTTCCAGGCGCTCCCGGAGCGCGTCTTCGGCATCATGCGCAACGACACGCTGCTGGCCATTCCCTTCTTCACCTTCATGGGCCTGATCCTCGAACGATCCGGCATGGCCGAGGACTTGCTCGACACGGTCGGGCAGCTCTTCGGCCCGCTGCGCGGCGGTCTGGCCTACGCGGTGATCTTCGTCGGCGCGCTGCTCGCCGCGACGACGGGCGTGGTGGCCGCGTCGGTCATTTCGATGGGCCTGATCTCGCTGCCGATCATGCTGCGCTACGGCTATGACCGCCGTCTGGCGTCGGGCGTCATCGCGGCGTCGGGCACGCTGGCCCAGATCATCCCGCCGTCGCTGGTGCTGATCATCCTGGCCGACCAGCTCGGCCGTTCGGTCGGCGACATGTACGCCGGCGCCCTGGTCCCCGGCCTGGTGCTGACCGGCCTCTACGCCGGCTACATCCTGGTCGTCAGCATCGTCCGCCCCGAATTCGCCCCGGCCCTGCCGCCGGAAGCGCGCAGCCTGCGCGGCTTCCAGCTCCTGTTCCGGGTGCTGACCTCGCTGGTGCCGCCGCTGGTCCTGATCTTCCTGGTGCTCGGCACCATCTTCCTCGGCATCGCGACGCCGACGGAAGGCGGCGCCATGGGTGCCGCGGGCGCCATGATCCTGGCGCTCATCAAGCGGCAGCTGAGCTGGTCGCTGATGCGTCAGGCGATGGACACGACGGCGAAGCTGTCCTCCTTCGTCATCTTCATCCTGATCGGCTCGACGGTCTTCGGTCTGGTGTTCCGCGCCGTGAACGGCGACCTGTGGGTGGAGCATCTGCTGACCAGCCTGCCGGGCGGCGAACTGGGCTTCCTGATCGTCGTCAACATCATGGTCTTCCTGCTCGCCTTCTTCCTCGACTTCTTCGAGCTGGCCTTCATCATCGTGCCGCTGCTCGCCCCGGTCGCGGAAAAGCTGGGCATCGACCTGATCTGGTTCGGCGTCCTGCTGGGCGTCAACATGCAGACCTCCTTCATGCATCCGCCCTTCGGTTTCGCCCTGTTCTTCCTGCGAAGCGTCGCTCCACGGGAGGATTACAAGGACAAGATCACCGGGAAGATCATCAAGAAGATCACCACCGGCCAGATCTACTGGGGCGCCGTGCCGTTCGTCTGTATTCAGCTGATCATGGTGGCCCTGGTCATCATGTTCCCGGAGATGGTCTTCTCCGGCCTGGATCGCGGCGAGCCGATCGATCTGGACAACGTGAAGATCGAGATCCCGGCCTTCGACGCGGGCGAGCCGCCGCCGCCCTTCGGCGCGCCGGAACAGCCCGCCGAGGACCCCAACGCCGACCTCATGAAGCAGTTGCAGGGCAAGTAGCCGGCCCTCCCTCCTCTCCCGCCCCGCGGGAGAGGAACCCGGGTCGAGAAACGGCCGGATCGTCGGCAACAAAAAAAGCCCCGCTTTCGCGGGGCTTTTTCGTGTCCGGCCTCTCTCCTTACGACTTCTTCTTCGGCGTCGGGGCGGAGTAGACGAAGTTGTCGAAGGTGTTCTCGGCAACGCGGAACCACAGGTATTCCTCGTCGCGGAACTTGCGCCACTGCTCATAGACCTTGCGGAACTTCTCGTTCTTCGCGGCCTCCTCCTCGTAGACGTCGAAGGTCGCCTGATAGCAAGCCTGCAGGATGTCGCGCGGGTAGGGCTTCAGCACCGTGCCGGCGCCGACCAGACGCTTCAGCGCGTGCATGTTCACCACGTCGTACTTGCCGACCATGTCGGCCGTCGCGTCGGCACAGGCTGCTTCGAGAATCGCCTGGTAATGCTTGGGAAGCTGCTCCCACTGCGGCAGGCTGACGAGGAAGGACACCTGCGGCCCGCCCTCCCACCAGCCGGGGTAGTAGTAGTACTTGGCGACCTTGTTGAAGCCGAGCTTCTCGTCGTCGTAGGGGCCGACCCACTCCGCCGCGTCGATGGTGCCCTTCTCCAGCGCCGGGTAGATGTCGCCGCCGGCGATCTGCTGCGGCACGACGCCCAGGCGCTGCAGGATGGTGCCGGCATAGCCGCCGATCCGGAACTTCAGGCCCTTCAGGTCCTCCACCGTCTTCAGCTCGTTGCGGAACCAGCCGCCCATCTGGGTGCCGGTGTTGCCCGCGGCGAACTGGACGATGTTGTAGCCCTTGAAGAACTCGCGCATCAGCTCCATGCCGCCGCCGTGAGTCATCCAGGCATTCTGCTGGCGCGCGTTCAGGCCGAAGGGCATCGCCGCGTCGAAGGCGAAGGTCGGGTCCTTGCCCACGTAATAATAGGAGACGGTGTGGCCGCACTCCACGGTGCCGTCCTTCACGGCGTCCAGAACCTGCAGGCCGGGGACGATTTCGCCGCTCGCGAAGGTGCGGATCTGGAACTTGCCCTCGGTCATTTCGGCGACGCGCTTGGCGACCCGCTCGGCGCCGCCGTAGATGGTGTCCAGGCTCTTGGGAAAGCTCGACGCGCAGCGCCACTTGATCTCGGGGTTGCTCTGGGCGATGGCGGGGGCGGCCAGCGTGCTGGCGGCGACACCGACACCGGCGCTGGTGATGAAGGTACGGCGTTTCATGGCGGTCTCCTTGGGTCCTCTCGTCCCGGCGTGGGCGCACGCCGCCGTTCCGGCCCCCGCGAAGGGAGCGCGGCGCGCGAACCGAAAGGCCGTTGTTTTTGAGGACGGTGTGTTTTTGAGGAAGTTGTCTGGCAACGCCGGATCGACGTCACCGTGCGGGTCACGGACCGGGACTGCCGGGGCCGACGGGCCCCCGAGCCATCGCTGTGCCTTCACACGGATCTGTGGTGACCATGCGCGTGCCTCCCTGTCGCCCGGTGTTCCTCCGGCCCCTGGCGCCCCGTTCGGGGCACCGCTTCGGTCGGCGGCACCGAGTTCGTTTTGATACAGTCACTATGCCGGAATCGCGGGTCAGAGTTCAAGTCCGAGCATGGCTGAACCCTACCAATTCGGGAACTTTCCGTCGGAAATTCCGCCAAAAGTGAAACGGGGGGCCGAAAGCCCCCCGTTTGCGCGCAACGTTCGGTGGATGGGTCCGGGAAACGGCCGGCTCAGGTGAACCGGTTGACCTTGGGGAAACCGTTGGGCGGCATCTTGCCCACGCCGGCACGGTTGCCCAACCAGCCGGTCAGGTTGGTGACGTTGAACTGCCGCTCGCCGTGCTTCCAGCTCAGCCCCTCGGCGATGGTGAAGACCTTAAGGTCGGACAGGCTGCCGTCCTTGTACTTCTGAAGCTGCACACCCTTGCCGCGGGCCATGACCGGCACCTGCTCCAACGGGAAGACCAGCAGCAGGCGGTTGTTGCCGATGACGGCGACGTGGTCGCCCTCCGCCGGGATGCAGACCTTGGCGTCCTTGTTGTCGTCGGGATTCAGGATCTGCTTGCCGGAGCGGGTCTGGGCGACGACCTCGTTCTCCTCCACCTGGAAGCCGCGCCCGTCCTCCGACGCGACCAGCAGGCGGCGGTCGGGCTGGTGCTTGAACAGGGTGATGATGTCCGCCTCGTTGCCGAGGTCGATCATCAGCCGCACCGGCTCGCCGAAGCCGCGCCCGCGCGGCAGCTTGTCGGCGGACAGGGTGTAGAATTTGCCGTTGGTGCCGAAGACGAGGAGCTTGTCGGTGGTCTCGCAATGGACCGAGAAGCCTTCCTTGTCGCCCTCCTTGTATTTGACGTCGAGGCGCTCGGCGTCGGTCAGATGGCCGCGCACCGCGCGGATCCAGCCCTTCTGCGAGCACAGGACGGTCAGCGGCTCGCGCTCCACCATGGCGTCGACGGGGATGTCGATGATCGCCGTCGCGGTGGCCACCTGGGTCCGGCGGTCCTCGCCGAAGCGCTTGCGCGTCTCCTCCGTCTCCTTGCCGATCCTCTCCCAGCGCAGAACCGTGTCGGAGAGAAGCTCCGTCAGCCCGGCCTTCTCGGCGCTCAGCGCGTCGTTCTCGCGCTGGATCTCCATCTCCTCCAGCTTGCGCAGGTTGCGCAGCCGCATGTTCAGGATGGCCTCGGCCTGCACCTCGGTCAGGGAGAAGGCGCGCATCAGCTCCTGCTTGGGCTCGTCCTCCTCGCGGATGATGCGGATCACCTCGTCCAGGTTCAGATAGGCGATCAGATAGCCGCCCAGAACCTCCAGCCGGTGGTCGATTTTGGCCAGCCGATGGCGGGACCGGCGCTCAAGAACCTCCATCCGATGGTCGAGGAAGGCGTCCAGAACCTCGAACAGGTTCATGACGCGCGGGGCGTTGTCCTTGCCCAGCACGTTCATGTTCATGGCGAAGCGGATTTCCAGATCGGTCGTCTGGAACAGCGAGGCCATCAGGACCTCGGGGTCGACGTTGCGGCTCTTCGGCACCAGGACGAGACGCACGTCCTCCGCCGACTCGTCGCGCACGTCCTCCAGCAGCAGCAGCTTGCGGTTGGTCAGAAGCTCCGCGATCTTCTCGACCAGACGGGCCTTCTGCACCTGATACGGGACCTCGGTGACGACGACCTGCCAGGTGCCCTGTCCGAGCTTCTCCACCTCCCACTTGGCGCGCAGGCGGAAGGAGCCGCGCCCGGTCCGGTAGGCCTCCACCACGTTGGCGCGCGGCTCCACCAGAACCCCGCCGGTCGGGAAGTCGGGGCCGGAGATCAGGGTGACCAGATCCTCGATCGACGGAGGGGGCGGCGCCTCCTTGCCGGCCAGAAGCGCCTTCTCGCGGCGCTGCCGGTACTTCACGATCAGCCGCAGGGCGGAGCAGAGCTGGGCGGCGTTGTGCGGCGGGATGTTGGTCGCCATGCCGACGGCGATGCCGCTGGAACCGTTGGCCAGCAGGTTGGGGAAGTTGGCCGGCAGGACCGCCGGCTCGTCCCCGTCGCCGTCGTAGGTCGGGCGGAAATCGACCGCGTCCTCGTCGATGCCTTCCAGCAGAGCCTTGGCGACGTCGGTCAGGCGCGCCTCGGTGTAGCGCATGGCCGCGGCGTTGTCGCCGTCGATGTTGCCGAAGTTCCCCTGCCCGTCCACCAGCGGGTAGCGCACCGCGAAATCCTGCGCCAGTCGGACCAGCGCGTCGTAGACGGAGGTGTCGCCGTGCGGGTGGAACTTGCCGATCACATCGCCGACCACGCGGGCCGACTTCTTCGGCGGGGTCGAGGGGTCGAGCCGCAGCTGGCTCATGGCGTAGAGCAGACGCCGGTGCACCGGCTTCAGCCCATCGCGCACGTCGGGCAGCGACCGCGCCATGATGGTGGACAGCGCGTAGCTCAGATACCGCTCGCTCAGCGCGTCGCGGAGCGGCTTTTCCTGGATATCGAGGACGGGGTCTTGGGCAGGGTCTCGGGACGTCATGGCGCGTGGATACCAAATCTAGCGGCCACGCGCCACAATGTTCTCGTAACGTTCTCTTAATCGCAGCCTTGCGGGCGGCAGCGGGCCGTTGAGCAGGTGGCGCTCCAGGAAATGGCCGGTCAGGCGCAGCCCCTCCGCCACCGCCAGCGGCCCGCCGCCGCCCAGCCCGATCAGGAATCCGGGCAGCGGCAGCAGCCGGTCGCGGTAGGGCTCCCCGGCCGACGCCGACACCGCGCGGCCGGTGCGCGGGCTGACATAGGCGAGATAGTCGTTCGCCCCGGTGACCGCGCAGCGGTCGAGGTCGAGCCCGAATCCGAGTTCGGCGAGCAGCCCGACCTCCCACCGCACGTGGGACTCGGCCCAGGCGTCGCCGCCCAGCAGCCCGAACAGCGCCAGCAGCCCGTCGAACAGCGCCGGGTGCGGCTGGTGTTCCGGCAGGGCGGCCTCGGCCAGCGCGCAGGCGGCGGTCAGGGTGGCGAGTCGCAACGGATCGTCGAGAAAGGCGGCGGAATAGCCCTGCACCACCTCCAGCGTCAGGTTGCCCAGATGCTCGGGCAGGCGCCCGCGCCAGCGCGCCGACACCAGCGTGCCGGGCTCCAGCGCCGCCCGGTTGCGGCTGGACCGCCCGCCCGTCACCATGCCGGCGTGCCGCCCATGGTCCCGAGTCAGCAGGGTGACGACCGCCGAGGTCTCACCATGCGGCCGCGCCGACAGCACGACGCCCTGATCGGACCATTCCATCACATGTCAGCCCTGGGAAAGGCGAAGGCCATGCCGCCCCTCCGTTCGTGTGCCCCCGCATCCATATGCCGCGTCGGCAGGGGCACTGTCGCGCCAAATCGACTGTTCTTCAAAATAGTCAAAAAAATCCATCGCCCGCCGAACAGCAGACGTCAA
Organism: Azospirillum brasilense; assembly: GCF_003349955.1. Classification (GTDB taxonomy): domain Bacteria; phylum Pseudomonadota; class Alphaproteobacteria; order Azospirillales; family Azospirillaceae; genus Azospirillum; species Azospirillum brasilense_B. The sequence continues at coordinate 31,127 of NZ_QLKQ01000046.1, forward strand.
AATCAATAAAGGCAATTTTCCAAATACGCCTAAGATGAAGAATCCAAAAGCGCCGAAATACTGTTTATGTTGTATGTTCTGTGCATGTCTATATCGTGGGCGCCTTCCGTACCCTTCACGGTCACGAAGACCTTGAAGGATGTCTCGTCCTCTGACTGAACCTTTATCGGCTCCACCCTTACCGTCAACCGGCCCTGGTTGGAGCGCGGGGGCTGGGATAAGCCGAGAGGCACATCCGCATCGCCGCTGACATCGATCTCCATCGAACACTCCATGGATCGCATCACAAGAAAAACAGACGATACCTAGTCAACCCTTGCAGGGAAAGCAATAAGCCTTCTGTGGGAAGCCATGTGGCTTTTCGTCTGGCTAAGAACCGTATAAAGCACATCCGCGTAGGCACTCGCCAGCTCTGGACAATATCTTCTGTCAAATGCGCGGCTGCTCTCACAATCCACACAGACGAATCCCCAATAGTCATCTTGAACATGACCTTGCAGAGACGGCTTATTTTCCGGGGTCGTTTCATACTTTATACCATCCCCGTATTGAAATCGGATTGGCACGGCAAGTGTGCTCTTGAAGGGCAGCTTCCATCCGACAACCTTGGAAAACCCCAGGAACGTACGGATCTCTGGCTCTCCGACGATTGAGAACGCCCCGTTGTGATACTTATGGATTCGCCACTCCCGGATCAGATTGTTTCGAAGATAATATCGGCTACAACCATCCAATCCGTAAAATATGTTCTTCAAACTCGTAAATTCATGAAGGGACATGGGCCTCATCGCAACCGACCGTCGCTTTGATGACAGAATGTCCTCCTTGACAACCGCGACAAGAAATTTGTTGTCGTCGCCCTGCTTCTGCAGCTCTTTTATAGAAACTCGGCAGTGCTTTCCGGTGATCAGGGTAAAACAATTTGCGAGACTGCTTGCGATGTTGGAAAGAAGCTCATCAAGGCTTGGATCCTGCCCCAGATGAAGCTCCGCCACATAATCGCGGGCAATATGGCAGGCATAATGCAAATGAAGAACCGCTTGCGCGTAGCGATGAAGCTTCTGCTGCTCGCGAACAATGATATAAAACAAGGACGCCAACAAAAGAGAGACAACGGAAACCGCATACACCACCCCGACCCAATCCTGCGGAAACCAAACCGGGGACACAAACAAGCTCAATATGGAGGCCAGTCCAGCGGCAACCGCGAACCAGGAGGAGGCATGATCAAAATTCTTCTTGGGGAGCTGCTCTCGGTAGGCAGCTCTTTTTGTATTCGAATTTTCCATCCGGCAACCCATGAAAGCGCAGTTTTCTCAAAGATACGCAAACATACCAGAGCATTCACTTTTAAGCTCGACCAACAATCTAGTTCATGCACTTAGACAACGTCAATTATCGCTTTTGTTTGCACACCAACGCAGTGATCAGCCGAATCGGTCTCGCATTACTGGCGACGACTGGGAGTTCCTCGCGCTTCCGCCTTCCGGACCGGCCTTCCGGACTGGCCGAAAAATCGTGCGGCGCACGAGTGGCACGAGCTCGCACGCGACCGCTGTGGGGCAAGCGGACCGTTCATGCGCATTCAGCTTCATTTCTCATTCACCATTCGGGCACTATGTTGCGAGTCACAGGATGCGGGCACGCCGCGGCGGTGAGGGGGCATTGAGCAGCACGATCGAGCGATATCTGCTGGCCGAGAAAGCCGGCTCCGAAGGCGTCTGGGACTGGGACCTTCGCAACGATACGATGTTCCTGTCTCCCCGCTTCAAGGAGTTTCTCGACCTGCCGCCGGGCGACGTCAATCGCCCGGAAGATTGGCTCGACCGCGTCCACCCTGAGGACATCGACTGGCTGTACGCCTCCTTCGAAGGCCAGATGGTCGGCGTCTCGCTGCCTTTCCAGATCGAACACCGCGTCCGCCGCGCCGGCACCGGCTTATCGTCGCCGGACGGCGGCTTGTCGCCGGACGACGGCGAGTCCGGCTGGCGCTGGCTGGTCTGCCGCGGCATGGCGGTTCCCGACGAATCGGGCGATCCGGTCCGCCTCGTCGGGTCGGTCGCCGACATCACCGACCGCAAGCACGCCGAACGCCAGCTGCGCCGGAGCGAGGAGCGCTACGCGCTCGCCGCCGCGGCCAGCAACGACGGGCTGTGGGATTGGGATCTCGAAACCGGAACCGTCTATTACTCGCCGCGCTGGCTGTCGCTCCTCGGTCTGGAGGTGGGCAGCGTCGGCAGCAGTCCCGACGAATGGATGGAGCGCGTCCATCCCGACGATCGCCCGCCGCTGCGCGCGGCGCTGGACGCGCTGGGCGGCGACGACACCGTGTTCCAGATCGAATACCGCGTGCGCCACGCCGACGGCGGCACCCGCTGGATGGCCTGCCGCGGCATCGCCGTCCTGGGTGCCCAGGGCCGCCCGGTGCGGCTGGTCGGCAGCCAGGCCGACGTCACCGACCGCAAGACCGCCGAGCGGCGCCTGCTGCAGAGCGAGGAGCGCTACGCGCTGGCCGCCGCCGGCGCCAACGACGGGCTGTGGGACTGGCGGCTGGACACGGGCGAGGTCTACTACTCCCCGCGCTGGGCGGCCATGCTCGGCTGCGCCGCGGAGAGCCTGTCCAACCGGATCGGCGAATGGTTCGACCGCGTGCACCCCGACGATCTGGCCGGGCTGCGCACCGCCATCGACCTGCACCTGAGCGGCGAGCGCGAGCATCTCCAGCATGTCTTCCGCATCAGCGCCGCCGACGGGGACGAGCTGTGGATGCTGGTCCGCGGGCTCGCCGTTCGCGACGGGTCGGGCCGGTCGGTGCGAATCGCCGGTTCGATGACCGACATCACCGCCCAGAAGCGGGCGGAGCAGCAGCTTCTGTTCGACGCCTTCCACGACGGCATGACCGGGCTGCCCAACCGGACCCTGCTGCTGGATCGCATCGGGCAGGCGCTGGACCGCAACCGGCGGGCCGGTGGCAAGGCCTTCGCCGTCATCTTCGTCGATCTCGACCGCTTCAAGTCGATCAACGACGCGCTGGGGTCCAGCGTCGGCGACCGTCTGCTGAAGACCATCGCGGAGCGGCTGGACGAGACCCGCCGCATGGGCGACACGCTGGCCCGCCTGTCGGCGGACGAATTCGCCGTTCTGCTGGACGGCATCGACGACGTGGGCGACGCCCTGTCCGCGGCGGAGCGCATGGGCGAGGCCGTCGCCCGTCCCCTGGCCCTGGACGGGCACGAACTCGTCCTGTCGGCCTCCATCGGCATCGCGCTCAGCGTTTCCGGCTACGACCGGGCGGAGGAGATGCTGCGCGACGCCAGCCTCGCCATGTACCGGGCCAAGTCGGGCGGGCGGGCGCGCATCGACGTGTTCGACAGCAACCTGCGCCGTCAGGCGATGGCCCAGATGCGCACGGAAACCGACCTGCGCACGGCGCTGGAGCAGAACCAGCTCGTCCTCTACTACCAGCCGATCGTCGCCCTGTCCTCCGGGCACATCGCCGGGTTCGAGGCGCTGATGCGCTGGAAGCACCCGCAGCGCGGGCTGGTCCCGCCGGGCGAGTTCATTCCGCTGGCCGAGGAATCGGGGCTGATCGTCCCGATGGGCCGCTGGGCGCTGCGCGAGGCGGCGCGCCAGCTCGGCCAGTGGCAGACCCGCTTCCCCCGCCCCGCCCCGCTGTTCATGAGCGTGAACGTCTCCTCCCGCCAGTTCAGCGACGACGACCTGATCGGGCTGGTCAGCGAGGTTCTCCAGGAAAGCGGGGTTCCGCCGTCGAGCCTGAAGCTGGAGATCACGGAAAGCCTGCTGATGAAGGACCCCGCCAAGTGCCGGGTGCTGATGCAGGGCATCCGCGACATGGACGTGCGCCTGTCCATCGACGATTTCGGCACCGGCTATTCGTCGCTGTCCTACCTGCACAAGTTCCCGGCCGACACGCTGAAGATCGACCGCAGCTTCGTCCAGGCCATCTCGTCGGGCGAGGGCAACGCCGCCATCGTGCAGGTGATCGCCACCCTGGCCGCCATCCTGGGCATGGAGGCGGTGGCCGAAGGCGTGGAGACCGAGATGGAGTCGGAGTTCCTGCGCGACATCATGTGCAAGTACGCCCAGGGCTATCTCTATGCCCGCCCGGCCCCCGCCGACGCCATCGAGGCGCTGCTGCTCCGCGAGGCGGAGGAACCGCTGGTCCTGCCCAGCCTGGCGTAGAGGGGGATTGCCTGACAAGGCTTCGGCGCGGCGTTTGCTCCCGCGCCGCGAATCCCGTCCGCCCCGACATCCCCCTCAGGTTGATCGATCGCGAATTCATGAAAACCAATCGCTTGATTTCGCACGATTGAACCATCAAGAATTGCAATCTGCGGTGATGAAGAGGACCTTTCCTTCCGAACGCGTCCATGGGGTGCCGCATCACTCAGCCCAAGAATGGAAACAGCGGGAAAAAACAATGGCCATGGGGAAATTTCGCGCGGCGTTTTTAGCAATAGGCACGATGCTTCTGCTCAATGCCTGCGCCAGCTCGCACATGCGTGATGCGCCGGAGCCCGTTGCGGCGACCAAGCCCGCGGAAAACGCCGCAACGCTTGTCCTGATGCGGCCCTCGTTCTTTGGCGGCGCCATTCAGTCGTCGGTCTACGACATAACGACCGGGAATTCCGAATTCGTCGGCATCGTTTCCGCTGGAAAGAAGATCGCCTATGAAGCCCCCGCGGGCAAGCGACGCCTGATGGTTGTCGGTGAATCGGCCGATTTCATGGATGCCGATTTCGCGGCGGATCAAATTTACTACGCCCGCGTCGTTCCACGGCTTGGAATGTGGAAAGCCCGTTTTTCCCTGGAGCCGGTTCCAGCCTCCTCGTCCGAGCTGGAGAGCGATTTGAAATCCTGCACTTGGGTGGAAAACACGCCAGCGTCGCATGATTGGGCGCGCGCCAACATGCAAAGCGTGGATGCGAAAAAGGCGGAGTATCTGGACGAATGGGAGAAAGGAACGGACAAGCCGTTCATCGCCCAGGACACCGGCCGGAAAGCGCATCCTTAGAGGGGCCGCCGGAGCGCCCCGGCGGTACCCAGCGGCCGATCCGGTCCACTGGGGCGCTTCCCCCATCCAACGGACACTTTCCCCGGCACCGCCCTTTGTGCGAGTGTCCGCGCTCTTTCACCGGGACAGATCAGGATTTTGCGTTATGGCCGAGCGCGACTGCGGAGAATGCACGCTGTGCTGCAAGCTGATGGGCGTGCCCGAACTGAAGAAGCCGTCGGCCAAATGGTGCGTGTCCTGCGACCAGGGCAAGGGTTGCACCGTCTATGAGGAGCGCCCGCAGTCCTGCCGGAACTTCCAATGCTTCTGGCTGATGGATGAGGCTTTCCCCGACGAATTCCGGCCCGACCGCATCAACGCCCTGGCCGCCTTCAACGATGTGAAGGACAGCTGCGTCCTCCACGTCGATCCGGCCAAGCCGCGCGCCATGTCCAGCCCGAAGGTCAACGCGCTGATCGACGCGCTCCTCAAGAGCTACGCCAAGGTGTTCGTTCTGTCCGGCAAGGAAAGCGCGCTGATCCAGCGGTAGCCCAGCTTGACCCCGTCACTATCGGGTCTGCATCTGCATTTTCTTCTGCATCGAGTCGATGGACGGTAAACGGTAAGTATCCGGCTTCGCGTTCTTCAGCATGTCCTGAGTGCTGGGAGAAGTCTGTTCAAGGGTATTACCGCCCAGTTTTGCCGTCCCCGTTGGCGACGGAGCGTCAGACAATCCACGGCTCGTGATCCCTCTGCCGTGTACTCCGGGCGACTTTGTGGAGAAGAGGAGCCGGCAATCGGGCTGCGGTTCGCAGGTTTCGACGTTCAGGGCATCCGCAGCCTGCAAGCGCCCCTCTGGAAGCCAGAGCACGACGATGGCAGCCGAGGCAATGGTCAGGATTCTGGTCATGGGACACTCACATTCGAAGGGGTGCTTGGCTCCAGCGCGAAGGTGATCGCCCGGAACCCGAAGGCGATAGGACGCTGAAAGGACTGGCGCAGCAGAAATTCGGAACTGTCGGCACGGGCATTCTTCCCATGAACCAGGAAACCTCCGGGCGGAGCGTCGCCACCGTTGCGCGTACTGGCCTCACCACCGGTCTCCGCCGATCCGGGCGGGCTGGGGACATCGGATGCACGCACAAAAGCCACAGTGGAATCTCCGGCGGCTTTGATCGCTCCCTCGCGCATCCGCCTGTGCTCGATTTCCCGCGTGAGAAACACACGGTTTATAAAGTGGATATTAAGCTTTGCAATGTACTCGCCGTTACGGGTTGCCAGGACTCTCCGGTCAACTCCGTAAGCCAGTGCTCTGCGCACGAAAGCATCCGAGCATAGAAGTTGTGTCTTGGAATCGCTGCACCATTGGTCGAGCCGCACCACCGCCGCTGCCACTGGAACACCATAGGTTTCGGCAACGGGAATGCGAACCTCCTCCACCATGCTTTCCTCGCGTCCCGCACTGAGACCAGCAAAGGACAAATCCATGGAGCCGGTTGCTTGGTTGGAGCGCCGTATCGTTATTCCAGGAAACGCCGCTATGGTCAGTTGAATACGGTCACCGGGAGCGGCGTTTGCGATTTCTGCACTGGTCTGCCGTCGGATCTTTCCATCATTGGTAACATCCGACGTTTCCGAAAATTGGAAGCGATTATTTTGTTCGCGCAGCAATTCGTTGCGCAGACTGAGATGTGCCACACGCAAGCCGCGCCCCAGCAACGGCATGTCCTCCGTTTCAGCAATCACCGCCCATACGTCGCCGACATTCACGTCCTCTTCCGGTGGGAACACGGGAATGATCCCGAGCTTGGCAATCCCATCATTCCAAGACTTCGCGAGGCTTTCAGTTTGGCTCTCCGGCAAAGGCGGGGCAAACGGCCGCACGGCTAGAACGATGTAGGTACCGGCCAGGACCGCTACGATCACCGCCAGAAGCGCCGGACCATGGCGCCGCCATCGATCATACACGAAGGACCCAATCGGCATGACCCGTCCCCGCCACACTCATGCGAACGCATTAAAGCATATTACTCGCCCATAGAGAGCGAAATACATCTTACGAGGCCGCTCACGTTGCACGCAACACGCATTTCTGATGACTTTCAGGAACGCTCATTGCCGCGTGGATCACGTTGAGGGAGCCCTAATTTGGTGTGCGCCTTGCCCGCTCCCTCTAATCCAGGCGTCATCCCCCACGGAAGTTGAGCAGGCTCGGCGCCTTGTCGATGATTTCCTCCAGGATCAGGGAGGCGGTCTCCAGATCGCGCTCCAGATCCGCGCCGAGCTTGCCGGCGTAGTTGGGGCGCTTCAGCTTCTCGTGGGCGTCGTGCAGGCTGCGCAGCTCCGCCACGAAGATCTCGCGGGCGCCCATCGGCAGGATCGGGTTGGCCGACAGCACGAAGAAGAAGCGCATGCTGGCCCGCACCAGAAGGGCCAGCATCACCGTGTCCAGCCGTTCGAACTGGTCGCGCAGATCGTCGGAGCGGGTGTCCACGAGGTTGCGCAGCCGCTGCTCGATCAGGATGACCAGCGCCTGGAACTCGCCCACCTTGTCGCGGAATTCGCGGTAGGCGCCGAAGCTGTGCTTGCTCGCCTCGTGCTCGGCCAGCTGGGCGAGCTTCGACGCCTCCCGGCACTGGCGCTCCAGCGCGGACAGCAGTTCCTTGACCTCGGCGCGGGTGTATTGGCGCTTGCTCATGACGGCGGATAAGACCCTTCGACGCGACGGCCTGCCCTATAGCACGAAGACAGGCGTCGGTCACCGGGACGCTTCACCGGCGCGACGACGGTGTCACCGCGATCAGTGATCCGCCGCCGCCGGCTTGCCGCCCGGACGCCGCACCAGCGGCATCAGCAGGAGCCCGGCGAAGAACACGCCGGCCATCAGCAGCAGGCAGTCGTTGAAGGTCAGCACCAGGGCCTCGCGCTCGACCATGCGGGCCAGCGTCTTCATGGCGGCGGCCTGCGGGTCGGCGACCAGCCCGTCGAACTTGGCCGCCAGCCCGTCCAGCGTCTCCTGCACCAGCGGGCGGGCGAGGTTCAGGTTGTCGCCCAGCCGGTTCATGTGCAGGGCCGACCGTTCCAGCAGCACGGTGTTGATCGCTGCCAGCCCGATGGCGCCGCCCAGGTTGCGCATCAGGTTGTAGAGGCCCGACGCGTTCTTGAGCTGCTCCGGCGGCAGGGTGCCGAGCGCGATGGTGTTCACCGGGATGAAGCACAGCATCAGCGACAGGCCGCGCACCGCCTGCGGCAGGAACAGCTCCCAGAAGCCGGACTGGTTGGTCAGGTGGGCGTTCAGCCAGACGCCCGTGCCGAACAGGCACAGTCCCAGCGCCAGCATCACCCGCAGATCCATCTTCTTCGACAGCGCCCCGGCGATCGGCGCGGACAGGAATTGGAAGGCGCCGGTCACGAACATGATCGTGCCGATCTGCAAACTGTTCAGCCCGCGCACCCGCGCCAGGAACAGCGGCTGCAAATAGACCGCCCCGTAGAGCCCGATGCCGATGATGAAGCTGTAGAGCGAGCCGATGGCGAAGTTGCGGTCCAGGAAGGCGCGCAGCTCGACGATCGGGTTGCCGTAGGTCAGGACCCGCCAGAAGAAGCCGACGGCGGCCACCGCGGCGACCACGGCGAAGATCGCCACATACTCGTCCTGGAACCAGTCCTGGCGCGGGCCTTCCTCGACCACGAACTCCAGGCTGCCCAGAAAGGCGGCCATCAGCCCCAGCCCGATGAAGTCGAAGCCCTTGCGCAGCGCCGGGTTGGGCTTGTCCACGTCGACCAGCGTCCACACCAGCGAGGTCACGGCGATGCCCGGCAGCACATTGGCCAGGAACAGCCAGTGCCAGGAGAAGCTCTGGGTCAGCCAGCCGCCCAAAGTCGGACCGAGGGTCGGCGCCATGGTGGCGACCAGACCGATCATCACCGACACGCCGGCCCGCTTCTCCGGCGGGAACAGGGAGAAGCTGGTGGCGAAGACGGTCGGGATCATCGCGCCGCCGATGAAGCCCTGGAGCGCCCGCCACACGATCATCGATTCGATGCTGGAGGTGAAGGCGCAGGCGACGCTGGTCAGGGTGAAGCCGGCGGCGGCGATGGTGAACAGCACGCGGGTGGAGAGAATCCGCGCCAGCATGCCGGACAGCGGGATCATCACCACCTCGGCGATGAGGTAGGAGGTCTGCACCCACGAGATTTCGTCGGCGCTGGCCGCGAGGCCCGCCTGGATCTCCGACAGGGAGCTGGAGACGATCTGGATGTCCAGGATCGCCATGAACATGCCGACGACCATGGACAGGAAGCCCAGCCAGTCGCGGGTGGTCACCGGGCGCGGCCCGGCGCCGGGTCCTGCGTTGGAAGGGGAAGGAGCCGCCGCGCCCCGGCCCGCGGGGGGCGGGGGAGCTTGGAGCCGGGGCGCGGCGGTCTCGCCACCCGCGTCCGCCGGGGGATTGGCGGCGCGGGCGGTGGGGGTGTCGTCGTTGGTGACGGCGGTCATGGTCGCCCTCTCCAGGACGAAAGAGATTGGAACGGAAAACGGGTGTCGGCGCGGTTACTTCGACGCGACCGTCCGGCCGGGCACCAGCGCGCCCATGACGGTGCCCCTGTCGTGCGGCTGCTCCTCGGCGCCACGGGTGTCGACCTCGGCCACCACCGACAGGCCGGGACGCAGCAGGCCGGACAAGGCGCTGTCGCGCGGCAGAGCGATGCGCACGGGCACGCGCTGCACGATCTTGGTGAAGTTGCCGGTCGCGTTCTCCGGCGGCAGCAGGCTGAACTGCGAGCCCGACGCCGGGGCGAAGCTCTCCACCCGGCCGAGCAGATGCTTGTCCGGATAGGCGTCCACCTCCACCGTCACCGGCTGGCCGGGGCGCATGCGGGCGAGCTGCGTCTCCTTGAAGTTGGCGACCACATAGACGTCGGGCAGCGGCACCAGCGAGAGAAGTTGCACGCCCGGACGCGCGTACTGGCCGACCTGGACGCCGCGGTTGCCGACCACCCCGTCCACCGGGGCGCGGATGACCGTATTGTTCAGATCGTTGCGCGCGGTCTGCAGGGCGGCCTCCGCCTGACGCAGGCGGGCGTCGGTCTCGCTGCGGCTGGCGTTCAGCACGCCGACCTGATCCTGCTCCGCGACCAGCGCCGCACGGCTGCGGGCGGTCTCCGCCGTCGCCTTGCGCAGGTCGGCGTCGGCCGTCTCGAACTTCTGGCGGCTGGCCCAGCTGTCGCTGGCGAGCGCGCGGGTGCGGTCGAAATCCTGCTGGGCGCGGCGCTGCTCGGCCTCGGCGCTGGCGACCGAGGCGGCGGCCTGATCGATGATCGCCTTCTGGAGCTGCAGCTTGCTGTCGAGGGTGCCGAGCGCCGCCCTCTGCGCGGCGACGTTGGCCTCGGCCTCCGCCACCTTGGCGCGGAAATCCTGGTCGTCGAGAACCGCCAGCACGTCGCCCGCGGCCACCTGCTGGTTCTCCGCCACCCGGACGTCCCGCACATAGGCGGAGACCTTGGGGCTCACCACCGTGATGTCGCTGTGGACGTAGGCGTTGTCGGTCGACTCGAAGAAGCGTCCCTCGGTCCACCACTCCCAGCCGGCGTAGCCGCCACCGGCCAGCGCCGCCACCGCCACACCCGACAGAACGATCTTCCGCACGGCCTTGACCATCGCAATCCAGCCCACCCGTTTCGGTTCGTCCCTGGCCTCGGGCCGGCTTGACCGCCGCCTCGCCGGAACTGAACCGTTCAGTTTAGTCTTGCGAAAACATGATCGCGGGCCTACCTGTTGTCAAGAGTGAACTGAACGGTCTAGTTTTAACGTTTGGGATTGTGGTTGAATGCGGAACGCGTTACGGCAGCGGGGACTCGGCGCACGAAGCCCTGCAGGCTCCGCCGGCACCGTGGTAGAACAGGACGCAAAGCCGGTTTCAGGACACCCGGCTTCAGGACATGAGGAACGCATGAGCACGCTGGTCGCCCCCACCCCGGAGGCAGGATCGAAGCCCGCGCAGATCCTGGAGGCCGCCGGAAAGCTGTTCCTGGACCATGGCTACGGCGCCGTCAGCATGGACGCCATCGCCAAGACGGCCAACGTGTCCAAGGCGACGCTCTACGCCCATTTCGGCAGCAAGGACGAGCTGTTCCGCGTCATGGTCGCCCGCGAGTGCAAGGGTCACGCGATGGCCGCCGTCTGCGAGGAGGCGCGCGCGCTCGACATGGCCGACGGGCTGCGCCTGATCGCCCGCCAATTCGTGACGATGATCCTGTCGCCGCAGGCGCTGGCCGGCTACCGCGTGGTCGTCGGCGAGGCGCACCGCTTCCCCGAGCTGGCGAGCGCCTTCTACGAGGCGGGCCCGGCCCGCACCATGGAGCACATCAGCGCCTTCATGACCGACCTCGACCGCCGCGGCCTGCTGCGCATCCCCGACCCGCATCTCGCGGCGGAGCAGTTCGTCGGCCTCGTCAAGTCGCACACGCATCTGCGCTTCATGCTGTGCCTGTCGGAACGCCCGACCGAGGAGCAGCTGACCCGGATCGTCGACGGCGCGGTCTCCCTGATCATCCGGGGCTACGCGCCATAACGGAACTGCACCCGGCGCCCGCCTCAGCGACCGCCGTCGAAGGTGATCATGACCTCCAGCACCCCGGCGGCGTCCGCCTGGACATCGCGGAAGGTGGCGATCTCACCGGGAAGGATCTGCGGCGGCACCGGCGTGACGGTCCAGTTCCGCAACGGCTGGCGGTCGGCGCCCAGCGCGGTGACCCGCAGCGCCGGCACCGTGCGCAGCGTCTCGGAGACGTTGACGATCTGCCCCTCCACCAGCAAAGCGGCCTTGCCGTCCTCGGTCTTCTGTTCCGAGCGGACGTTCTGAAGCTGGAGGCCGGTGCCCGGCGGCTCCACCGGCAGGCCGACCGTCTCGTAGAACAGGGCGGCCGGAGGCCACAGCCGCACCACGGTCGAACGCCCAAAATAACCGGCGGCACCGATGGCCAGCAGGACCGCCGCGAAGGCTCCCCAGCCGACCAGCGCCCGGCGCCGCGCGCCGGGGTCCGCCGCAGGCTTGGCAGCCGCCTTCGCCTTGGAGGACGGCGTCTTCGTGGAGGGTGGCGGGACCGGGTGGAACTCGGTCACCGCGTCGGGGTGGAAGACGGAATCGTCCTCCGGCGCCTGCCACCACATGTGGCCGCATTGGGCGCAACGCACCTTCCGGCCCTGCGGACCGACCGCCGAATCGGCAAGAGTGTACCGTGTGTCGCAGGCCGGGCAGGTGATGATCATAGATGCCGATCGTTGTCACCGAATTTGCAGACTGTCCTTATAGGTAGTCATGGGGTGTGAAGCAAGGAACGCACGGGCGCGGCGCGTGGCCGCCCCGTTCAAGCCAATGGGTGCGGTGAGGCGGACAGCGGTGGACGCGCCGGCCCCTGCCGGTGCATTGTCCATCCGCGCACCCGGCGGGACGCCGCCGGGGCCTTCCGTTGCGCCTTTGGTGGGACCGTGATCCGTTTCGAGAATGTGGGACTGCGCTATGGCACCGGGCCGGAGGTGCTGCGCGACATCAGCTTCACCCTGCCGCCCGGCTCGTTCCACTTCATGACGGGGGCGAGCGGGGCCGGCAAGTCGTCGCTGCTCAAGCTGATGTATCTGGCGCTCCGCCCGTCGCGCGGGCTGGTCACCCTGTTCGGCAAGGACATGGCGCGGGTCAAGCGCGCCGACCTGCCGGCGCTGCGCCGCCAGATCGGCGTGGTGTTCCAGGACTTCGCCCTGCTCGACCATCTCTCGGCGCTGGACAACGTCGCCCTGCCGCTGCGCATGGGCGGCGCGCGCGAATCGGACGTGGTGGAGCACTGCACGGAAATCCTGCGCTGGGTGGGCTTGGGCAACCATCTGAATTCCCTGCCCTCCACCCTGTCGGGCGGGCAGCAGCAGCGCGTCGCCATCGCCCGCGCGGTCATCAACCGCCCGCGCCTGCTGCTGGCGGACGAGCCGACCGGCAACGTGGACGACGGCATCGGCATGCGCCTGCTCTACCTATTCGAGGAGCTTCACAAGCTGGGCACCACCGTGGTCATCGCCTCGCACAACGAGGCGCTGATCCGCCGCTTCGAACACCCGCGCCTGATGCTGGAGAACGGGCGCCTGCACGTCCTGCCGGCGCACGCCTCGCGCTGGGCGTGACGCGGAGGAAAGGAGACACGCCATGGCCCTGCCGCCGCTGACCCGCCGGAATTCCGACCTGCCGCTGGCCAAGGACCCGACCTCGCGGTTCCTCATGGGACTGACCGCGCTGATGGTCTATCTGGCGGCGCTGGCGCTGGCCGGGGCCCTGCTCGTCTCCGACATGACCCGGCGCTGGGACAGCGGTCTGGCCGGCGGGCTGACGGTGCAGATCATGCCACTGCCCGACAGCGCCCAGGCCGCCCCGCTGGAGGAGCGGACGGAGGCGGCGCTGACCGTCCTGCGCGCCACCCCCGGCATCGCGACCGCCAGCGTCCTGTCCAGCGGCGACGTCGGCCGGCTTCTGGAGCCGTGGCTGGGCAAGGAGGCCGCCGACCCGCTGCTGCCGATGCCGCGGCTGATCGACGTGATGACCAACGGGCCGGTGGACACGGCGGCGCTGTCCGCGCGCCTGACCTCCGCCGCCCCCGGCGCCACGCTGGACGACCACGCGGTGTGGCTGGCCGACCTGCGCCGCTTCGCCGGGGCGATGCATCTGGCGGCGCTGGGCATCGTGGCGCTGATCGGCGGGGCCGGCGTGATGGCGGTGGTCTTCGCCGTGCGCTCCGGCCTGGCCATCCACCGCCATGTGGTGGAGCTGCTGCACCTGATGGGGGCCACCGACCGTTATGTGGCGCGGCAGTTCGAATCGCACGTCATCGGCCTGACCCTGCGCGGCGGCATGACCGGGCTGCTGCTGGCCGCCGGCACGCTGGGCGGGATCGGCCACGCCGCCGCCGGGCTCCACGCCAGCCTGCTGCCCGACCTCGCCACCTCGCCCTGGTGGGCGGTCGCCGCGCTGGCCGCCGTGCCGCTGGCCGCCTGCCTGCTGGCCGCGCTGACCGCGCGCTGGACGGTGCTGCGCACGCTGGAGTCGATGCCGTGACCGCCCGCCCGCTCCGTCCGTCCGGAGGCTGAGGGATGGCCCACTCGCGGCGCGCCCGGGTCCTGCGGGCTTTGCGACGGCTTCTGCTGCTGGCGATGCTGGGCGGGCTGGCGTGGCTCGGCGGGCTGTTCTGGTTCGCCGCGTCGATTCCCCGCACCCCGCCGCCGCCCGGCAGCGCCGAGGCCACCCGCAGCACCGACGCCATCGTCGTGCTGACCGGCGGCAGCGGCCGGCTGAGCACCGGGCTGGAACTGCTGGCCGACGGGCGGGCGCACCGGCTGTTCGTCTCCGGTGTCTACGAGGGGCTGGAGGTGCAGGAGCTGCTGAAGCGCTCCCGTCAGTTCCCCGGCGAGATGGAATGCTGCATCACGCTCGGCTATTCGGCGGACAGCACGATCGGCAACGCCTACGAGACGGCGGACTGGCTGCGCGCCCAGGGCTACGGCTCGATGCGGCTGGTCACCGCCAATTACCACATGATGCGCAGCCTGCTGGAGTTCCGCATGGTGATCCCGGAGGTCGAGGTGGTGCCCCACCCCGTCGCCTCCCCCAACGTGCATCTCAACGACTGGTGGCTGTGGCCGGGCACGGCTAGTCTGCTGATGACCGAATACAACAAATACCTTGTGACGCGCCTTCGCTACACGCTTGAGAAGCTGATCGAATCCTGACAAGTTCCCGGCCATGATCTTCCTGCGTTCCCTCGCCTTCAACGTCGCCTTCTACGTGTGGACGGCGGTCATCTGCGTCGGCATCCTGTGGTCGCTGCTGCTGCCGCGACGCAGCATGATCCGCGTGATCACGTGGTATTTCGGCACCGTCTCGTGGCTGGAGCGCACGCTCGTCGGCATCCGTTACGAGGTGCGCGGGCGGGAGCACGTCCCCAAGAGCGGGTCCTTCCTCCTGGCCGCCAAGCACCAGTCGGCCTGGGAGACGATGAAGCTGCACTTCCTCGTCAACGACCCGGCGATCATCCTGAAGCGCGAGCTCCTGTGGATTCCCATCTGGGGCTGGTACGCCGCCCGGTCCCGGATGATCGCCGTCGACCGCGGCGCCAAGGGCCGCGCCGTCGCGTCCATGGTCCGCAACGCCCGCCCGGTGCGGGACGAGGGGCGGCCCATCGTGATCTTCCCGCAGGGCACGCGGGTCGCCGTCGGCGCCTACCGCCCCTACCGGATCGGCGTCGGCGTGCTCTACGACCATCTCAAGATCCCCATCGTGCCGATGGCGCTGAACGCCGGCCTCTACTGGGCGCGCAACAGCTTCATCAAGCGGCCGGGCACCATCATCGTGGAGTTCCTGCCCCCCATCCCAGCAGGCCTGGGCCGCGCCAAGGCCATGCAGGAGCTGGAGGAGCGGCTGGAGGCGGCCACCGACCGGCTGGTCGTCGCCGCCGGCGGGCCGGCGACCGTGCGGCCGAAGGCGGCGGAACCGGCCGCCGCCGCGGTGAGCGAAACCGCCTCCTGATGCGCCGGGGCGCGGCCTTCGCCATCCTCGCCGGGCTCGCCCTGGCGATTTCGATGGCGACGGACGCGCGAGCCCAGTCGCAGCCGAGCGGGGAACGCTTCTCCAACGCCGCGGTGACCGGGGGCGTCACCATCACCCGCAAGGACTGCGCCGTGCTGGAGGCCCAGCACACCGCCGCCTGGGTCGAGGTGGACGGGCGCGGGGAGTGCCTGCGCTACTACGCGGCGGGCCTGCGCCCCGGCCCCAACCCCATCGCCGCAGCCTGGATGCACGGCGACATCATGGGAACCAAGCCGACCTCCGTCGGCCACCAGGAGGGGCTGGGCGTCGCCGCCATGATCGACCAGGAACGCGCCCTGGCGGAGCGGTTCGGCATCCCCTTCCTGTTCCTCGCCCGGCCCGGCGCCTATGGCAGTTCCGGCCGCTTCTGGACGACGCGCCACACGCCGCGCGAGGCGGCCCTGATGAACGCACTGCTCGACGTCCTGAAGACCCGCTACGGGGTGACGGCATGGGCTCTGGGCGGGCACAGCGCCGGCGGCACGCTGACCGCGGAGTTCCTGGCCCGCCGCCACGATCTGCGTTGCGCGGTGATCTCCTCCGGCGCGCCGGCCTACCGCGCCTATCTGGAGGCGCGCGGGCTGCGGACACTGCTGGCCCGCCCGCAGGGCTGGTTCGATCCCGCCGCCTCGCTCGACCGCATCCCGCGCGATCCTGAACGCCGCGTCTTCGTCATCGGCGACCCGCGCGAGACCAACATCCCGTTCCACACCCAGCGCGGCTATTTCGACGCCCTGACGGCGCGCGGGCACGCGGCCTGGCTGGTGCCGCTGGAGCGGGCGCCCGCCCCGCGCCATCACAGCCTCGTGGACTTCGGCGAGACCGCGCTCGGCCTGTGCGGGGCCGGTGCCGACAGCGGCCGGATCGTGGCGACGCTCAAGGCCATGCCGGACCAGCGGGAGCGGATCAGCAACTGACGGCCGGAACGCAAGAGGAACGGTCGGGTTGACCACTGGAAGAGCGCCCCCTACTCTTCGGACACCGCTGTCGGCGGACCGGCGCCATGGACCGGCCGCCCGCGCAAGGGGAGGACGCATGACGGGGATCGCCACCATTTCCCAGCGGATCTGGGACATGAAGTACCGCTTCAAGTCCGCCGCCGGCGACCCCATCGACGAAACCATCGCCGATACCTGGCGCCGCGTCGCCACGGCGCTCGCCGCGCCCGAGGCCGATCCTCAGGTCTGGGCGCCGCGCTTCGAACGGGCGCTGTCCCGCTTCGAATTCCTGCCCGCCGGGCGCATCCTGGCCGGGGCCGGCACCGGGCGGACGGTGACGCTGTTCAACTGCTTCGTCATGGGACGGATCGAGGACGATCTCGGCGCCATCTTCGCCCATCTGCGCGAAGCGGCGCTGACCATGCAGCAGGGCGGCGGCATCGGCTACGACTTCTCCACCCTGCGGCCCAAGGGAGCCCTCGTGAAGGGCGTGGGCGCCGACGCCTCCGGCCCGCTGTCCTTCATGGACGTGTGGGACAGCATGTGCCGCACCATCATGTCGGCGGGCGCCCGGCGCGGCGCGATGATGGCGACCCTGCGCTGCGACCACCCCGACATCGAGGATTTCATCGACTCCAAGCGCGAGCCGGGGCGGCTGCGCATGTTCAACCTGTCGGTCCTGGTCACCGACGCCTTCATGGACGCCGTGCGCGAGGACCGACCCTGGCCGCTGGTCTTCGACGGGCAGGTCCATCGCGAGGTGCGCGCCCGCGGCCTGTGGGACCGCATCATGCAGGCCACTTACGCCTACGCGGAGCCGGGCGTCATCTTCATCGACCGGGTGAACGGGCAGAACAACCTGAATTATTGCGAATCCATCTCCGCGACCAACCCATGCGGAGAGCAGCCGCTGCCCCCCTATGGGGCCTGCCTGCTCGGCTCGATCAACCTCGCCGCCCTGGTGATCGACCCGTTCGAGGAGACGGCCCGGCTCGACACCGACCGGCTGACGGAGCTGACCGCGCTCGCCGTGCGGATGATGGACAATGTGGTCGACGCCTCGCGCTTCCCGCTGGAGGCGCAGGCGCGGGAGGCCCACGCCAAGCGCCGCATCGGGCTGGGCGTCACCGGGCTGGCCGACGCGCTGATCCTCTGCCGCACGCGCTACGGCGGCGAGGCGGCGGTGGCGCTGACCGAGTCCTGGCTGAGCACCATCCGCAACGAGGCCTACCGCGCCTCCGCCCGGCTGGCCGCGGAGAAGGGCGCCTTCCCGCTCTACGACCGTGACGCCTATCCGAACGCCCCGATGGTACGCGGCCTGGACGAGGACGTGCGCGCCCTGATCGCGGAGCATGGCATCCGCAACGCCCTTCTGACCTCCATCGCACCGACCGGAACGATCTCGCTGTTCGCCGACAACGTGTCGTCGGGGATCGAGCCGGTCTTCTCCTACAGCTACGAGCGCGCCGTTCTGATGCCCGACGGCACCCGCCGGACGGAGGAGGTGAGCGACCACGCCCACCGCCTGTTCCGCGCGCGCTTCGGGGCCGACGCCCCCTTGCCCGATTACTTCGTGGACGCGCAGTCCCTGACCCCGGCGGAGCATGTGGTGATGCAGGCGGCCGCCCAGCGGCATGTGGACAGCTCCATCTCCAAGACCATCAACTGCCCGGAGGACCTGCCCTTCGACGCCTTCAAGGACGTCTACTGGCAGGCCTACGAGCTGGGCTGCAAGGGCTGCACCACCTACCGTCCGAACGCGGTCACCGGCTCCGTCCTGTCGGTGAAGAAGGAGGCAACGGCGTCGCCTCCCCCTCCGATCGCCAAGCCGCCCGATCGTCCGGAAACCCTGCCCGGCGAAACCTACAAAGTGCGCTGGCCGGACAGCGACCACGCCATGTACATCACGATCAACGACATCGTGGAGGACGGCCGCCGCCGGCCCTTCGAGGTCTTCATCAACTCCAAGAACATGGAGCATTACGCCTGGACCGTGGCGCTGACGCGGATGATCTCCGCGGTGTTCCGGCGCGGCGGCGAGGTCGGCTTCGTGGTGGAGGAGTTGAAGGCGGTCTTCGACCCGCGCGGCGGTGCCTGGATGCAGGGCCGCTACGTCCCGTCCCTTCTGGCGGCCATCGGTGACGTGATCGAACGGCACCTGAAGGCCATCGGCATGCTGCCCAACAACGGGCTGCTCAACGGGGCATTGACCGCGCCGCCCTCCGCCGCCGACGCCCCCGTTTCAACGCCGGTGGTCATCGGGGCCGAGCCGGCCAATCTCCGGCAATGCCCGAAATGCGGCCAGCCCGGTCTGATCCGTCAGGAGGGCTGCGACAGCTGCCTCAATTGCGGCTATTCCAAATGCGCCTGAGGGCGGTCAGCAGCGCGACGGCTCGCCGTCTGTCGGTTTGCGCATAAACTGCGAATGACGCCCCATAAGCTGAGAATCGCCACTCCATAAGCTGAGAATTCGGTAAGTGAAACGAAAGGGGCCGAATGGCCCCTTTCAGACTCCGCATGGAGATCAGTGGCCGCTAAGGCGTAATTGCTCACGAGGCTGGCGAAAAGGGTTGCGCCACCTCGTTGAATATGAGTCAACGTCGGGATGGGAAAGCTCCCGCGCCACCGCCTGAGTGATGCCGAGAAGGATGCCCTGCTTGTGGAGCAGGCGGCTTTGATCGAGCGCTTGGCGGCGCGGATCTCGGAACTCGAGGCGCTGGTCGGCAAACCGCGCAAGACGTCGTCGAATTCCCACACGCCGCCGTCGCAGGACGGCCCCGGCCGCCCTGGCTCGAAGTCGGCGGCCAAGCGTCGGCGCAAGCCGCGGCCATCGCGTCCCGGCGTGTCGCGCCCGCTGGGCGAGGAGCCGGACAAGACGGAGCGGCGTCTGGCCGAGAGTTGTCCTCATTGCGGGACGGCGGTATCGGCGATGCCCCAGCGCTGCCGGCACCGCTACGATCACATCGACCTTCCGGTCATCCGCCCGGTGGTGACACGGGTGGAACTGTTCGGCGGTCGCTGTGGCGACTGCAGACGTCGCTATCGGGCAGAGCCTCCGGCTTTGATGCCGCCGGGCACACCGTTTGGGCCGGGGATCCGCTCGTTGCTGGCCTATCTTCACCACAGCCATCACGTCGGCTTCGAGCGTCTGTCGCGGATGCTGAAAGAGGTGTTCGGGCTGACCATCTCCGAAGGCGCCATCGCCAACAGCTTCCGGCGGATGGGGGCGGCGTTCGACACGGCCCGCGCGGCGATCAAGGCCAAGCTGTTGACCGCGCCGGTCATCGCGTCCGACGAAACCACCACGCGGGTGAACGGCGTCACCCAGTGGCAGTGGGTCTTCCATTCCGACAAGGCTGTGCTGCACGACATCGTCCCCAGCCGGGCCCGGAGCGTCGCGGCGCAGGTTCTCGGTGACCATCGGCCCGAGGTCTGGGTGTCGGACCGCTACGCCGGACAGCAGGAACTGGGGAACGCCCACCAAGTCTGCCTCGCCCACGTCCTGCGCGACGTCCAGTACGCCATCGACTGCGGCGACACCGTCGTCGCCCCCAAAGTCCGCGACCATCTGCGCTGGGCCATCCGCATCGGCAAGCGGCGCCCCACCTTGAAGGACAGCACGCTGGCTGCCTACGCCGCCAGGGCCGACCGCGGCCTCGATGCCCTGCTCGGCGTTCCCGCCGGGCGTGACCTGCAACGCCAGATCAAGGCATGGCGCGGCAAGTTCTTCGTCTTCCTCGCCGATCGCCGTGTCCCGCCAACCAACAACGGCAGCGAGCGGGAAATCCGACCCTCCGTCATCTTCCGCAAGGTCACCAACGGCTTCCGATCAACCTGGGGGCCGGGCATCCATGCCGGCTATCGATCCGTCACCGGAACCGCTCGCTTGCAAGGTCAGTCCGCCTGGAACGCCATCCGCGCCCTCGTCGACGGCACCTTCGCTGTCGCCTGAACGCCAGCGTTGCCAGCCCCGTGAGCAATTACGCTAAGGCTTCCCCCCCCCTCGTTCCGGGCAAAATCCTCCAAAGTGGTTGCTACGGCCGGGTTGGAATAGAATAGGTTTCGCCGAAACCCGCAGGCGGCAGCGATGGCACGTTTATTGGGTTTCCCCCCAGGCATTCGCGGCAACAAAGTACCCTGACGCCTAATCTCGGCGAGGTAGCGGTTGAGAGCCATCAGGTCGTCACGTTTTTCGATTGAGGCACGGGAGCGGTCTTCAACATCAAAAGATTCGAGCAGTGCTATGCATTCTTTTTTGTAAAGGAAACTGCGGTCGATCTCAGCGGCCTTCGCTATCGCAATCTTATTCGGAAGCCTGCCTCGACGCGGCAATAAGGCCCCTGCGTTTCGAAGATTGTCAAAATAACTTTTGAGACGCTCCCGCGAATTGTCCCGCTTGGGTGCTTTCGCCTGACGAGCTACTTTCACCTGACGAGCTAGGATGTATAGCTCTATGCTGCCCTCATTTTCCCGCCGAATAAAGAGTTGCTTGCTGCGGCCGCCAGTTCGCTCTGCAGCGATCATCTTGATGTCAGCTGCCGTGCACAGCCCGAGCACGCGTCTGATCCCCACGCCATGGCGCTTGGCCAGCTCATTGGCTGATATGTATCTCTCGCGGAAGGCTGCGCAGGATGCTGCGGTGACGCGCAAATTGGCGATGCCGGGCAAGGCTTCCAATAGCCCCTGATGGACGAGCGACGCAACCACGGAGATGTCGCACCGCAACAGATCTGCCACTTCTATCGCTGAGCGAGCCGATTTGAAGATCGTGCTCCGACTATCCAATTGAAATTTCCGGACCTGTTCGAAGTCGAGGAGTATTCCGCCCATTCGATCCCCACTTCGTCCCAAACAGCGAATGTCACCTTGGAGGAAAGCCACCACAACGTCCCGTTTCGCTTGGTGTGACAGAAAGCGAAGGGTTTTCAAGGCGGTCCCCAGGGCGATGGAGGACGCAGGACTATTCAAACTGGCGTTTGTCGGGCCGTTTCTATCCGCGACCGCCATGCATCGGTCATTGAACGACCGCACGTCAGCTTCGTGGAACGATTTAAGGAACGTCCCGATATGGCGGACCTCGAAATGGCCAGACTCTCTCAGTGCTTTCAGAACACTGACCGGAATTTCGAGGTAGGCCGCAGCCTCTCGATTGCCAAATGACCGCCCATCCGACCGGCGTGGGATCGATACGGGGCCAGCCATCCCAACGTACCGCCTCGTCGCATGGTCGATTTCGGCCATCGGCACCAAGCCCATACGGGCCCACCGCTTGGCTGTCGATGGCATGATGCCCAAATCTGTAGCCAAATGGCTGATCGACTGATAACGCCGACCTTCCGTTGATATGCCGCGGAGAAGCCTGCTGTCGACATACCCGTCGGTCCATTCGTCCACGCCGAATTCGACGAATGCCTTCCGAAGGAACTCCACCTCCTGCGACGGTAGGCCGCGTTTGAAAAGTCCGTCGTAAAGACTGCCAAACGCTTTGCGGAAGTTGAGCGAGGAGTCTTGGTTCCGCTGGGTGGCCGCAGCACCAGTTTCCCTAAGGAGGGAACGAAAGCCCTCTGGCCACCGGCTTAACGCGCTGGCTGCGTGCTCCGCCACCAGTTCGAGAGCGTTGACGACCATCCCGTGGTTTTCCATCCTCTGCGCGCCGAGGCCGGCGACGACCGACAACAGTGTGCGCAAAGACATGGCCGCCAGGTCCGGCATTGGCAGCCCGCAAGCGCTCACGGACGGACATTCCTGCTTCAACGCCTTCGCCGCCAACACGGCCTGCAGTTCGAGTACGTGATCCTCCACCGACTCAGTCGGGAAATCCCGCAAATCGGCACCACAGCGGCATCCGAGCAACTTGGGACGATACAAGTTTAGGGGCTTGCCACATTCAAGGCACCGGAACACGGCTGACCTGCGATGCTTGGGACAGGCGATCATAAATCGCAAATCCCAGTTGGCGCTAATGTAGCCCAATTCTTCGACACAGTCGGGACAGACCCGCGGCTTGGCGCCGGCCAGGTGCTCTCGACTAATATCCCGCCCAAGGAGGAAACCCTTAGCCGATTGTGCGCTGGATTTGGTGTATGAGAGAGGGCGAAGCTGCCCTGGATTGAAATTCAGTATTTTTTCGACGCGGTCAATTTCAAGCTTCCACCCGCCGCGCCATCGGCTCGATACGCCAGCGATACTGAAGATATCGGCCATAGATTCGTAGCCGTTGGCTTCAGCCACGCGGATCATGAAGCCAGACAGGCTTTCATCGGGATAGGGGAGAGGTGTCCTCACCAACAGCACCGAGTACCCTCCTCGTTTATTGCGCGGACAGAATCTGGCTCGTTTTCCATTTCTTGCGGGTAGCCACCTTCCGCTTGGGAGCAGGCTCCTCAGCTTTGACGCCCACCTGTGCCGCCATGGACAACGACAGCTCGTTTAGTGCCACGGACGCACTCAGGTCAAATGGCCGAATGCCGACGATGCCGTCGGTCGCCCAGACCGACCGCTGGTGGGCATCCGCGAGATCAGCCACCGTGATCACCTTGCGACCCTCATCAAGGGCATCCCAAACGGCTTGCCGTAACATCTTCACGACGTAACCGATGAGCCCGCCAGTGCCGCAGTAAAAGCGGAATGCCATGCCTTCGCTATCCAGTTCCGGAAGGTCGAAATGACGGGACATGGACTCGTGGAAGGCGGCAAGAATCGCTTCGAACTCCTCGCGGTGGTCATCGTTGTTCCAATCGAACCGGGGCATGCTGATGGGCGCCAGAAACCGTCCGGCGAGTTGTTCATTCTGATCGAGCACTGCGCGGCACGTCGGAATTCCCGAGACCACGAGCGCGATCCTGGCCTCATCGACGACGATCTTCAACCAATCGGCGACATGGTGCATCACCTTATGGGAAACCTTGTCGTAGAAATGTTGGAACTCATCGACCATCAGCATCCTGGTCGAAGCGCCGCGCATGAGTTCCAACAGCCTGGTCGTTTTCCGGTTTTCCGTGCCATTGGAAGACCGTGGATCGCCCATATCGTGGAGCATCATCTCCACGAGCCCTTTCACCGTCGGCTTCGATGGAGCCTTCACCCGAACGATGGGGATGACCATGCCTTCCAGCGTGCGGTGACGTGGATGCTTTACATAGCACTCTTCGAGAGCTCGTGATTTGCCCGTTCTCGACTCTCCGAGCAATGCCAGACAAACCGGTTCACTGCAGCCCTGAGCATATTCGAAGCACTGATTCAGGCTTTTGATCGCACTGTTGAATGCTGTATGGGGGACGAGAGTGTTTTCAATTACCCTGCGTGGGTCATCACTAATTTTTATCATCGGCAAAATCCATGGACATAGCGGCGCTCCGGTCACGGATAACCGGCGCAAACCGCTTCTTGGCCTTTGAAGGCGATTTAAGTGCAGGCGTCTCCGCAGAAGGGTGTTCCGGCGAACGCTCCGAAGTCGGAAAGGGAGCCGCTTCCGGTGCCTCGTCTGGCGTAGCTGCTGATGGAGCCTGCTTTGCCAAAGAGGGGCTCGTCTTGGGTAATTGGACGGTCTCCACACTCTGATAGCGGGCAAGCCGCTTGGCAGACTTTCGTCGCTTATGGGCAAATTCCTCGTCGATGATACGTGCGATGGTCTCCTTGGCTTTCAGCCAAGCCATAGGATTGCTCTTTCCGAGATGGTTCGCCGCGAACCGCTTGCACACTTTGTGCTGCCAGCGTGACAAACCATCCGCGTATTCGAACGAGAGGCAACGGACCTCGAACATCCGCATCTTGTCAGGCGCCAGGACGATGATCTTACCAATGTCAGAATCATCAATCCGGATCTCTACATCGAGGCGGTCGCCGTGCCTCATGCGGAGACCGGTGAGCTCCGGGGAATTGTAGAATAGGCCATCCAGCTCAATGCCCCGGTGGCTGAGAACGCGCCCTTCGGCCCGGCCCAGAATGGCGTCGAGGCGTGCGGGGTCGTCGGGGACGAGAATGTCCTCCGGGCGAATGCTGGACGCCCACATGAGGGCCGGGGGGGCACCCAGTGTCCGGTGGGGTTTCTGATGGTAGTAATCCACTACCCAAATGCGAATCATCTCCTGAAGCACACTGAGACGAATCACTGCATGCTTGGACGGGTCATATTCATCTTTTTCAAAAATGTTGCTGAACGTAGTGCCCGGCGTGCCATGCGCTATTCCTCGGTTCATGGACCCGAGGAAACGCTCGATCTTCGCCTTGAACCAACCGGTCTTACGTGGCGCGTAATGGATCTCAATGCCGAGAGACCAACAGGCGGCCTCCAAGCTGTCGCTATGGAACTCTGCGCCATTG
This sequence comes from Azospirillum brasilense, assembly GCF_003349955.1. Classification (GTDB taxonomy): domain Bacteria; phylum Pseudomonadota; class Alphaproteobacteria; order Azospirillales; family Azospirillaceae; genus Azospirillum; species Azospirillum brasilense_B. The sequence goes on from NZ_QLKQ01000046.1 coordinate 56,023, forward strand.
TCGACAACCAGTTCCCGCATCACCCCATGGGCATCCCAACTATGGCTCACCTTCGAATAGCGTTCCTGAAGCCAAGTCTTGGGCAGAAAGGCATCCCGCAGGCAACGTGCGACTGTAAGGTAGCTGGGTGGCTCAAAGCTTATGAAAATCCCCAGGATGCAACGAGAATAGTCATCAATGCATGCCGTCACGAATGGGCGACCCAACGGAAGCCCTGTTCTGTCGTCCAGGACCATCAAATCGAGAGGCGTATGATCGATTTCGGCCCGATCAAGCGGAGCAGTTGTGATGCGATGGCCTTGGACGGAGCGAAACTTTTGCATTGCGGCCGCACGACCATAGCGTCCGGCATATTTATCGAAAGCAGGGATAGCCTCGACCAGACGCGTCACCAAACGCCTTGTTGGGAGGGGCAGTCGCAAGGAAGTTGGGCGCAGGTCATTTTCCCGCTGCACCCGAATTGTAACTTCATCAAGAACATCCTGGATCGTTTTCCGTTCAAGCGAGAGGTATTTTTCCTCGATAACCCCATTGACCAAATCCAGAATCTCCTGTGAATAGCGGGATGTCCGGTTCCCTTTTTTCCCATCGTTTGGCACCAAGCTCATTATATCCCGGCCCGATGCAATAAAAGTCGCTCTCCATCTCATCACGGTGGAAAAGCTGGGGGACCTTACAGGTTGTCCGATTTTAGTCCAAAGTTGTTCGGCTATTGGAACAAAAAGCTCTTTCGAGGCAGGAAGATCGATCACGGCCATGACATAGGCGCGTCGCACCTTGGCAATCTCGAAGGCTTCTTTAGAAACATCCCGGTAGCTTTTTCCCGGAGCGTCTGGGATCATCTTTCCTGTCAGGAAGATCAGCTTTCCGCTTACATACTGTAAGCGAAGAAAATCGTCGGTAACCTCCTTGATGCGCCGGCTATTCTTCTCCTCAATCTGCCAAATAGCATCGGAAATCTTGCGGAGAAGGATGTGCACTGACCCATCGATAAATATTTCCGCACCGGCTCGGAAAGCTGAGGTCGCCATCTCATTGACTCACAGATAGAGCCCAGCGCAAGGGCGTATCATCCATGAGGGCATGCTTCATATCGAAGCCAATGGTACCCTCAAGCACTAGGCGGCAAATCTGCCGACGCCCGCGCTCCCCAAGCACGCCGCGCAGAACATCCCCCCAGGTCACCCGGCCGTTGCAAAACAGCATACGCACCCGCTCCCGCTCGACCGCAGTCAAGCCTTCGCGACCATACCTCAATAGGGTCAAAGCGTTCGCAAGCCGGGGGCCTTTTGCGAGGCAAACCCCTAACACGAGCCGATAGGTATAGCCATGGCGCGGCAGGGCGGCGCTCAACAGGCGCGTACGCTCGGCCGTTTCGTCATCTACCGCCGCGTGGTCCGCCTTGATCTCCCAGAACTCTCGTGCGGCACCCGTGTGCACCAGCAAATCTGGGTAATGACGCCTATTTTCGCCGCGAAAAGCGAATTTGAGTTCGACCGGTTGCTCTTGAAAGGACAATACGGCCGGATCTGCGTCGAGGATGCGAAAGGCGTTTAGCTCGTGAGGAGATTCCCACTGGAGCATTCGCTCCATCTTCCAACTTGGGTACTTGCCGGTCGGGCGTACGCGCGAGCGCGAAACGACTGTTCTAGCCCTGCATTGCCCATCTTCAGGAAAGCGGATGGCCAGAATCGGGTCATCGTTGATCGTCGGCCTGACTAAGCCTACCCCCATCTACGCCCCCACCATTGAATTCTGCGCAGCCCATGTTTTTCATAAACTTATATAGAAATATGAATCAAAAATAGTGAATTTTCTAGAAAATAGTTTCTTTTTAATCAGGTGTTATCCGCAAAATTACTCATAACGAATGTTGATTCAAAATATATATTACTAAAAATTACCGCATTTATTCTCCATTCCGCCTACCGACAGCCGTTTTTTGGCAAATCCTCACCCTATCAGCGGAACCCTCGGGCGAGTTCAAGGCAATTTTTGCTCCTTTTTCACGACACGGAGGTGAACTCGGGCCGCCCATGGGGACCCTAGTCTACACAGGATCGATGGTCTCGAACTTGGTGTCCCCTTTCACCACATCCACGCCAACGGCTTTTGACCAGATGCGGACCGTCGCTTACGACCGCTTTGCGCCAGAAGCAGACATTTGAGCTTTGCCGATCAGGGGATCATACATCCGCTCGGGAGGTATCTGAACCCGCTCATGACGCGTTCGAAGGAACAGGGCGTTCTCCGTTTGCTGTGCAGTAGCAGGAGAGAAGTTAGATCTTCCCCGGAGGTTGTATTTGAATTAGGTTGCATCCGCTGAAGGCGGTTCTTGAACGAAAAGTGTACAAGGCTGCTAAAGCGGGGCCCCCTTCATCCCGGTAAGGGAGCTTTTCGATCAGAACGGATTGAGCCGATGATCCTGACCGACAACGAAACCAAGGTCGACCTCCTCAACAACGAGGCGATCGCCACGACGATCATCAAGCTCCTGAGGGACCGGCCCGACCAACCGGTGACGATCGGCGTGCACGGCGACTGGGGCGCAGGCAAATCGAGCGTCCTGGAGATGATCGAAGCCGGTTTCGATACGGAACCGAAGGTTCTCTGCCTCAAGTTCAACGGATGGCGCTTCCAGGGCTTCGAAGACGCCAAGATCGCGCTGATCGAGGGAATCGTCACAGGGCTCATCGAGAAGCGACCGGCGCTGACCAGGGCCGGAGAAGCCGTGAAGGACGTCTTCCGCCGCATCGACTGGCTCAAGGTCGCCAAAAAGGCGGGAGGCTTGGCCTTCACCGCCTTCACCGGCATCCCGACCCCCGACCAGATCACCGCGATCATCGGCACGTTGGAGGGCATCCTGGCCGACCCGGCGACGCTCGCCACCAAGGACAATGTTCAGTCCGCCATCGACGACGTGAAGGGTCTCCTGAAGGAGAAGGACGGCGAAAGCGCGAATGTCCCCGAGGAGATCAATGCCTTTCGGAGAGCCTTCGACAGCCTCCTGGAAAAGGCGGGTGTCGAGCAGCTCGTCGTCCTCATCGACGACCTCGACCGTTGTCTCCCGGACACCGCCATCGAAACCCTGGAGGCGGTCCGTCTCTTCGTCTTCACGTCGCGGACCGCGTTCGTCGTTGCCGCCGATGAGGCGATGATCGAATACGCCGTGCGCAAGCATTTCCCCGATCTGCCGGATACGACGGGCCCCCAGACCTATGCGCGCAACTACCTTGAGAAACTGATCCAGGTCCCGTTCCGGATTCCCGCTCTGGGGGATACCGAAACCCGCATCTACGTGACCCTCCTGCTCATAGGCGCCGAACTCGGCGATGATGATCCGGCATTCAATGCCTTGATCGGCGTCGCCCGTGAGCGCCTGAAACGCCCCTGGACATCGGGCGCGCTGGACTCTGCTACGGTGAGGGCCACGCTCGGCGACAAGGCCTCCCGCGCGAACAATGCGCTGGCGCTGAGCGATCAGATCGGGCCGATCCTGGCCAGCGGCACCAAGGGCAACCCGCGCCAGATCAAACGCTTCCTTAACACCCTGGTCCTGCGCCAACGAACGGCCGAGGCACGCGGGTTCGGTGACGACGTGAAGCTCCCGGTCCTGGCGAAGCTGATGCTTGCCGAACGCTTCATCCCGCGGTTGTTCGACCAGATCGCCGCCGCTGCGGCCGCAGCACCCGACGGCAAATGCCCCGACCTGGCCGCTCTGGAAGCCGCCGCGACCGCCAAAGAGGACGACAAGCCGAAGGCCAAGCCCGCCAGATCAGCCGGCAAGGACGGCGATGCGGCGAAGGCTGCCCCCAAACTCGAAGCCGTAATAACGACCGAGAGCGCGCTGCTCGGCGAGTGGCTCTCCTCCCCGGCGATCAGGGCGTGGGCGGCGGTCCCGACGATGATCGGCAGCGACGATCTCCGTCCCTATCTGTTCGTGGCAAAGGACCGGAAGGACTATTTCGGTGCGGCGTCGGTGCTCGGGCATCTGGCCGCCGTCGTTGAGCAACTCTTCGGAGGCAAGTTCGCCGTCCAGGGACTCGAGGCCGATCTCAAGCGGCTCGCCCCACCGGAAGCGGCGCAGGTCTTCGAAGCGGTGCGCGGCCGCATCGTCGGTGCCGACGCCTTTGACACCGAACCGCCCGGTGCGGCCGGGCTCGCCGTCCTCATCAAGGCGCATCCCGCCCTTCAAGGCGCGCTCATTGACTTCCTCGACGCACTGCCTCGAGACCGGCTGGGCCCATGGGTTTGCGGCGGCTGGGAAGGCGTCATCAAGGACGCCGAAGCCGTCCAACGCTTCGACCGCCTGCTGCAGACATGGGGCAAGGACGGCGGCCTTATGCTGAAAGTTGCGGCCAACGGCGTACTGCGCACCCGCCAGGGAGCTCGGTGATGGGCACCTCCAGCGCGTTCGGTGGTCAGGGCGGCGGCACGCCCCTCGTTCCAAGCTGGCTCGGCGATGATGGCGCGCCGCCGGTCGCCCCGGACGGCGCACCACCCGATCCGGGTCTGCCGCCAGACGGCCCCCCGCCCGATGCTCCGCC
>NZ_QLKQ01000047.1 GCF_003349955.1 Azospirillum brasilense
CTTCGGGGTGGTGGTGGGCACGCTGGTCATCGGGGTGGGCACCGCGTGGCTGGTCACCATGTGCCGCTTCCCCGGCAGCCGTACGCTGGAATGGGCGCTGCTGCTGCCGATGGCGGTGCCGGCCTACGTCATGGCGTACGTCTACACCGACCTGCTCCAGTTCGTCGGCCCGGTGCAGACCGCGCTGCGCGAGGTTTTCCACTGGTCGCGGCGGGATTACTGGTTTCCGGACATCCGTACGCTCGAGGGTGCGGCGTTGATGATGACGCTGGTGCTCTACCCGTACGTCTATCTGCTGTCGCGCGCCGCCTTCCTGGAGCAGTCCGTCTGCGTGCTGGAGGTCAGCCGTACGCTCGGCCGCGGCCCGTGGCGCAGTTTCTTCACGGTGGCGCTGCCGCTGGCCCGCCCCAGCATCGTCGCCGGTCTGGCGCTGGTGCTGATGGAGGTGCTGGCCGATTTCGGCACCGTGCAGTATTTCGCGGTGAACACCTTCGTCACCGGCATCTACCGGACATGGTTCGCCATGGGGCAGCCGGTGGCGGCGGCGCAGCTGGCCGCCGTGCTGATGATGTTCGTCCTGGTGCTGGTGCTGATGGAGCGCTGGTCGCGCCGGCAGGCCCGTTACCACCACACCACCACCCGCTACCGCCGTCTGCCCAAGCATGAGCTGAAGGGCTGGCGCGCCGCCGCCGCCATGACGGCCTGCGGGCTGCCGCTGCTGCTCGGCTTCCTGTTGCCCGCCGGGCTGCTGGTGCGCATGGCGGTCACCGCGGGGGATCAGGCCTTCGGGCCGGTGTTCCTGACGCTGGCCCGCAACAGCTTCACGCTGGCGGCGCTGGCCGCGGTTCTGGCGGTGTCGCTGGCGCTGGTCCTGGCCTACGGGCAGCGGCTGCGCCCGACGCCGCTGCTGAAGGGCGCGGTGCGGGTCGCCGCCATGGGCTACGCCATTCCCGGCTCGGTGATCGCGGTCGGCGTGCTGATTCCCTTCGCCCATCTCGACAACGCCGTCGACGCCTTCATGCGCCAGACCTTCGGCGTGTCCACCGGGCTGCTGCTGAGCGGCACCATCGCGGCGGTGCTGTTCGCCTATCTGGTCCGCTTCCTGGCGGTGTCCTTCAACACGATCGAGGCCAGCCTGGGCAAGATCCGCCCGACGATGGACTTCGCCTCGCGCGTGCTCGGCCACACGGCGGGGCGGACGCTGATCCGGGTGCACGCGCCGATCATGTGGGGCAGCCTGCTGACCGCCGGCCTGCTGGTCTTCGTCGACGTGATGAAGGAACTGCCGGCGACGATGATCGTCCGGCCCTTCAACTTCGACACGCTGGCGGTGCGGGTCTACACGCTGGCCTCCGACGAGCGGCTGACCGAGGCCGCCACCGGGGCGCTGGCCATCGTGGCGGTCGGCATCGTGCCGGTGATCCTGCTCAGCCTGTCCATCAGCCGCTCCCGTCCCGGCCAGACCGACGAGTGAGGCTGTTGCCCCCGCCGCAACAGTGTTGAGCAGCGCTGGGGCTTTATCCGGCGGTCCGGAAAGAATACCTCTCTCTCAGCACACTGCTTGAGGAGAGCGTCCGATGACCGCCGAAACCGTCCGCCCCGTCCTGACCGCCGTCGAAGGCATGGAGGCGTCCGACGGGGCCGGCGTGCGCATGACCCGCATGGTCGGCACGCCGCGCCTGCGCATGCTCGACCCCTTCCTGATGCTGGATTACTTCGGCTCCGACACGCCGCAGGACTATCTGGCCGGCTTCCCAGACCACCCGCACCGCGGTTTCGAGACGGTCACCTACATGCTGGCCGGCCGCATGCGCCATTGGGACAACCACGGCCACGAGGGGGTGATCGAGACCGGCGGCGTGCAGTGGATGACCGCCGGGCGCGGCGTGATCCATTCCGAGATGCCGGAGCAGACCGAAGGGTTGATGAAGGGCTTCCAGCTCTGGATCAACCTGCCGGCGCGGCTGAAGATGTCGGAGCCCGCCTACCAGGAGTTCGCCGCCGACCGCATCCCGGTCGAGACGCGCGAGGGCGGGACCACGGTGACGGTGATCGCCGGCACCACCGGCAACGGCACCGCCGGCCCGGTGCGCAGCGGCCCGACGGAGGCCCGCTATTTCGACGTCAGTCTGCCGGCGGGTGCCACCTTCTCCGAGCCGGTGCCCGCCGGCCACGCGGCGGCGCTGGTGGTCTTCGAAGGATCGGTGGTGGCACCCGGCAGCTCCGTCCGGCTGGGCGGGCCGCGGGTGCTGGTGCTGGGCGAGGGCGACCGGGCGGAGATCACCGCCGGCCCGTCCGGCGCGCGCTTCCTGCTGCTCTCCGGCCGTCCGCTCGGCGAGCCGGTGGCCTGGGGCGGCCCCTTCGTCATGAACAGCCGCGAGGAGGTGATGCAGGCCTACCGCGACTATGAAGAGGGAAAATTCTAGAGCGAATTTTCATTCGCTTTAGACTCACACGGCCTCATTTGCCGGCCGGGCTTCGGCCGCATGTGCGGCCGGGTCCGCCGTCGCGGTCCAAAGCGGATTGCAATCCGCTTTAAATTTTACAAAAGAAAAGGGCGCGTCTCCACCGCTGGGACGCGCCCCTTCGCTACGCCGGACGGTGGCTTACTTCCAGCCGGCGCGATCCATGATCTTCAGAGCCTCGGCGTTGTTCTTGCCGTAGACGGCGGCGTTCAGCGGGTCTTCCTTGAACTTGCCCCAGGTGACCAGCACCGGCGCGGTCTCGGCCCCGGCGACGATCGGGTACTCGTAGTTCTTCTCCGTGAACATCTTCTGGGCCTCGGGGCTGACCAGATACTCCAGGAACTGGATGGCCTGCTCCTTGTTCGGCGCGTTCTTCATGACGCCGGCGCCGGAGACGTTCACGTGGGTGCCGCGACCGTCCTGGTTGGGGAAGATCACGCCCAGCTTCTCCGCGATGGCCTTGTCCTCCGGCTTGGCGGAGGAGGCGATGCGGGCGAAGTAGTAGGTGTTGGTCACGGCCACGTCGCCTTCGTTGGCGGCCACGCCCTTGATCTGGTCGGTGTCGCCGCCCTGCGGCTTGCGCGCCATGTTGGCGACGACGCCCTTGGCCCACTCCTCGGTCGCCTTCTCGCCGTGGGCGGCGAGCAGCGAGCCGACGAGCGACTGGTTGTAGACGCTGGTCGAGGAGCGGACGAGGACGCGGTCCTTCCACTTCGGGTCGGCCAGCTCCTCGTAGGTCTTGATCTCGTCCGGCTTCACCGAGGCCTTGTTGTAGACCAGGATGCGGGCGCGCTTGGAGATGCCGAACCAATGGCCTTCCGGCTCGCGCAGGTGGGCCGGGATGGCCTCCTCCATGACCTTGGAGCGGGTCGGCTGGAGCAGGCCGGCCTCCTGGGCGCGCCACAGGCGGCCGGCGTCGACGGTGATGAACACGTCGGCGGGGCTGTTGCCGCCTTCGGTCTTCATCCGCTCGATCAGCTCCTCTTCCTTGCCCTCGATGACGTTGATCTTGATGCCAGTCTTCTTGGTGAAGGCTTCGTAGAGGTCCTTGTCCACATCGTAATGGCGCGCGGAGTAGACGTTCACCTCGGCGGCGCTGGCGAGACCCGTCATGGTCAGCAGCGTGGCGGCGAAGGTGGCGGCGAACACGCCGCGCGATCCGATGTGCATCCTCGTGACTCCCGAAGTCTTGTCGGTTCACGCCCGCAATTGCGAAGCGTTCTCATGCGCCGACTTGACCATTCGGGGGGCGGGGTGTCAAGCGTGAACGATAACCATTCTCAATATTCAAAAAGGATGCGGAGCGTGACGATCATCCGGGACTAACATGCCAACCAAAGGTGTAAAGGCTTGTCCGCCTTTGGGGTATGCCTATAATCCGTTCGCGATCCCCGCCGTCGGGGAATCGCGAGCGGCCGAACAGGACGACAGATGGGGAGCGTCAGGATGCGTTGGACAGGTCTCTTCGCTTTTGGTGCGGCGCTGCTGTCCGCGCTGGCCGCCACGCCGGCCTCCGCCGTCGACTTCTCCAAATCCGCCGCCGAGTACGGCCCGGAAGGCGCCTGGACCAGCCGGTGCGAGATCGACCGGATGACCGACACCAAGGTCTGCCGGCTGATGAACTACCGGCTGTTCGACGACGGCAAGGAGGTCGGCTTCGTGGCGCTGAGCGTCATCCCGACCGGCAACGACTACCACCTGTTCCTGACGACCAGCCAGGGCATGATCGACAACTGCGCCATCCGCGTCGACCGCCAGCCGCGCATCGAGACGCAGATCGCCACGCTGAACATGTGCATGTTCCCGAACTTCGTGTCGGGCCGCGTGGTCGACCAGTTCCGCAACGGCTCCACGGTGCTGGTCCGCGTGAACTTCCTGCGCGCCGGCAAGCGCGACATCGACTTCCCGTTGAACGGCTTCTCGCGCAACTTCGAAGAGATGCAGCGCAGCCTGCAGTGACCGGACGAACCGGGCGGCACCAACAAAAACGGCGCGGAGTGATCCGCGCCGTTGTCGTTTGTGCCGCTGTCGTTTGTGCTGTTGTCGTTTCCGGTCCGGGCGCCGGCCTCAGCGCCAGCCGCTGCGGCCCCGGCGGTCGTCCTCGTCGAACAGCTCGGCCAGCTTGTTCATCATGGTGCCGCCCAACTGCTCGGCGTCCACGATGGTGACGGCGCGGCGGTAGTAGCGGGTCACGTCGTGGCCGATGCCGATGGCCACCAGCTCCACCGGCGAGCGGGTCTCGATGTACTCGATCACCTGCCGCAGGTGCCGTTCCAGATAGTTGCCGGCGTTGACCGAGAGGGTCGAATCGTCCACCGGCGCGCCGTCGGAGATCACCATCAGGATCCGCCGCTGCTCGGGCCGCCCGATCAGACGGTTGTGCGCCCACATCAGCGCCTCGCCGTCGATGTTCTCCTTCAGGATGCCTTCGCGCAGCATCAGGCCGAGATTCTTGCGGGCGCGGCGCCAGGGCTGGTCGGCGTCCTTGTAGATGATGTGGCGCAGGTCGTTCAGGCGGCCGGGGTTGGCGGGCTTGCCCGAGGCGATCCAGTGCTCGCGCGCCTGTCCACCCTTCCAGGCGCGGGTGGTGAAGCCCAGCACCTCCACCTTGACCGCGCAGCGCTCCAGCGTGCGGGCCAGGATGTCGGCGCTCATCGCGGCGATGGAGATCGGCCGACCGCGCATCGAGCCGGAATTGTCGATCAGCAGCGACACCACCGTGTCGCGGAAGTCCATCTCCTTCTCCTTCTTGAAGGAGAGGGGGAGGACCGGGTTCACGACGATGCGGGCGAGACGGGCGGCGTCGAGGATGCCGTCGTCCAGGTCGAACTCCCACGACCGCTGTTGCTTGGCCAGCAGGCGGCGCTGCAGGCGGTTGGCCAGCTTGGAGATCACGCCCTGGAGATGGACGAGCTGCTGGTCGAGCATGTGGCGCAGCCGGGCCAGCTCCTCCGGGTCGCACAGCTCGGCGGCGTCGACCACCTCGTCGAAGCGGGTGGTGAAGGGCTTGTAGGCGTTGGGGTCGGGCTCGTTGCGGCCGCGCGCCTCCGGACGCCAGGGCTGGCCGGGGCCGGCGGGCTCCTCCGCCCCCTCGCCCTGGCCCATCTCGGTGTCGCCCTCCTCGCCGGTGCCCTCCTCGGCCTGCTCGCCCTGGTCGGACTCCTGCGTCTCCTGCGAGGTCATCGATTCGGCCTGGCTCTGGGTGTCGTCCTCACCCTGGGTCTGGCCCTTGTTCGGCTCGTTCTCGTTCTCGCCGGAGTCGCGCTCGTCCTCTTCCGGCTCCTGCGGCTCGTCGGGGTCGTTGCCGACCTCCATGTCCAGTTCTGTCAGCAGCTTGCGCACGGCGCGGGCGTAGGCATCCTGATCGGCCATGTGGCCGGCGAGTCCGTGCAGGTCCTTGCCCAGCCGCTCCTCGATCCAGCCGCGCCACAGGCTGACCGCGTGCTCGGCGGCCGGGGGCGGGGCGGCGCCGGTCATCGCCTCGCGGGCGATCAGGCGCAGCACCTCGGGCAGGGGAACCTGCTCGCGCTCCTCCAGCCGCTCGAAGCCCTGCTTGTGGTAGCGCTCGTCCAGCGCCGCCTCCAGGTTGGCGGCCACGCCGGGCATGTGGCTGGCGCCCAGGGCCTCGCAGCGGGCCTGCTCCAGCGCGTCGTAGGCGGCGCGGGCGCTGTCGCCCAGCGGCATGCGCTGGAGATGGACGGCGTTGTCGTGGAAGCGCAGCCGCAGCGACACGGCGTCTGCGGCGCCGCGCAGCGTCGCGACGTCGTGCGGGTTCAGGTCGCGCGCCGGGGTGGGGATGCGCACGCGCAGGCCGGCGACGCCGGGCGGCTCGGTGGAGAAGCCCACCTGCACGTCGGCCCGGCGGGAGAGGGCCCGCACCGCGGCGGCGGTGGAGCGCTTGAAGGCCTCGACGGGGTTTTCACGGTCGGTCATGGCGGGCTGTCTTGGGTCTGCGTCCGGCGGTCGTCGGACAAGATTGACACGGATTTCACGGACGAAGCACGGATTTCACGGATGTTCGCCGTTACGGCAGGACACGGGCGAAGGTGAGGCTGGAGCCACCGAAATTGAACAACAGGCCGACCGGCAATCCGCTGGCGTGAAGATAATTGATGACCTGCCGTTTGTGCGGCGGCGCCAGCGCGTCGGCGACCTTCAACTCCACGATGACGCGGCGCGCCACCACGATGTCGGCGAAGTAGGTGCCGACGTTCGAGCCCTTGTAGCCGATCTGGAATGGAACCTCCTGTTCCGCATCCAGGCCGCGCTCGAGAGTGACCCTCATCCGTGAAATCCGTGCCCAGATCCGTGAAATCCGTGTTGTCCTGTTGCCGGGGAGGCTGTGGTCCCGGGGGACGGGGCGCCCCCCGTCACACCAGGTTCGCCTGCACCCCCGTCTCCGGCAGTTCGGTGCCGAAGCAGCGCTGGTAGTATTCGGCGACGGTCGGCCGCTCCACCTCGTCGCACTTGTTCAGGAAGGTGATCCGGAACGCGAAGGCGATGTCGTTGAAGATGTTGGCGTTCTGCGCCCAGGTGATGACCGTGCGCGGGCTCATCACGGTGGAGATGTCGCCGTTGATGAAGCCGGCGCGGGTCAGGTCGGCCAGACGCACCATCGACGCCACGGTCTTGCGCCCGGCCTCGCTGTCGTATTCCGGCACCTTGGAGGCGACGATCTTCACCTCGGCGTCCACCGGCAGGTAGTTCAGCGTCGCCACGATGTTCCAGCGGTCCATCTGGCCCTGGTTGATCTGCTGCGTGCCGTGGTAGAGGCCGGTGGTGTCACCCAGGCCGACGGTGTTCGCCGTGGCGAACAGGCGGAAGGCCGGGTGCGGGCGGATGACGCGGTTCTGGTCGAGCAGGGTCAGCTTGCCTTCCACCTCCAGCACGCGCTGGATCACGAACATCACGTCGGGGCGGCCCGCGTCATACTCGTCGAAGACCAGCGCGCAGGCGTGCTGCAGCGCCCAGGGCAGGATGCCTTCGCGGTATTCCGTCACCTGGACGCCGTCGCGCAGGACGATGGCGTCCTTGCCCATCAGGTCGATGCGGCTGATGTGGCTGTCCAGGTTGATGCGGATGCAGGGCCAGTTCAGGCGCGCGGCCACCTGTTCGATGTGGGTGGACTTGCCGGTCCCGTGATAGCCCTGGACCATGACGCGGCGGTTGTAGGCGAAGCCAGCCAGGATCGCGAGCGTCGTGTCGCGGTCGAAGCGGTAGGCTTCGTCGATGTCCGGCACATGCTCCGTGCGCTGGCTGAAGGCCGGCACCTGCATGTCGCTGTCGATGCCGAACACTTGACGCACCGACAGGGTGATGTCGGGAACGTGATCGAACAGGGCCGAGCTGGCCTGGGTGGCTCCTTGAGAAGGCATGGGAGGTTCTTATCGTTCCAACGTGTCTGTTGTCGGGGCCGCCCGGCCAATCTGGTCCGGCCAACCGTCGGGGTTACGCACCATAGCAGGCTTTCAGCGTGTTGTAGGCCTGATTGATCTCCTTCAACTTTTCTTCGGCCGCCTTGTCCCCGCCGTTTGCGTCGGGATGGTGGATTTTCACCAGTTCGCGGTAGCGCGCCTTGATGCGCGGGAAATCCACCGGCGGGGCGAGGTCGAGGACGACCAGCGCCTCCTCCTCCGCGCTGCGGGCGGCCTGCCGGCGCTGCTTGGTCTCCTCGGACTGGTCCTTGCCGGCCTCGCGGCCGAACTCGAAGCTGAAGCCGTGCATCGCGCGGTCGCGCAGGAACTTCTCCTGCACTCCCCAGAAGCCGAGCGGCCAGCTCGGCCGCTGCCAGGTGGTGTCGCGGCGGACCTCGGCCTCGATCTGCTCGGGCTTCATGCCGGCGTAATAGTCCCAGGCGCGGTTGTATTCGCGCACATGGTCCAGGCAGAACCAGTAGTAGTCGTTGAGCTGCCGGCGGCTCTTCGGCGCCCGGTACGCGCCCTCGCCGGCACAGCCCGGATGATCGCAGGCGCGCACGGCGGTGCGCGGCTGGTCGTAGCGGCTGAAGTCGTAGCGGGTGCGTGGCTTGCTCATGTGCGAAGTATGGGAAGAGGCATCCTTTCTGGCAAGCGCACGCAAGGGGGCCGTGCCGAACTGCGGAAAATGGCCGGTCTGCGGCATTGGCGGCTTGACGGAAGCGGCGCCGCGCCGTCACCTCAATCCCAAACCCGATCCAGCCCAGACTCAACGAGGATCCCCATGGAATACGCCACCCGCATGCGCCGGAAGCTGACCGACGCGCTGGCCCCCGAGCGGCTCGACATCCAGGACGATTCCGGCCGGCACGCCGGCCATGGCGGCGCCCATCCGGAGGGCGAGACCCATTTCCACGTCACCATCGTTTCCGCCGCCTTCGCCGGAAAGTCGCGCGTGGAGCGCCAGCGGCTGGTCTATGGCCTGCTGGCCCAAGAAATGGCGGAACGCGTTCACGCCCTCGGCCTGACCACGCTGACGCCCGAGGAGGCCCGCTGACAGCAACGCCGACAAGAACGCCGGGCCGCCGCCCGTGCAGCAAGGGAAAAGTGCCACCTGCAAATGCATACATACGCATGCAACTACTAGAGGTTCTTTTCCGTCTTCAAACATAATTGGAGTGCTGCCGTGGTTGCAATTCTCGCTGTATTTAGTAGAGTGCAGCGCATGCAACCAATCAATGCGCCGTGGGCGATGCACTTTTCGCGCGTCGTCCGGCGGGTTCGTGGAGAGGGCGGCGTATGGCGAAGCGCGGGCCGAAGAAGCGGTTAACAGTGAATCCCAACGCGTGTGTGGAACCGCTGAAGAGCATGAACATCATGATTGCCGGGCGCCGCACGAGCATGCGTCTGGAGCCGACCATGTGGGACGCTCTGGAGGACATCGCCCGCCGCGAAGGCCTGACGGTCAACGGCCTCTGCACCCTGATCAAGGACCGGCTGGACGAGCAGATCCGGCGGCGCGGTCCTGGAGCGGACAATGCTGAGGTCACCCTGACCTCGGCGGTCCGCGTCTTCATCGCGGCTTATTTCCGCCGGGCCTGCACCGAGGACGGCCACGTCCAGGCCGGGCATGGCGGCGGCGATCCCTTTGTCGGGACACCCTTCGACCTGCCGCCGCTGGACGAGCTGGACCGGCCGGAGAGCGGGGCCGGCACCACGGCATCCACCATGCCGCCGGCGGCGCAGCCGGGCGCGCCGGGCGAGGGATTGCGGTCAGCGCTGGACGCGTGACCGCCGGCGGCATCCCGACCGGCCGAAGAAAAGGGCGCGTCCGCAGGATGCGCCCTTCTGTGTCTGTCCTTGTGTCTCTGTCCCAGACCCTGTGTCTGTCCCAGACTCTGTTTCTGTCCCGGATTCCGTGTCCGGTGCGGACGAAGACCGGTCGGCCCCGGCCGCCGTCTCAGTCCGCGGCGTCGCGCGGACGGTCGCCGGTGTAGTGGTCGGGCCAGTTCTTCCGCACGACCTCGCCGTTGCTGTCGAAGATGTGGCAGGTGTTCAACAGCACCGGGCGCTTGGTGCGCAGCATGTCCTCCTTGCTGCCCGCCTCGCTGCCGCCGGCCGCCCGGGCCTTGTCGGCCTGCTCGCGCGCCAGGATGGGATAGATGGTCTGGAAGGCGGTGGTGGCGATCGGTCCCAGAAGCTCCACCAGATGCGTGCAGCCCTGGACGCCGCCCAGCCGCTCCTTCACCGCGCGGGTCCAACCCGGCCCGATCTTCAGCCCGACCAGCCGCTGGAAATTGGGGGTGACGGAGCCGCAGGTGCGGTAGGGGCTCTTCTCCGTCACCGCCTCGACCGCCTGGACGGTCAGGTCGTTGTCCACCGTCAGGCGAAGCCACATGCCGTGCACCGGGTCGCCGGGCAGGATCTGGCCGCGCTGTTCGGTGTGGAAGGCGTAGCTCTTCACATCGGTCAGATGGCCTTCGACATCCCACAGCCCATCGGTCCGCCGATAGCCCCGGCAGGTCACTTCCCGGGTATGGATCGGTTCGCGTGCGGCGGGTTCGGACAGCGGCATGGGACTCTCTGACGTTCGGCCTAGTTCGGTCGGCCGGGTTGTTGGGGCGTATCCTGGAATATCGGTGGGGCCAGCGTTCAGGTCAAGCCGGCTCCGCCGCATTGCAGCATTACGCGTCCCGTGGTTACGGAGGAGCGCTGGCGGAGTAGTTCGACCCGAAGATGAAGGCCTCGCGGTCGCGGATCTCGTCCTCCAGATGGGCGCGGACCACGGCGAACAGATCGCGGATGGAGACGATGCCCATCACCGTGCCGTCCGATTCGCCGTCCGCGGTGACCGGCAGGTGGCGGTAGTGGTGGCGCTCCATCAGGTCCAGCGCCTCTTAGGCGCGGGCGTCCGGACCCAGCGTGTCGGGGGAGGCGGTCATCACCTCGGAGAGCCGGGTGGCGGCCGGGTCGCGACCCGCGGCGACGACGCGGGCCGCGAGGTCGCGCTCGGTGAAGATGCCCCTGAGGGACCGGCCCCCCTTCGGCCGGTCCTGAGTGACCAGGAGGGCGGCGACGCGGCGCTCCGCCATCAGGACGGCGGCGTCCCGGACGCTGGCCTCCGGGGGCAGGCAGACGAGCTGCTGGTCCTTGATGACGTCGGGGATGAGCTTGCGGTTCGGCATGTCCAGTCTCCCTTTTTTGGGGCGGCTTTTCCTCGCATCTTGGACGCGAATCGGAACTGTCATTAACTCTGACAGTTTGCTACCCCAACGGTCAAGGGATTATGGTGCAGCGCATCAGCGCGCGACGGCATCCTCCAGTAGCGCCCGCACCACCGCCGGATCGACGTCGCGCCGGGTGAAGGCGTCGCCCAGCGCGCGCGCCAGAACGAAGGCGATGCGCCCGTCCTTGACCTTCTTGTCCTTGGCCATGGACAGGATCAGCCCGTCGACGTCCCACTCCACGCCGGGAATGTCGGTGGGGCGGACCGGCAGGCCGACGCGGGCCAGATGGGCGCGCGCCTTCTCGGCGTCCGCCGCCGGGCACAGCCCCAGCCGCACCGACAGGTCGAAGGCCAGGACCATGCCGATCGACACCGCCTCGCCGTGCAGCAGGCGGGAGCCGAAGCCGGTCGCCGCCTCCAGCGCGTGGCCGAAGGTGTGGCCGAGGTTGAGCAGGGCGCGGTCGCCGCTCTCCCGCTCGTCGGCGCCGACGATGGCGGCCTTGGCCCGGCAGCTTTCCGTGACGGCGTGGCGGCGGGCGTCGCTGTCGCCGGCGACCACCCGCTCGCCGTTCTCCTCCAGCCAGGCGAAGAAGCCGGGCAGGCGGATCAATCCGTACTTCACCACCTCGGCGTAGCCGGCCAGCACCTCGCGCCGCGGCAGGGTGTCCAGCGTGGCGGTGTCGGCGATGACCAGACGCGGCTGGTGGAAGGCGCCGATCAGGTTCTTGCCGTGCGGGCTGTTGATCCCGGTCTTGCCGCCGACCGAGCTGTCCACCTGGCTCAGCAGCGTGGTCGGCACCTGGATGAAGTCGATGCCGCGCAGCGCCGAGGCGGCGGCGAAGCCGGTGATGTCGCCGATCACCCCGCCGCCGAGCGCCAGCAGGACCGCCGACCGCTCGATCCCGCGCGCCAGGACGGCGTCCATGAGCCGTTCGAAATGGGCGAAGTCCTTGGTCTTCTCGCCCGCCGGCAGGACGATGGCCTGGGTCGGCGCGACGCCGGCCTCGCGCAGCGTGCGCTCCAGCGTCGGCAGGTGCCGCGGGGCGACGTTCTCGTCGGTGACGACGATGGGGGCCTTGCCGTTGGTGATCGCGGCGATGCGCGGCCCCGCGCCGTCGAGCACCCGGTCACCGACCAGGATGTCGTAGCTGCGCGGGCCGAGGTCGAGGCGGACGGTGTCGATGGCGGTTTCGGTCATGATGGGATCAGGGCTTGTCGTGGTGGTGGTGCGCCGGATGGCGGTGATGATGGTGATGCGGGGCGTGGGGCAGGGTGATGCCGAAATGCGCCTCCAGCGCCTCGATCACCTGCTCCACGGTCGCCTCCGGCGGACGCTCGTCGCTGATCACCGTCAGGTCGGCTTCCGCATAGACGGGGTAGCGGGCGGTCATCAGCCGGCTCAGGATCTCCTTGGGGTCGCCGGCGTTCAGCAGCGGGCGGTGGGTGCGCCGCGCCGTGCGGGCCAGCAGCACGTCCAGCTCGGCGCGCAGCCAGATGGACAGGCCGTGGGCGCGGATGGCCGCGCGCGTCTCCGGGTCCATGAAGGCGCCGCCGCCGGTCGCCAGGATGTGCACCGGCTGTTCGGTCAGCAGCCGGGTGATGATCCGCCGCTCCACCGAGCGGAACACCGCCTCGCCGTCGCGGGCGAAGATTTCGGCGATGGAGCAGCCCGCCGCCGTCTCGATCTCGGTGTCGGCGTCGGTGAAGGGCAGGTGCAGCCGCGCGGCCAGCCGCCGGCCAATCGCGCTCTTGCCCGCGCCCATCAGCCCGACCAGCACCACCGTCCTCGGAAGGGTCTTGGACGGGTCCGGCGGCTGTCCCTGCGGTGATGGGCGGGCGGTCATGGTGCTGTGGACTTTCCTTATGCGGTTCCGGCCTGATGCGGTTCCGGAGGGCGGGTGTTCGATTCGGTCGCAGGGGCCTCCGCATGTTGCGCAGCGGCGTCCCCGTGGCTAAAGTGGTACGTCCAGCGTTCATCGGCCATCGGGCCAGCGGTGCGGACGGTGTGCGATGATTAGCATGAAAGCGCACCCTTGTCCCAAGCCGCACGGACGCAGACCGTGATACAGCGCCGCCGTTCCTTCCACAGAAACACGACTCCGATCGCCATGAGCCGGGTTATTTCCGTTCTTTTCGTCCTGTTCCTCTTCGTCGTCGGGGGTGGCATGGCCTTCCTTGCCTCCTGGGACATGCCGGCCCCGTCCAAGACGGTGGAGAAGGTCATTCCGGATGAGCGGTTCCCCCGCTGACGCCGGGGACGCCGTCGGGAAAGCCGATGGGCGCCGCCGCCGGTTCGCTGTTCCGCCACGGGGCGGACGGGCCGGGGGCGGCGCCGTTTCCATGTTTGCCGCCGCTTCCCTGGTGCTGGCCCTGTCCGGTACCCTAACGGGAGCGGCGACGCCGACGCTCGCCCAATCCCTGGCCCAATCCCTGGCCCAATCCCATGCCCAGGCCGTGCCTTCCGGGCCGCCGATCCGCCTGTTCCCACCGCCGGAACGGATGGGCGCCCCCGACGCCGGGCCGGAGGCGGGGAGGGTGCTGGACGATCCGCTGGAATCGCCGGGACCGTCCGCCGCCCCGCTGCCTCTGACGCCGTTCCCAACTCCGGCGCCCGCCCACACGCCGTCCTTCGACGTGGTGCCCACCGTGGCGCCGCCCTCGGCCATCGCGGTGGAGACTCTGGGGCCGCTCGACCCCGACGGTGCCGGCCCTCTGGCGGGAGCCGCCGGGCTGGGCGGCGACCCCTGGCGCGGCATCCCGCGCGCCGAGCTGCTGGCCCTGCTGCCGGAGCTGCCCACCCTCACCCCGTCGCCCGCCGTGAAGGAGCTGCAGCGCCGCCTGCTGCTCAGCCGCGGCTCGCCCGCCGCCGCTCCCGGCGAGCCCGAGCCGGCACGCCGCTTCGGCGCGCTGCGGGTGGAGAAGCTGGCGGCCATGGGCGACCCGCGCGGCGCCGCCGACCTCGCCGCCCTGCTGCCCGAGGCGATGAGGACCGACGAGGCCGCCGCCCGTGGCCTGACCGACGCCGAGCTGCTCGCCGGCCCGCTGGACTGCGCCGCCGCGACGGAGCGCGCCCAGCCTTTCTCGGGCCCCTATTGGCAGGGGGTGGCGCTGTTCTGCCGCCTGCGCGCCGGGCGGGTCGGCGGGGGAGCGCCGGCGGAGGCCGGACCGATGGGCGACGACCTCGCCTTCGACATGCTGCGCGAGCAGCCGGGTGGCGACCCCGATTTCCTGCGTGCGGCCGAGGCGATGGCCGGCGGCCCGGCGGTCCGGCCGCGCAGCCTGAAGGACCCCAGCCCGCTGACCCTGGCCGCTCTGCGGACGCTCCAGGCCGGGCTGCCGCCGGACGTGCTGTCGCTGACCGATCCGGCCCGTCTGGCCGCGGTGGCGTCCAACGGCGGCACCGACCCGGCGACCCGCGTGACCGCGGCGGAACGCGCCGCCGCCGCCCTGTTCCTCGATTCCCGGCGGCTGGCGGAGGCGTACCGCGCCGCGCCGGCCAAGGGCGACGAGCTTCTGCGGCTGAAGGACGCCGCGGCGCGCGACCGCACCGCCCGCACCCGCGCGCTGGTCCAGCAGGCCATGCTCGCCGCCATGGCCGGCGGCCGGCGGGTGGAGCTGGCCGGGCTGGCGCTGGAGCTTCTCGACCCGCCGATGCTGGCCGGGCCGGTGGGGGCGGTGGTGGCGGACATGCTCGACACCCTGTCGCCGACTCCGGACGCCGCCGGCCTGGCCCCCGCCGCCGCGCGGCTCTGCTTCGCGCTGGGCCGGGCCGACACCGGCAAGCGCTGGTACGACCTCGCCCTGCGCGGCCGCCCCACGGCGGAGGTGGCGCGGCTGTGGCCGCTCGCCCTCATCGCTCTGGGCCCGCCGCCGGGCGGCGGGGCGCTGGGCCTTGCCGGCTGGCTGGACGAATCGCTGCGCGGCGCCGACCTGGAGGCCCGCGCCCGCGTCGCCGGGCAGCTGGCGCTGCTCCAGGCGATGGGCGTCGCCGTGCCGGGCGAGGCGTGGCGCCGGACCACCGTTTCCGACGACGAGGCGCCGATGACCGCCGACAGCCGCCCCGCCATGGCGGACCCTGCTTTGTGGCAGCGACTGACGGAGGCCTCCGCCGACCGGCGGGTGGGCGAGACGGCGCTGGCCGCGCTGCTGCTGCTCGGCGAGGCCGGGCCGGCGGGCACGCCGCCCGCGGTGGTGGCGCGGGTGGTCGGCGCCCTGCGCGCCGTGGGTCTGGACAACGACGCCCGCGCCATCGCCCGTGAAGCCGCCGCGGCCCTGGCCGGATGAGTCCCATGCCCAAGACACCCCTGCCGAAAGCCCAGCCGAAGCGGCGCGGGCGCCCCTGCAAACCGCGCCCGATCGCGGCCTCGCCCCACGTCGACGCCTTCCTGGACATGCTGACGGCGGAGCGCGGCGCCGCGCTCAACACCCGCGTGGCCTACGAGCGCGACCTCGCCGACCTCGCCCTCTGGCTGGCCCAGCGCGGGCAGCCGCTGGAGAAGGCGGTGACGGAGGATCTGCGCGCCTACCTCGCCTTCCAGTATGTGGAGGGCGGGCAGAAGCCGGCGCCGCGCACGCTGGCCCGCCGCCTGTCGGCGATGCGCCAGTTCTACCGCTTCCTGGTTTCGGAAGGCCGGCGGGCCGACGACCCCGCCTCGGCGCTCGACAGCCCGAAGCAGGGCCGCCCGCTGCCCAAGATCCTGACGGTGGAGGAGGTCACGCGCATGATCGACTCCGCCCAGACCCGCGGCGGGCCGGAAGGGCTGCGGCTGGTCGCGCTTCTGGAGGTGCTCTACGCCACCGGCCTGCGCGTGTCGGAGCTGGTCGGCCTGCCGATGGCGGCCATCCTGCGCGACGGGCGCGGGCTGATCGTGCGCGGCAAGGGCGGGAAGGAGCGCATGGTGCCGCTGTCCGAACCGGCTTCCGCGGCGCTGAACGCCTATCTGCCCTGGCGGAGCCATTTCATCCTGGCCGGGCGCGAGAGCGGGCCGATCGCCTTCCTCTTCCCGTCGCGCAGCTCCACCAACGGGCATCTGACGCGCCAGCGATTCGCCCAGCTTCTGAAGGAACTGGCCATCGAGTCGAACATCGACCCGGAGAAGGTCAGCCCCCACGTCCTGCGCCACGCCTTCGCCACCCATCTGCTCGACCGCGGGGCGGACCTGCGCTCGGTCCAGAAGATGCTGGGCCACGCCGACATCGCCACCACCCAGATCTACACCCACGTGGTGTCGGAGCGGCTGAAACAGGTCGTGCACGAGCACCACCCGCTGGCCCGGCGAAAAACCGTTCGTACGCAATAGCGTTGCGCGCAGAAGGGGTGGCTCTTTCGAAAGATACCAATCCGGCTATGGCGGCTTCTCCCGCTGTGGTATAGCCCTTGTCCCAATGGGGTTGGCCGGCGACCGCGCCGGACCGCCCTCGCGACGAACAGGGGGAACCGCATGGCCACGACCATCTCCGGGCTTGAGATCCTGGGTCCGCTCACGCCGGGCGTCGAGACGATCCTGACGCCGGAGGCCCTGGCCTTCCTGGCGGAGCTGGAGGGGCGGTTCGGGTCGGAACGGCTGCGCCTGCTCGACGTGCGGACCAAGCGGCTGGCCTTGATCGAGCAGGGCCACCGGCCGGACTTCCTGCCGGAAACCCGCGCCATCCGCGAGGCCGACTGGACCATCGCGCCGCTGCCGCACGACCTGCTCGACCGCCGGGTGGAGATCACCGGGCCGGTGGACCGCAAAATGATCATCAACGCGCTGAATTCCGGCGCGAAGGTCTTCATGGCGGATTTCGAGGATTCGAGCTGCCCGTCCTGGGCCAACCTGATCGAGGGGCAGGTCAACCTGCGCGACGCCGTGCGGCGGACCATCGCCTACGACGATCCCGCGTCGGGCAGGAAGTACCGGCTGAACGACAAGACCGCCGTCCTCAAGGTCCGCCCGCGCGGCTGGCATCTGGCGGAGAAGCACGTCACCCTCGACGGCGAACCGGTGTCGGGCGCGCTGTTCGACTTCGCCCTCCACGCCTTCCACAACGCGCGGGAGCTGCTGGCCCACGGCTCCGGCCCCTATTTCTACCTGCCGAAGCTGGAAAGCCATTTCGAGGCGCGGTTGTGGAACGAGGTCTTCTCGGTCGCCGAGGACTATCTCAAGATCCCGCACGGCTCGATCAAGGCCACGGTGCTGGTGGAGACCATCCTCGCCGCCTTCGAGATGGACGAGATCCTCTACGAGCTGCGCGACCATTCGGCCGGGCTGAACTGCGGGCGCTGGGACTACATCTTCAGCTTCATCAAGACCTTCCGCAACGACCCCGCCGCCGTCCTGCCCGACCGGGCGGAGGTGACGATGGCGACGCCGTTCCTGCAGTCCTACAGCCTGCTGGCGGTCAAGACCTGCCACCGCCGCGGCGCCCCGGCCATCGGCGGCATGGCCGCCTACATCCCGGTGAAGGACGATCCGGCGGCCAACGAGGTGGCTTTCTCCAAGGTCCGCGCCGACAAGGAGCGGGAGGTGTCCAACGGCCATGACGGCACCTGGGTGGCCCATCCCGGCCTCGTCCCCGTCGCGCGGGAGGTCTTCGACGCCTACATGCGCAAGCCCAACCAGATCGACCGCAAGCGCGCCGACGTCAGCGTGACCGCCGCCGACCTGCTGGCCGTCCCGGAGGGGCCGAAGACGGAGCGCGGTCTGCGCAACAACGTGGCCGTCGCCATCGGCTATCTGGAGTCGTGGCTGCGCGGTGTCGGCTGCGTGCCGCTGTTCAACCTGATGGAGGACGCCGCCACCGCGGAGATCAGCCGCACCCAGCTCTGGCAGTGGGTCCACCATCGCGCCAGCCTCGACGACGGGCGCCCGGTGACCATGGAGCTGGTGGACGAGACCATCGCCGAGGAGCTGGCCGCCTGGAAGGCCCGCGTCGGCGACCGCGCCTTCGACCACGGCCTGTACGAAGACGCCGCGGTGATGCTGCGCGACCTCGTGGAGCGGGACGACTTCGTGGATTTCCTGACCCTGCCGGCCTACGACCGCATCGTCGCGCAGGGGGCGTGAGGCTCCTCTCTGGACTCTCGTACCTACGGTCCCCCACCCTAACCCTCCCCCGCTGCGCAGGGGAGGGGACTGCCGCCGCTTTGCGCCAAGCTCCCTCCCTTGCGAAGCGGGGGAGGGCCGGGGTGGGGGCAACACTCAGACGCGTTCCCAGCCTGCCCGACCTGCTTGGCAAAAGGCGGAGGCTTCGCCATGTTCGCTGGCCCGTCCGCGTCCCGAGCCTGAGGTTCCGTTCCCGTGTCCACATCCGCCACCGTCCCGCCGGCCTCGCGCGGGGCCGAATCGCTCGCGCTGCTGCTCCTGGTCGGCGGGTTGATCGGGGTGATCTTTCCGGTCACCAAGATCGCGCAGGCGGCCGGCGTGCCGCCGCTGCCCTGGGCCTTCTCCATGATGCTGGGCGCCGGCGTGATCCTGGCCGGGCTGGCGCGTTTCAAACGGCAGCCGATGCCCCTGACCGGGCGGTATCTGCGCTACTTCGCGGTGTCGGGGCTGCTGTCCATGGCGCTGCCCAACGTGGTGCTGTTCTTCGTCATGCCGTGGCTGGGGGCCGGGCTGTCGGCGGTGGTCTACACGCTGCCGCCGATCCTGACGCTGCTGATGGCCGTGGCGGTGCGGATCGAAAAGCCCGACCGCGGCCGGGTGGCGGGCATCCTGCTCGGATTCGCCGGCGCGCTGATGATCGTCGGGCCGCGCGGCAGCCTGCCCTCGCCCGATCTGGCCGGCTGGATGGCGCTGGCCTTCGTCATGCCGGCCGCGGTCGCGGCGGGCAACGTCTACCGCACCGTGGCCTGGCCGCCGGGCGGGCAGCCGGTGGCGCTGGCGGCGGGGACCATGCTGGGCGGGGCAGGCTGGGTCCTGCTGGCGCTGCTCGGCACCGGGGCGGTGGCGGAATTGCCGGCGCTGGGCCTTGCGCCCGCACTGGCCCTGATTCAGATCGCGGTGACGGCGCTGACCTATGTGCTGTATTTCCGGCTCCAGGTCGTCGCCGGGCCGGTCTATCTCAGCCAGATCGGCTACGTGGCGACCTCGGTCGGGCTGGGCACCGGGACGCTGCTGTTCGGCGAGCGCTATTCCCCTTGGGTGTGGGGCGGGGCCGCGGTGATCGTCCTGGGCGTGCTTCTGGTCAGTTTTGGCCGGCGATTCGCGCGATAAGCTGTGGCATCGCCGCCGCGCACCGTGGTACCAAGGCCGGTCCGCGACGTCCGCGTCCTATCCTATTCGGTCCGTGATCCTTCCGGCATGCAAACCTTCCTGGAATTCGAAAAGCCGATCGCCGAGCTTGAAGGCAAGATCGAGGAACTGCGCCACCTGACCAACGCCGGCGACATCAACATCGCCGACGAAGTGACGAAGCTGCAGACCAAGGTCGACAAGCTCCTCCGGCAGACCTACGCGAAGCTCACCCCGGCGCAGAAGGTGCAGGTGGCCCGCCACCCCAACCGTCCGCACTGTCTGGACTATGTGAAGGGGCTGATCGACGACTTCACGCCGCTGGCCGGCGACCGCGGCTTCGCCGAAGACCGCGCGGTCATCGGCGGGCTGGGCCGCTTCCGCGGCCGCTCGGTCGTGGTGATCGGGCAGGAGAAGGGCCACGACACCGAGACGCGCGTGCGCCACAACTTCGGCATGGCCAAGCCCGAGGGCTACCGCAAGGCCCAGCGCCTGATGGACCTTGCCGACCGCTTCAAACTGCCGGTCGTCTCGCTGGTCGACACCGCCGGTGCCTTCCCCGGCGTCCAGGCGGAGGAGCGCGGCCAGGCCGAGGCCATCGCCAAGAGCATCGAGCGCTGCCTGCGCCTGTCCGTGCCCATGGTGGCCGCGGTCATCGGCGAGGGCGGCTCCGGCGGCGCCATCGCCATCGCGACGGCCGACCGGGTGCTGATGCTGGAGCACGCCATCTACTCCGTCATTTCGCCGGAGGGCTGCGCGTCGATCCTGTGGCGCAACCCCGACATGGCCGGCGAGGCCGCCGTGGCGCTGCGCCTGATCAGCCACGACCTCAAGGAGCTCGGCGTCATCGACCGGGTGGTGAGCGAGCCGATCGGCGGCGCCCACCGCGATCCGGCGGAGACCATCAAGGCGCTGGGCGACGCCATCGAGGAGTCGCTGGGCGATCTCGACGGGCTGGACGGCGCGGCGGTCCGCGCCCAGCGCCGCCAGAAGTTCCTCGACATGGGCCAGAAGGGCCTGGGGTAAGCTCCATGGCCGCCGCACCGGAGACCCGTCCCTCCAAGACCCGTCTTCTGCGTCTGGCGGCCACCGTCAACCTCGCCGCGGTGGCCGTGGCGCTGCTGGCCCTGTGGCTGCTGCCGCCGCTGTTCGCGCCGCCGCCCGGCATCGCCGATCCGGGCGCGCGCATGGCCTTCTGGGGGCGGCTCGCCCTGTGGCCGGCGCTGGTGCTGTTCCTGACGGTGGGCGGGGTGCTGGTCGCCCGCGCCCGCTCCGTCGCCCTGAACCCCATCGACGACGCCGAGTCGCGCCTCTACCGGGTCAGCCAGCGCGTGCTGACCAACACGGTGGAGCAGACGCTGATCTTCGTGCCCGCCCTGGCGGCGCTGGTGGCGCAGATGCCGCTGCCCGATCTCGGCTTCGCCCGGCTGGCGACCGCGCTGTTCGTGCTGGGCCGCCTGCTGTTCTGGGCGGGCTACCTGATCCACCCCTATGTGCGGGCGCCGGGCATGGCGGTCACGCTGACCGTCAACCTCGTCGTGCTCGGCTGGGCGCTGGTGCTCGCCGTCGGCTGAGCGGGGGTTACAGCCAGCGCCGCCGCTTGAAGTGGATCATCGGCAGGGCCGCCGACAGGACCATCAGCATGACCGCCAGCGGATAGCCGAAGGTCCAGTTCTTCTCCGGCATGTGCACGAAGTTCATGCCGTAGATGCTGGCGACCAGGGTTGGCGGGAACAGGGCGACCGTCAGGATCGAGACGATCTTGATGATCTCGTTCTGCTCGACGTTGATGCGGCCCAGCGTGGTGTCCAGCAGCAGGCTGACCTTGCCCGACAGGAACTGGGCGTACTCGCCGAGCCCCGTGACGTCCTGCAGGGCGGCGCGCGCCCAGCGCCGGGTCCGCTTGGCCGGGGTCCAGCCCTCGCCGCGGGCCAGGAAGGTCAGCAGGCGGTTGAGCGTCGACAGGCTGACATGGGCCTTGCCGATCAGGTGCCCGGTGTGGCCGATGCGCTTGAGCGTGCGGGTGTCGTCGCGCCGCTCCCCCTTGACCGGCAGCGCGCGCCCGCGGAAGGCGCGGCTGCCCATGGTGTCCAGCTCCAGCCCGACGCGGCGCAGGACGGCGGCGGTGCGCTCCACCACCCCGTCGAGCAGGGCGGCCAGGACCGCCTCGGCCGTCAGCTCCGCGCCGCCGCTGCGGGTGACGCGGCGGCGGAAGGCCAGGAAGGGCTGAGGGTCGACGGTGTGGATAGTGGCGAGCCGCCCGCCGGCCAGGACGAAGCTGACCGGGACGATGCGCGGCTGGTCGGTGTCGGCCCAGACCAGGACCAGCGCGGTCATGTGGATGGCGCCGGGAGTGATGCGCAGGCGGCTCGATTCCTCGATCTCCGCCATCTGCTCCCGAGTCGGCAGCTTGATGCCCATCAGCGCCTCGGCGCGGGCCAGCTCCTCCGGGGTCGGGTTCTGCAGATCGAGCCAGACGGCGTCGGTGGGCAGGGGAGTGGCGACGCCCTCGGCCTCGCGGGCCCAGCGCAGCCGGTCACCATCGCAGGCGAAGACGTGGAGCATGGCGGCCCGCTTTAGAGGAGACGGCCGAAGCGGCGCGGCTTGCGCGGCTGGGACGGCTCTTCGGCGGGGCCATCGGCGTCCCTGGCGGCGTCCCCGGTGGCATCCCCGTCCGGAAGGTCGGCGGGCGCACCGTCCCGGCGCAGCGCGTCCTCCAGCTTGCGGCGGAAGGCCCCGCCGTCGTCCTTGGAGTCGAGGAAATGCCCGACGGCTTCCTTCGCCGAGTCGCGGTCGTAGGGGACCTTGCCGAAGACCGACAGCTTGGCGCGCTCCAGCAGCTTCGGGTCCATCCGTTCGCGGATGGCCTTCATCTGGCGGAGCAGGTCCTTGCGCACGTCGGACATGGCGGGTCCCCCTCGCTTACGCGGTCACTCGCGGCCGATCAGCGTACCGGCCCCGCCCTCGGTGAAGATCTCCAGCAGCAGGGCGTGCGGCACCCGGCCGTCCAGGATGACGGCGGCGTCCACGCCCTGCTCGACGGCGTCGATGCAGGTCTCGATCTTCGGGATCATGCCGCCGGTGGCGGTGCCGTCGGCGATGGCGGCGCGCGCCTGGTCCAGCGACAGGCGCGGCACCAGCTCCTTGTTCTTGTCCAGAACGCCGGCGACGTCGGTCAGCAGGAAGAAGCGGGTGGCGCCCAGCGCCGAGGCGACGGCGCCCGCCGCGGTGTCGGCGTTGATGTTGTAGGTGTCGCCGTTGCGGTCGAAACCGATCGGGGCGATGACCGGGATGATGTCCGACTGGGCCAGCGACGTGAGGATCTGCGGGTTCACCTGATAGGGCTCGCCGACGAAGCCGAGGTCCAGCACCTTCTCGATGTTGCTGTCCGGGTCGCGCTGGGTGCGGCGCAGCTTGCGCGCGGTGATCAGGCTGCCGTCCTTGCCCGACAGGCCGACGGCGCGGCCGCCCGCGTTGTTGATGGCGGCGACGATCTGCTTGTTGATGGAGCCAGCCAGCACCATCTCGACCACCTCGACCGTCTCCTTGTCGGTGACGCGCAGGCCGTCGATGAAGCTGGACTTGATGGCCAGCCGCTGCAGCATCTGGCCGATCTGCGGGCCGCCGCCGTGCACGACCACGGGGTTGATGCCGACCTGCTTCAGCAGGACGATGTCGCGGGCGAACTTCTCCGCCAGGCTGTCGTCACCCATGGCGTGGCCGCCGTACTTGATGACGAAGGTGCGTCCGGCGTAGCGGCGCATGTAGGGCAGGGCTTCGGACAGGGTGCGGGCCTTGGCGAGCCACTCGTCGCGGGTCGTGTTCTGCACGGGATGGAGCCGTTCGTCGGGGTGGGCCAATCGGGTGAGATTCCGCCGACTCTTTAACGGAAAGCGCGAGGGGTGCCTAGGGGGCTTTTTCAGGGGGTGCCGCGTCCGGGAACCCTTGACCACGCCCGGCGGTTCGCCAAGGCAGGACGAGCCAGCAAGGACCCCGCCATGAACGACCGCATCATGCCGACGCCGCGCAACCCCTTCACCGAGGCCCACAAGGCGGAGATGGAGGAAACCGCCCGGCGGGCCGAGGAGATCGACGGCTCCCCCAACGCCCAGGAGGTGACGGAGGCCGACAAGGCGCTGAAGGAACGGGGCCGCAGCGACGGCAAGCCCGGCTGAGGAATCAGGCCGTGCCGGGGTGGCTGCCCCGGCGGCCGGCGATCCGCCCGGCCAGAAGGGTCATCGGCTGGGTCAGCGCGGTGACCACCACCGCCATCAGCACCATGGCGGAGAAGCAGGCCTCCGACAGCACCCCGGCCTCCAGCAGGATGGTCAGGACGATGACCTCCATCAGCCCCTTGCAGGACATCAGCGTGCCGAGCCGCCAGGAATCGGCGGCGCTCTCGCCCGACAGCCGGGCGGGCAGGGCGGTGCCCAGGACCTTGCCGGCGAGGGTCGCCACCGTCGCCAGCGCGAACACCCACCATTGCGCCGAGGCGGCGAGGTCGAGATCGACCTTCAGGCCGGTCAGGGTGAAGAAGAAGGGCAGCAGGATCAGCGTCGCGAAATGCTCCAGCCGGTCCAGGATGGCCGACGCGAGCCGCCGCGGCATGACCGTGCCGGCGACGAAGGCGCCCAGGATGTAGTGCAGCCCGATCAGCTCCGTCACCGCGGCGGAGCCGAGAAGGGCGGCGCAGGTGACCACCACCACCATGTCGCCGACGTCGCCGTCCGGGGCGATGCGGTTCATCAGCCGGGTCAGCAGGGGGCGGGCGAGCAGCGCCGTCGCTGCCAGATAGGCGAAGCCCAGGACGGCGATCTGCGCCACCCCGGCGAACCCGCCGCTTCCCCCCGCCGCCAGGGCCAGCACGGCGGTGATGAGAAGCCACAGCAGCGCGTCGTTGACCGCCGCGTAGCCCAGCGCCAGCCGGCCGACCCGCTCGCCGATCAGCCCCATCTCGCGCAGGATGGCGCCCAGCACCGGCAGGGCGGTCACCCCAACGCAGATGCCGAATCCGGCCGCGAACAGCAGCGGGTCGGCCTTCGGCCCGGCCATTTCGGGAAAGGCGCCGACGATCCGCCAGCCGAGCCCCCCACCGAGCAGCGTCGGCACGATCATGCTCGACAGGCCGATGCCGAGGAAGACGCGCCCGCGCCCCTTGAACTCCTCCAGGTCGAGATGCAGCCCGGTCAGGAAGGCGAAGAAGACCACGGCGAGCAGGGCCAGCCCGGAGAGCGGCGCCAGCGACTCCCTGGCGAACAGCGGTTGCCAGAGTTCCGGGGCGGCCTGCCCGAGAACCGACGGGCCGAGCGCGATCCCGAACAGGATTTGTATCACCACCATCGGGGCCACATGCTTCAGGCCGGACAGCCGCCACAGCAGGAACGGACCGGCGATCAGCAGGATGGCCTGGAGGAGGAACAGCAGCGCCGGGGTCGGCTCGACGGCCATCGGGTCATCCCAGGCTGGCGAGCTGGGCGAGGCTGGCCCGCAGCTCCGCGATGCCCTGGCCCTTCTCGGCGCTGGTGGCGTGGATCTCCGGGAAGGCGGCGGGGTGTTTCTTGATGGCCGCCACGGTGCGCTTGCTCACCTCGGCCAGCTCCTGCGACCGCACCTTGTCCGACTTGGTCAGGACGACGACGTAGGGCACCGCCGCCTGGTCGAGCATGGTCATGATCTCCTCGTCGTTGGGCTTCAGCCCGTGGCGCGAATCGACCAGAACCAACGCCCGGCGCAGCGTGACCCGGCCGCGCAGGAAGCGGCGGACCATGTCGTTCCAGAGCTCGATCTTCTCCTTCGATTCCTTGGCGTAGCCGTAGCCGGGCATGTCCACCAGCTTCAGCCGGTTGCCGAGGTTGAAGAAGTTGAGCTGCTGGGTGCGGCCCGGCGTGTTGGAGGTGCGGGCCAGCGTCTTGCGCCCGGTCAGCGCGTTGACGAGGCTGGACTTGCCGACGTTGGACCGCCCGGCGAAGGCGACCTCCGGCAGGTCGGCCTCGGGCAACTGCTCCGCCGTCTGGGCGCCCCAGATGAAATCGCATTCCTTGGCGAACAGAAGCCGCCCCGCTTCCAGGGCCTCCTCGTCGAAACCGGAGATCGGGGAGCTGCTGGAAGTGGTCATGGACGGCGCTTTCGAAAGACACGGGGTGCGGGTGATCGTGACCGGCCCAAAACATAACCGCCGGCAAACGCCCGTCAAGGGAGGCGCTTGCCGGCGGTCGATGCCCTGCAAACAGACAGGGAAATCAGGGAAGCCGGGTATCAGGTGAAGAGAACCCTCAGGTCACCTTCACACCGTCCTGCCGCATGATGATCCACTGCTGGGCGATGGACAGGGTGTTGTTCCAGGCCCAGTAGATCACCAGACCAGCCGGGAAGCTGGCGAGCATGAAGGTGAAGATGATCGGCAGGAACTGGAACACCTTCTGCTGCACCGGATCGGGCGGTGCCGGGTTCAGCTTCTGCTGGAAGTACATGGTGATGCCCATGATGATCGGCCACAGGCCCAGCATCAGGAGGTGCGGCGGCTGCCACGGGATCAGACCGAACAGGTTGAAGATGGTGGTCGGATCGGGCGCGGACAGGTCGTGGATCCAGCCGAAGAACGGCGCGTGCCGCATTTCGATGGTCACGAACAGCACCTTGTACAGCGCGAAGAACACCGGGATCTGGATCAGGATCGGCAGGCAGCCCGACACCGGCGAGACCTTCTCGCGCTTGTAGAGCCCCATCATCTCCTGGTTCAGGCGGACCTTGTCGTCGCCGAAGCGTTCGCGCAGCTCCATCATCTTGGGCTGCAGCTTCTTCATCTTGGCCATCGCGTGATAGGACTTGTTGGCCAGCGGGAAGAAGGCCGCCTTGACGATCACGGTGAAGACCAGGATGGCGATGCCGAAGTTGCCGAACAGGCGGCCCAGCAGGTCCAGCCCGTAGAAGAACGGCTTGGTCAGGAAGTAGAACCAGCCGAAGTCGATCGCCAGGTCGAAGTTTGCGATGCCCAGCTTGTCCGAATAGTCGTCGAGCAGGCGGACCTGCTTGGCGCCGGCGAACAGACGGTCGGTCAGCTCGATGGTGGCGCCGGGGGCGACCTCCACGGCCTTGCCGAGCGTGTCGACCTGGTAGCGGTCGGCGGCACCGGGGGCGGAGTGGACGAAGCGGGCGGTGA
The DNA here is from genome assembly GCF_003349955.1 of Azospirillum brasilense. Classification (GTDB taxonomy): domain Bacteria; phylum Pseudomonadota; class Alphaproteobacteria; order Azospirillales; family Azospirillaceae; genus Azospirillum; species Azospirillum brasilense_B. The sequence continues at coordinate 26,478 of NZ_QLKQ01000047.1, forward strand.
TCGGGGCCTTCTGGTCGGGGACCAGCGAGACCAGCCAGTACTTGTCGGTGATGCCGATCCAGCCGCCGGTCGACTGGGCGGAGATGGTGCCGGCCTTGCGCAGGTCGTCGTACTTGTGCTCGTTCAGCTTGCCGTCGAAGACGCCGAGCGGGCCCTCATGCAGGATGTAGTAGCCGTCGGTGTGCGGCGTGCCGGCGCGGCTGACCAGGCTGTAGGGCAGCAGGCTGACCGGAGCGGACCCCGTGTTGCGCACCTTCTGGGTGATCGTGAACATGAAGTTCGGATCGACCGCGATGGTCCGCTCGAACACCAGCCCGTTGCCGTTGTCCCAGGTCAGGACCAGCGGCTGGTCCGGCGTCAGCGCGGTGCCGGCGGCGGTCCAGCGGGTGTCGGCGCCGGGAACCGGCTGCGACTTGTCCTCCGGAACCCAGCCGAACTCGGCGTAATAGGCCTCGGGCGTGCCGGCGGGGGCCAGCAGGACGATTTCCGGGCTCTTGGGATCGGGGGTGACGCGGTAGTCGGCCAGCGTCAGGTCGTCGATGCGGCCCCCAACCAGATTGACCGATCCGTGCAGCGACGGCGTGTTGATCTTGACGCGCGTTCCGGCGGCCATCTGCTCGGCGAGCAGGCCGGCGCGGTCGCGGACCGTGGCCGGAGCCGCCGTGCCGGGAACCGAACCGGGAGCGGCGCCCGGAGCGGGCGCGGCGCCGGGGGCGACCGACTGCTCCGTCTGGGCGGCCTGCTGCGCAGCCTGCTGCTGCTTCACCCGGGGTCCATCGTAGAAATACTGGAATCCCAGGAGGATGGCGATCGACAGAGCGATCGCGAGGATGAGGTTGCGTTGATCGGTCATGGCATCCCGGTTGCCGTGGGCCTTCTGTTAAGAAGGGGGCCGAACGCCGGTTTTCAGGCCGGCATGCGAATTGCTGCATCGATGCGCCGATTCGTCCGGCCCGTGCGAACAGCGGGTGGACCGCCCCGGTTCGGGCACGGGATCATATCCCCACCCGCCCCAGGGATGGCAGCGCAGAAGCCTCCGGACGGTCAGCCAACTGCCCCGGATCGCTCCGTGCTTAGATAGCGCATCCAGCGCATAGTTTGAACAGGTCGGCTGAAATCGGCAGTGCCACCCGATGAAGGGCGACAGGGTCCACTGATAACCGACCACGAGCGCGCGCAGAAAATAGGCGAGCGGGCTCACGCGCCGACCTCCCCGCCGCCGGAACCGTTGCCGGTCCCGCCGTTGGAAGTGACGGCGTTTGGCCCGCCAGTCGCCCCGTTCCCGGACGCGTCGCTCTTCGAGACTTCGCTCTTAGAGATATCGCGCCACAGGCCGAGGCGTTTCAGCGCCGCGATCAGATCGCCCACAAGCTCCGTCCACGGCCTTTCGGCCGTCGCGGCGCGGGCCACCAGCACGAAATCGTGACCGGGGGCCGCGTGGGCGGTCAGAATTTGGCGGGCCGCTTCGCGAAGGCGGCGGCGTGCGCGATTGCGCACGACCGCGTTCCCCACTTTGCGGCTCGCCGTCAGGCCAAGACGAATCGGCGGCTCGCCAGGGGCGGGCCGCTGCCGTTCGTCGTGTCGGCGCACCTGCAGGATAAGGCCGGGAGCCACATGCTTGCGCCGTGTACCGGCCACGGCCAGAAATTCCGGCCGCCGCTTCAGGCGCCCGACCCTGGGGTCCGGCGCCGCCATGCGTATCAGGCGCTCAGGACACTGCGGCCCTTGGCGCGACGGCGGGCAATCACCTTGCGGCCACCGACGGTCGCCATGCGGGCGCGGAAGCCATGCCGGCGCTTGCGCACGATTTTGCTGGGCTGGAACGTGCGTTTCACGGCACCATACTCCTCGATCTCAGGGCAAAAAATGAGCCCCGCTGTATAGAGGTACCGACCCCCGGAGTCAATCACGCGCTGCCACCCAAGCGTGGGAAATATTCTCCGTTCGGATGGGCAAAGACAAGAAGGGTGGCGCAAAGGAGGGTGAAAAGGGGTAGGGCCCTGCCTCCCCCGCCGTGTGGCGTGTTTACCCCCTGACATTCGCGAAAGGTCCGGGGGAAGTCGGCATGCTGCACCGGCGGCAATTCATCGTGTCCAGAAACACCCACGCGCTCCGTCCGGATTGGGTGAGCCGTGACATCGGCGGGCTCGTCCTGTCCCATTGTCCCGACCTGCCGGTCCGGCGCGTGCTGGGCGGGGACAAGACGGTCTGGCATCTGCTGGGGCTTCCCGTGCAGACCGACCCGGCGCGCCCCGACCCGGCGGAGGCGCTGGCCGCGTCCCGCGCCGGGGACATCGCGGAGCTGTGCCGCTCCTGGACGGGACGCTGGCTGCTGCTCAACAACCGCGCGGTCCATCTCGACACCGGCGGGACGCTCGGCTGCTTCTACGGCATGGTGGGCGGCGCCCTGACCCTCACCTCCAGCGCCGGCGTGATGGCCGAACTGCTGGGCGGGGAGGCGAGCTTCCGCCGCCCGCTGGCGCACGAGGCCGGGCTGGACTGGTACCCGCTGCCCGGCTCCGGGCTGGCGGGGGTGCGCCGGCTGCTGCCGACCCAGGTGCTCGACCCCGCCCGGCCGATGGACGATCCGGGCTTCCTGACCTTCCGCCGGCCCTTCCCGGCGGTTCCGCCGGGCTTCTCCGATTCGCTGGCCTATGAGCGGATGGAAGCGATCCTGGTCACCGCCATCCGCAACCTGCACCGGACCCTGGCGGGGCCGGAGGGCGGCGACCGCCCGCTGCTGCTCCAGCTCACCGCCGGTTACGACACGCGGCTGCTGCTGGCCGCCGCGCAGAAGGCCGGGGTGCCCTTCGCCACCTTCACCTTCGACCACCGCGACCTGACGCCGGGTGACCGCAAGCTGCCGCCGAAGCTGGCCCGGCTGGCCGGGGTGGAGCATCACCTGATCCCTTGTCCACCGCTGGACGCCGAGCGGGCGCGCGACTACGCCGCCCACACCGGTGGGCACACCGCCGCGATGGACGGCGAGTTCTACGCCAACGGCGCCTGGGACGGCGTGCCGGAGGGGGCGGTGGTCCTGCACGGCGGCGTCTTCGAGGTGGCGCGCTGCTTCTACTGGGGCCAGATTCCGCCGGGCCTCGCCGCCGACGGCGAGGACATCGCCGCCCGGATCTTCGACGCCTTCCGCGGCAAGCTCTACAACCCGCCGTCCCATTGCGAGGCGCTGCGCGACTGGCTGGCCTGGGTGGTCAAGACGCCGGACGTGCTGCCGGGCGGCACGATGGACCTGCGCGACCGCTTCTATCTGGAGCAGCGGGTGGCCGGCTGGCTGTCGGCCATCGACCAGGGGGTGGACCTGACCGGGCGGCAGCTCTTCCAGGTTGGCAACTGCGCGGACTTCCTGGCGATCGCGCTCGCCATGCCGGTGGACGTCCGCCGCTCCAGCCAGCATCAGGCGGAGCTGATCCGCCGCATGGCCCCCGACCTGCTGAGCGAGCCGATCAACCCGCCGCAGCCCGCCGTGCTGCGCCAGCTGCGCAAGCTGCCGCGCCGCCTGAACAAGCTGCGCACGGCGATCGGGCACCATCTGGCGCGGACGTCGGCTTAGGGGGTGTTTTCAGGGGGAGGTGCGGTGGATGCCGGCTTGCCCCCTCCCTGACCCTCCCCCGCTTTGCAGGGGAGGGGAATTGGGTGCGGCCGTCCTGGACAGGTGCAGCCAGCGGCGGTAGGCGTCCTCGCTGACGGGGGCGCGATGCTTCAGGCCGATGCGGACGATCTCCGGCAGGGCCAGCAGAACCTTCAGGTCGGTCAGCCGCGGGCCGTGGCGCAGGTTCTTCCAGCTGTTGCCGATCCAGCTCCGCGCGAAGCGCCAGGGCAGCAGGCCGGCGGGGCAGCGGGCGATCTCGCGGATCAGGTCGTTGCGGTGGTTGTAGAAACGCTCCAGCCCCGGCTTGCGGCCCTTCTCGCTCTTGTCGTGATAGACCATGACGCCGGGCAGGGCGACCACCCGGTGGCCGGCGCCGATCAGCCGCAGGCAGCGGTCCTTCTCCTCCCCCTGGCGGTACAGCTCCGGCATGTAGAGGCCGGTGGCGGCGACCGCGCGGCGGCGCAGCAGATGGCCGCAGCCGACGTACCAGGGCGCGTCGAAGGGATCGGATTGGGGTGGGAAATAGACCAGCCCGTCGCGCGTCTCGATGTTGCAGGCCACCGCCGCCACGTCGGCGTGCGTCTCCATGTAGGCCACCGCGCGGGCGAGGCCGTCCGGCTCGGCGAACCAGGAATCGTCGTCCACCGACAGCACGTAGTCGCCCGCCGTGTTCACGAAGCCGAAGTTGCGGGCGTAGATCAGCCCGGCGTTGTGCGGCAGCCGGACGTAGCGGACGCTGGGGAACTCCCCCCGCACCATGGCGTCGGTGCCGTCCGTGGACCCGTCGTCCACCACCAGGATCTCCGCGACCGGATGCGTCTGGGCGAGCAGGCGGGACAGCGCGGTGCGCAGCTCCGGCGCGCGGTTGAAGGTGGCGATGACGGCGCTGACGGTGGGCATCAGGCGACCTCGCTGGAGGACGACGGCGCGGCGCGCGGCCGCTCGGGCAGGGGCAGCCGGACCGGCGGGCGCTTCAGCTCCTCCGGATACTCGTCGCGCAGGCCGGACAGGTAGCTGTCGAGGAAGACCCGCAGGCCGCGGACGTCCCGGTTCACCAGATAATGGGCGGTGTATTTGGCGATCATGCGCGGGATCACCCCGGCCTTCTCGTAGGTGGCGTGGATGTAGCCCATGTTGCGGAAGAAATGCGGCGCCCGGTCGGTCCGCATCGTCTCCACCGTGCCCAGACGGCCGCCCAGCACCTTGTGCTCCGTCCGCGACATGCCGGGATGGATGTGGAGCGCCTTCACCGCCGTGCCGACCTTCAGCCCGGCGCGGCGGGCGCGCAGGGTGAATTCGTACTCGTCGCCCCAGATGAACATCTCGCGCTTCACGTTGCCGATCCGCTCGAACACCGCCCGTCCGATCAGCGTGCCGTTGAACAGGGCGATGGTGCCCGGCACCAGCCCGTCCACCGCCCGCGCCATCAGGCTGTCCGGGTCGCGGGTGCCCTGCATGGGGAAGGCCAGGGTGGAGCGGTCCTCCGCCGCCAGCACCAGCGGGCCGACCATGGACAGGCCGTGGTGCCGCGCCTGGGCCAGCAGCTCGGCCAGCGCGCCGGGCTGCGGGATGCCGTCGTCGTCGGTGCTCCAGATCCAGCGGGCGCCGAGGCCGAGGGCCGTCTCGAAGGCGGTGTGGTAGGCGCCGGCGGACCCGCAGTTGGCCTGCCGCACCACGACGAGCGCGTCACCCCACTCCTCCGCCTGCGCGGCCAGCCACTCCGGCGTGCCATCGCCGGAGCCGCTGTCGACCACCACCAGCCGCTCCGGCCGCGGCTGCTGGCCGAGGATCGCCGCGACGCAGGTGGCCAGAAGCGGCAGGCGGTTGTGGGTGACGACGATCGCCACGACGCCGTGGGCGATGCGCGCCGGGGCGGTGTCCGCCTGGACGCTGTTTGCCGAAAATTGGTCCTGAGCCATGGCTGGGCGGTTCCTCCTGGTCCTGTCCATCAGTCGGTTTGGGTGCGCGTGGGGGTGCAGTCGCCCTGACCCGGCCGGCAGGGCAGGATGGCGACGTCGGGCGAGGGATCGGTGGCGCCGGACAGCACGCCCAGCCGCCCCAGCGTGCGGGCGACCGTCCGCGCCGCGTAGAGCTGCCCTTCCAGCCCCCAGCGGCTGCCGTTGGGCGCGTAGAGGTCGCGCACCCCGCCGGCGGCCAGCGCCGTCAGGCCGGCGGCCAGCGGCACGGCCTGAAGCGTCGGGTCGGCGCCCAGCACCTCGTCCACCGCGGAGCGGTGGGGCGGCGGTTCGAGCAGGAAATCGGCGTAGACCGTCCCCTTGTCCGGCGCGACCAGCAGCAGGAAACGCGTCACCCCGTTGGCCTCCACCGCGTCCTGGATCGCGTGCAGACGCGCGCGGCGCTCCTCCAGCAGGCGGTGGTCGGCGCGCCAGGGCTGGAAATCCCCGGCGCGGAAGAGGGCCGTGGTCGCGGCGGCGGAGCTGAACAGGCCGGCATAGGCCAGGGGCCGCTCCTGCACCGGGCCGCCGGTCACGTTCAGCGCCGCGCGCGGCAGCGCCTTGACCAGCAGGTCGAGCGCGTGGCCGATGGGCGGCGGGTTCCAGGCCTGGGCGCGGCTGCGCTCCAGGGACCGCGGCTGGCGGTTGAGCGGCTCCACGGGAAGGGCGTGCGGGGCCGCCACGCCTTGCGGTCGGGGAGCGGTGACGGTGGAGAGCTCCAGTCCGCCGATCGGGGTCTCCAGCGCGCTCTCCGATAACTGCAGGATCACCACGCGCGGCGGGCGCTCCCGGAAGTCGGGGGAAACCAGATGGGCGGCCAGCGTCGCGGCGTCCGCGGACCGCACGCCGATGGTCAGGCCGGTCAGGTTGCGCAGATGGTCGGTCCAGTAATGGCCGTAGCGGCCGTGCCGCTCCCCCGCGTCGGGGCGGGAGAAGCCGTCGCCGAACACCAGCACGTCGTAGGCGGCGCCGGGCACCGCCGCCTCGGCCAGCGGCGGCACGAAGATCGCTTCGGGTGTCCTGGGGCCGAAGCGGTTCTCCGCGTAGCCGCCCAGCTCCGTCAGGTCGCCGTCCGGTGGGTCCAGAGCGAAGGCCAGCGGCAGGACCAGAGCGGCGGCCAGCGCCAGCCCGCGCAGAAGGATCCTGTCCAGCCCGGCCGCCACCGGTCGCCTCACGCCCGGTCCGCGGGGAACCGGAAGCCCGGCAGGCGGAAGGCGGGCTTGTGGAACACGGGCATGCGGCTCTGCGCCAGCGGTGACCCGGCGGAGTCGCCGATCCACAGACGCAGCGCCTTGGTCGCGCCGATCCACAGCAGGATGGGCAGCAGCGAGAAGAAGCCGAACTTGACGATGGTGATGTTGCCGTCGCGGTACCATTGCAGCGACAGCGGGATGAAGGCGCAATAGAACAGCACCGCGTAGCGGTTGGTGAAGCCCGACTCCCAGAACCAGCGGTGCAGCCGGCCGAGGATCAGCCCGACCACCACCATGGTGACGATCACGCCGATCCACCCCGCGCTCATCCAGCCGTCGCCGGCCAGCGAGGTGGTGAGGTTGGAGAAGTTGCCGAAATCGTGCAGCGAAACCCATTTGACCGGCGCGCCGATGGGTTTGTCCGGCCACAGCATGCGCGGGATCGGCTCGGTGAAGAGCTGTAGATACTGGGTGAACCAGGTGTAGGTCCCCGACTGCTGCGGCACCGCCCACAGGATGAAGGCCAGGAAGTCGAAGTTGGCGATGTCCTGGTTCGACACGCTCTCGACGAAGGAGCCCTCGCCGCCCTGGAAGATGCTGAACAGCTTGCCCGGATTCTCGGTGCCGGCCAGCACGCCGCGCAGGAAGTCGCGGTTGTTGCCCAGCGTGTGGAACAGCAGCAGCACCGGCAGGCCGCAGGCGAGCTGCCACCAGCGGAACCACTTGGTGCGCGTGTGGTAGAGGATCAGCAGCACCATGCCCAGCACGCCCATGATGATCGCCCAGCGCCCCCAGCCCAGGTAGGCGCGGTAGCTGACGAAGGCGATGAAGGGGATGAAGGACAGCGGGTGGAAGCGGCTGACCCAGATGATGCCCAGCGTCAGCGGCAGGCCCATGGAATGGGCCTCGGCGATGTAGCCGGTGGTGTTGACGTAGACCGGCTGGCCGGTCAGCGGGTCGCGCTCCATCTGCACGTCGCCGGTGCCGGTGAAGTCGGCGCCGTCCTGGCGCAGGATCGCCGAATAGATGGCCAGCGGCCCCAGCGCCGCCACGGTCAGGGCGAAGGCGGTGATGTCCAGCCGGTCGAAGGTGAAGGTGGGCGCCCGGCTGAAGTCCGGCTTCACCCGCCCGGCCCAGCCGCAGGCGATGGAGAAGGCGATCAGCGCCACCGAACTGACCGTCAGCGACTTCACGAACTCCGCCGCACTCGGCCAGTAGCCCATGAACAGCCAGGCGTTGTCGATGCCGAAGCCGTGGACCAGCAGGGGCCGGATCACGAAGACCAGCGTGTGGAAGATCAGATAGTAGGTCAGCGGGTGGAACATCGACGCGGTGCCGGTGCTGAGATAGGCCACCACGACCAGGGCCACCACCAGCACCTGGGCGATCAACGCCGTTTCGATCATGCCGGACTCCGCTTGGCCTCGTGAACGCGCGTCACCGCCGGCCACGGCCGGTGGTATCGCGGCCGGTGGGGCGGTGTCGTCGTGCCGACCCCCACGGGCGGGGGTGGCGCATCCGGAAGCAACGCCGCCGGACCCGGTCGGGTCCCCCCGTCCGGGAGCGCAGACGGCGAGGGCCGCCCGGTCAGGGCTATCCGCGCGACGCCTTCGAGGCACCCCGTCCGCGCTTTTGCTTCATCCGCCCCGCGCCGCCAGTTTCGCTGGGGTGCGGAACGGAGGTGATATGACGCGCCGGATTCCTGGACTGTTCGCGGGCGGGCTGTTGTGGCTGGTCCTCTTCCTGGCTGGTCCCCTCCCGTCCCTTGCGGCGGAGCCGGCGATCCACGTCTCCCCCCAGGGCGACGACCGCTGGTCCGGGCGGGTCGCCGCCTCCACCCCGGACGGCCGCGACGGTCCGGTCGCCACGCTGGCCCGCGCGGTGGAGGAGGCGCGCAAGCGCGGCCTGCACCTGATCCTGTTGCGCGGCGGCATCCATCGGCTGACCGACACGGTGACGCTGGGGCCGGAGGATTCCGGGCTGCGCATCGCCGCCTTTCCCGGCGAGACCCCGGTGCTGTCGGGCGGCGAGGTGGTGACGGGTTTCAGGGCGGAGCGGGACGGCGTCGTCTCCGCCCCGCTGGCGCGCGAGCCGGGGTTGGACGTCAGCGCCGGCGGGGTGCGGCTGCGCGCGGCGCAGAGCGGCGCCTTCGACCCGCAGGACCCGATCCGCAGCGGCTGGTTCGTCGCCCAGCAGACCAAGGGCGGCGGCGACAAGCGGCAGTTCCGCTTTCCGCCCGGCACCGTCCAGGCGGCTTGGGTGGTCCCCGGCGTGCGCGTCCAGGCGCTCGACCGCGAGCGGCAGGCCGACGACATCCGCGGCATCGAGCGCATCGACCGCAACGGCACGCTGGTGCTCGACCGCGACGGCTGGTACCCGTTCCGCGACGGCAGCACCTTCCGCCTGCTCGGCCATCCCGACTTCCTGAAGTTCCCCGGCCAGTTCGCCTGGAGCGCCAAGGACCGGCGCCTGCTGCTGCGCCCCCACGACCCGGCGGCCTTCGCCCGTGACGGCGAGGCGGTGGTGGCGCGCACCGCCCCGCTGATCCAGGCCGAGAAGGCGGATTCCATCACGCTCGACGGGCTCTCCTTCGCCGACGTGCCCTACAACGGGGCGGCGGTGCGGCTGGCCGGCGGCTCGGGGCACCGCGTCCTCGACAACCGCTTCTCCGCCGTCGGGACGGGGGTGCTGCTGGTCGGCGTCGCCGACAGCGAGGTGCGCGGCAACCGGCTGGAGCATCTGGGGCGCAGCGGGATCGAACTCACCCCCGGTAGTGTCGGCAACCGGATCGTCGCCAACACCATCCGCCATGTCGGCGAGGTGAACTTCTACGGCGGCGGCATCATGAGCGCCGGGGTGACCCGCACGCAAATCGCCCACAACGACATCCGGCACGCCGCGCGCTACGGCATCTCCATGAAGAACTGGAACCCGGAGACGAAGAACACCGACAACGTGATCGAGTACAACCGCATCCGCGACGTCGGGCGGGAGACCGCCGACCTCGGCGCCATCGAGACGCTGGGGCGCAGCGACATCGACACCAAGCTCATCATCCGCTTCAACGACATCCGGGGAACCGGCGGGATCGCCACCGACGCGGCGGGGCGCTGGATGACCCGCTACAAGGGCTTCGGCGTCTATCTGGACGACCTGACCAACGGCGTGCGGGTGGAGGGCAACTTCCTGGAGGACACCGGCTGGGCGTCGGTGTTCATCCATGGCGGCGACGGCAACCGGGTGGAGAACAACATCGCCGTGCTGACCGACGAGCGCGACCGCTTCCTGCGCTTCGAATGGGTGCCGAAGGCGGGGACGGCGGGTTTCCTGCGCGACAACGAGGCCAGCCGCAACATCATCCACGCCCGCGTCCCGGTGGAGCAGCTGGTGACGGCGCTGACCGGCGGCGAGTACCGGCTGGAGAACAACATCTTCGACCGGCCGGGCCGCGGCCTGCGCGCGCCGGGGGCGCCGGTTGAACGTACGCAGGCGCGCTCCGTTCAGGGAGGCAACCAGCCGGACCCCTATTTCATGAACCCGTCTAAGGACGACTACCGCCTGCGCCCGAATTCCCCGGCCCTGAAGATCGGTTTCCAGGAGCTTCCCTGGTCGCGCATCGGTCCGGAAGGGGCGCGCTGAGCCCGTGGACACCCCCATACCCTCCCCGGAAGCCCCGCCGTCCGCGACCATCGGGCTGGCGCCGCCCCGTCTCGACCTGTCCGCCCTGCCGCCGCGCATCCGGCGCGAACTGCGCGCCAGCCATGTCGGCGAGACCGTGGCGGTCGCCCTTTACGACGGGGTCGCCGGGGCCACCAGGGATCCGGAGGTTCTGCGCTTCGCCGCCTCCCACCGGAGGGTCGAGCGGCGGCACCTGCGGCTGTTCGAGGCGGTCCTGCCGCCGGACAAGCGCAGCGCACCGCTGGCCTTCTGGCGCTGGTCGGGCCGGGTGATGGGCGGGCTGCCGGCTTGGCTCGGCCCGCCCTATTTCTATGCAGTGGTCGCCGGGGTGGAGGCGTGGGTGGATGGGCATTACGCCCGGCAGATCGCCCTGGCGCGGCGGTTCGCCCCCGATCCGGGGCTGCTGGATTTGCTGGAGGCCTGCCGCCTCGACGAGCGTCTCCACGCCCTCGACGCCGCCCGGTTGGACCCGGCGCCGCCCTGGACCGCCCGCGCGCTGGCGCGGCTGGCGGTGTTCCTGTCCCATGTGGGGGTGATGGCGGCGCGCTGGGTGTGACGGTTACTTGCTGCGGATTTCCTGAAGCAGGACGCCGAGCATCTGCTTCAGTTCCAAGTGGTTGTCGTTGTGGACCTTGTTCGACGCGGCCAGCGACCCTTCGAGGTTTTCGAAGCGCTGGTCGATCGACTCAAACCTCTGGTCGATCGCTTCAAAGCGTTGGTCGATTGCCTCAAACCTCTGGTCGATGGCTTCGAATCGTTGGTCCATCGCCTCGAATCGCTGGTCCACCTTTTCGAAGCCCTGCACCATGTCGGTGCGCAGGGACTTCACCTCGGTTTCGAGCGCGGTCAGCCGGCGGTCGATGTGATGGCCGAGATGATCGATGGCTTCGTTGAACTTGTCCTGCGTCACGTAAGCCATGCGTGCCATCCGTTCTTGCGCGGAAACCGGCTCGGTGGAGCGTCCATCCGCCGGAGTGTGAACCGCTTTCGTGTCACTGTCGATGGGTTCGTCCGGCCGGGCGGCCCCGGCTCGGGTCGGGCGGATGGACGGGGCTTTGTCGGCGGGCGTCATCGGGTCGGTCGGATTGCGGATGTATGCGGCGATGATGGCGCATTCCGGCCCGCGGTTCCAGCCGGCCGACCCGAAAACGCGAATGATGTTCAGAAAATTCCACCGCCGGGAGTTATCCCATGGCGCGCTTCGGGCGGACGGCGGTTCCGGCGGCTTCCGGCAGCGGGCCGGCGATGCGGTCGAGCAGCGCGTCCATGCCGCCGTGCCCGGCCTCATGGGCGGCACGGGCGCGGGCGTGGGCCTGCTCGGAGGCGAGCGCCAGCGCGTCGCGGTCTTTGGCCCACAGGCGCAGCGCCGGCAGCACCGCCTGGATGAAATCCCGGTCCTGGGGGACGAGGCCGGGGCGGGGGATGTCGCTGCCGATGCAGCCGCGGTCATAGGCCAGCACCGGCACGCCCGCCGCCATCGCCTCGAACAGCACCAGCGGCTGCGCCTCGTTGCGGTAGCGGGTGGGGAAGACGAAGACGTCGATGTCGCGGTAGAAGGCCGCCTTGGCGTCGCCGTCCACCGGGCCGTGATACTCCACGTCGCCGTCGAAGGCGGCGAGGCCGGCGGCGACCAGCGCGTTGTCCATGCGCCCCAGACCCGGCCCGGCCAGCACCAGCTTGACGTCCACCCCCTCCGACCGCAGGGCGCGCAGCAGGGTAAACAGCGTGTCCAGCCCCTTGTCGGCGCACAGGTTGGACAGGTGGCCGATGCGCAGCGGGCCGGACTTGCCGTGGCGCGGGCGCGGCACCGGCGGGGTGAAGATGGCGTTGGAGACGCTCATCGCCGTCTTCGCCGCCGGGTAGAGCGCCTGGAACCGCGCCTGCATGGCCGGGCAGAGCAGCACATGCATGCAGTCCGTGCCAGCCAGCCGGGTCAGCAGGCTCATCCGCCAAGTGGGTTTGGAGATGGTGGCGAAGGAGTGGTGGTGCAGCGTCCGTTCATAGCCGAACAGCCGCGCCGTTCCGGCCAGCGCCGCGGTGTAGAAGATCCCCAGCCCCGAATCGACGGGCATGTAGAAGCGCCGTCCGGGGATCGTCGCCCCGGCGGCCAGACGCAGGCCCGCCAGCAGCACGCGCATGGCCTTGGCCGCGTGGTAGCGCAGGCCGCCGCCGTTCCAGCCCGGCGACAGGTCCGCAACCTCCACCGTGGCCTGCACCGGGCCGCGGCTGCGCAGGCGGTCCAGCACCAGGGCGGTGACCCGGCTCATCCCGTCCATGGGCGGGGGAAGGCGGCCCGAGACGACGATGTGAGGGGTGTTGGGGCGGTCGGTCATCAGGCTTCGCTTTCACGGGTGCCCTTGCGGGCGCTTTCGTCGGTGCTTTGGGCGGCGCCCTGGTTGGCATCCTTGCGGGCGCCCAGGCTGTGCAGGGCCTTCTCCACGGCCTCCGCGAAATAGCCGGCGTCGGCCAGCGCCTGGAAGGGCCGTCCGTTGAGGCTGAGGCGCCGCCATTCCGCCTCGTCCGACGCGACGGACAGCATGTGGCGGGCCAGCCCCTCGGGGTTGTCGGGCTCGACGATGTGGCCGTTCAGGCCGCTGCGGATCAGCACGTCGCGGGCGCCGCACTGATCCGACAGGATCGTCGGCACGCCCATGGCCAGCGCCTCGTTCACCACCAGCCCGAACTGCTCCTCCAGCGAGGGCAGCAGCAGGCACAGGGTGGAGCCCAGCGTCTGTGCGATCCCCTTCTCCTGAAGGAAGCCGCGGAAGACGATGTGCCCCTCCAGCCCGCGCCGGGCGACCTCCGCCCGCAGATCGGCCTCCAGCGGGCCGGAGCCGCAAAGGTGCAGGGGCCGCGCCGCGTCGCCGGCCAGCCGGCGGTAGAGGTCGTAGGCCTCGACGGCGCGGAACAGGTTCTTCTTCGGCACGAAGCGGGCGATGATCGTGAAGTGCCGCTCGGCGAAGGGCACGCCGTCCGGGGCCGGGGTCATGCCGGACAGCCGGCGCACCCGCTCCAGCGACAGGGTGTCGTAGCCGATGAACAGCCGGTCCTTGGGCAATCCCAGGAAGCGGTAGTAGTCGACGGTGCGGTGGCTGCCCCCGATCGCCGCCTGATAGGGCTTGTAGAGCAGGGACTTCAGCGCCTCGCGCCAGAGGACGCGCGGCTTGTCGTCGAACTTGGAGGCGTTCATGTTGACGACGCGCCGGCCCATCAGCCGCATCGTCACCGCCAGGGCGAAGACGTCCGGCTCCTCGTAATGGCACAGGAAGACGTGGCTGGCCCCCGCCTTGCGGCATTCGCGCAGCAGGGCGCGGTAGACCTGGAAGGACGGGATGTCCGCCTTGGAGCGTCCGGGGAACAGCGTGACCTTGCGGAAATGCTGCCCCTCCCCGGTGGAGTCCCAGGCGTAGGTGTGGGACTTCGACCCGACCTCCAGACCGACCACGTCGTAGAGATGGCCGAGCCGCCGCCCGACCGCCTCCAGCCGGTCCATGTGGTAGGGGCCGAACATTTCCCAGGAAAAGACCAGGGCGGGCTTCGTCATGCGGCGTCGTCTCCCAGCAGCAGCGCGGCGTACTGCGCCAGGACGGCGCTGCGGCTGGCGTTGCCCTCCACCCAGGCGCGGCCCCGGCGGCCCATGGCGGCGCTCCGGGCGGGGTCGTTCAGCAGGTCGGCCACGGCCTGGGCCATGGCCTCCGGCGCGTCGGGCGGGGTGCGCCGGAAGGCGTCGATCTCCGTTCCCAGCCGGTCGAGCGCCGATCCGGGCAGGCAGGTGCACACGAAGGGCCGTCCGGCGGCCAGGATGGTCACCGCCTTGCCCGGCATGGCGAAGGCCGCCCCCTCCGGACGCTGCGGCACCAGATGCACGTCGCCCTCCGCCAGCCCCTCGGCGAGCCGGTCGGCGGCGATCAACGGCGCGAACTCCACGTTGGGCAGCGCCATCGCCTTGGCTTGGGCCTTCAGCTCCTCCTCCAGCCCGCCCTGGCCGCGCAGCAGCACGCGGGCGTCGGGGCGCAGCGCGTGGAGGTGGCGGGCCATCTCCAACACCTGCTCCAGCCCCTGCTTGCGGGCGAAGGCGCCGCTGTAGAGCACGGTCGGCGGCTGGCCCTCCGGTCGCGGCAGGGGGCGGATGGCGTCGGCGTCGACGTGGGGCGGGATGACCGTGATCGGCCGCCGCACGCCGAGGTCGCGCAGCACGTCGGCCATCGCCTCCGACAGCACGACGATGCCGTCGGCACGGTTCAGCGCGGTGCGCTCCACCGCCTGGATGGCCTTCAGCGCGGCGCCGCCGCCCATGCCCAGCGCGCCGGCGAGGCCGGACTGGATGTCGTGCACGATGGCGATGTGCCGGCCGCCCGGCGCCCGGAAGCGGTCGGCGACGGCGACGCTGAAGATGGAGGGGCAGAGCGACAGCACCGCCTTGTGCGGCGCGACGCGCCCGCGGGCGCGCGCCGCCAGGAAGCCGGCGTGCAGCACGCCCTCGTGGATCAGTCGTGCCTTCATGCCACCGCCCTTGGGCGGGATGGTGAGCAGCCGCTCGATGCGCACGCCGTTCACGGTGCGGCGGTCCTCCGCCCCGTCGGCGTAGCCGTCGTAGATGGCGTGCCCCGGATAGTTGGGACGCGCGGTCAGCACCGTCATGTCCGTCCCCGCCGCGGCGAAGGCCGTGGCGAGGTCGGTCATCATCGGGGCGCTGCCGGCGGGCTCCGGCCAGTAGCTCATCGCCACCAGCAGGACCGAGGGCGGCAGGGCGGCCGGAGCCATGGTCCGGGTGCGCAGGGGTGTGGAGTCATCGGGCATCGGCGATCACTCCGCGGCTTCGCCGGTCGTGGCGGCGGCGGGCCGGGGAGCCGGCGGGGCGGCGTTCTCCAGGAACCAGCCGTAGGTGCGGCGCAAGCCCTCCTCCAGCCCGACCTTGGGCCGCCAGCCGGTGGCGAACAGGCGCGACACGTCCATCAGCTTGCGCGGGTGGCCGTCCGGCTTGCTCAGGTCCTGGGTCAGCGCGCCCTCGTAGCCGACCACCCCGCGGATCAGCCGGGCCAGATCGCCGATGGGGATGTCCTCGCCGGGGCCGACGTTGATGATGTCCTCGCCGTCGTAGCGTTCCATCAGGTGCAGGCAGGCGTCGGCCATGTCATCCACATAGAGGAACTCGCGCCGCGGCGTGCCGGTGCCCCACAGGGTGACGCTGGGCGCCCGCTCCATCTTCGCGTCGTGGAAGCGCCGGATCATGCCGGGGATGGCGTGCGAGCCCTCCGGGTCGAAATGGTCGCCGGGGCCGTAGAGGTTCGACGGCATGGCGCAGATGGCGTTGAAGCCGTACTGCCGCCGGTAGGCCTGGCACTGGGTGATGCCGGCGATCTTGGCGATGGCGTAGGGCTTGTTGCTCGGCTCCAGAGCGCCGGTCAGCAGCGCCTCCTCCCTCAGCGGCTGCTCCGCGAACTTCGGGTAGAGGCAGGAGGAGCCGAGGAACAGCAGCTTCCTCACCCCCGCCCGCCACGCCGCGTCGATGACGTTGGTCTGGATCAGCAGGTTGTCGCGGATGAAGTCGCCGCCGAAGCGCTCGTTGGCCAGGATGCCGCCGACCTTGGCCGCGGCCAGGATCACGTAATCGACCTTCTCCCGGTCGAAGAAGGCGCGCACGGCCGCCTGGTCGGTCAGGTCCAGCTCGTCGCGGCCGCGCAGCAGGAGGTCGTCGTAGCCATCCTCCACCAGACGGCGGACGATGGCCGAACCGACGAGGCCGCGGTGCCCCGCGACGAAGATGCGGCTGTTTCGCTCCATGGGTCTCGGTTTCCTTATTCGGCGGCGCTGGCGATCGGGGCGTCGCCGGCGCGGCTGCGGGCGGCGTACCAGTCCACCACGCCGGGCAGACCGTCCTTCAGCGGGATGCGCGGCGTGTAGCCGAGCGCGGACAGGCGGGTGATGTCGGGGCTGCGCCGCTGGGTGCCGCCGGGGGCGGGCGGTCCGATCCGGATGTCCGCCACCCGCCCCAGCGCGGCGACGACCTGCCGGGCGACCTCGGCGATGGAGATCTCCTCCGGGTTGCCGACATGGTAGATGCCGAGATGCTCGCCGCGCTCGATCACCGTCATGATGCCGTCCACCGCGTCGTCGATGTGGACGAAGGCGCGGGTCTGGGTGCCGTCGCCCTGGATGGGGAAGGGCACGAGGACCTCCGACGTGCGGTCGATGGCCTCCACGGCGCGGCGCACGAACTCCGGCACCACATGCTCCCACCCCATGTCGGGGCCATAGACGTTGTGCGGGCGGAAGATGGCGACGCGGTCGAAGCCGGTGCGGCCCCAGTTGACCGCCAGAAGCTCCGAGATCAGCTTCGACCCGCCGTAGCTGTAGCGCGGGTTCAGCACGTCGGGCACGACCAGCGGGATGTCCTCCGGCGTGGGCACCGTCGGCGGGGTCTGGTAGGCCTCGGAGGAGGAGGCGACGACCAGATCACCCACCCCGTTCGCCCGGCAGGCGTCCAGCACGTTCAGCATGCCGCGGACGCCGACGTCCAGCACCACCTCCGGCTTCTCGTAGAAATGCTTGGTGCCGTTGACGGCGGCCAGATGCAGCACGCCGTCGACGCCGCGCACCGCCTTGTCCACCGCCGCCGGGTCGCGGATGTCGCCGGACACGAATTCGACCGCGTCCACGGCGTCGCCGAGCCGGCGCGGGTGGCCGCGGGAGTTGTCGTCGAGCACGCGGACGCGGTGCCCGTCGCGCACCAGACGGCGGACCAGGGCGGCGCCGATGAAGCCGCTGCCCCCGGTCACGAGGTAGTGTTTCGGCATTGGTCTGTTCCCTCGGGCAGCGGCGTCAGGCGACATGGGCGAAGCGGGCGGCGCCGTGGCTGCCCAGCGCGACGTAGGCCGTGCCCTCGGGCAGGTCCACTTCGCGGCTGTTGAAGTTGTTCCAGAAGTCGTAGATGACCCCCGGCCGGTCCATGCGGCGCGCCAGATCGGGCAGCGGCATGGAGGTGAAGACCGGGTGGTTGTTCAGGATGACGGCGAGGTTGGCGCCGTCCACCGCCTCGGTCATGCTGTTGGCCGGCTCCAGCCCGAAGCCGCGGATGTCGTCCGCCGCCACCACCGCGTCGAAGCCGCGCCAGCGCGCCTTGGGGAAGCGGGTGCGCAACTCCTCGAACAGCGGCTTGGCCATGGTGCCGCGCAGGTCATCGGTCGCCGGGCGGCCCTTGAAGGCGAGGCCCATCAGGCTGATGGTCGGCTCCTGTGGGAAGCCTTGCATGGAGCCGGTCAGCCGTTCCAGGAACTCCGACACCTCGTGGGGCTGGCTTTCGTTGATGCGGCGCCCGGCGGCGGTGATGTCCATCTCCACCCCGAACCCGCGGGCGGATTCGATCAGGATGTGCGGGTCCTTCTCCAGGCAGGGGCCGCCGACCGGGCCGGGCAGCGGAAGCTGCGTGCGCGGGTAGCCCAGCTTGCCCGCCCGCGACACCTCCAGCGCCGAGACCTCCATGGCGTTGCACAGCCGGGCGATCTCGTTGGCGAAGGCGAAGGTGACGTCGCGGTAGGTGTTGTCCACCAGCTTGATCATCTCCGCCGTCTCCAGCGTCGAGACCTTGACCGTGGTCGGGGTCAGCATGCCGAAGATCTGCGAGGCGCGGGCCGCCACCTCGACGCTTTCCGCGCCGATGATCTGGGGAAGCTGGTTCAGCTCGATCAGCGCCTGTCCCTCCAGCGTGCGTTCCGGGCAGAAGGCGATGTCGAAGCGCTTGCCGGTGCGGCGCAGGATCGGCGCCACCACCTCGCGGGTGGTCCCCAGCTTCACGGTGGAGCGCAGGATGACGAGGTCGCCGTCGCGGATGCAGTCGGCCACCTGGCGGGTCGCCGCCTCGATCATGTCGGTGCGCACGCGGCCGTCGCGGTCCAGCGGGGTGCCGACGGTGATGATGAAGACGGTGCAGTCCCGGGCGCTGTCCGGCGTGCGGCCGAAGGTAAAGCGCCCGCGCTCCATCACATGGCGCAGCTTCTCGGCGAGGCCCGGCTCATGGAAGTGGGGGACGCCGTGGGCCAGCTTGTCCAGCACCTCGTCCCGCACTTCCACGCCGTGCACCTGGAACCCCGCGTCCGCCATGGCCACGCCCAGCGTCAGCCCGACATAGCCGAGGCCGAGCACGCAGACGTTCCGGTCGGGAAAGGACTTTGGGAGCATAGTCTTTCGATCCTGCTTAGTGATTGGAGCATGCATCCAAAGGCGCCGCCATCCGCCACCCGCGCCATGCGCAATCCGAACGTCTTGCAACGCGGCATTGTTCCGGCCGTTCGGGGTGGCGTGAAATGGCTATGCCGTTGATCGGGCATTGTTTTGTTCGTGGTACCCCGGACCGGCTGCAAGGGTGCGTCCGGTCGGCGTCCTTCGGGATTCGGGATGAGACGGGCGCATCATGCGGCCGCCGCGATCAGCCGGCGCAGCCGCGACGGGCGGACCAGCCCGGTCGCCAGCGCCGCCAGCGCGTAGACCGCGACCAGCACGCTGCCGCCGATCAGCAGCGCGGGCAGCGGGTGCGCGGGGGCCATCAGGTCGGGCAGCGCGTGGGTCAGCCCCAGGGTGGCCGCCATGGCCAGCGCACCGCACAGCGCCGCCCGCGCGGCGATTCCGAGATAGAGCTGGCCGACCGCCCGCCGGTGCAGCCAGGCGAGGCCGGTCATGGCGGTCAGCTCGGCGACGATGGTGGCGGCGGCGGAGCCCTCGATCCCGTAGCGCGGGATCAGGATCAGGTTCAGGGCCGCGTTGGTCAGCCCGCCGACCAGGATGGCGGTCATGTAGCCGGTCTGGCGGTGCCAGACGAGCAGCGGGTTGCCCATCGTCAGGTTGATGTGGACGATGGCGACCGCGATCATCAGCAGGCGCAGCGTGTCGGCGGCCGGCGCGTAGGCCGGGCCGAAGACGGTGCCCAGGATGGCCGGCGCCAGGGTGAAGCCGCCCGCCGCGATCAGCGCGCCGATCGACAGGATGGTCGCGGCGTAGTCGCGCATCCGCGCCCGCATCGCCTCGCGGTCGCCGTAGGCGGCGGCGAGCTGCGGCATGAAGGCGCTGAGGATGATGTTCCCCGCGGTCAGCGACAGCACCAGCAGCTTGGTCACCGCGGCGTACCAGCCGACCTCCGTCTGCGGCGCCATGAAGCCGAGCATCACCAGGTCGAGGTGGGAAAACAGCGCCCAGGCGAAGACGCTGACCGCCATCGGGGCGGAGGTCTTCAGGATCGCCCGCCATGTGGCGAGGTCCACCCGCGGCCGCGGCATCCGGAAATCGCGGCTGAAGCGGGCCAGCATCAGGGCGGCGTTGACGACGAAGGAGACGGCGGTGATGCCGGCGGCGACGGCCAGATCGTCCGGCCCGCGCACCAGCAGCAGAACGGCGACCATGTTGCCGAGCGACGTGCCGATCTCGCGCACCGCGATGACGCCCATCCGCTCCGTCGCCTGATAGACGAAGTCGAGCAGCAGCGCGTTGCCGAGAAGCTGGATGGCCTGGACCAGCAGCACCGCCTTGACCAGCGCCGATTTGTCGAGCTGCAGCACGAACAGGGCGTAGAGCCCGCCGACCAGCAGCGCCAGCAGCGTGCGCAGCGTCAGCACATGGTCGGCGAGATCGGTCGCCTTTTCCCGGTTGCGGGCGATCTCGCGCACCGCGTAGGTGGACAGGCCGAGATTCACGAACAGCGCCGCGTAGGCGAGCATGGAGGTGCCGAAGCCGAGCACGCCGAACCCCTCCGGCCCCAGCGCGCGCGCGGTCCAGGCCGTGGTGATCAGCCCGCTCAGCAGCGTGGCGACGCGGGCCAGCCCCAGCGCACGGATGTTCAGAAAAATGCGTCGTCCGGCGGTCATTTGGTCTTTGCGAGATGTGTGGGCGTGTCGTGTGACGTGTCGTATCGGTGCCCCCCTCCCGACCTCCCCCCGCTTTGCAGGGGGAGGAGAAGAGCCCTCCCCTGCGAAGCGGGGGAGTGTTGGGTGGGGGCCCGGCGCCGTCGCTTGCCGTCAGTTCGCGTAGTAGCGGCGGTAGCCGTGGTAGCGCCCGCTGTCCGGGAACTCGTATTGGGCGTGGCGGCGGATATCGACCTGGGAGAACAGGACGCCGACGACCTCGCCGCCCGCCTCGACGATCTCCTTCAGCCCGGCCATGGCGGTCTCCCGCTTGGTCTTGCCCCAATGCACGATGAAGACCGTCTGGTCGGCCAGCGCCGCCAGCAGCTTGCCCTCCGACACCGCCAGCACCGGCGGGCTGTCCAGGATCACCCGGTCGTACTCCAGCGCCAGCCGCGAGATGAGCTGGTGCATCCGGCTGGAGCCCAGCATGTCCTGCGGCAGGGCGGAGCCGCGGCCGGACGCGATGAAATGCAGGCCGGTGCGCGGGTCGGTCTGGATCACCTCGTTCGGGGCGCATTCGCCGGACAGCACCTCGTACAGGCCGTGCCGGTTCTCCAGGCCCAGCATCGGGTGCAGCCCCTTGCGGCGCATGTCGCAGTCCAGGATGATCGTCTTCTGGCCGGCGTTGGCGCAGATGCGCGCGAAGGCCGCGGCGATCGAACTCTTGCCCTCGCCGGGGACGGAGGAGCTGAACAGGATCACCCGCTGGTGGCCGTCCGGGTTGGCGAGCAGCAGCGTGGTCCGCAGGTTCTGCATCGCCTCGGCGAAGGCCGACATCGGCTTTTCGATGGCGTAGTCGGCGGGCGACGTGCCGCGGCGGCGGCGCCCGATGGCCGGGACGATCCCCAGCGAGCGCACGCCGGTCGCCGATTCGAACTGGTGCGGGCTGCGGAAGCCGCGCTCCGACTGCTCGCGCAGCATCGCCAGCAGCACGCCCAGCGTGGCCGAGGCGACCAGGGCCAGCAGGACGATCATCTTCTTGTTGGGCTGCGACGGGTTCAGCGGGATCGCCGCCTCCGACACGATGCGGGCGTCGGGCTGCTGGATCTCCGTCTGGCCGGCGATCTCCTGGAAGCGCGTCAGCATCGCCTCGTACATGGTCTGCGAGGTCTCGGCGTCGCGCTCCAGGGTGCGCAGGGTCACGTTGGATTCCTGCTGCTGGTTGCGCTGGGCCTGGAGCTGGTCGAGGTTGGCCTTCAGGGCGGCCTCGCGCCCACGCTCCACCTCCACATCGTTGCTCAGGTTCTGAACGATGCGGTTCACGTCGGCGCGGATCTGGCCCTGCAGGTCGCGCAGCTCGCTCTGCAACGCGGTCAGAGTCGGGTGACGGGCGCCGTACTTGTTGGCGGCCTCGGCGATCTTGCGCTGAAGCTCGACCTCCTGCTGGCGCAGCGCCTGGATCAAGGGCGAACCGAGCACGTCGCCGATGGCCGACACGCCGCGCGGGCTCTGCGCCAGGGTGGACACCTCGCGCAGCTTGGACTCCGCCTCCTGCCGCTTGGTGCGGGCGAGCACGTAGCTGGTGTTCAGCTCGGCCAGCTGCTGGGCGATCAGGGTGGTCTCGCCGTTGGCGTTGGTCAGGCCGCTTTCGGCGCGGTACTTCTCGGCCGCCTCGCCGGTCGTCTTGGCCTCGCGGCGCAGCTCGGTGATGCGCTCCTCCAGCCAGGCCGTGGCGCGCTTGGCCGCCTTGAACTTCTCGTCGAGCTGGTCGACGAGGTACATCTCGCCGATGGTGTTGGCGATGAGCGAGGCCTTGCGCGGGTCCTCGCTGTCGAAATCCACCGCGATGACGTAGGACCGGCCCTGCGGTCGCACCGCCAGATTTTCGATGAAGCTGTTGACGACCGAGGTCTTCTCGTTGGCCGTCTTCTCCTCCGGGCTCAGCGCGATCTCGGGGCGGTCGCCGCGGGCGCTGTTCCACCAGGAATCGGGCACCCAGTTCCGCGGGTTCAGATAATAGAACCAGTTGGTCTGCTCGGGCCGCAGCGCCGCGTTGAACTCCGGATCGTTCATCAGGCCGAGCTTGTTCACCACCTTTTCCGCGAAGGCGGGCGATTTGAGGATCGCCACCTCGCTCTGCAGGGCGCCCAGCTCGGTCGAGAGGCCGGACACGACCTCCTGGTAGTTCACCACCTGGTTCTTGCGGTGCTCCACCATGATCAGGGTCTGGGCGGTGTAGAGCGGCGTCATGCGCAACGCGGCCAGACCCGCGATGCCCGTCCCCAGCACGATCACCGTCCCGATCAGCAGCTTGTGGCGCAGCAGCATGCCGGTGGTGCGGCGCACCGCGCTGGCCGCCGCGGTCGACAGGTCGAACGATACCGGTCCCGGGACCGGTGCCGATTGCCGCCGCTGGGGTTGATCCTGAAAGTCCTGGGTCGCCAAAGCGGGTCCTCCTCGCATGCCGAACGGCACCCCGTTCGGGGCGTTACGGTGCCTAGAACGTCATCGACCGTCCGGCCGTTTCATGCTGCCCGGAGGGCATATGGTGGGGAAGACACGCTCATTGGGTACCCCTCCCCGGAGTCGCCGTCGGGTCGGGCGGTCCAGGGGGAGGAGTCGGGGTGGACCGGGGAAGCCCCTTCGCGGATAATGGTCATGGTCGATCGAAGGGGACCGGGCATGCTACCGCAACATGTTGAAAAGATTGACGGTATCTGGGCGGGTGCGTTTCCGGCGCTGGCCGCGCTGGAGCCCGACGCGCGGGCCGTCCTGCGCGCGCAGGGGACGCGGATGGCGGTGCCGCGCGGCACGGTGCTGTTCCGCACCGGCGGTCTCTGCCACAATTTTCTCATGCTGCTGGACGGAACGGTGCGGGTCCAGATGACCGCCGAGACCGGGCGGGAGATCGTTCTCTACCGCGTCGGGGCGGGCGAGACCTGCATCCTGACCACCGCCTGCCTGATGACGCGCGCCGACTACAGCGCCGAAGGGGTGGCCGAAACCGACCTGGACGCCATCGCGCTCGGGGCCGGCGCCTTCCACGAGCTGCTGGCGCGGTCCGCCGTGTTCCGCGATTTCGTCTTCGCCTCCTTCGGCACGCGGCTGCTCGGCATGATGATGCTGGTGGAGGAGGTCGCCTTCGGGCGCATCGACCTGCGGCTGGCCCGCTTCCTGGTCGACCACCGCGACGCGCGCGGCGGGCTGGACACCACCCACCAGGCGCTGGCGGTCGAGCTGGGCACGGCGCGCGAGGTGGTCAGCCGCCAGTTGAAGGAGTTCGAACGACGTGGCCTCGTGGAGCTGTCGCGCGGCCGCGTCGCGGTGCGCGATCCCGACGCTCTGCTGGCGCTGGAGCGAACGGAAGGCGTGTGACGGAGTCACAGACCGGCGGGCGGAAAGGGGCTTGGATGGGGGCATCAACCGCCCACACCACTCCATAAGGTGCACCCATGCCCGTCAACGTCGGCACCATCGACCGCGCGCTGCGCGCCATCGTCGGCCTCGTCCTGATCGCCCTCGTCTTCGTCGGTCCGCAGACCCCCTGGGGCTGGATCGGCCTCGTCCCGCTGCTGACCGCGGTGGTCGGCTTCTGCCCGGCCTACACCCTGTTCGGCGTGCGGAGCTGCTCCATCAAGGAGTGAGCGATGGGGCAGAGCGCCACCCCCCGCCGCCCCCTTTCGGCGGGTGGCCGGCGCTCCGGGTTTCGGTTATAGAAAGGCGATGTCCACAGCGCCGCGCCTCAGCATCGATGTCCGCAGCTACGGGGCGGCGCAGAGCGCCCACCGGCACGATTTCGCTCAGCTCGTTCTGCCGTTGAGCGGCGCCCTGGAGATCGACATCGCCGGACAGGGCGGCCGTCTCGGGCCGTGCCGGGCGGCGTTCGTCGAGGCCGGCTCCCCGCACAGCCAGGAAAGCGACGGGCCGAACCGCTCGCTCATCCTGGATCTCGATCCGGTTATCCTGGAACCGGCGGTCGGCGACCGGCTGATCCGCCATCCCTTCGTCGCGCTGACCCCGGCGGCCGGCAAGCTGATCGACTACATGGGCCTGATGCTGGACGGCCGTGGCATGTCGGCGGACACCCTCCGCCTCTGGGTGCCCCTGCTGCTCGACGCGCTCGCCGAGGAACCCGCAAGGCCCCGGTCGCGTCTTGGAACCCTGCTGGCCGCGGTCGAGCCCGACCTCGCCCGGCCGTGGACTGCCGAGACGATGGCCGAGCGGGCCTGCGTCAGCGTCAGCCGGCTCCACGCCCTGTTCCGCGCCGAGCTGGACACCACCCCGCGCGCGTGGCTGGCGGAGGTCCGTCTGAAGCGGGCCTGCGACTGGCTCGCGCGGTCGGACCTGCCGATCGCGGAGATCGCCTACCGCGCCGGCTACGCCGACCAGAGCGCCTTCACCCGCGCGATGCGGCGGGCCAGCGGCCTGACCCCGGCGGCCTACCGGCGCCAAAGCCGCGAGACCCGGCCCAAAAGTCGGTAGCCCGGGACAAGACCAGCGCCGCCCTCCCTGGCATCCTCGCCCCGGAAACCAGAGAGGATTGGAGCAGGGATGGGCACGACGTGGTTGGGGGTCGCCTGCGGCATCGTCGCGGGGGCCATGTGGGGGCTGGTCTTCCTCGCCCCGGAGCTGGCCTCGGCCTTCACGCCGCTCCAGCTCGCCGCCGGGCGCTACCTCGCCTACGGCCTGTTCGCCGTGCTGCTCGTGGCGCCGCGCTGGCGCACCCTGCGCGCCGGGCTCGGCCGGCGGGAATGGTGGGCGCTGGCCTGGCTGAGCCTGCTCGGCAACATCCTCTATTACGCGCTGCTGGCCACCGCCGTTCAGGTGGGCGGGATGGCGATGACCTCGCTGGTGATCGGCTTCCTGCCGGTCGCGGTCACCGTCATCGGCAGCCGGGATCATGGGGCGGTTCCGGTCCGGAAGCTCGTCCCGTCGCTGCTGCTCGGCGCGACTGGCATCCTGTGCATCGGCTGGCAATCGTTGAGTGGGTCGCTGGGCGGTGTGTCGGGCGATGGCCGGGGGATCCCGGTGGCCGAATTGACCGGCCTGCTCTGCGCGGTCGGCGCGCTCGTCTCCTGGACGGTCTACGCCGTGGGCAACAGCCGCTGGCTCGCCCGGCTCGGCCATGTGTCGGCGCATGACTGGAGCCTGCTCACCGGGGTGGTGACCGGCGCCCAGGCGCTGCTGCTCGCGGTTCCCGCCTTCCTGTTCACCCCGAGCGGCCACGCCGCCGCGGACTGGCTGCGCTTCGCCGCCGTGGTGACCGGCCTGGCCATCCTCGCCTCCATCGTCGGCAACGCCTTGTGGAACCGGATGAGCCGGCTGCTGCCGCTGACCCTGGTCGGTCAGATGATCCTGTTCGAGACCCTGTTCGCTCTGCTCTACGGCTTCCTGTGGGAGCAGCGGCTGCCGACGGGGATGGAGCTTGCCGCCCTGGTCTGCGTGACCGGCAGCGTTCTGTCCTGCGTCGCGGCCCACCGCCCGAAGCCGCCGGAGACCGCGCGGCAGCCGGCCCCGGCGTGAGGTGAGCCCGAAACGACGACGCCCCCTCACCGACGTGGAGAGGGGGCGTTGTTGTTTTGGAAAGAGCGGGATCAGCCGCGCGGGGCGTGCTTGTTCAGGATGCGCTGCAGGGTGCGGCGGTGCATCTTCAGCCGGCGGGCGGTTTCGGAGACGTTGCGGTCGCACTGCTCGAACACGCGCTGGATGTGCTCCCACCGCACGCGGTCGGCGGACATCGGGTTCTCCGGCGGCGAGGGCAGCGGGCGGCCGTCGGCCAGCAGGGCGGATTCCACGGCGTCGGCGTCCGCCGGCTTCGGTAGGTAATCCACCGCGCCGGCCTTCACCGCGGCGACCGCCGTGGCGATGTTGCCGTAGCCGGTCAGCATGACGATGCGGGCGTCGGGGCGGGCGTCGCGCAGGGTCTTGACCACGTCCAGGCCGCTGCCGTCGGCCAGCCGCAGGTCGACCACCGCGAAGGCCGGCGCCGATTCCTGGGCGACGTCGATGCCGAGCTGCACGCTGTCCACGGCGACCACGTTGAAACCGCGCTTTTCCATGGCGCGCGCGAGGCGGGTTCGGAAAGGCGCGTCGTCGTCGACGATGAGGAGGCTGCGGGTAACGTCACCCGTGAACGTTAGCTTGGCGGTTTCGCCCGTTGGACTCTCGTCCGTGGTCATCGCGCTATCCACCACTAGTCCTCTGGTTCTAAGACACCACGGTCCCAACGTACGACAACTCGCGCGCCGCCGCTACGGTTATTGCTAAAGGCTACAAGGGCACCCGTTTTCTCTAGCAGCGTTTGTGCAATAAAGATTCCCAGCCCCATATGGCCCGACCGCTCGCTTCTGGCCGACAGGTAGGGCTCGCCGATGCGGCTCAGCAGATGGGCGGGATAACCCGGCCCGTCGTCCATCACCACCACCGTGGCCGACCGGGCGTCCCAGGAGGCGGCGACCGTCACCCGCCCGTCGGCGAACTGGTGGGCGTTCTGGATGAAGTTGCCCAGGCCGTGGATGATCTCCGGGCTGCGGCGGACGATCGGTTCCTCTTCCACGGAACCGTCGCTGCGCTCCACCGTGAACTGGATGTGGCCCAGCCGGTGCGGCGCGCCCGCCGCCTCCACCAGCGCGGTCAGGGGCAGACGCTCGAACGGGTCGCCGCCGTCGGCTTCCGGCTTGCGGGCCAGCTCCGCCAGGATCTCGCGGCAGCGCATCACCTGGCTTTGCAGAAGCGCCACGTCCTCGGTGAAGGGGCTGTCCGGCGGCATGTCGTGCAGCAGCTCCTTCGCCACCACCGCGATGGTGCCGAGCGGCGAGCCCAGCTCGTGCGCGGCGGCGGCGGCCAGCGCGCCCAGGGAGGACAGCCGCTGCTCGCGCGCCAGCGCCACCTGCGAGGCCGACAGGGCGTTGGCGAAGCGCCGCGCCTCCTCCGCCACGCGGAAGACGTAGCCGCTGATGAAGCCGGCCGACACCGACAGCGACAGCCAGATGCCGAAGGCGTAGAGCGGGGCGACCGAGGGCATCGGCTCCGGCCAGGGCAGCGGGAAGTGCCACATCGCCAGCACGGTCAGGCAGACGAGGTTGAGCCCGGTCAGCAGGACCACGCTGTAGCGCGACAGGATCGCCGCGGCCACGGTCATCGGGGCGAGCAGCAGGATGGCGAAGGGGTTGGCAAGGCCGCCGGTGAGATAGAGCAGCAGCGTGAGCTGCAGCATGTCATAGCCGAGATAGAGCGCCGCGTCCCGGTCGGCCAGCCGCAGCCGCCCGCCGCGCTGCGCCATCGCCACGAGGTTCAGCAGGACCGAGGCCCCGATGGCCGCCAGCACCGGCCCCAACGGCAGCGGGAAGCCCATGACGAGCTGCACCGCCGCCACGGTGGCGAGCTGCCCGATCACCGCGATCCAGCGGATCAGGATCAGGGTGCGCAGCGTGACGCGCCCGTCCAGGTTGGTCCACTGCGCCGGACCCGGACGGCCGGCGTGCGCCATGGCGTGGCGGAGGGACGAGGCGGCGGTGGCGGAACCGGTCACGGTCATGGGCGGGCTTTCCGGCAGGGCCGCTCTTCCCGCGGCGTCACATCGAATGGCTCGGATGCTGTTTTGCCACTCTGGCGTTTGCGCGCCAAGCGGCCATATTCTCCGCCTATGGATCAATGCGCAAAACAGCACGCCATCCGGGCCGAGAATCTGACCAAACGCTACGGCACCGCCCGGTCCGGCGAGGTCACCGCCGTGGACGGCGTCTCCTTCACCGTCGCGGCGGGGTCGGTCACCGGGCTTCTCGGCGGCAACGGGGCCGGCAAGACGACGACCATCTCCATGCTGCTCGGGCTTCTGCTGCCGACCTCCGGCACGGTGGAGGTGCTGGGGGTGGACATGGTGCGCCACCGTCACGCGGCGCTGCCCCGCATGAACTTCTCCTCGCCCTATGTCGAGCTGCCGCACCGGCTGACCGTGCGGGAGAACCTGACCGTCTACGGCCATCTCTACGGCCTGAAAGGGGTGAAGCGGCGGGTGGAGGAGCTGGCCGAGCATCTGGAGCTGACCCGCTTCCTGGAGCGTCCTTCCGGCGGGCTGTCGGCCGGCCAGAAGACGCGGGTGGCGCTGGCCAAGGCGCTGCTCAACCGGCCGGAGCTTCTGCTGCTGGACGAGCCGACCGCCTCGCTCGACCCCGACACGGCGGACTGGATCCGCACCTATCTGGAGCGTTACCGCCTGGAGTCGGGGGCCACTATCCTGCTCGCCTCCCACAACATGCTGGAGGTGGAGCGGATGTGCGACGACGTGCTGATGATGCGCCAGGGGCGGATCGTCGACCGTGGGTCGCCGTCGGGGCTGCTGGCCCGCTATGGCCGGACCTCGCTGGAGGAGGTGTTCCTCGACATCGCCCGCGACCGCGCCGGCGCGGAGAACGCCAACCGGGAGGCTGCCGATGCCGCCGAGTGACGCCGCCGTTCCGGTCTACGCCAACCCCGCCTTCTCGCCGCGCCGGGTCGGGGCGATGGTGCTGCGCTACTGGTATCTGCTGCGCGGCTCCTGGCCGCGCTTCCTGGAACTGGCCTACTGGCCGACCATGCAGATGATCCTGTGGGGCTACATCAACCAGTTCATGGCCTCCTCCAGCGCCTGGGTGGCGCAGGGGGCGGGGGTGCTGGTCAGCGCGGTGCTGCTATGGGACGTGCTGTTCCGCGGCCAGCTCGGCGTGTCGGTGTCCTTCCTGGAGGAGATGTGGTCGCGCAATCTCGGCCACCTCTTCGTCAGCCCGCTGCGCCCCGTGGAATGGGTGACGGCGCTGTTCGGGATGAGCCTGATCCGCACGGTGATCGGCGTCGTTCCCGCGGCGCTGCTGGCGATTCCGCTGTTCGGCTATTCGCTGTTCGACCTCGGGCTGCCGCTGGCCGGCTTCTTCGCCAACCTGATCGTCTTCGGCTGGTCGCTGGGGCTGGTCATCGTGGCGCTGATCCTGCGCTACGGCATGGGGGCGGAAGGGTTGGCCTGGATCGTCGTCTTCATGCTCGCCCCGGTCAGCGCCGTCTACTATCCGGTCAGCGTCCTGCCGGGCTGGCTGCAATGGATCGCCCTGTCGCTGCCCTCCGCCCACATCTTCGAGGGAATGCGCGCCGTGCTGTTCGACGGCACGATGCGGTGGGACCATCTGGCCTGGGCGGTGGCCTTGAACGCGCTGTTCATGGGGCTGTGCAGCGCCGCCTTCCTCTACTCCTTCCATCAGGCGCGAGTGCGCGGGGCTCTGCTGCAGACCGGGGAATGACAAAAAGCGCCGGGCCTCGCCAGCACCGGCCCGCCGTGGTAGCGTCCCGGCCACTTCGGACCGACAGCCAGAGCGCCGCCATGACTCCCGTTTCCCCCGCCGCCCCGGTCACCCTCGCCGAGATCGCCGCCGCCCTGGGCGCCGCGCTGGAGGGCGACGGCACCCTGCCCATCGCCCGCGCCGTCCACCCGTCGGAGGCCGAGGGGCCGGAGGATCTGGCGCTCGCCATGGAAAAGGGCCTGACGGAACTGCTGGCCAACGGCCGGGCCGTCGCCGCCGTGATCGCGGAAGGCGCGGAGGCGCCGGCCAACCTGAAGGGCTGGATCGTCGTGAAGCGCCCGCGTTTCGCCATGGCCGGGCTGACCACCGTCTTCGAGAAGCCGGTCCACGCCGAGCCGGGGGTCCATCCCGCCGCCTTCGTGGCGCCGGAGGCCATCCTGGGCGCGGGCGTGTCGGTCGGTCCCTTCGCCTATGTCGGGCCGAAGGCGGTGCTGGGCGAGGGCGTGATCGTCATGCCGCACGCCACGGTGGGGGCGGAGGCGGTGATCGGCAAGGACTGCCTGCTGCATCCCGGCGCCCGCATCGGCGAGCGGGTGGTGATGGGCGAGCGCTGCATCATCCACCCCAACGCCGCGGTCGGCAACGACGGCTTCAGCTTCGTGACGCCGGAGCCGGGCAGCGTCGAATCGGCCAAGGCGACGGGCAAGGTGGTCGGCACCAATGTGCTGATCCACCGCGTGAACTCCATCGGCACGGTGATCCTGGGCGACGACGTGGAGGTCGGGGCGAACGCGACCATCGACCGCGGCACCATCACGGCGACCCGCATCGGCTCGGGCACCAAGATCGACAACCTCGTGCAGATCGGCCACAACGTGCAGATCGGCACCAACTGCATGCTGTGCGGCCATGTCGGCATCGCCGGCAGCACGACCATCGGCGACCGCGTGGTGCTGGCCGGCAAGGTCGGCGTGGCGGATCACGTGAAGATCGGCAACGACGCGGTGGTGGCGGCGAATTCCGGCGTGGGGACGGACATCCCGGCCAAGGCCGTCTACATGGGCTATCCGGCGGTGCCGCGCGACCGCGCCTTCGACCAGTACAAGGGGCTGGCCCGGCTGAAGCGGATGCACGCGGACGTGACCGACCTGAAGAAGCGGGTCGGCGCGCTGGATGGCGGGGGGAAGTCCGAATAAGGGAGCACTTGCCCCCTCCCTGACCCTCCCCCGCTGTCGCAGGGGAGGGGACTAAGCTCCCTCTCCTGCGACAGCGGGGGAGGGAAGGGGCCCGCGGCGAAGCCGTGGGAAGGGTGGGGGCGATTGTTCCCCTACTGGAACGCGATCTTCGCGTGATCGCCCGGTTTCGGCGGCTCGCCGGTGATCTTCGCCTTCACATAGCCGTAGGCGTAGACCATCGCGCTCGACGGGCTGTCCCAATATTCCGCCTGATCGACGCTGACCTTCAGCAGCGCCAGATCGGGGTCGTCCACCCCCTGCGGGAACCAGGTGGACAGGATGTCCCGCCACAGGAAGCGGATCTTGTCGCGGTCGCGCACCGTCTCCGCCACGCCGGACACCGACACGTAATCCTGCTTGTCGGGGTCGGCGTAGGACAGGTTGACGCGCCAGTGCGTCTTCAGTTCATGGACCTTCGGCGAGTCGGCCCGCGTAAAGAACCACAAGGTTCCATCGTCGAATCCCGCGTGCGGCAGGGTCGCCATCGGGCGGGAATGCAAAATGCCGTTCTCGTCCAGCGTCGTCATCATGCAGATGCGAACGCCCTTGATCATGCCCCAGAGCTTCTCGGCGGCCTCGCGATCGTCAGCACTTCTTGCCATGGTCTGACCCTCTATTGGTAGCCCAACGGAGTCCGGTCAACGCCGGCTGCCCGGAAAGGTTCCAAGCGCGTTCAGGGCCGTGACCGACCAGGAGCCGTCCCCCTCGTGGGCGTAATGGTCGATCCGCGACAGCGAGAGCGGCGCCACCGCCAGCCGCAGCGCCGCCTGAGGAGTCAGGTCCAGGGCGAGCGCCAGCGCCGCGCGGATCGACCCGCCATGGATCACCGCCACGACGTCGCGCCCGGCGTAGAGGTCGGTCAGCCGGGTGACGGCGCCGCCCACCCGCTCCATCACCGCCGCGAAGCTCTCGCCGTCGGGCGGGGCTTCCGTCGCCGGGTCGCTCCAGAAGCGTCGGGCCTCCTCGGGATGCAACGCCGCCACCGCGTCGTGGGACAGCCCTTCCCAGCGGCCGAAATCCTGTTCGGCCAGCGCCCGCTCGACCAGCGCCATGTCGCTGCCGGGCAGGCGCAGCGCCGCGGCCGTCTGGCGGGTGCGGCGCAGGTGCGAGGTCACCCAGACCGCCTGCGCGGGCAGCCGCGCCGCCAGCGCCGCCAGCGCGTCGGAATCGCCGGTGTCGGCGGCCGGGTCGCTCCGCCCGTAGATCAGTTTGCCCGGATTCGGGACGGGAGCGTGGCGGATGAGCCACCAGCGAGTGTTCTTCATGCAACAGTCGCGGCCAGGGTGAGCAGAACGGCGGCCTCCGCCACCTGCTGCGCGGCGCCGAACACGTCGCCGGTGTGGCCGCCGATCTGCCGCCGCGCCTGCCACGCCACCGCCAGGACGGCCAGAATCGCCACTAGAATCGCAGCGGGGGCCAGCCCCTTCAGCGCCGCCCCGGCCACGGCCAGCGCCAGGACAATCGACAGAGCCACCGTGCCGGGCGACGGGCGCCCCTGCCGGGCGGCGAGGCCGTCGGCGCGGGCCGGGTCCATGAAGCGGGCGACCGCCGCCATGCCGCCGCGCGACAGGGCGCCCGAGGCGAGCAGGGCGGGAATGACGAGGCGCGGTTCGGCCAGCGCCGCCAGCGCCGAGGCGCGGACGGTGACCGAGAAGACGATGGCGAGCACGCCGTAGCTGCCGACCCGGCTGTCCCGCATGATCTCCAGCTTGCGGGCCTTGTCGCGCCCGCCGCCGAAGCCGTCGGCGACGTCGGCCGCCCCGTCCTCGTGCAGGGCGCCGGTCAGCCAGACCATCGCGCCCAGCGCCAGCAGCGCCGCCGGCAGCGGCGGCAGATGGGCCATTGCGGCCAGCCCATAGACGGCGCCGCCGAACAGCCCAACCCCGGCGCCGACCAGGGGGAACCAGCCCATGGCGCGGGCGTGGGCGTCCTCGGCCAGCGGGCCGGACAGGCGCAGCGGCAGCCGCGTCAGGAAGACGACGGCCAGCGCCAGATCGGAGGTCCAGCGCGAGAGGGACGGGGCGGGGGAATCTGCGGACATGGCGCTTCGGAGTACGGCAACCCCAGGCCCGCCGCAACGGATAACAGACAGGACGAGAGGCGCTTTGACAGAGGATCGGGAATGGTCCAAGGTCGCGCCGCTTTTTCCGCTGTTTACCGTTCACCGCATCCTCTGCCGTCAGCGCCAGGACCTTTCGCCATGAGCAACACGCAGCCCGCCATCACCTTCGAGGAAATCCGCGCGCTGGTGCGCAACCTGCCGGGGCCGGACCTCGACGCCGGCACGGCGGCCCTCCAGCGCGAACGGCAGCTCACCAAGCCGGCGGGTGCGCTCGGCCGGCTGGAGGAGATCGCCCAGTGGATGGCGACGTGGCAAGGCCAGCACCCGGCGGAGGTGCGCCGCCCGCGCGTCGCCGTCTTCGCCGGCAACCACGGCGTCGCCGCCCGCGGCGTCTCGGCCTACCCGGCGGCGGTGACCGCCCAGATGGTCCAGAACTTCCAGAACGGCGGCGCCGCCGTGAACCAGCTCTGCGAGGTGGCCGACGCCGACCTGCGCGTCTACGAGCTGGACCTGGACACTCCCACCGCCGACTTCACCGAAGGCCCGGCGATGGGTGAGGAGGACTGCTGCCAGGCGATGGCCTACGGCATGATGGCTGTGGAGACGGGCGTCCAGCTTCTGGCGCTCGGCGAGATGGGCATCGGCAACTCCACCGCGGCGGCGGCGCTCTGCCACGCGCTGTTCGGCGGGGAGGCCAAGGACTGGACGGGCCGCGGCACCGGGGTGGACGACGAGGGGCTGGCCCGCAAGGTCGCCGCCGTCGAGGCCGGTCTGGCCGCCAACCCGCAAGCCAAGGACGACCCGTTCGAGGCGCTGCGCTGCTTCGGCGGCTATGAGCTGGCGGCCATCGCCGGCGCCATACTGGCCGCCCGCATGGCGCGGGTGCCGGTGCTGCTCGACGGCTACGCCTGCACGGCGGCGGCGGCGGTGCTGTTCAAGGCCGACCGCCGGGCGCTCGACCATTGCATGGTCGCCCACCGCTCGGTCGAGCCGGGCCACGACCATCTGCTGGCGGCCATCGGCAAGGAGCCGCTGCTCGATCTGGGGATGCGTCTGGGCGAGGGCTCGGGCGCGGCGCTGGCGATCACCATCGTGAAGTCGGCCTGCGCCTGCCACGCCGGCATGGCGACCTTCGCCGACGCGGGCGTCAGCACCCGCGGGGTGTGAGGAAGGGGGGCTTTTGCCCCCACCCTAACCCTCCCCCGCTGGGCGGGGGAGGGGACCATTCTCCCTCCCCTGCGAAGCGGGGGAGGGCCGGG
>NZ_QLKQ01000048.1 GCF_003349955.1 Azospirillum brasilense
GTCAGTGGACCGGGTTCCGGCGGCTTGCGCGGCGCGTTCGGATCGGGCGGGGACTGCGGCGTGTCGCGCGCCTCGCGCGTCTCCTCCTTGGGCGGCGGCGGGGGCGGACGCCACAGGCGGAAACAGTCGGTGAAGGTGGCTTCCTTGCAGGCTTTCAGCAGCTCCTTCGGGTCCGGCGCCACGACCAGCGGGCTGAACGGGGCGGGCGGAAACGCCGCGGGCTCCGGCGGCAGAGGGTCTTCCGGTGCGACCGGCGGCTCCTCCACGAATCCCGGTGGCAACACCCGCTCGGCGGCGGTGGCGGCGGTGCCCGCGAAGGCCAGAAACGCCAGGGACAGGAGAGCGATCGGGACGCGCAAGGGAATCCGGAAAAAGAAAGCGGGCCGAGCGTCCATTATGGCGCCCTGCCCGCTGCATAGCCACGGACAAATCCTTGCCCCGGCACACCCGCCTCCGTCAGGAGCGCGGCAGGCTGTCGCTCGGGGTGGCGTGCAGCGCCCAAGCGGCCAGTTCGGACCGCAGGGCGGCAATCTTGCTGCTTTCCGTCGGGTTGGTTTCCTTGCGCCAGGCGTCGCTGATGATTTCCAGAAGACGGGCGCGGCCGGCGTTGTCGCGCGACAGCTCCTGGATGCGCAGCACCGCGGCACCGGGCGACAACTGCTCCTGCCGGGCGACCAGGGTCACCTGATCGGCCAGGAAGGCGGTGATCGAAAAGTGTGTTGGATCGGTCTGCAAACGCATAGGCGGGCCTCCTCCCGGGGATAACCCATCGGCTCCCCATGTCGAATATCGGGGGCGCGTTGGGAAAAGGCTACACCTCGGACGTCGTAGGCCGGGTCTGAAATCGGGCGCGTCATGTCGTCGCATGTGCACGAACGAATTATGACGCGCCCAACTCCTTTATGGCGAAAGATCAGCCGTGCACGAACCGTTTCTCGAAACGGGCCAGATCCGCCGGGTCGATGGCCACCTGGATGTGGGCCTGGACCTCGTCGTCCCGCCGTTCCAACACCTCACCTTTTTCATAGAGCCACGCGAGCGCCGCCCCGTCCCCCAACTCCACGGACAGGTCCACCACATGGCGGTGGGCGTTCATCCGCTGGTCGAGCAGCCGGTCGAGATCGGCGATCCCCGCCCCCGACAGGGCGGACACCGCCACGGCGCGCGGGTTGCGGGCCGTCTGGGCCAGGATCGCCTCGCGGGATTCCTCGTCGAGCGCGTCGATCTTGTTCAGCACCTCGATCACGCGGTCGTCGGCGTCCGGGTCGATGCCCATGTCGCTCATGACCTCGTGCACGTCGGCCTTCTGGGCCTCGCTGTCCTGGTGGGAGACGTCGCGGACGTGCAGGATGATGTCGGCGGCGTCGACCTCCTCCAGCGTGGCGCGGAAGGCGGCGACGAGGCCGTGCGGCAGGTCGGAGATGAAACCCACCGTGTCCGACAGGATCACCTTGCGGCCGGACGGCAGGGTCACCTGACGCATCGTCGGGTCCAGCGTGGCGAACAGCAGGTCCTTGGCGAAGACGTCGGCGTTGGCCAGCCGGTTGAACAGCGTCGACTTGCCGGCGTTGGTGTAGCCGACCAGAGCCACCACCGGGTACGGCACCTTGGCGCGGGCCTTGCGGTGCAAGCCGCGGGTGCGGCGGACCTCCTCCAGCTCCTTCTTGATCTTGACGATGCGGTCGCCGATCAGGCGGCGGTCCATCTCAAGCTGGGATTCGCCGGGACCGCCGAGGAAGCCGAAGCCGCCGCGCTGGCGTTCCAGGTGGGTCCAGGAACGGACGAGGCGCGATTTCTGGTAGGTCAGGGCAGCCAGCTCGACCTGGAGCATGCCTTCGCGCGTGCGGGCGCGGGCGCCGAAGATCTCCAGGATCAGGCCGGTGCGGTCGATGACCTTGACCTTGAGGGCTTTTTCCAGATTGCGCTGCTGCACCGGCGACAGCGCGTGGTCGAGGATGACGAGGGACGCCTCCGTCTCCTCCACGATCTGGGCAAAATGCTCCACCGTCCCCGACCCGAGTAGGATCGAAGGCTGCGGGCGGTTCACCCGCGCGCATTCGGCGTGCACGACCTCCAGATCGATGGCGCGGGCAAGGCCCACCGCCTCGTCCAGGCAGGATTCGGGATGGCGCAGGACCCCGTCCGCCTCATTGCGGAGGACGGGGTGGACCACGATGGCGCGGCCGGAGGCATCAGGCGTCCGGCCGTTGCCATTGGTCGAAAAATCAGACGTTTTCACCTTCCTTGGGCGGCTCGAAAAGTTGGATCGGATGCGCGGGCATCACGGTGGAGATGGCGTGCTTGTAGACGAGCTGCGAATGCGCATCGCGCCGCAGCAGTACCGAGAAGTTGTCGAACCAGGTGATGATTCCCTGAAGTTTAACACCGTTCACGAGGAACACGGTCACGGGAGTCTTGTTCTTGCGGACGTGGTTGAGGAACACGTCCTGCACATTTTGGCTTTTTTCAGACATTTTATGTCGCCCCCTTCTTCAGTGTTTTTTGGGGCCCCTTGTTGGAAGCCCGCCCCCTGCAGCGATAAGGTCATGGTTGGTCGCAACCGTCTCGACTACTGGTCATCCGATATGGTGTCACCACCGCTGCCCACCAAGCCGCACAATGCATGGCACGTGTCGTACCGATGGGCCGGAGGGAAGCGGGTGAAGCCGCTGCCCTCGCCCGCCCCTATTAGCACCGGGACCATTCCCGCGCCATGGGCACATTCCATGTCGATGTCGGCGTCCCCCACGAACCAGACGTCCGGGCCCGGCGGAATGTTCGCCGGTTCCAGAGCCATCAGCACCGGCGCGCTGTGCGGCTTGTCGAATTCGGCGTCATGGGCACCGACCAGACGGCCGAAAAATCCGGTCCAGCCCAGCGCGTCGGCTTCCGCCCGCAGGAAACGGCCGGTCTTGTTCGACACCACCGCCTGATAGATCCCGCGCTCGGCGAAGCCGCGCAGCAGGGATTCCGCGCCTGGCAGGGGCCGGAGATGCTCCAGGTGATGCGCCTCGAAATAGGCGTAGAAAAGGTCGCGCGCGTCGGTCCAGCGCTCGCCGAAGATGCGGGGGAAACTGTCGCGCAGCGACTGCTTGATGCGCTCCCGCGCCTCCTCCTCGGTCCAGGCCGGATGGCCGAAGGTGACCAGGGCGTGGTTCAGCGCGGCGCGCACGGTGCCCCAGTTGTCGACCAGCGTGTTGTCCCAGTCGTAGAGGACGGCGCGCGGCAGAACGGGCAGACGGTCGATGACGGCGGCGGCGGCGTCGCTCATGACGGCACCCCGGCGGCCACGTAATCGAGATAGGCCTGCCGCAGCATCCGGGTGACCGGCCCCGGCCTGCCCTCGCCCACCGGCTTGCCGTCGATGCGGGTCACCGGCAGAGCGAAGGTGCCGGCCGAGGACACGAAGGCCTCGCGGGCGGCGAGCGCCTCCGCCACCGTGAAGCTGCGCTCCTCCACCGGGATGCCGCGCTCCCCGGCCAGCCGCAGGAGCGACTGGCGGGTGATGCCGTTGAGGATCTTTTGCGACGGGGCGCGGGTCACCAGCACGCCGTCCTGCGTGACGATCCAGGCGTTGGAGGAGGAGCCCTCCGTCACCGTGCCGTCCTCGTCGACCAGCCACGCCTCGTAGGCGCCCGATTCGGCGGCCTGCTGCTTGGCCAGCACCGGGGCGAGCAGGCCGACCGTCTTGATGTCGCACCGGCCCCAACGGATGTCGGGCGCCGTGACCACGGCCACGCCCTTCTCAAGCTGCTCCGGCTTGGCGAAGGCGCTAACCCGCTTGACGGTCATCACCAGGGTCGAGGGGACGTTCGCCGGGAACTTGAAGTCACGCGGGGCGGCGCCGCGGGTGACCTGGAGGTACAGCGACCCGTTGCGGACGCCGTTCCGCCGCACCAGTTCGTGGGCGATCATCGTGACGACGCGCGGGGCCGCCGGCCAGTCCATGCGCAGCTCCGACAGGCTGCGGCCCAGACGCTCCATATGGCCGTCCAGGTCCGCGAAGCGCCCGTCGAGGAGGGTGACCACCTCATAGACGCCGTCGGCGAACTGGAAGCCGCGGTCTTCCACATGAACCGCCGCCTGCCGGTGCGGCAGGTAACGGCCGTTGACGTATGCCCATCGAGCCATGGAGGTTCTTTTTGTTGGTGCCAAAAACGATACGGGAGGCGATCAGAAGAATTCAAGCCGGACGGCGAACATCTTTTCCACCTTTTTCACCTGACCGGCGGTGGCCAGGATGATGACGCGGTCCTTTGGACGGATCACCGTGGCCGGGCGCGGGATGATGACCTCGTCGCCGCGCACGATCGCTCCGACGATGACCCCGGAGGGCAGCTTCACCTCGCGCAGCGGTGTGTTCACCACCGCGGAGGTTTCCAGCGCCTCCGCCTCGATGACCTCGGCGAAGCCGTCGCGCAGGCTGTGCACCGCACGGATGCGGCCGCGCCGGACGTGCTGGAGGATGTTCGACACGGTGATGGCGCGCGGGCTGACCACCGCGTCGATCCCCAGCGGCGACACCAGCGAGGTGTAGGACGCCTTGTTGATCAGTGTGATGGCGCGCTTCGCCCCGTGCCGCTTGGCGAGCAGCGAGGAGAGGATGTTGCCCTCGTCGTCGTTGGTCACGGCGACCACCGTCTCGGTGGCGCGGACGTTGGCCTCCTCCAGGATTTCCGGGTCCAGCCCGTCGCCGTGCAGCACCATGGTGCGCGACAGGCGCTGCGCCACGAACTGGGCGCGGCTGCGGTTCATCTCGATGATGCGGGCGGTGACCTGGGGGTGCTTCGCCTCCAGCTCCTCCGCCAGACAGAGCCCGATGTTGCCGCCGCCCAGGATGATGATGCGGCGGGCCTCCACCTCCTCGTGGCCGAAGGCGGCCATGGCGCGGTTCAGATGGCGGTTGTCGCAGGCGAAATAGACCTCGTCGCCGGGCAGCATCTGGTCGTCGCCACCGGGGATGAAGGAGCGGTCGTTGCGGATGATCGCCACCACCTCCAGCCCGAGGTCGGGGAACAGGCCGGTCAATTGGCGCAGCGGCGTGTGCAGCACCGGGCAGGTTTCGGTGCAGAGCACGCCGACGACGCGGACCTTGCCGTCCGCCAGCGGGATCATGTCGAAGGCGCCCGGCACCTGGAGCCGGCGGGCGATGGCCCGCGCCACCGCGATCTCCGGCGAGATGATGACATCGATCGGCATGTGGTCGCGGCTGAACAGGTCCGCCCAGATCGGCTTCAGATAGCTCTG
Organism: Azospirillum brasilense; assembly: GCF_003349955.1. Classification (GTDB taxonomy): domain Bacteria; phylum Pseudomonadota; class Alphaproteobacteria; order Azospirillales; family Azospirillaceae; genus Azospirillum; species Azospirillum brasilense_B. Next base: position 5,248 of record NZ_QLKQ01000048.1, read on the forward strand.
GTTGCGCACGCGGGCGATCTTGGTCGGCACCTTGAACAGGGCGTGCGCGACCTCGCAGGCGACCATGTTGATCTCGTCGATCTGGGTGACCGCGATGATCATGTCGGTCTCGCCCGCCCCCGCCGCCTCCAGCACGTCGGGGTGCGACGCGTGGCCGACCATGGCCTGCACGTCGAGCGTGTCGCTGATCCGCTGGATGAGTTCCGGCGAATGGTCGATCACCGTGACGTTGTTGCCCTCGGACGCCAGATAGCGCGCGATGTTCGAGCCGACCTGCCCGGCTCCGCAAACGATGACCTTCACGGCCTTTGCACCCTTCCCCGCCCATTTTCCAGGCACTTAGGACAGGGACCTTATCATTTTGCGGCAGGACGCACCAACTCTATGTTCGCGAAGGGAAATACGGGCCAACCTGCCGACGTCGACCGGAAGAGGGATGATGGGTGCGCCCTGCCCCATCACCCTCCCCCCGTCGGTCACCGCGCGGCGGAGACCCGTCTGCCGGGCTTGGCGTCAGCTGTTGTCGATCGTGTAATAGAACTGCGTGACGACGCCTTCCGGAGCACCGTCCTTGCGGGTGTCGAAGTTGAAGTCCTGCGACCGGCCGTCGATGTTGACCGATCCCTGGACGTGGGCCGGCCCGCTGAAGTTCACACCGATCAGAAGAAGCTGATTCACGCCGGGCTGGAGATTGCCGGTCAGCACGACCTGTTCGTTGATCGATTCGCCACCGCCAATGCGGTTGTAAACCTGAGCGCCGTTCAGATAAGCAACAAGCTGGTTGTCGGTGTAATTGACCGTCAGGACAGCAGTGGTCGCCATATTGTGATTCCTCCTCATAAAAGAAAATTGTGTTTGTTGTTAAGCGCGCTCACGAGATAATAAATATTTAGGCAATTACCTTCAATCAACGCCAAAAGCGTTACTCGGTATTTCACAAAATATATAAATACAATGGTATTTAACGTTCGCTTGAGTAAAGCAGGATGGTTCATCAAGAGGCATCGGGAATGATGGACTTATCGAAACACAATTCCAGACGACGCATCCATGACACACGCTGACAGGCACCGCTTCCCGACAAAATAAAAGCAGGCTCCCATGCCGCCCGCGTTCGGGACATGCTCGGGAAGCCTGCTTCAGGAGAAAAGACGGCGCCTCGTGCTGGACGATGTGCTGGGAAAGTCTACTCGACGAACAGCTTGCCCTTCTCGCTGCCGTGCACGCCAAGCGACTTCAGCTTCCGGTGCAAGGCGGAACGCTCCATACCCACGAAGGAGGCGGTGCGGGAGATGTTGCCGCCGAAGCGCGTCACCTGGGCCAGCAGATACTCGCGCTCGAACACTTCGCGGGCCTCGCGGAGCGGCAGGCCCATGATCTCGCCACCCTTGTCCCATTTCAGGACCGTGGGGGTGATGGCGCCGATTTCCGGCGGGAGCTGGTCGGCGCGGATCGGCTCCTTGGGGTCGCCCTGCGCCATGATGAGCAGCCAATCCACCACATTGCGCAGCTGGCGCACGTTGCCCGGCCAGTCGTAGGCCTGAAGCGCGGCCATGGCGTCCTCACCGAAGTCGCGGGCCGGCAGTCCGGCGGCCTCAGCCGAGCGCTGCATGAAGTGGCGGGCCAGCAACGGGATGTCCTCGCGCCGCTCGGCCAGCGAGGGCACGCGGATCGGCACCACGGCGAGACGATAGAACAGGTCCTGACGGAAGCGGCCCTGGTCGATCTCCGCCTGGAGGTCGCGGTTGGAGGTGGCGACGACGCGCACATCGACCTCGACCCGCTGGCCGCCGCCGACCCGCTCGAACACCTGCTCCTGCAGGGCGCGAACGATCTTGCCCTGGGTCTCCAGCGGCATGTCGGCCACCTCGTCGAGCAGCAGCGTGCCGCCGTGCGCCTGCTCGAAGGTGCCGATCTTGCGCCCGCCTCCGTCCACCCCGGCCTCGGTCCCGAACAGCTCCATCTCCAGCCGGTCGGGGCGCATGGTGGCGCAGTTCAGCCCGACGAAGGGACCGCCGGCGCGGCGCGACCGGGCGTGAATCAGCCGGGCCACCACCTCCTTGCCGGAACCGGCGGGGCCGGTGACGAGGACGCGGCTGCCGGTCGGCGCCACCTTCTCGATGCTCTGGCGGACGTGGTTGACGGCGGCGGACCGGCCGATCAGTTCGACCTCGCCGCCGGCCCGCAGCTTCAGCTCCTCGTTCTCGCGCTTCAGCCGGGCGGCCTCGATGGCGCGGTCCACCATCAGCAGCAGCCGGTCGGCCTTGAAGGGCTTTTCGATGAAGTCGTAGGCGCCGATCTTGATGGCCGAAACCGCGGTCTCGATGTTGCCGTGGCCCGAGATCATGATGACCGGCAGGTTCCGGTGGTCGCGCATCAGCTGTTCGAGGATCTGAAGCCCGTCAAGTCGGCTGCCCTGCAGCCAGATGTCCAGAACCACGAGGCTCGGACGGCGCGCGGAGACCTGGGCGAACGCCTGATCGGCGTCGGCGGCCTCGCGCGTCTTCATGCCTTCGTCGTTCAGGATGCCGGCGATCAGCATCCGGATGTCCGCTTCGTCGTCGACGATCAGAATGTCATGCGCCATGGGCTGCGTGCCTCTTCTCTTCACCGGTCTCCGCCGGCGTACCGACGCCGCCAGGGGCGTCGCCCGCGGCCGTTCCGGAACTGGTGGACGTGTTGGGGATGACCAGACCGACGCGCGCCCCGCCGCCTTCGCGGTCCTCCAGGGTCAGCACGCCGCCATGGTCCTCCATGATCTTCTTGACGATCGCGAGCCCCAGCCCCGTGCCTTTCGCACGCGTCGTCACGTAGGGTTCGGTCAGCCGGTCGCGCTCCTCGGTCGGCAGGCCCTTGCCGTTGTCCTCGATGATCATGGCAATGCGCTCGGCATCGGCCTCGACCCGGATGGCGACATGGCCGGGCGGCAGCTCCGCGCCGTCGGCGGGCGGCGGGCGGCCTTCGATGGCGTCCGCGGCGTTCTGCAGCAGGTTGGTCAGCGCCTGGCTGATCTGGCGGCTGTCGCAGGGCACGGTCAGCGGCCCCTGCGGAAGCGCCATATCGAACTTGATCTTGCCGGCGTGCGCGCTGGATTGCAGGAACACCGCCTGCCGGACGAGATCGTTGAGGTTGCAGGGCTTCATCACCGGCTGCGGCATGCGCGCGAAGGCGGAGAACTCGTCCACCATGCGCCGGATGTCGTCCACCTGACGGACGATGGTGTCCGTGCACATGGTGAAGACCTCGGTGTCGCTGGTGATCTCCTTCAGATACTTGCGGCGCAGCCGTTCGGCGGAGAGCTGGATCGGCGTCAGCGGATTCTTGATCTCGTGGGCGATGCGGCGGGCGACGTCGGCCCAGGCCGCCTTGCGCTGGGCGGAGACCAGCTCGGTGATGTCGTCGAAGGTCACGACGTAGCCGCGGATCTCCCCGCTGCCCCGCCCCTCGGTGGAGATGCGGACGAGCAGGGTCAGCGGCGTCGTGCCGGGGCGGCGGATCTGGATCTGGTCCTGCACCACCCGGCCCGGACGGCCCGGCGCGTGGTCCAGAAGCTCCCCCATCTCGGGGGACAGCTCGGCCAGCCTCATCCCGATCAGGCTTTCCGCGTCCTCGACGCCGAGAAGGCGCGCGGCCGAGAAGTTGGGAAGGGTGATGCGCCCTTCGGCGTTCAAGCCGATCACGCCCGCCGACACGCCGCCCAGCACGGTCTCGGTGAAGCGGCGGCGCTCGTCGATCAGGCGGTTGGCCGAAAGAAGCTCGTGCCGCTGGCTTTCGATCTCCGTCGTCATGCGGTTGAAGGCGCGCGACAGCAGGCCAAGCTCGTCCTCGCCGGGCGGTTCGGTCACCCGGACGGTCAGGTCGCCGGCGCGCACCCGTTCCGCCGCGCCGATCAGGGCGCTGATCGGCCGCGCCAGCCGTGTCGCAAAGATCAGCCCCGCCCACACCGCCGCCAGCAGAAGCAGCAGGGCGACGACCAGGAAGATCAGAGTGAAGGTGATCTGCAGGCTGCCGCGCTGGCTTTCCAGCGCCCCGAACTCCCGCACCGCCCCTTCCGCCGAGGCCATGTGCGAGAGCACGCGCGGCTCCACCATGCGCCCGACATAGAGATAGGTGTCGGCGAAGCGGTCGAGGCGGACCAGCGCGCGGACGCGGTCGTCGTTCTCGCTGACGATCATCGCCACCTCGCCGCGGCGGGCGGTGGCGAGCTTGTCGTCGGGGATCGGGTCGAACTCCAGAGCGAAGGTGTAGCCGGAGCGCGCGACGATGGCGCCGGTCGTTCCGTTGAAGACGATGGCCTCGGACAGGGCGCGCAGCATCGCCTGGGTGGCGACCACCTGCTCGAACCGCTCCGGGTCGCTGGCGAGGCGCGCCGCCTCCTGGTTCAGGTCGTTCGCCATGGCGAGCGCGTCGGCGCGGATGTTCTGCTGGTGCTCGTGCAGATAGGCGCTGGCGACCGCCAGCGATTCGTTCACCGCCGTGCGCACCCGCTCGCTGAACCAGGACTGCACGCCGACATAGAAGAAGACGGTGGAGAAGATGGCCATGATGATGGCCGGCGCGACGGCGAGCAGGCTGAACACCGCGACCAGCCGCACATGCATCTGCGACCCGGCGAGGCCGCGCCGCCGCCCGATCCACAGATAGACGATCCGCCGCGCGATCAGCACGCCGAGCAGGAGCAGCAGCGCCAGATCGAGGGTCAGCAGCCACGTGACGGTGCGCGGGTTGGTTTCCCCGAAGGGCGCGCTCTCCGTCAGCGCCGTGTAGGTCGCGAAGCCCGCCACCAGGGCCGCCAGCGACAGCGCGAAGGCAAGCCGCTTCGCCAACCCGACCCGGGTTGCCCAGCGAAGGAACTGCTGCCAAAGCGGCGTGACGGGTTCAGGGGGTATGGGCGACATCAATCCGGCAACCAGTCTGTTGCCAGAATGATACACGAGCTGTTGCCGTCATGCCAAGCGGCAACCCCTCTGCCTTTCGCACAGTCCCTAAGGAACATCGCGAACGGCAGAGGCGCCAAAAGCCTGTCGCAAAAACAACACGCTGTGGGGCGTGAGCGACGCCCGGCCGCCCCGCCGGCCGCCGGATCACTTCAGCCCGCGCACCACCTGGATGTCGAGGTCGCGGATCTTCTTGCGCAGCGTGTTGCGGTTGAGGCCGAGAAGCTGCGCCGCCTTGATCTGGTTGCCCCGCGTCGCCGAGAGGCTGAGCGAGATCAGCGGCCGCTCCACCTCGCGCAGCACCCGGTCGTACAGGCCGTTCGACGGCATGCCGTCCTTGTGCGCAGCGAAATAGTCCTTGAGGTGGCGCTCCACGGCGGCGGACAGGCCCTCGCCCTGCGGTTCCTCCACCGGCTGGGCGGCGGGGGTGGTGTCGGCAAGCTCCGCCTCCACCACGTCGAGCCCGATGACCTCCTGCGAATAGAGCGCGGCGAGGCGGCGGACGAGATTCTCCAGCTCGCGCACGTTGCCCGGCCAGCGGTAGCGCTTCAACCGGTCCATGGCGGGCTGGTCGATGCTCTTCACCGGCAGTCCCTGCGCCGAGCACTGGTTCAGGAAGTGGCGGACCAGAAGCGGCACGTCCTCCGTACGTTCGCGCAGCGGCGGCAGGCGGATGGGGACGACGCACAGGCGGTAGAACAGATCCTCGCGGAACAGGCCCTGGCGGATCAGGGTGCGCAGGTCGCGGTGGGTCGCGGCGACGATGCGTACGTCCGTCTTGATGGGTGTACGTCCGCCGACGGTGGTGTACTCGCCCTCCTGCAGCACGCGCAGCAGACGGGTCTGCGCCTCCAGCGGCATGTCGCCGATCTCGTCGAGGAACAGGGTGCCGCCCTGCGCCTGCTCGAAGCGGCCGGTCGAGCGGTTGGTGGCCCCGGTGAAGGCGCCCTTCTCGTGGCCGAACAGCTCGGACTCGATCAGTTCGCGCGGGATGGCCGCCATGTTGATGGCGACGAAGGGGCCGTTGCGCCGCTTGCCGTAGTCGTGAAGCGCGCGCGCCACCAGCTCCTTGCCGGTGCCCGACTCGCCGGTGATGGTCACCGTCAGGTCGGTGCCCATCAAACGGGCAAGGACGCGGTAGATCTCCTGCATGGCCGGCGAGCGGCCGATGAGGGGAAGCTGCTCGTCCGCCTCGCCGGCGTCGGCGGGCAGCGCCGCTGGCGGCGTGTTGGAGTTCAGCGCCCGCTCGACGACCGAGACCAGCTCCTTCAAGTCGAAGGGCTTGGGCAGGTATTCGAAGGCGCCGCGCTCCGCCGCCTTCACGGCGGTGATCAGCGTGTTCTGCGCGCTCATCACGATGATGCGCAGGTCGGGCCGGATCTTCTTGATCCGCGGAATCAGGTCCAGCCCGTTCTCGTCGGGCATCACCACGTCGGTGATGATGAGGTCGCCCTGCCCGTCCGCCACCCAGCGCCAGAGCGTGGAGGCGTTGCCGGTGGTGCGCACCTCGTGGCCGAGGCGGGCGAGCGCCTGGGTCAGAACGGTGCGGATGGCGCGGTCGTCGTCCGCAACCAGGATCGTGGCTGCACTCATCCGATGGCCCCTCGGATGCCTCTGGCCGGTGCAGGATCGCCGCTCATCTGCGCTTCATCGAACATGGGTAGCGAGACCTTGAAGACGGTGCGGCGCGGCTGGCTGTCAAATTCGATGACGCCGCCGTGGTCGCCGACGATTTTGGCTACCAATGCAAGCCCCAGGCCAGTCCCATTGACCTTGGTGGTAATGAAGGCATCGAACAGGTTCGAACGCAGGTCATCGGGTATGCCGTCCCCATTATCCTGAACGGACACCAGCAACGGCAGTTGCAGGCGGGTGTCGCCGCCGGGCAGGGCCATGCGGACGCCGTGCTGATAAGATGTGCTGAGTATGATCTCGCCGCCCGATTCCGGTGCAGCTTCTGCCGCATTTTTAATCAGGTTGAGGAAAATCTGGATGAGCTGGTCGCGGTTGCCATAGACCGGCGGCAGCGACGGGTCGTAACGCTCGATGAAGCGGATCTTCCGGGCGAAGCCGCTCTGGGCCACCTTGCGGACATGCTCCAGAACGGTGTGGATGTTCACCGCGCTGCGCTCCAGCGGGCGCTGGTCGGAGAAGACCTCCATCCGGTTGACCAGCGCGACGATGCGGTCGGCCTCGTCGCAGATCAGCCGGGTCAGCACCCGGTCGGACTCGCTGCAGTTCTCTTCCAGAAGCTGCGCCGCGCCGCGGATGCCCGACAGCGGGTTCTTCACCTCGTGCCCCAGCATCGACGCCATGGCGGTGACCGAGCGGGCGGCGTTGCGGTGGGTCAGGGAGTTGTCGATCTTGCGGGCCAGCGTGCGCTCGTTGACCGTCAGCAGCACATGGTCGGCCGGCTCGCCCAGCGCGGTGACCCGCACGGTGACGTGGTGCGGGCCGATGCGCGGCGTGTCGATGACGACGCCCTCCTGCGAGGCGCGGTGGCGGCCCTGCTGCACCTGCTCGATCAACTGGCTGACCGGGCTGTTGGGCGGCAGCAGTTCGGCCAGCGGCATGCCTTCCATCATGGCGGCGGACAGGCCGAAGAACTCCTGCGCCTCCAGATTCACATAGCGGATGTCGCCGGAGCCGTCGACGACCAGGACCGGGTCGGGGAGCGCGTTCAGCATGACGGACGGATCGATGCAGGGGCGGACGGGGCGGTAGGAACTGGAGGGCGCACGGGGCCGCGCCGGGCGGCGGGGCAGTGGCGCAGCGGCAGATGCACGGGCCATCAGGCAGCCATCCTTTCGATCGCCGGGGCGTAGAAGTCGCGGATGAAGCCGCGCACTCGTTCGGGATCGGACATGCGGTTGACCTCCGAGCGGAATTCGGCGGAGTCGCGCAGGCCCGTTGAGTACCAGGAGATGTGTTTGCGGGCGACGCGCAGCCCGCCTTCGACGCCGTAATGGGTCAGCATGGCGTCGTAATGCTCCAGCAGCGTGTCGAGCTGCTCGTGGAGCGGCGGGTCGGGCAACCGCTCGCCGGTGCGGATGTAGTGCATCACCTGGGCGGGGAACCAGGGGCGGCCGTAGGCGCCGCGTCCGATCATCACCCCGTCGGCGCCGGACTCGGCGAGCGCGCGGTCCACGGCGTCGAAGGAGGTGATGTCGCCGTTGACCACCACCGGGATCGACACCGCCTCCTTCACGGAGCGGATGAAGGACCAGTCGGCGGTGCCGTTGTAGAACTGCTCGCGGGTGCGGCCGTGGACGGTGACCAGCTTGATCCCGCATTCCTCGGCGATGCGGGCGAGACGGGGCGCGTTGAGGCTGCTGTCGTCCCACCCCTTGCGCATCTTCAGCGTCACCGGGATCGAGACCGCCTTCGCCGTGGCCTCCAGGATGCGGGCGGCGAGCGCCTCGTCGCGCATCAGGGAGGAGCCGGCGTGGCCGTTGACCACCTTCTTCACCGGACAGCCGAAGTTGATGTCGATGATGGCCGCCCCGCGGTCCTCGTTCAGCTTCGCCGCCTCGGCCATCACCTCGGGCTCGCAGCCGGCGAGTTGGACCGCCATGGGGAACTGCTCCGGCTCGCACTCGACCATGCGCAGCGTCTGGCGGTTCTCGCGGATCATCGCCTGGCTCGCGACCATCTCGGAGACGACCAGTCCGCAGCCCGACTGCTTCACCAGCCGCCGGAACGGCAGATCGGTGACGCCGGACATGGGGGCGAGGATCACCGGACCCTCAAGCGAGATGGTGCCGATTTGAATGGCCATGTTCACCTGCCCACATGATGGGCACATTAGCGATATGATGAGAATTTGTGCACGGTAGCACAGCGTTTCGGCATGTTGCAAGTGCACATCCCGCGAACGCCGCGCTGGCTGTCATGCGTCGGGGTTAGCCGAGCAGGACGTCGGTGACGAACTTGACGCCCGGATAGGCGAGGGTCAGCAGCAGATAGGCGATCAGCACGAGACGCGCGGCCATCCGCCCGCGCACACCGGTGCGGGCGTGGGCCAGCAGCAACCCGCCGATGACGACGAAGCTGGCGACGGACAGAAGCGTCTTGTGGTCGGCGCGCAGCAGCGCGCCGGTTTCGTAATAGAGCACCGCCATTCCCGTGGCGAGACCGGCCCCCAGAACCGCCTCCGACGCGCCGAGAAGATGGAGCTGCATCCGCTCGCTTTCCGCCACCGGGGGCAGGAAACGGGTCAGCGGCGTCGGACGTTTCGACTTCAGCGCCCGTTGCTGGAGGAAGGCGGCGAGCGACGCCACGGCGGCCATGGTCAGCAGCGCGTAGGTGATGACCGACACGGCGATGTGCAGGTCGATCCAGATGCCCGGCGCGCCGCCGCGCAGCACCGGCGCCGGGGCCTGCTGGGCCAGGGTCGCGAAGGCGCCGACGGTCAGCAGATAGGGCAGCAGCAGCGGGGACAGCCGCCACGCCGACCGGGTCAGCGCGCTCATCGCCATGAACAGCAGCATGCAGGCGGCGATGGTGATCCACAGCGCGGTGGACAGGCCGGTGTGCCAGCGTCCCGCCACCTGGGTCAGCGCCCAGGCCGCCGGCCCGGCGAAGCCCAGAGCCAGGGCGCCCCAGAAATAGGCGGACCGCCCATCCGCCCCCTGCCCCGCGATCCGGTGGTACGGGTAGATGGACGCCGGCAGCAGAGCCATCAGCGCGGTCAGGCTGTAGACGATGTTCTGCGACATGCGGCGGACCCGTGCCCTTCCCTCTGCGGAAACCCAAAGTCGCTGTTGGACCCAAAGTCGCTGTTGGACAAGTCTCTGAAGCTCTTGGCGGAACGCCGGTGAGCGGCTAGGCTCGGCTGCGTCCGGCCGCCATGACGTAAGCGTCACGCGGACGGCCCGTCAAGCGCGGATACCATAGCCCAAACGGCACGGATACGTCCCATGTCTTCCTGTATCGCGCTGATCGTCGCCGCCGGAAGCGGCCAGCGTTTCGGCGCCGAGCGGCCCAAGCAGTATCTCGATCTGGCCGGCCAGTCCGTTCTGCGCCGCACGGTCGAGGCCTTCCGGCGCCACCCCAAGGTGAGCGCGGTGCGCGTCGTCATCAATCCCGCCTTTCGCGATCTCTACGATGCGGCCGTCGCGGGGCTGGACCTGCCCGAACCGGTGGTCGGCGGGGCGTCCCGCCAGGATTCGGTGCGCAACGGGCTGGAGGCGTTGGCCGACTCGGCGCCGGGCCTCGTGCTGATCCACGACGCGGCCCGCCCGCTGATCGACGCCGGCACCATCGACGCGGTGATCGCGGCGCTCGACACCCACCCTGCGGCGCTGGCCGCCGTTCCGGTCGCCGACACGCTGAAACGCGGCGAGGACGGGCTGGTGGCCGGAACGGTGGACCGCAGCGGCCTGTGGCGCGCCCAGACCCCGCAGGGCTTCCGCTTTCCCGACATCCTGGCCGCGCACCGCGCGGCCGCCGGGCTGGAGCTGACCGACGACGCGGCGGTCGCCGAACGCGCCAGGCTGCCGGTCGCGCTGGTGCCCGCCAGGGAGGAGAATTTCAAGGTGACCACCCCCGACGACCTGACCCGCGCGACCCGCGCGCTCGATTCCGCCCTGTCCGACATCCGCACCGGTTCGGGCTTCGACGTGCACCGTTTCGCCGAGGGCGACCACGTCACGCTCTGCGGCGTGCGGGTGCCGCACACGCAGCGGCTGGACGGCCATTCGGACGCCGACGTCGGGCTGCACGCGCTGACCGACGCCATCCTGGGCGCGCTGTGCGCCGGGGACATCGGCAGCCATTTCCCGCCCAGCGACCCGCAATGGCGCGGCGCCGACAGCGCGCTGTTCCTGAAACACGCGGCGGAGCTGGTGACGGACCGCGGCGGGCGGATCGCCCATGTGGACGTGACGATCATCTGCGAGCGCCCGAAGGTCGGCCCGCACCGCGAGGCGATGACCGCGCGCGTTGCCGACATCCTGGGCATGCCGGTGGACCGGGTCAGCGTGAAGGCGACGACGACGGAGCGGCTGGGCTTCACCGGGCGCGGCGAGGGCATCGCGGCGCAGGCGATGGCGACGGTCCGTCTGCCGGGATAGCATGAGCGTTCCCTAGCCCTCTCCCGCGATGGGAGAGGGGCTGGTTCTGGCACGACGACGAAAGGGACCCGCATGTTTCCCGATCACATCCGCGAACTCGCCGCCAAGCTGCTCGCGGAATACGAACTGGCCGGCTACACCCTGGCGACCGCCGAATCCTGCACGGGCGGCCTGATCGCGGGGGCGCTGACCGACATCGCGGGCTCGTCCAAGGTCGTGGACCGGGGCTTCGTCACCTACTCCAACGTCGCCAAGTCCGAGATGCTCGGCGTGCCGCCCAGCCTGATCTACGCCCACGGCGCGGTCAGCCCGGAGGTGGCGGTGGCGATGGCGGTGGGTGCCCTGGCGAAGTCGAAGGCCGACGTGACGGTGGCGGTCACCGGAGTCGCCGGGCCCGGCGGGGGAACGCCGGAAAAGCCGGTGGGGCGCGTCTACATCGCCACGGCGGTCCGCCGCGGCGCCGCCAAGCACAAGGAATACACCTTCCCCGGCGACCGCGAGGCGGTGCGCCTCGCGACCGTGCAGACCGCGCTGGAGCGGCTGCGCACCGCCCGCCCCGAGACCGGGATTCGCTGAGGGAAGACCGGCCTCAGGCGGTCCGCGCCGTGGCGGGCCGGGTGGCGCCGTTGCCGTAGAGCTGGTTGGCGCGGGTCTCGAAGGCCTGCACCATCCGGCGCACCGCCTCGTTGAACAGCACGCCCATGATCTTCTGCAGCATCTTCGAGCGGAACTCGAAGTCCACGTAGAAATCCACGCAGACGCCGCCCTCGTGCGGGGTGAAGATCCAGTGGTTGTTGAGGTACTGGAACGGCCCCTCGGTGTACTGGACGTTGATGCGGCGGTTCGCCTCGTCCAGCTCCACGCGCGAGGTGAAGCGTTCGCGGACCATCTTAAAGCCGATGACAAGGTCCGCGAACATCACGTCGCCTTCACGGCGGCGGATGCGGGCGGCGAGGCACCAGGGCAGGAATTCCGGGTACTTCTCCACATCGGCGACCAGCCGGTACATCTGCTCCGGCGTGTAGGGAAGAACCTTCTTTTCCGCGTGCGTCGGCATACCCGCTCCGTTTCTCTTTCGGCCGCCTCTCGGCCCGCCGCCCTTCAGCCCGCCGCCTTTCAGCCGGCCGTTGCCGCGAGCTTGCGGAGGCGAGCCTCCCGCAGCTTCGCGAAATCCGCCCCCGCGTGATAGCTGGAGCGGGTCAGCGGCGTCGAAGCCACCATCAGGAAACCCTTGCCGCGGCCAAGTGTTGCGTAGCTCTGGAATTCTTCCGGAGTCACGAACCGGTCCACCGCCGCGTGCTTGGGCGTCGGCTGGAGGTACTGGCCGATCGTCATGAAGTCAACATCGGCGGCGCGCAGGTCGTCCATCACCTGCCCGACCTCCTCCTTCGTCTCGCCCAGCCCGACCATGATTCCGGACTTGGTGAACATGGACGGGTCCAGCTCCTTCACCCGCGCCAGCAATTGCAGCGAGGTGAAGTAACGGGCGCCCGGACGGATCGTCGGGTAGAGGCGCGGCGCGGTTTCCAGATTGTGGTTGAAGACGTCGGGCTTCGCCTCGACCACCACCTCCACCGCACCCTTCTTCTTCTGGAAGTCGGGGGTCAGGATCTCGATGGTGGTGTCGGGCGACGCGGCGCGGATGGCGCGGATGGTCCGGGCGAAATGCTCCGCCCCGCCGTCCTCCAGGTCGTCACGGTCGACGGAGGTGACGACGACGTGGCTCAGCTTCAGTTGGGCCACCGCCTCCCCCACATTGTCCGGCTCATGCGGGTCGAGCTGGTCCGGTCGCCCGGTGCCGACGTTGCAGAAGGCGCAGCCGCGGGTGCAGACGGAGCCGAGGATCATGAAGGTCGCGTGCTTGTGCTTCCAGCACTCCCCGATGTTCGGGCAGGCGGCCTCCTCGCACACGGTGTTGAGCTTGAGCCCGCGCATGAGGCTGCGCGTCTCGTTGTATTCCTGGCTGGTCGGCGCCTTGACGCGAATCCAGCCCGGTTTGCGCTGGATCGGGTTGTCGGGCTTGTGGGCCTTTTCGGGATGGCGAAGCTTCTCGGGGTGATCGGCCACGGTCATGGTCTGAAGTGCTCCCACGGGCTGCCCGGTGGCAGCGCCGATGCTGAACGGTAACGCGCCGCCGACCGCGCAAGGGGCGACGCAGGGAAACGGCGCAAGGCCGGCGGACACGGTCCCGCCGGATAGGCCGGAATGACCGACCGGTCAAGTCTGATTATCGGCCGCGACGAAACAACACCGCCAAAAGGATGACGACGTCGGAAACGTTGCTCCCCCGCCCCGGAGGGCGAGGGAGGAAACGACCGCCAGTCAGACTCGCCACTTAGAAGTGGATGGCCCGGCCATAGGCATCAAGCACCGACTCGTGCATCATTTCCGACAGGGTCGGATGCGGGAACACCGTCTGCATCAGCTCCTGCTCGGTGGTCTCCATGGTCTTGGCGACCGTGTAGCCCTGGATCAGCTCCGTCACCTCGGCGCCGACCATGTGGGCACCCAGCAGCTCGCCGGTCTTGGCGTCGAACACGGTCTTCACCATGCCGTCCGCCTCGCCCAGAGCGATGGCCTTGCCGTTGCCGATGAAGGGGAAGCGGCCGACGCGGACCTCGTAGCCCGCCTCCTTCGCCTTCTTCTCGGTCAGACCGACCGACGCGATCTGCGGGTGCGAGTAGGTGCAGCCCGGAATGTTGCGGACGTCCAGCGCGTGCGGGTGCTTGCCGGCGATGTGCTCGACGGCGATGACGCCCTCGTGGCTGGCCTTGTGGGCAAGCCAGGGAGCCCCCGTCACGTCGCCGATGGCGTAGACGCCCGGCTCGTCGGTCTGGCAGTTGGCGTTGGTCTTGATGTGGCCGCGGTCGGTCTGGACCTTGGTGTTCTCCAGGCCCAGATTCTCCGTATTCGGCGAAATGCCGACGGCGAGGATCACGCGGTCGACGGTGATGTCCTCGGTCTTGCCGTTGGCCTCCACCGCCACCGTCACGCTGTCGGCCCCCTTGCGCAGGTTGCCGGCCTTGCCGTTGGTGATGATGCGCATGCCCTGCTTTTCGAACTGCTTGCGGGCGAAGGCCGAGATTTCCTCGTCCTCGACCGGCAGGATGCGGTCCATCACCTCGACCACCGTCACCTTGGCGCCCAGCTCGTTGTAGAAGCTGGCGAACTCGATGCCGATGGCGCCGGAGCCGATGACCAGCAGCGACTTCGGCGTCGTGTTCGGGGTCATCGCCTTGCGGTAGGTCCAGACGAGGTTGCCGTCGTCCTCCAGACCCGGCAGGGTGCGGGCGCGGGCGCCCGTGGCGATGATGATGTTCTTCGCCCCGAAGGTGCCGACCGCCGCGCCGCCCTTGGTCACGGCCACCTGCCCCTTGCCGAGCAGCTTGGCCTCGCCCTCGATGACGGCGACCTTGTTCTTCTTCAGCAGGTGCTTGACGCCGCCGTTGAGCTGCCCCGCCACCTTGCGGGACCGCTGAACGACCTTGTCCAGGTCGAAGGACGGGTTCTGGATGACCAGCCCGTACTCCGAGGCGTGCTTGGCGTTGCGCAGCACCTCGGCGGAGCGCAGGAGCGCCTTGGTCGGGATGCAGCCCCAGTTGAGGCAGATGCCGCCGAGGTTCTCACGCTCCACCACCGCGGTGCTGAGGCCGAGCTGGGCGGCGCGGATCGCCGCCACGTAGCCGCCCGGACCGCCGCCGATGACGATGAGGTCGTAGTTCATGTCAGCCATGGTCAGCGCCCCCTTACAGCAGCATGCTCAGCGGGTCCTCGATCAGCTTCTTGAAAGCCGCGAGGAATTCCGCACCCTGCGCGCCGTCGGCGACGCGGTGGTCCACGGTGACCGAGACGGTCATCACGGTGGCGATGGCGAGCGCGCCGTTCTTCACGACCGGACGTTGCTCACCGGCGCCGACCGCCATGATGCAGGCCTGCGGCGGGTTGATGATCGCCGCGAACTCCCGGATGCCGTACATGCCGAGGTTGGAGATCGAGAAGGTGCCGCCCTGGTACTCCTCCGGCTTCAGCTTGCCGTCGCGGGCGCGCTCCGCCAGACCCTTCATCTCGTTGGAGATTTCGGCCAGCCCCTTGGTCTCCGCCTTCTTGACGATGGGCGTGATCAGGCCGGTCGGGGTGGCCACGGCGACCGAGATGTCGACGTGATCGTAACGGAGGATGGCTTCCTCCGACCAGGCAGCGTTGATGTTCGGGAACTTCTTCAGCGTCAGCGCGGCGGCGCGGATGATGAAGTCGTTGACCGACAGCTTGTAGTCCTTGGAGCGGGCGTTCAGGTCGGAGCGGACCTTCAGCAGCGCGTCCAGCTCGCAGTCGATGGCCAGGAAGTAATCCGGCACCGTCTGCTGCACCTCGGTCAGACGACGCGAGATCGTCTTGCGCATGGAGCTGTTCGGCTGCGCCTTGTAGCGCATGCCCAGCTTGTCCGACAGGTCCTTGGCGTCGATGCCCGCGGCCTTCGGGGCCGCCCCGGCGGCCGGCGCAGCCGCCGGGGCGGCGGCGGGAGCCGGAGCGGCGGCCTGCGGAGCGGCGGCCTTGGCGGTGCCGCCAGCCTTCGCGGCCTCGATGTCGGCCTTGACGATGCGGCCGTTCGGGCCGGTGCCCTTGACGGCTTTCAGGTCGAGACCGGCCTGCTCGGCCAGACGGCGGGCCAGCGGGCTGGCGAACACGCGGCCACCGCCCTGGGCGGCGGGCGCCGGAGCGGCCGCGGCCTGCGGAGCCGGAGCAGCGGCCGGAGCCGGAGCGGAGGCCGCCTGGGCCTGGGCCGGGGCCGGGGCCGGGGCGGGAGCGGCGGCCTTGGCGAGCGCGCTGTCGTCCTCGCCCTCTTCCAGCAGCACGGCGATCGGGGTGTTCACCGCGACGCCCTGGGTGCCGGCCTGCACGAGGATCTTGCCGAGACGGCCTTCGTCGGCCGCCTCGACTTCCATGGTGGCCTTGTCGGTTTCGATCTCGGCGATCACGTCGCCGGACTTCACCGCGTCGCCTTCCTTCTTCAGCCACTTGGCGAGGTTGCCCTCGGTCATGGTCGGAGAGAGGGCGGGCATGAGAATCTGGATGGTCATTCGCTCGCCCTCCTTACTTGCGGTAGCAGGCCTTCTTCGCCGCTTCCGCGATGCGGTCGGGCGAAGGAAGGACGAGCTTTTCCAGGTTCGCCGCGTACGGCATCGGCACGTCGAGGCCGGTCACGCGGATCACCGGGGCGTCCAGATAATCGAACGCCT
Organism: Azospirillum brasilense; assembly: GCF_003349955.1. Lineage (GTDB taxonomy): Bacteria > Pseudomonadota > Alphaproteobacteria > Azospirillales > Azospirillaceae > Azospirillum > Azospirillum brasilense_B. The sequence continues at coordinate 21,496 of NZ_QLKQ01000048.1, forward strand.
GCTCCATCATCAGGGCCGACAGCTCGGCGCCGATGCCGCAGGTTGGCCAGGCCTCCTCGACGGTGACGAGGCGGTTGGTCTTCTTGACGGAGTTGACGATCGTCTCGGTGTCGAGCGGACGGATCGTGCGCAGGTCGATGACCTCGGCGCTGATCCCGTCCTTCTCCAGCAGATCGGCGGCGGCAAGCGCGTAGCTGACCATCAGCGAGTGGGCGGTGATCGTCACGTCCGTGCCGGCGCGGCGGATCTTGGCGCGGCCGATCGGAACGATGAAGTCCTCGCTCTCCGGCACCTCGAAGGACTGGCCGTAGAGGATCTCGTTCTCGAGGAAGATGACCGGGTTCGGATCGCGGATCGCCGACTTCATCAGGCCCTTGAAGTCCGACGCGCTGTAGGGCGCGACGACCTTCAGGCCGGGCACGCTGGCGTACCAGGGGGTGAAGTCCTGGCTGTGCTGCGCGGCGACGCGGGCGGCCGCGCCGTTCGGGCCGCGGAACACGATCGGGCAGCCCATCTGGCCGCCGGACATGTACAGCGTCTTGGCGGCGGAGTTCACGATGTGGTCGATCGCCTGCATCGCGAAGTTGAAGGTCATGAACTCGACGATCGGGCGCAGGCCGCGGAAGGCCGCACCAACGCCCAGGCCGGCGAAGCCGATCTCGGTGATCGGCGTGTCGATGACGCGGTCGGCGCCGAACTCCTGGAGCAGGCCCTGCGACACCTTGTAGGCGCCCTGATACTGCGCGACCTCCTCACCCATCAGGAAGACGGTCGGGTCGCGGCGCATCTCTTCGGCCATGGCGTCGCGCAGCGCTTCGCGGACGGTCTTCTTCACCGTCTTGTCGAAGAACTTGTCCTCGTCCGAGGCCGGCGGCGCGGCGGCCGGGCCGCTGGCCGGACCGACCGGCAGGGTGGCCGGGGCGTGGGCGCCCGTGTCCTTCACCACCGGCTCGGCGGCGACCTTCGGGGCCGGCGTCGGGGAGCCGGACACGGCGTCGGTCACGCTCTCGCCCTCGCCGAGGATCACGGCGATGGGGGTGTTCACGGCGACGTTCTCGGTGCCCTCGGCGACCAGGATCTTGCCGATGCGGCCTTCGTCGACCGCCTCGACCTCCATGGTCGCCTTGTCGGTCTCGATCTCGGCGAGCACGTCGCCGGACTTGACCTCGTCACCTTCTTTTTTGACCCATTTCGCCAGCTTGCCCTCGGTCATGGTGGGCGACAGCGCCGGCATCAGCACTTCGATCGGCATTCCTCAACCTCCGGCGGCGCGGGTTCACCGGGAGGCGATGCCTCCGGCCCTCGGCGCCGCTCCTGCTTATCGTTGTCGTCAGGCTTCGACCAGGACGTCCGTCCACAGCTCCGCCGGATCGGGCTCGGGGCTCTGCTGCGCGAATTCGGCAGCCTCGGTCACCACGGCCTTGACCTCGCGGTCGATTTCCTTGAGCTGGTCCTCGGTCACGTAAGCGCCTTCCAGCAGGACGCGCTTCAGGTTGTCGATCGGATCGGACTCGCTCCGCATCTTCTCGACCTCCTCCTTGGTCCGGTACTTGGCCGGGTCGGACATCGAGTGGCCGCGGTAGCGGTAGGTCTTCATCTCGAGGATGACCGGGCCGTTGCCGGCGCGGATGTACTCCACCCACTTGTCGGCGGCCTCGCGGACCTCGAGGACGTCCATGCCGTTGACCTGATGGCCGGGAATGCCGTAGGCCGCGCCGCGCTGGTGCAGCTCGCCCGCCGAGGCGCGCTCCTGCGAGGTGCCCATGGCGTACTTGTTGTTCTCGATCACGTAGAGCACCGGCAGCTTCCACAGAGCCGCCATGTTGAAGCTCTCGTAAACCTGGCCCTGGTTGATGGCGCCGTCGCCGCAATAGACCGCGGACAGGCCGTCATCCTTGTTGTACTTGTGCGAGAAGGCGAGGCCGGTGCCCAGCGGGACCTGCGCGCCGACGATGCCGTGGCCGCCGTAGAAGTTCTTCTCGCGGCTGAACATGTGCATCGAGCCGCCCTTGCCCTTGGAGTAGCCTCCACGGCGGCCGGTCAGCTCGGCCATCACGCCCTTGGGGTCCATGCCGCAGGCCAGCATGTGGCCATGGTCACGGTAGCTGGTGATGACGTCGTCGTTGTCCTTCAGCGCGGCCTGGATGCCGACCACAACGGCTTCCTGGCCGATGTAGAGGTGGCAGAAACCGCCGATGAGGCCCATGCCGTAGAGCTGGCCCGCCTTCTCCTCGAAGCGGCGGATCAGAAGCATCTCGCGATAGTACTTGATCAGGTCCTCGGTCGAAGCGGCCTGCTTCGAAGCGGAGTCAGTCTGCGCCTTCGGACGGCGTCGTGACGCGGCCATGTTTCCTCCCCAGGGTTTATGCAGCGACGGCAAGCGAACAGCCAGGGCTGCAGCACGTTGCGAGGGTACATCCCACTTATGAGGGTGCATCCCCCTCGCACCGGAAGCGGATGCGGGGCGCACAGTACACGACAAGCGCACGAGACGCAAATATCTGTTTTTAAACGCGAAATTCGGCGTTAACCGGCTTTCGGTTAATTCACTGATATGACCTACTTCTCAGCGCTAGCATCACCTTCGGCCTGGGCCGGGGGGAGTGCGATTATGACGTCGCGGGCCCCTGAAAGGTTCAACATCGTGCGCGCACGCTCGTCCAGCATGTCGCGGTCCAGGTGGTCGCTGCGCATCAGTTGCGCGCGGCGGTCCATCCGCTCGCGCTCGGCCTTCACCTGATCCAGGACGGATTCCGCCGTGGCGATCTCCGCCTTCAGGTGGTTCATGGCGAGCAGCCCGCGGTCCCCCTGGACGGCGTAATAGACGAAGTAGGCGACGACGCAGGAGCCGATGGCCGGCCCGATGGCCTGGCGAAGGGCGCTTTTGGCGGCGCGTTTCAGCGAGTCGGTGAGGTTCTGGAGCATGGTCATGGCGGTATGATGGAATCATACGCGATTCCTTCGGTCAAACGGAAAAGAAGCAATCCGAAAGAATTCACCGCGCCATGCTCTTGGCAGCGCCGAGTAATAGGCGGTTTACACCCCCAAAGGAGAGGGACACAGTGCGCAACCTTCGAAAGAAGGCGGGCTGCGCTTCACTCCGGCGGGACCTCGCGCGGGCGGCGGTCCTCACCGATGGCGACGTAGGTGAAGACGCCCTCGGTCACCTTGATCGCCTCCCCCGCGCTGCGCTGGCGGCGCACCCAGGTCTCGACCCGCACGCGGATGGAGGTTCGGCCGACCTTGGTGACGTGCGCGAAGCAGCTCACCTCGTCGCCGACATAGACCGGCTTGTGGAAGGTCATCGCCTCGATCCCCACCGTCGCCACGCGCCCGCCCGCCCGGCGCAGGGCGGCGACCCCGCCGGCCAGATCCATCTGGGACAGCAGCCAGCCGCCGAAGATGTCGCCGTTGGGGTTGGTGTCCGCCGGCATGGCGATGGTGCGCAGCGCCGGGCCGCCTTCCATATCGGGCTGGGCTAGGTTCTGATCGGTGGATGTGCCGTCGCTCATCGTGCTTCCGCCCTCGTCCGTTCTGGGGTCGAAAAAGCGCATCACAAAATATGGTGCGGGGAGTATATAGGAGCCACCGCATGCGCTTGCGCAGCCCTGACGAAATTCCTATAACTGGGGCCATGAGCGATCTTTTCGAGAACACGGCGCGCAAGGCCGAGAGCTATTCCGCCCAGGATATCGAGGTTCTGGAAGGGCTTGAGCCCGTCCGCCGGCGCCCCGGCATGTACATCGGCGGCACCGACGACCGGGCGCTGCACCATCTGGTGGCCGAGGTTCTGGACAACGCCATGGACGAGGCGGTGGCCGGCCACGCCAGCCGCATCGACCTGGAGCTGACCGCCGACGGCACGGTGGTGGTGCGCGACAACGGGCGCGGCATCCCGATCGACGACCACCCCAAGTACCCGGGCAAGTCGGCGCTGGAGGTCATCCTCACCACCCTGCATTCGGGCGGAAAGTTCTCCAACAAGGTCTACCAGACCTCCGGCGGCCTGCACGGCGTCGGCCTGTCGGTGGTGAACGCCCTGTCCGACCGGCTGATCGTCGAGGTGGCGCGCGACCGCCAGCTCTACGTGCAGCACTACAGCCGCGGCCTGCCCCAGGGACCGCTGACCCGCCAGGGCGCGGCCAATCGCCGCGGCACGACCATCCGTTTCCACGCCGACCCCGAAATCTTCGGCGAGGCCGCCCATTTCGAGCCGCACCGGCTGTACCGGCTGGCGCGCTCCAAGGCCTACCTGTACCGGGGCGTCGAGATCCGCTGGAGCTGCGACCCGGCGCTGCTGTCGCCCGACAGCACCACCCCGGCGCAGGAGACGCTGCATTTCCCCGGCGGTCTGCTCGACTATCTGAACGCCGCCTTGAAGGAACGCCGGACGCTGACCCGCCTGCCCTTTTCGGGCGCGCTGGACTTTCCGAACCAGCAGGGCCGCGTGGAGTGGGCCATCGCCTGGCCGGAGGATGACGAGGGCTTCTCGCACACCTACTGCAACACGGTGCCCACCCCGCAGGGCGGCACCCACGAGGCCGGCCTGCGCGCCGCGCTGACCCGCGGCCTGAAGGGCTACGGCGAGCTGACCAGCAACAAGCGCGCCGCCCAGGTCACCGCGGACGACGTGGTGGGCGACGCCTGCATCCTGCTGTCGGTCTTCATCCGCGAGCCGCATTTCCAGGGCCAGACCAAGGAGAAGCTGGTGACGGCGGAAGCCCACCGGCTGGTCGAGGCGGCGATCAAGGATCACTTCGACCACTGGCTGTCCGGCGACCCGTCCTCCTCCAAGGCCCTCCTGGAACGGCTGATCGAGAAGGCGGAGGAGCGCGCCAAGCGCAAGCAGTCCAAGGAGTTGGGACGGAAGTCCGCGACCCGCCGCCTGCGCCTGCCCGGCAAGCTGGCCGATTGTTCGCGCAACTCGCCGGAGGGAACGGAGATCTTCCTGGTCGAGGGCGATTCGGCGGGCGGCTCGGCCAAGCAGGCGCGCAACCGCGAGACCCAGGCCATCCTGCCGCTGCGCGGCAAGATCCTGAACGTCGCCTCGGCCTCCTCCGACAAGATGAAGGCGAACCAGGAGCTGAACGACCTCACCCAGGCGCTCGGCTGCGGGGTGGGCAAGGACTTCTCAAGCGACAAGCTGCGCTACGAGCGGGTCATCATCATGACCGACGCCGACGTGGACGGCGCGCACATCGCCTCGCTGCTGATGACCTTCTTCTACCGGGAGATGGGCGGGCTGATCCAGAACGGGCACCTGTATCTGGCCCTGCCGCCGCTCTACCGCATCAGCCACGGCGCCAAGTCGGTCTACGCCCGCGACGACGCGCACAAGGACCAGCTCATGAACAAGACCTTCAAGGGCAAGAAGGTGGAGATCAGCCGGTTCAAGGGCCTGGGCGAGATGATGCCGGCCCAGCTCCGCGAGACGACCATGGACCCGGCCAAGCGCACGCTGCTGCGCGTCGTCGTGCCCAACAGCGCCGACCCCGAGCAGGCGGAGGACGTCAAGGCCACGAAGACCCGCGTCGAGGAGCTGATGGGCCGCCGCCCGGAACTGCGCTTCCAGTTCATCCAGGAAAACGCGAAGTTCGTCCGGGTCGACGACATCGACGTGTGACGCCGAACGCCGCCGGGATGCGCGGTCGGCGGACCGGCGGCTCTTCCGGAGGCTCTTGCGGAGACTTGGGCTTGCCGGTGCCGGAACGGCGCCCCATGCTTGTTTGCCCCTGTCCACTCAGCAGCCCAGGCGAGCCATGACCTTCCTGCCCCGTGCCAGCGTTCTCGCCCTCTGCGCGATGGCGGCGGCCTGCACCAACGAACGCGTGGTGGCCGACCTGCCCGTCCCCGCCTACACGCTGAGCGAGGTGTCCTACGCGGCCTCCGACCGCGACCTGCGCGTGGTGATCCTCGGCAACCCCTTCGGCATGGACCCACAGACCTTCGGTCCGCTGGTGACCGCCAACATGCAGAACCGCATTTCCGGCGTGCGCACCAACTTCACCACCACGCCGAACCAGACGGCGCGGCCGGATTACCGGGTCGTCCTGGCCTTCAATCCCGCCGAGACCACCCTGAACTCGTACCTGTGCAGCGGCCAGCCCCTGCGCACCAGCCCGCCCGGCGGCCCCATCGTCGTCCAGGGGGCCTTCTGCCGGGGCGGCGGAACGCTGTCCTCGGCGACCGGCTGGCTCGACCGTCCGCAGGGACCGAACGACCCCGATTTCCGGTCGCTCATCAGCGACATGACCTTCGCCCTTTTTCCGGCCCGCCGCGCCGACCTGGACGGCTGCGGCGGGGGTCCTGACTGCTGATCCGCAAGCCCGCGTTCAGGCGTAGAGCAACCACTGCCGCAGCAGGGCGGTGACCGCCTGGGGCCGCTCCATGGCCGACAGGTGGCCGCAATCCTCGATCAGGGCGAGGCGGGCGCCGGGGATGCCCTCGGCGATCTCCTCGTGCAGCGCGGGGGGCGTGATGGCGTCCTGCCGCCCGCACAGCACCAGCGTCGGGCAGGCGATGCTCCCAAGGCCGGGCCGGCTGTCCGGACGGTTCATGATGGCGGTCTGCTGGCGCGCGTAGCCGTCCGGCCCGACCCGTTGCGCCTGGGCCTGCACCGAGTCGACGAGAGCGGCTTCGCCCGTCCGGTCGGGATGGACGAGGCGCGGCATCCCGGCGGCCACCACCTGCCGCAGCCGCCCCTGCCCGACCAGCCGCACGGCGTCCTGGCGCGTCGCCGTCTGCTCCGGCGTGTCCGGGCGGGCGCTGGTGTCGAGCAGGGCGAGCTTCGCCACCCGCTCCGGCGCCTGCCGCAGAATCTCGAAAGCGACGTACCCGCCCATCGACAGGCCGGCGAGGGCGAACCGCCCGGGCGCGCCCGCCAGCACGGCGGCAGCGAGGGCGCCCACGGAGTCATGACCGGTCAGATCGCCGACGGTCGGATCCGCCACATCGGCGAGATGGTTGGTCTGGTGTTCCCACAGCGCCGCGTCCAGCGGCATGCCGGGCAGCAGGATCAGGGGAATCCGGTCGCTCATTCCTTGTCCTTCCCGAAAAGTCAGCGGATCAGGTCCAGCACCGCCTTGAAGGCGGGGATGTCAGAACGCTCCATCCACTCGAACAGAACCATCTCCGTGCTGACGATGGTCGCCCCGGCGGCTCGCATGCGGGCGATGCCAAGCTCCGCGTTGAGGGGCGTGCGCGACGACACGGCGTCGGCCACCAGCACCACCTCGAACCCCAGATAGACCAGCGACAGCGCCGTCTGCATCACGCAGACATGGGCCTCCGACCCGCACAGAACGACCTGCCGGCGGCCGAGCCGATCCAGCCGATCCAGGAAGGCCGGCTCCCGCGCGGCGGAGAAGCTGATCTTCTCCACCACCCCGTCCGGCGGCAGCAGGGCGCGCAGGGAGGCGGCGGTCGGGCCGAGGCCCTTGGGATACTGCTCGGTGGCGAAGGCGGGCACGCCGAGCAGCGCGGCGCCCTTCAACAGCGTCGCGGCGTTGCGCTCCACCCGCGCGGACTCGGCGATCGACGGCATCAGCTTTTCCTGGATATCGACCACCACCAGGACGGAACTTGCGGAGGACAGGTGCATCGGAGGGCTGCCTTTTTTCTTGGTCCGGTCCGGGCGGGGACGAGGCCGAAACCGGCCTTTCCGCCGCCGCGGACCCCGGAATTCCGCGGTTTTCGCGGCCTTTTCACAGCCTAGCCGAGCGGGCGCGGATCGCCAAGCGGCCCATCCGGAGCCGCGCGATGCGCGATTTCATCACAAGGTCTATTGACAGCGCCCTTTGACTTCATATTCTGCCGCACCATCTACTCGTCGGGCCGTATCGGCACGATTTTCGCACTCCAGACAGAAACAGGTTGGATGCTCTTTTCGGAACTTGGGCTTGGACCTGACGTCCTGCGGGCAATCGAGGACAAAGGTTACACCCAGCCGACGCCAATTCAGGAACAGGCCATTCCCTGGGTCCTGCAAGGCCGCGACGTGCTCGGCTGCGCGCAAACCGGCACCGGGAAGACGGCCAGCTTCACCTTGCCGATGATCAGCATTCTGGCGTCGGGCCGGGCCCGGGCGCGCATGCCCCGGTCGCTCATCCTGGAGCCGACTCGCGAGCTGGCGGCCCAGGTCGCCGAGAGCTTCGAGACCTACGGCAAGCACCACAAGCTCAGCATGGCGCTCCTGATCGGCGGCGAAACCTTCACCGAGCAGGTGAAGCGGCTGGACCGCGGGGTGGACGTTCTGATCGCGACGCCGGGCCGTCTGATCGACCTGTTCGAGCGCGGCAACATCATGCTCAACGACATCAAGGTCTTCGTCATCGACGAGGCGGACCGGATGCTCGACATGGGCTTCATCCCGGACATCGAGCGGATCGTCAGCAAGCTGCCCAAGCTGCGGCAGACGCTGTTCTTCTCCGCGACCATGCCGCCGGAGATCCGCCGCCTGGCCGACGCCTTCCTGTCGAACCCGAAGGAAGTGACCGTCGCCCCGCCGGCCTCGCCGTCGGAGACGGTGACCCAGGCCATGGTGCTGGTGCACGAGGAGGACAAGCGCAAGGCGCTGCGCCACCTGCTGCGCACCGAGGACGTCAAGAACGCCTTCATCTTCTGCAACCGCAAGCGCGACGTCGCCATCCTGCAGAAGTCGCTGGAGAGCCACGGCTTCAACGCCGGCGCGCTGCACGGCGACATGGTGCAGTCGAAGCGGATGGAGACGCTGGAGGCCTTCAAGAAGGGCGAGATCACGCTGCTCGTCTGCTCCGACGTGGCGGCGCGTGGCCTGGACGTTCAGGGGCTCAGCCACGTCTTCAATTTCGACGTGCCGATCAGCGCCGAAGACTATGTCCACCGCATCGGACGCACCGGCCGGGCCGGTCGCTCGGGACGCGCCTTCACGCTCGCCAGCCCGCTGGACGGCAAGCAGGTGTCGGCCATTGGTCGTCTCATCAAGCGGGAGATTCCGTTGATCGCCATTGACGGCCTCGAGTCGGCCGAGTTCCTCAGCGAGGACGAGGCGCGCCGTGGCCGCAGCCGTGGCCGTGGCAAGGACAAGGAGCGCGGCGACCGCGCGCCGCGCGAGCAGCGCGCCGAGCGCCCGGACCGCGAGGAGCGGGCGCCCCGCGAGGAGCGTCAACCGCGCGAGGAACGGCCAAGCCGCGAGGAGCGCCCGGTCCGCGAAGAGCGTCAGCCCCGTGAGGAGCGCCAGCCTCGTGAGGAGCGTCAGCCGCGCGAATCGCTGGCCGCCGCCGAGAGCCGCCGCCAGCAGGAGCCGCGTCGCGATCGTGACCGCGATCGCCGCCGCCGCCGCGACGAGGACGAGGACGACACACCGGTGATCGGCTTCGGCGATCACATGCCGGCCTTCATGCTCCGCTCCGCGCGGCGCCCCGCCCCGGCCGAGTCCGCCGAGCAATCCTCGCAGGAGGGCTGACCGCCATGCAGACCATCTTCGTCATGGTCAAGTGCGAGCTGGGCAAGGCCTACCAGGTGGCGGATCAGGCCGTTCAGGACATCGAGCAGGTGTCGGAGGTCCACTCGATCTCCGGCCAGTACGACCTGCTGATGAAGTGCTATCTGCCCCAGGATCTGGACATCGGCCGATTCGTGACCGAAAACATCCAGACCCTGACCGGGGTGCGCGACACCTTCACCCTCATCGCCTACAAGGCGTTCGCCTGAGGGTCGGAGAGCGGTCGGACGCCTCGGAAAAGGCTCGAACCAGGGACCGTCCGCCTGTCGCGGACGGTCCCTTTTTTCATGATTCATCCGGTCGGCAACAGACGTCGGACAATTCGCGAGACAGGCCGCGAAACCGTTGACTTGGCCGGTTGGTTACCTCAAACGTTCCGCATGTCCCAGCTCCCGTCCCGACATGCCCGGCGCGCCCGCGCCACCAGCCCGAAGATGCACCGCCCGTTGGACCGCCGGTCGCTGGTCCTGCGATCCGGCATCGTCGCCCTGATGGCCGCCTGCGGCATCGTCCTGGCCGATCTGGCCGACGCGCAGCAGCCTCCCCCTCCGGCCGCGCCGGCGAACGCCGCGCCGCCCGCCGGGGCGGACCAGGGCGGACGGCTGGAGGTCGTCGTTCCATCGCCGGGACCATCCAACGGAAAGCCGCAGGACCCTCCGGTCCTTCTGGGAGCGGACACGGTCACCTTCGACGAGGCGAACAGCCTCGTGACGGCGTCGGGCAACGTGGAGCTGTCGCAGGGCGCGCGGACGGTCCATGCCGACACGATCACCTACAACCAGAAGACCAAGGTGGTGATCGCCTCCGGCAACGTCCGTCTGGTCGAGCCTTCGGGCGACATCCTGTTTTCCAACTACGCGGAACTGACCGACGACATGCGCGACGCGTTCGTCGAGAACGTCCGCGTGCTGATGACCGACAACAGCCGCATGGCCGGCACCGAGGGCGAGCGGCGCGGCGGACGGCTGATCCGCCTGAACCGGGCCGTCTACAGCCCCTGCGACCTGTGCAAGTCCGATCCCACCCGCGCCCCCGTCTGGCAGATCCGCGCGGCCCGCGTGGTGCAGGACAACGAGGAGCACGAGGTCCGCTATCGCGACGCCGTCATGGAAATGTTCGGCGTCCCCTTCTTCTACACCCCCTACCTGTCCCACCCCGATCCCACGGTGGACCGGCGCTCGGGCTTCCTCACGCCGAGCTTCCGGAACAATTCCGAACTCGGTTTCGGCGCCATCACCCACTATTACTGGGACATCGCACCGGATCAGGACGCCACCTTCGACTTCGGCGGCTACTCGAACCAGGGCCTGTTTCTGGGCGGCCAGTACCGCAAGCGCTTCGAGAACGGGCGGCTTCAGCTCGACGTGTCGGGCACGCAGGGCGAGATTCCCAACGGCACGCTGAAGGGCGCCGACGACCGGCGCTTGCGCGGGCACGCCTTCGCCAGCGGCCTTTTCGACATCGACGAAACGTGGCGCTGGGGCTTCAACCTGAAGCGGGCGAGCGACGAACTGTACCTGCGCCGCTACTTCAACATCCGTGACGAGGTTCTGACCAGCCGCGCCTTTGTCGAAGGCTTCAACGGGCGCAACTACGCGGCGGTCAACGCCTACAGCTTCCAGGACCTGCGCTGGGGCAACACGGTGCAGGAGCCCTACGTTCTGCCCGAGGCGCGCTACAACGCCCTTGGCGAACCCGGCAGCCTGCTGGGCGGGCGCTGGTCGCTCGACAGCAGCCTGCTTGCCATCGCCCGGCCGGGCAGCGGCGGCCCGGACACCCAGCGCGTCGCCATGCAACCCGGTTGGCAGCGCGACATCTACTCCAACCTCGGTTTCGTCACCACGATCGAGGGCAGCGTTCTGCTGGCCGGTTACACCGCCCAACGGTTCGATCCGAACGATCCGGCCAGCACCGGCAACGACAGCGTCCAGCGCCTGCGTTTCTTCCCGCAGGCCACGACCACGGTCCGCTATCCCTTCGTCCGCTATGGCGAGAACAACTTCCAGACCATCGAGCCCATCGGGCAGGTCAGCGTGTCGCCGAAGGTGGACAACAATCCGGCCTTCCCGAACGAGGACAGCCTCGACGTCGAGTTCGACGAGGTCAACCTGTTGATGCCCAACCGTTTCACCGGCATCGATCGTCTGGACGGCGGCCTGCGCGCCACCTATGGCCTGCGCACGACCTTTCAAGGCTACAAGACGGGGTCGGCAAGCCTGTTCGTCGGCCAGAGCTTCCGGGCCGACGATACGGAGAATTTCCGCGGCGGATCGGGTCTCGACAAGAAGTCGTCGGATTACGTCGGTCGCCTCGACCTGCGCCCGGCGGACTGGCTGGACGTGAATTACGGCTTCCGCATCGATCACGACACGCTGAAGCCGCGCCGCCATTCGGTCAACGCCTCGGCCGGCGTGCCGCTGCTGCGCGTTTCCGGCACCTACACTTATGTCGACCAGACGGAAAACCCCTACGTCGTCGAGCGGAACGAGGTGGAGCAGGCGGGCATCTCGGTGTCGTCGCAATTCTCGGACCATTGGTCGATCGGCGTGTCCCATTCCCAGGCTTTCCGCCCCGATGCGGGACCGCGCTCCAGCACCGGCATCCTCCGCTATCAGGACGAATGCCTGATCTTCGAAACCATCGCCCAGCGCGACTACACCGTCATTCAGAACGGCGAGCAGGAAGGGAACACCATCTTTTTCCGCTTCGTGTTCAAGAATGTGGGCGAGTTCCGCACGCCGGGCATCAGCGCCGGCTTCCTTGGTCCGTCCGGAGCCGGCAACTGACCGGAGGCGGCGCCTCCGGCCAAGGTCAAGGGGTTGCATCGGGCGGCCGATCTGGGTAGCCATAGCCCCCTCCTCTTCCGCTCGGGTTTGCTGCACATGGCCTTGGGACGCTACGACTACGAACGCCGTTATCGCCGCCGCTTCTGGGCCGGCTTCGCGAAGTTCGGCCTGTTCGCCGCCGTTCTCCTCGGCGTTGGTCTGTTCGCCTACCAGATGGGCATCGAGCAGTTGAAGGGCCGCGACGTCACGCTGCGGGAGGAGATTTCCACCCTGTCGCGCCAGAAGGCGGAGCTCGAGCTGCTCGCCAGCCAGATGCAGCACGCCGCCCGCACGGCGGAGGCCCGCGCCGGGGAGTTGGAGGCGCGGCTTCAGCGCGAGGTTCCCTCGGGCGATCTCGCGCGGCTGACCGGGCTGGTGTCGGAGCGGCTGAAGGGCGGCATGGACCCCAACCGCCTCGCCTTCGTGATCGCCCAGGTCCAGGCGGTGCGCAACTGCCAGCCGGCGGAAACCAAACGCTTCGCCCTGGCCACCCCGCTTCTGAAATCGGGGAACCGCAGCACCAGCTTCAACAACGGCGCGGTGACCGTCAGCGGCGAGGGCCAGTCCTCGCGCAACGCCCAGGGCAACGCGGAGAGCTGGTTCGATCCGGCCCAGCCGGTGACCATCAAGATTGCCGGCATGGGCGGCAAGGAGACCGTCGCCAAGGGCGTCCTGCCTTTGCATCAGACGGTGGTGATCGACAACACCGAGTACCGTTTCACCTTCGCGCCCGGCGCCCGCTCCTTCGTGGACGTGACCGCCGACCGCTGCCCCTTTCCTTAATCCTCGTCAGGGACCATGAAGGGGCGGGGTGGCTTGCCCGCGATGTGGATGTCCCACATCGTCGCATAGGCGCGCTCCAGGGCGCGGGCCAAGCGGTCGGTGTCGAACAGCGGCGCACGCCTCCCCTCAGCCATGAGGCGCGCTTTCAGCCGGGCGGTTCCGCCCGGATCGCCAGCCAGTCGCAACGCCGCGGCTTCATAATCGGCAAGTGACCGCACGGCCAGTTCGGGCAGCCCGGCGGCCCGCAGCAGGCTCGTCCCGACGCGGGACGCGAAGCCCTCCCCCATCACCGTCAGCACCGGCACGCCCGCCCACAGCGCGTCGCTGGCCGTGGTGTGGGCGCCGACCGGTGTGGTGTCGAGGAAGAGGTCGGCCAGACGGTAGCGCGCCAGATGCTCCGCCGGGGGGCGCCGGGGAGCGAAGACCAGCCGGTCGGCCGCCACTCCCCGGCGGACGGCCTCCCGCCGCAGGGCCGCGCTCGCCTCCGGATGGCTGTCGAGCAGCCACAGCACGCTGCCCGGCACCGCGCGCAGCAGGCGGCACCACAGGTCGAACAGGCCCGGCGTGATCTTGTAGGCGGCGTTGAAGCAGCAGAAGACCACGCCCTGCTCCGGCAGGCCGCAGGCCGCACGGGACGGGGTCGGACCGATCGGCCGGCTTCGGTCGTTGGGCTGGTAGCAGACCGGAAGCTGAACGATCCGCTCGGCGTAGAAAGGCTGGTGATCGAACGGGGTGACCAGCGGGTCGCCGATCACGTAATCGATGAAGCCGGCGCCCATCGTCCCCGGATAGCCCAGCCATTGCGCCTGCACCGGGGCGGGCCGATGGGCGGCGATCTCCGGCCGGGCCTGCTGGGTATAGCCCTTGAGGTCCACCAGGATGTCCACCCCGTCCGCCCGGATGCGCGCCGCGGCGTCGGCGTGGGAGTGGGCGGCGAGGTCCACGAAACGGTCGAAGGCGGCGGTCAGCCGGCGCCGCATCGGGCCACCGTCGTCAGGGCCATAGCTGTAGCCGACAACCTCGACCCGCTTCCGGCCATGACGCTCGATCAGCTCCGCGATGAGGGCGGCGGTGGCGTGCTCGTGATAGTCGGCGGACAGATAACCGATGCGCAACCGGCCGCGCGGGCCGGAGTCGCGGCGGGCGGGCATGGCGGCGATGCCCTGCGTTCGCCAATCCGCGTAACTGCGGGCGCAGGCCAGTTCCGCCGCCGGGCCGGCGCCCTCGCCGAGGAAGATCCAGGGATGGACCTGCCGCGTCGCGCCGCCGCGCACCAGGGCGGCCAATTGCGCCGAGCGCTCCGCCAGCCCGTCCCAGCGGCAGAGGTGCCGCATCTGCTGGACGAGTTGGGCAAGCACGCCGCCCGCGTCGGGCAGGCCAAGCGCCAGGGCGCGCCTGAAGGCCGGGAGGCTGTCCGCCAGACGCCCCCCCTCCTTGACCACCAGCCCGAGATTGGCGTGGGCCTCGGCCAGATCGGGGCGCAGCGCCAGGGCGTTGCGGTAACAGCCGGCGGCGGCGTCCACCCGCCCCAACGCCTGCACCACCGCGCCGAGGTTGAGCCAGCCGGGAACCAGGGTGGGGTCGAGCGACACGGCACGGCGCAACGCCGTCTCCGCCGCCTCCCGGCGCCCCAGCGCACGCAGCAGGACGCCCTGGTTGCAGGGGGCCGGGGCGAAGCGCGGCATCAGCCGCGCGGCCTCGCCGTAGGCTGCCGCCGCCTCCGCGGTACGGCCCTGCGCCTGGAGCGTCAGACCCAGATTGAAATGGTTGCCGCCGAAATCCGGCAGCCAGGACAGGGCGGCACGATGATGCGCCTCGGCTTCGGCCACCCGTCCCTGCCGCCGCAACGCCTCGCCGAAGGCGGAACGGGCCACCGCCTCCTCCGGCGTGCCGGGCTCGCCCAGCGCGTCGAGCGCGCCGAACAGCCCGGCCAGCGCCGTGGAATCGCCGGGCGCGGCGGCCAGGGACGCGCGGTACGCCCCGATCCGGGCGCGGAGGTCGGCGGTCATCGGCGCCGGTGGCTTACTTGCGGACCCAGCGCCCACCCGACAGCACATACTGGCCGGCGGGAGTCCGCTCGATCAGCTGCTTTCCGGCCAGGGCCTGGACCTGATCCACCGAGGTGCCGTTGCTTCCCGCGATCTCGCGGTAGCGGGCGATGCGCTGGGCGTTGACCTGTTCGGCGAGCTGGGCCGCGGCGGCCGGCGCGCCGGGGACCGCCCCGACCAGCCCGTCCGGCCGTTCGCCGATCTGCCCGGCGGCCTTGGCGGCGCCCAGGGCGTCCTGGGCCGGCGCCATCGCCGGAGCCGACAGGGCGAGCGCCAGGACCAGCCCGGCGGCGGCAAACATGCGCTTCATGGCTTCTTCCCTCCCTTCGCGCCGCCCAGGCTGTCCTGGGACGGCGGCAGGCCGAACAGGGCCGGATCGTCCGCGATGGCCTTTTCCAGGTCGCGCTCCACCTTCACGCGGACTTCCTGTTCGATCCGGATGTTCAGGTTGATCTCGATGGGCTTGTCGGGCGCCTCGACCTTGACGGTCGGGGTGCAGGCGGCCAACCCGGCCGCCAACCCGGCGATCAGTGCGGCGGTCGGGACGCGCCGGCTTCGAACCGTGTGTCTCATGGGTTCTTTCGTTGAAACTCCGTCATGCGGTCGCGCACCGTCTCGGGAATGCGGTAGGTGTCCAGGCTCTGCCGCAGGATCCGGTCGAGCGCGCCGCTCACCTTAAGGTTAAGCGCGACCGGATAGCCATCGTAGAATGCCGGGTTCGAGCCGCGGATGGCGATGCCGACCGCCAGCTCGCCGCCGGCCTGCCCATCCACGGTGGCGCTCAGCGTGTCGTAGCGGAAGTCGGTCAGTGCACCCATCAGCAGGGCCGTCGGGCTCCCCTCCTCCCCCTTCAGGAAGCCGGGCGGATTCTCCGGGTCGTAGCGCAGCGTGCCGGGAGCGTCGGCCTCCAGCAGCCCGCCGTCCAGATGGACGGAGTCGGCACCGATGCGCACCGGCAGGCGCCCGCTGACCGTTCCGCTGGCCTCCAGCCCGTCCACCGCGACCATCGCCAGCATCGGGCCGAGATGCACGCGCTCCGCCCGCAGCGTGACCGTCCCCCGCGGCGCCGCCGGGTCGATGGCGAAGGGGTCCGCCCGCAGCACACCGCCGGCCCAATGCCATTCGGCGCGCTCCACGCTCAGCCGCCCCTTCGTCCCGTAGCCGAAGCGGACGGTGCCGTCGGTCAGCGGCAGCCCGACGTCGAGCAGCTTCACCGCCAGCGTCTGTCCGGGCGCGACCACCGGCGGGAACAGGCTGGGAAGCGACAGCACGCCGTTGATCCCGCTGGCCGCCACCGGCCCGAATTTCCCGGCAAGATCGGCGAGCAGCAGGTCGCCCTGGGCCTTCAGCGCCGCACCGTCCCAGGTGAGTCGGGCCTTGGCGGTCAGGGTGCCCACCGTCTCGGCGATGGTGCCGGCGCCCGTCCAGTGGGTCAGGACCGGCAGGCCCCCGGCCGGGGCGGTCAACGTTGCCTGCCCGCGGTGGGTCGCGCCGTCGCGGATCATGGTCAGGCGCAGCGTCCCCCCGGCCGTGCCCCGTGGTGTCGCCAGCGTCACCGCGGCGTCGTCGAGCTGGATGGTGTCGATGGGAACCACGAGGCGCCCGCCGTCCGCCGCGCCCCCGTTGCCGCTCGCCCCGGCGGACCCGGTCAACGGATAGCCGGCGATGCGCAGGCTGCCGTCCTTGGCCACGTCCAGCCTCAGGCGGACGTCCGCAAGCTCCAGGCGTTCGATTCGCCCCTCCAGAAGGGCGTCCGTCGGATGACGGATGGTGAGGATTCCGCCCACCGCCCCCTGACGGTCCAGGCGGAGGACGGCGCGGGTCCGCTCCAGCGACAGGTCGGTCACCGTCACGGCGGCGTCCGGGAAGCCGGCGCGGCGCAGCGCCTGCGTGGCGGCGGTGCCGGCCAGATCGCTCCGGTGCTGGACGGCGAGGGCGACCGCGCCACCGATCAGCGCCAGCTTTACCAGCACCAGCCATCGTCTCAACCGCCGCACGCCTTGCTGCCGCACGCCCCACCCCTCGCCATCCAAAAGTGCCATCGGTCTCTTTCGGGTATGAACACCCGAAAGGCAGTCTATCGTCCATCGTGGGCGGGATGCGACCGCGCCGCGTTGGGACAACGAAGAGGCGGCGGCGGAAGAGGGTTCCGACCGCGCCGATGAAGGCAGCCCCGCAGGGCGTCTTTGCATCGGCGCCGGTTTCCCCTATGGTCGCGTCCGCGGAATCGGCACATCGGAGTGTTTCGCATGTTGCGGTGGACGCGCATTCTCATGGCGGCACTGTTCGCCACATTCATCTTCGCTCAGGGGGAGGCCAAGGCCTTGGATCCGGAAAACACCCTCTATCTCGACCTCAAGGACGGCCGCGTGGTCATCGAACTGCGCCCCGACTTGGCACCGAACCACGTCGCCCGCATCAAGGAACTGACCCGTCAGGGCTTCTACAACGGCGTCGTCTTCCACCGCGTGATCGACGGCTTCATGGCCCAGACCGGCGACCCGACCGGCACCGGCACCGGCGGTTCCGGCAAGAAGCTGAAGGCCGAGTTCAGCAACGAGCCGCACGTCCGCGGCACGCTGTCGATGGCCCGCACGCCGGACCCGGACAGCGCCGACAGCCAGTTCTTCATCTGCTTCGCCCCGGCCGCGTTCCTGGACAAGCAGTACACCGTCTGGGGCAAGGTCGTCGAAGGCATGGAATTCGTCGACAAGATCAAGAAGGGCAGCCAGTCCCGCAACGGTCAGGTCAGCGACCCGGACAAGATCGTCAAGATGCAGGTTGCCGCCGACGCCAAGTAACGGCGTCGGAAGGATCGCCCGTCACGGCGATTCTGTTTCGGTGATCCCAACCGGGTGATCCTGACGGCGACTGGGGCGGTGAAACCGCGCACCGCCCCGTTTCCGGTCGCACGCCCTCTGGCGCTGTTCAGGCGCTCAGGGCCCGTTCATCGCCGCGGTCAGCGCCACCAGGAGGTCCCGCATGCTGCGGGGACGGTCCTGCCAGCGCATCGACAACCCGCTCAGCAGAACCTTTTCGAATCCCGCCGGCACCGTGGCGCCGCCTTCGGCCAGCCGGGGCACCCGGTCGTTCATGAAGCGGCTGGTGGCGTCGGGCGGCGTCTTGCCGGTCAGCGCGTAATAGGCGGTGGCGCACAGCGCGTAGACGTCCGTCCAAGGCCCCTGCTTGCCGTCCGGCGCGTATTGTTCGGGCGGGGCGTAGCCCGGCTTCAGGATCACCGTCAGGTCGGCGCTCTTTCCCGCGGCGTGGCGCGCGGCGCCGAAATCCAGCAGTTTGCGCTCGCCGCCGCTCGTCAGGAAAATGTTGTCGGGGCTGATGTCGCGGTGGATCAGTCCCTGCTCGTGCACGGCGTGCAGCGCCTTGATGATCGGCGACAGGAGGATCAGCGCCTGGCGCGCCGCGATCCGTCCCCCGCTTTCGGCGACGTGCCGCTTCAGGGTCCGTCCGTCGAGCAGTTCCATCACGAGATAGGCGGTCTCGTTCTCCTCGAAGAAGTCCTGGACGCTGACGATCTCCTTCACCTCCCGCAGGCGGGCGAGCATGCGCGCCTCCTCCAGGAATTTCGCCAGCCCGGCCGAGAAGCCTCGCGCGTGCTCGTCGGAAAAGGGAGCAACCCCCAATGATCCGGCGGCGCGGGACACCAGATTGGCCGGATAGAACTCCTTCACCGCGACCTTGATCTGAAGCCGCTCGTCCCAACCGAGATAGGTGGCGCCGAATCCTCCCTGCCCCAGGATGCGGCCGACGAGATAGCGACTCAACAGCCGCGTTCCCGGAAGCAGATGAATGCCAGCCCGGTTCTGGACACGGACCGGGTAGCCGCAATCCCGGCACGCCTCGCGCGGAGCCTTCGGAACGAAGCAGGCCGGGCACAGGCCCGGCGCGGCGGCGACTGGAGCCTCCACCGTCACCGCGGCGAGGCTGACCGGAGGGGCGAGGCCGCGGACCGGTGGCGCCACCACGGTCGGCAGCGCCGTCGCGCCGCAAGGTTCGAAGGACGCCCCCGCCCCACCCCGCGCGGCCGGTGGAGATGGTTTTGCCGAGGGCAGCGGCATCTGGCTCAGCCGGTCCAGCAACTCGTAGAGGCGGCGGACCTCCGCCTGGGCGATGTCGTCGCCCTGGGCGCCGGCCAGTTCGGCCTGGAACGGCGGCTGGCGGACGGTCTCCACGATGTGCTGGCGCAGGACCGACAGCGCCGCGTCGTCGCCGACCAGACCGGAACAGGCCAGTTCCGCCAGCCGGATGATCCGGCGGCGCGGCAGCGGTTCGATCTGGCGCAGGCGCTGGACCAGCCGGCCCCGCCGGACAAACTCGTCGACCACCGAAGCCGCGCGGGCGGTGATCCGCTCCCGGTCGTGCTCCGCCAGGGCGGAACCGCGGATGGCCTCCACCGCTCCGGTCAGGGCCTGCCGCACCAGCGCCGTGTCGGGCGTCTGGAGCACCATGTTCTCCACCAGCAACTCATTCTTCAGCGCGGCGTCCAGCGCGTCGACGACCTCGCCCAAGTGCCGTTCCGCTGCGGGCACCGCGGAGACGGCCGTCAGATAATGGATTCGGCAGATCAGGTCCGGCTGGGTTTCGCTGAGACCGACGATGGACCGGCGGTAGGCGCTTGCCCCGCCCTGCTCCAGCCGGCGGGAGTAACGGACGGTCAGGGCATCGGCCATGGCGGCGCCGCCGGTCAGGCCCGCCGGCGACAGCAGATGGCCCGTCAACGTCCGCAACAGCTCCGCCTCCTGTTCCGCGGTGCCGCGCCCGAGCGGCTGCGGCGCGCGGAGCTGGCGCCGGATGCGCTCCAGCACCATGGCGCGGGCGGCGGGCAGACGGCCCTGGCGGAACAGGCCGTTGAGAACGCCCAGCCGGTTCGGCCCGAACGCCTCCATCGGCAAGCGCCCGAACAAAAGGTTGCACAGCGTGACCAACGGCGACCCGCCGGCCGGTGTGCCGCCGAACAGCTCCTGGGTCGCGGCGGGCGAGGCCAGCACGTCGCCGATCATCCCGTCCAGCGCCGCGGACAGGGCATCCTGCCGTTCCGCCGGGAAAAGCTGAATCAGCGCATCGAGCTTCGACGTCCAGGTCCGGCATTCCTCCAGTTCCAGTGAGATCGCGACGCGCAGGTCGAATCCGGCGTCCCCGGTCGGCGACTTTCCCGCCGCGCTGCGCAGGATGGACTCGATGAGGCCACGCCCCCGAGCCAGCCCGGAGAGGGCGGTCTGGGCCGCCCGCGCCTTCGCCACGGTTTCGGAAACCGCGTTGTCGAGCGCGCGGCGGCGGGCCTTCGCCTCCTGTCCGGGAAGCCGGGCCTGCACCGTCGCGATCCGGCCCAGAGCGGACTCCATCAGCGTTGCCTTGGCCTGGAGCGCCTTCAGGTGACGGCTGTTGTGGATCAATTCCGTCGGAGTCAGCACGAGGCCGTCGAGATGCTGGCGCAGGACGACGCCGATGACCATCCGCGCCGGCCCGTCATGGTGATCGGCAAGCGTGTGGCACAGCACCGCCTCGTCGAGCGCGCCGGCGGGGCCGGGCGCCCCTGCGGAGGCGGATGTCCTGGAGGCGGGCATTGACACGGTCGGCCTTTGGGCGGGATCGGCGCGGCGCGCGGATGGCATGAGGGGCGCGTCATAATCCGGCCGATCCGGTAAACAGCCGGTATACGACGGGCAAAATGGCTGATCGGTCCGGTTGCGCAACGCGTCGCGCTGTTTGCGCAAAGGTGTTGCAAGGGGGCATCGGGAACAGCCGGCGGCACACTTTTGCGCGCAGCCCCGCCCTTCCCTTCCCCTGCGGGCTGTGCGATACCCGGACGATACCGGCGCCCAACCACCGCCGGCAGGAGGTCCGGATGCGGCAGGTCGAGTTGGACCAGGGAATCGGCGCTCACACCCTTACCCACACTCTTACATTGAATCGCAGCGCTGCGAACGGCTCTCTGGAGTGCACGCTGTGTCCGGGGCGTGGCGGTGTCGTGGCAAGCCTCGCCTGGAGCGGCGCGAACGGCACCGTCGATCTGCTTCGCCCGGCCTCCGACCGGGCGCTGCGCCATGGCTCGGCCACCGACATGGGGTGCTTTCCGCTGGTGCCCTTCTCCAACCGCATCGCCGGAGGGGAATTCACTTTCGACGGGCGGCGGGTGCGGCTTCCGCTCGACGGGGACGGCAACCCGCATGTCATCCACGGTCATGGCTGGCGCGCCGACTGGACGGTCGAGGACGCCAGCGCCTCGGCCGCGCGCATGGTCTTCCGCCACCGCGCCGACGCCTGGCCCTGGCGCTACCGCGCGACGCAGACCGTGGTGCTGGAGGAGGACGGGGCCAGCCTGACCCTCTCCCTGGTCAACGAGGACGACACGCCGATGCCCGCCGGAATCGGGCTGCACCCCTATTTCCCGAAGCCGCCGGGCACGCGGCTGACCGCCCGCGTCGGCGGCGTCTGGCTGAACGGCCCGACGATCCTTCCCGTGGAACGCGTCGCGGTGCCGCCCGGCTGGGCCTTCACGGATGGGGTCGTCATGGACCGGACCGTCCTGGACAACGGATTCACCGGCTGGGATGGCGTGGCGGCGCTGGACTGGCCCACGCTCGGCCGGCGGCTGTCGATCGAGACGGAGGGACCGTTCGGCCATCTCATCGTCTACGCGCCGCCGGATGCGGACTATCTCTGCGTCGAGCCGGTCTCCCACATGACCGACGCCGTCAACCGCCCGGAGGAGCCCGGCAACGGTCTGCGCCGTCTGGAGCCGGGCGAGGAGCTGAGCGGCACCATGCGCCTGCGCCTGGAAACGCTCATCCACTTGTGATGAGAACCGCTTTTGGGATTTTACCTACGAGGCATCTCCCTAAGACCTTTTGCCCTCGACAATGGTCTTCCGGCCACCGGTCGGTGCCGTCGTGGCAGGAGGGCGCAGGTATTGCTCTCGGAATGAGGACAGGTCCATCGCGCAATAAGAGGACGCCACGATCGTCAGCGATGCGACCTCGACACAAGCGCCGACCGGCTGGTGAAATGGCTCCGAGCTGACGCGGTCAAACTGGTTTATGTTGCCTGCGCCGTCTTTGACCGAATAGCGGAAGCGGAACGACCGTTGGGCTTCACGATCCATTGATGATCCGATCACAGCGCCCAGCAAGGACGCGCCCAAATGGCTGGTCGCGGAGTAATTTATGCTTGGCCCTCTGAAGGCACTGTCGACGTACATTGCCGACCCGAGAGATCCACCAAGCGCGGAACCGCCAATCGTGCCGGGCGTCGATTCATCCACTCCCTGCACATTGAGGATTATAGCGTAATTCGCCAGTTCGCTGACATTCACGTCATAGCGATCACGCACGGTATCTCGCTCGCCATCGGTCAAAGCAAACCAGACAACGGTGCTGACGGTTAGCACAGGACGCGTGCCCGGCGGCGGCGCCGTCGCTGGCGCGGTGCCTGCACCAGCGCCGGACGGAACTGCGGCAACCTGCGGAGGCGGGGAATATCGGCTCGAGACCGCAGGACCCGTTACGACCCCGTCGGCACAGGCGGCGCAGACCATGGTAGCCAGCAAGGCGGCGCGGTAGAGCATTGTCTTCCTCACGCTTTCTTGAGCAGTGGAGAGGCCAGTTTCACAAACTCCGTGGCGGTGGCCCGGCGCGCCTCGCGTTCAGCGTCCTCTGCCGAGCCATAACCCCAGGTGTTCCATCGAAAGGCGTGAGCAGCCGGCTCTATGACGCCGATCAAGTCGGCCTGAGGAGACAACATCTTCACGCGCAGACTGACCACCGAGTGCCATCGTGGCGCCGAAAAATACGTTCTGAACTCATTGACTTCGACGATGAATTTGTACTTTTTGCCACCTGATGCCGGAACTGAAGACAGGACGGAAGCGAGGTCCAGCCAAACGACATTTAGAGCATTCGACGCCGTGCGATCCTGTCGCAGATCAACGACTTCAAAATCCACGTCGTTGACCGACACGTTGTCGATTTGAACACCTTCCATGCTTTGCTGGGTCGGTCGCGTATCACTGTACGCGCAGCCTGTGATCGACAACACAGCCAGAGCCAGAACGGCGCGCGCCCATAAACCAGACACGCCTTTAATTTCCTTGCGATGCCCTTCGCCGGAATTTTCTAAAGTCCCCACTCCGATCTCCACTCGCGCTATGCCAACAAAGTCGCCTCAGGTGGCCACCTGCACGAGTATCGCAATGTCAGTTTGATCGAGTCCAGAGCAAGCTTTTCCGGGCTGCCCCTTTCAGACCGCTTCCAGCAGGTCATCGACGCTTGAAGCGGTAGAAGTCTGCCAACATGCCTCACGACCGACAAGCATCGGTGTGCTACGCATCATTTTGCCGAGCGCCTTCATGGCCGCAACGTCTCAAACTAGCGTTCGAGCGCTGAAAACGCCTAAAAAAATGCATTCCGGTTGTTGCAAGGGTCAAGTCTGCCCCTTGTTTTCACCACCGTTGGCCGCCGGGTAGTTGGACGTTTAGCGGCACCGCACGAAGGTGGCGCCGAAAGCCGGCGGGTCCAGCGTCAGGAACAGCCGGTCCAGCCGCGGCGCCTCGGCGGCATCCAGGCGCAGCACACCTTCCGGCAACCCCTCTTCCCCGCCGAAGGCCAAACCCTCCGCCAGATCGCCCTCGCCGGGCGCCAGCGGGCCTTCCAGCGGGAAGGCCGGGATGCGCGGGTCGTGCAGGCTGAACCCGCCGTCGCCGGTGATCTCCAGATAGGAGGTCCGGCAATCGTCGATGGGCGTCCGGGTGGCCGGATCGGCCTTGGCCCAGCGACCGGTCAGGGCCGGCAGGTCCACCGTGCGCTTTGCCGGTGCCGACCTGGTCTGGCCTTGGCCGATGGGCTGAACCGGGCGTTGCGGGGCGGACGCGGTGACGGTCAGAGGCTCGTCCGCCACCGGGGCCCGGCGGGCGGCCAGTTCCGTCTCCAACGCCTTGGTGCGCTCGGCCATCTGGCGGGTCAGACAGGCCGCGCGGTCCTTACTCTTCTTCGGGTCGGCCAGATCGGCCTCCGCCACCGGACAGGCGGCGTCCCGCCGCTGGACCCACGCGCGCTGGCCGGCGGCGACCGCCTCCTCCCCGGCCTTCCCGGCCTCGTCGGACAGTGTGCGAAGCGCCGACTCGAGCTTATCGGCGGCGGCGGCGATCGACGCGTCGCGACACAGAAGAAGCGCCATCGGCGCATCGCCGGCGCAGTCCACGGGCTTGGCGGCCTCCCCGCTGGTGTCCGCCGCCAGGGCCGTACCGGCCATCAGCATGCCCGCCAGAAGAATCGCTGCCCGCATCGCCCACATCCCTTACGCCGGAAACGCTTCCAGGACGGCCTTCACCTGCCGCTGGAAATCCTGGTCGCTGCGATAGCGCGTCAGGACCGTCTTGTCACGCTGAACGAGGAAAAAGATGTCCTCCCGGCTGGGCAGCGAACGCGGGTTGGGCTTGTCCAGCAGTTCCCCGTTCCAGCCGATCCGCGCCATGAAGTAGACGGCACGCGAATTCAGCATAAAAAGCTTGTTGTCTGGCGCCATTTTCTCCCGTCGCAGCAGCGCGTAGAGGTAATAGTTGCGCCCGTGGAAGTAGTTGACATAAATTGCCTGCAATGCGGCAAAGCGCTCGTCGGGGCTGGTGTATTTCTTGATCTGCCGCTCCAGCTTGAATCCGGCAAAAAAATACTCTCTGGCCTCGTTTTCGAAGGAGAATGCGGAGCCACGGATCTGGGTGAGCTGTTCCCCATACTTGCGCAGAACGCGCCCCATCAGCAGTTCGAGGAACCGGCGTTCCGCCGCGAAATCGTCGCGACTCTGCTGAATCAATTCGAAGACGTGGCGCAGATGATAAGGGTGCCGGACCATGATGACCGGAACGCTCGACGCCGGGCGTTTGTCCGCTCCCCGCCTCTCGCCCAGCATGGTCGCCGCCGGCGAGACCGAGGCGATCACCGACGAGATCGTGTCCTGGATCTTCCAGCGCCGCTTCACCTGCGCCGATTGCCTGCCGATGTGGAAACGCGCCAGACGGCGCTGCCAGCGGCTGCGCCATGTCTCCTTCGGCGCCTTGTGGGTCGGCAGGTTGCCGACGACCAAGGGGTTGCCGAGGACATCCGGCGGCGGCGGCAGCGGGTTGAAGTTGAAATATTTCCCCGTGACGACGCCGCGCGTGGAACCGCCGGGCGCTCCATCGCCCCCCATAGCATCGCCACCCATCGACAGGCCCGCCAGCGTCGCCATTTCCGATGCACACCCTGCCTGCGTCGCTCCCTGCCGGCGGACGGTGCCGGCGGACAGGGATCGGGTCTTTATAAAGCGGGCCGGGCGGTGATGAAAGACGCAACCGGTCCACTCTGACACTGCATGTTTTTTGTGCAACCAGTTCGTGCCGCGTTTGCGAAGGCGCTCTGGTCTGCGCGAACTCTTCGATGGTACTATGCCCTTGTCCGTGCGGCGGAGAGCCGCAGGGGACCGGCCAGCGCAGACAACGGGTGGAACTTCATGGCGATCCACGTCGCTCTCAACCACAAGACCGTCTACCGTTACGACCGATTGGTCAATCTGGGGCCACAGATCGTCCGGCTCCGCCCGGCTCCCCACTGCCGCACCCCGATCCTCAGCTATTCGCTGCGCGTCACCCCGAAGCATCATTTCCTGAACTGGCAGCAGGACCCGCAGTCCAACTATCAGGCCCGCTTCGTCTTTCCGGAAAAGACCCGGGAGTTCGTCATCGAGGTCGATCTCGTCGCCGAGATCGCGGCGATCAACCCCTTCGATTTCTTTCTGGAGGAGAAGGCCCAGACCATTCCCTTCGCCTACGAGCCCTGGCTGGAGCGCGAGCTGCGCCCCTACCTGGAGGTGGAGGAGCCGGGGCCGCTGCTGGCCGACTACATGACCGGCATTTCGCGGGAGCCGGCGCCGTCCATCAACTTCCTGGTGGACGTCAACCAACGGCTTCAGAAGGACATCGGCTACGTCATCCGCCTGGAGCCCGGCATCCAGACCTGCGAGGAGACGCTGGGCAAGCGCACCGGCTCCTGCCGCGATTCGGCGTGGCTGCTGGTGCAGATCCTGCGCCACCTGGGCCTCGCCGCCCGGTTCGTCTCCGGCTACCTGATCCAGCTCACCGCCGACCAGAAGGCGCTCGACGGCCCGTCCGGTCCCGAGGAGGACTTCACCGACCTGCACGCCTGGACCGAGGTGTTCCTGCCCGGCGCCGGCTGGGTCGGGCTGGACCCCACCTCCGGCCTGCTGGCCGGCGAGGGGCACATCCCGCTGGCCTGCACGCCCGACGCCTCCTCCGCCGCCCCCATCTCCGGCCTGATCGACGAGTGCGAGGTGGAGTTCGGGCATGAGATGTCGGTCACCCGCATCTACGAGGCGCCGCGCGTCACCAAGCCCTACACCCCCCGGCAGTGGGCGGAGATCGAGGCGCTGGGCCACCGCATCGACGAGGAGCTGAGCGCCGGCGACGTGCGCCTGACCATGGGCGGCGAGCCGACCTTCGTGTCGATCGACGACATGGACGGGGCGGAGTGGAACACCACCGCGCTCGGACCCAACAAGCGCAAGATGGCCGCCGACCTCGTGCACCGGCTGGCCAACCGCTTCGCGCCGGGCGGGCTGCTGCATTTCGGCCAGGGCAAATGGTATCCCGGCGAATCGCTGCCGCGCTGGGCGATGACCGTCTACTGGCGCCGCGACGGCGAGGCGCTGTGGGCGAACAGCGACCTGCTGGCCCGCGAGGACACCGACTACGGCCACACCGCGGAGGACGCCGGCGCCTTCCTGGTCACGCTGGCCAAGAAGCTGGGGCTCGACCCGGCGCTGGTGCTCGCCGCCTACGAGGACCCCTGGCACTATCTGCGCCGCGAATCGCTGCTGCCGGTGAACGTCGATCCGCTGGACAGCAAGCTGGAGGACAAGGAGGAGCGGGCGCGCCTCGCCCATGTCTTCACCCGTGGCCTCAACGAGCCGGTGGGCTTCGCCCTGCCGATCAACCGCAAGATGACCCAGCAGGGGCCGGTGTGGCTGTCCAGCGCCTGGCCGCTGCGCCAGGAACGGCTGCTGCTGATGCCGGGCGACAGCCCGGTCGGCTACCGCCTGCCGCTCGGCTCGCTGCCCTGGGTGTCGCCGCAGGACTATCCCTATTCCTGGGAGACCGACCCGTTCGAGGAGCGGGCGCCGCTGCCGCCGAACCGGGTGCCGCTGCGCCAGCACGCCCTGCGCGAGGAGGCCGAACGCCACGACTCCTCCCGACGGAACGAGCGCGTCCAGCGCGCCATGGCCGAAGTGCGCAGCGAGATGCCGGAGCACGGCAAGTCGGCGTGGTGGGTGGTCCGCACCGCCCTGACCTGCGAGGCGCGCAACGGCCGCATCCACCTGTTCCTGCCGCCGATGAACACGCTGGAGGACTATCTGGCGATGCTGGCGGAGATCGAGGCGACGGCGCTCGAGCTGGACATGCCGGTGGTGATCGAGGGCTACCAGCCGCCGAAGGACCCGCGCCTGAACTCGCTGGCCGTCACCCCCGACCCCGGCGTGATCGAGGTGAACATCCACCCCTCGCACAACTGGGAGGAGCTGGTCCGCAACACGCAGGAGCTTTACGAGGATGCCCGCCAATCGCGGCTGGGTGCGGAGAAGTTCATGATCGACGGGCGCCACTGCGGCACCGGCGGCGGCAACCATGTGGTGATGGGCGGCGCCACCGCGGCGGACAGCCCCTTCCTGCGGCGGCCCGACACGCTGCGCAGCCTGATCACCTTCTGGCAGAACCACCCGTCGCTGTCCTACGCCTTCTCCGGCCTGTTCATCGGGCCGACCAGCCAGGCGCCGCGCGTGGACGAGGCCCGCGACGACGCGCTCTACGAGCTGGAAATCGCCTTCAACCAGATCGACAAGGCCGCCGCGACGGGCGATTGCCCGCCCTGGATGGTCGACCGCGTCCTGCGCAACCTGCTGACCGACGTTCAGGGCAACACCCACCGGGCGGAGTTCTGCATCGACAAGCTGTACTCCCCGGACAGCTCCACCGGGCGTCTCGGGCTGGTCGAGTTCCGAGCCTTCGAGATGCCGCCCCACGCGGAGATGAGCCTGACCCAGCAGCTTCTGCTGCGCGCCCTGGTCGCGCGCTTCTGGAAGGCCCCCTACAAGGGCAAGCTGGTGCGCTGGGGGACGGAGCTGCACGACCGCTTCATGCTGCCCTACTTCGTGCAGCAGGATCTGGCGGACGTCATCGCCGATCTGCGCGACCACGGCTATCCCATCGAGGAGCGCTGGTTCGACCCGCACATGAACTTCCGCTTCCCGGTCTACGGCCACGTCAACCAGCGCGGCATCGCGCTGGAGCTGCGCATGGCGCTGGAGCCCTGGAACGTCCTGGGCGAGGAGCCGGGCGGCGGCGGCACCGTGCGCTACGTCGACAGCTCGGTCGAGCGGGTTCAGGTGCGGGTCACCGGCCTGACCGATGCGCGTTACGCCATCACCTGCAACGGCCGCCGCGTGCCGCTGATCCCCACCGGGACGGAGGGCGAGTTCGTGGCCGGCGTGCGGTACCGGGCGTGGCAGCCGCCCTCCTGCCTGCACCCGACCATTCCGGTGCACACGCCGCTGGTCTTCGACATCCTGGACCTGTGGGCGGGCCGCTCCATCGGCGGCTGCACCTACCATGTCATGCATCCGGGCGGGCGCAACTATGACACCTTCCCGGTCAACGCCAACGAGGCGGAGGGGCGGCGCCTCGCCCGCTTCTTCCCCTTCGGCCACACGCCCGGCCCGATGGACACCCCGGCGGAGGAGCGCAACCCGCAGTTCCCCATGACCCTGGACCTGCGGCGGGGCTGACCGGTTCCTGCCCGCCCCCCGGCCGGAATACGCCTTTCGGCCGGGGGGCGCCGATGCGCCGCTTGCATCGGCGGGACCGGACGTTCACACTTGCTGCGCATTGCACCGCCGTGAACGTACGATCCGAACCTTGGCCGACCGCGATTCTCCCTTTCTTGACCCCAGCGCGCCCCCTCCACCGGGGCTGCGTCCGGTGCCGTTCCTTCAGGGGTCGCTGTTCGGCGAGGCCGACGCCATGGGCTACGGCCGTGGCGAGGTCTATGACGAGATGGTCACCGGGCAGGGCCGCCTGCGCCCGCACTGGCAGACCTTCATGGGCACGCTGGGCCCCCTCGACCCGGAGCTGATGGCCGAACGGTGGGAGGAGGCGCGGCGCCTGCTCCACCAGAACGGCGTCACCTACAACATCTACGGCGACCCCAAGGGGATGGAGCGCCCCTGGCCGCTCGACATGGTGCCGCTGCTGATCCCCTCCCACGAGTGGAAGGCGGTCGAATCGGGTCTGATCCAGCGCGCCACGCTGCTGAACGCGGTGCTGGCCGACATCTACGGGCCGCAGACCCTGACGCGCAGCGGCCGGCTGTCCCCGGCGGTGATCCACGCCGACCCCGGATTCCGCCGCGCCGTGCACGGCATTCCGGTGCCCAACGACATCCACCTGCATTTCTACGCGGCGGACCTCGCCCGCGCGCCGGACGGGCGCTGGTGGGTGTTGTCAGACCGCACCCAGGCGCCGAGCGGCAGCGGCTACGCGCTGGAGAACCGGGCGGTGCTGGCGAAGGTCCTGCCGGACAGCTTCCGCCATTGCCAGGTGGAGCATCTGTCGCCCTTCTTCGACGCGTACAAGGAAACGCTGCTGTCGCTGAGCCCGCGCCGCGACCAGCCGCGGATCGTCCTTCTGACACCCGGCCCCTACAACGAAACCTATTTCGAGCACGTCTATCTGGCCCGCTACCTCGGCATCACGCTGGTGGAGGGGGCCGACCTGACCGTGCGCGACCGTCAGGTCTATCTGAAGACCCTGTCGGGGCTGGAGCCGGTGGACGTCATCCTGCGCCGCCTGGACGCCGACTTCGCCGACCCGCTGGAGCTGCGCGCCGACAGTTCGCTGGGCGTCGCCGGGCTGATCGAGGCGGTGCGCGCCGGCAACGTGGTGGTGGCGAACGCGCTCGGCTCCGGCTTCATGGAATCCATGGCGGTCAAGCCGTCGCTGCCCATGCTCTGCCGTCATCTGCTGGGCGAAGAGTTGAAGATGCCGGGCGTCGCCGTCTGGTGGTGCGGCAACGACGACGAGCGCGCCTACGTCATCGAACATCTGGACGGGCTGGTGGTGAAGCCGGCCTTCCCGTCCCTGTCCTTCGAGCCGATCTTCGGCGCCGACCTGTCGTCGGCGGACCGCGCCGCGCTGGTCGAACGCATCAAGGCCCGCCCCTGGTGCTACGTCGCGCAGGAGCGTCTGGCCCTGTCCACCGCGCCGGTCTGGCAGGGCGGGCGGCTGCAGCCGCGCCCGCTGGTGCTGCGCGTCTTCCTCTGCGCCCGCCCGGACGGCAGCTACACCGTCATGCCCGGCGGGCTCACCCGCGTGTCCACCGAATCCGGCAAGCTGGTCGTCTCCATGCAGCGGGGCGGCGGCAGCAAGGACACCTGGATCCTGTCCGGGCGCCGCGCCGAGGCCACTCCGGCGACGCCCCGCCCCCAGCCGGCGCAGGAGCCGCAGCCGACGCCCAAGGCGGCCTCCGCCGACCTGCCCAGCCGGGTGGCCGACAGCCTCTATTGGCTGGGCCGCTACGCGGAGCGGTCGGAGGGAACGGTGCGCCTGCTGCGCTCCACCCACTCCCGCCTGACCGACGGCAACGTGCCGGGCGCGTCGCTGCAGCTCCGTCCCTTGCTTCATCTGATGGCCTGGGAGGGCATGATCCCCTGGGACCTGACACGGGTCACGTCGCTTGGCGGCGGGCGGGCGCTGCGCGCGGCGCTCTACAGCTCCGTGGTCGACCCGGACCACCCCAACAGCCTGCGCGCCCAGGTGCAGCGGGTGCACCGCACCGCCTATTCGGTGCGCGACCGCCTGTCGCTCGACATGTGGCGGGTGGTCACGATGCTGGAGCGGCAGAGCCAGCCGCCGGCGCACAAGCTCGACGCCGCCGCCATGCTGCTGCGGCTGGACGACCTGATGACCAGCCTCGCCGCCATCGCCGGGCTGGAGCAGGAGAGCATGACGCGCGGCCAGGGCTGGCGCTTCCTCGACATCGGGCGCCGCATCGAGCGGGCGCTGCACATCATTTCCGTGATGCGCGGCACCCAGATCCACGCGCTCGACCGCCAGGACGAGCCCGTCCAGGTGGCGACGCTGAGCGTGCTGCTGGAGTTGGGGGAGAGCGTGATGACCTACCGGTCGCGCTACCTGACCAGCGTGCGCCGCCGCCCGGTGCTGGAACTGCTGCTGGCCGACGAGTCCAACCCGCGCGCCCTGGATTTCCAGCTCGCGGCGCTGGAGCGGCATGTCGCCGCCCTGCCCACCGGCTCGCAGGCCGTTCCCGGCGATACCGCGGCCTCGGCCCGCTCGATCCTCGGCGCCGCCCGCGCCTCGCTCCGCGCCTCGGACGCGCTGGACTCCGGCGCCACCCTGCACACGCTGCTCGACTCGCTCGCCCTGTCGCTGCCCGAAATTTCCAACCTCCTGACCCACGCCTATTTCAGCCATGCCTTTGCCCGACCGGCCTGACCTCTCCCCGACCGTGGCCGGCGCGGCCCCCGCTGACGATCACTCCGGCGACGGATTCGGCGTGCGCTTCCGCGTGCGCCACACGACCCGCTACGACTACGCCGAGGACGTGTCGGTGTCGCACCATCTGCTGCACCTGACCGCCCGTCCGCACCCGCGCCAGCGCGTCCACCGCGGCGCGCTGACCATCCTGCCGGCGCCGGCGGTGCAGTCGTCCCACACCGACTATTTCGGCAACACCGTCACCTACGTCGCGATGCAGGAGCCGCACCGGCACCTGGTCGTCACCGCGGAGAGCGAAGTGGAGGTCGGCCCGCCCCCGGCGCTGGACGCCGCCCTCACCCCATCCTGGGAGCATGTGCGGGATTCGCTGGGCGGCCTGAGCGGCCCGGACGACGGGGCGGAGGTGGTCCAGTACCGCTTCGACAGCACGCTGGCGGCGGCCAGCCCGACGCTGCACGACTACGCCGTCCAGTCCTTCACGCCCGGCCGACCGGCGGCGGAGGCCGCGCTGGACCTGATGCGGCGCATCCACGACGACTTCACCTTCGATCCGGCCGCGACGACGATCGCCACCCCGCTGGCCGAGGTGATGCGGCACCGCCGCGGCGTCTGCCAGGACTTCGCCCACATCGTGGTCGGCTGCGTGCGCGCCGTTGGGCTGCCGGCCCGCTACGTCTCCGGCTATCTGCGCACCCTGCCCCCGCCGGGCCGGCCGCGTCTGGTCGGCGCCGACGTCAGCCACGCCTGGGCCTCCGTCTGGTGCGGCGCCGAGGCCGGTTGGATCGACGTCTGCCCGACCAACGCGCGGCGCGCCGACCAGGACTTCATCACCATCGCCTGGGGCCGCGACTACGACGACGTCAGCCCCGCCCGCGGCGTTCTGATGGGGGCCGCCGGCCATACCCTGTCCGTCAGCGTCGATGTCGAGCCGTTGGAGGAGAACGGGGCGCCCTGATGGCCTCTCTAACCCTCTCCCCTCCGGGGAGAGGGTGGCCCGAAGGGCCGGTGAGGGGGTTGCGCTTCTACCGGACGCACCGCCACGCACATCCCCCTCACCCTAACCCTCTCCCCAGAGGGGAGAGGGGATTTGCAATGCCCCCGATGTCGGCGGTCACTCCGCCGGCTGCGGGTGCGCGCCCGTGGGCGGATGGCCCGTCGGATGGCCGGCGGAGCCGTCCACCGCCGGGAGGGGCTTCTTCCTGGCGATGTAGCTGTAGACCGTCGGCACCACGAACAGGGTCAGGAAGGTGCCCAGCAGCATGCCGCCGACGATCACCGCGCCGATGGCCTGCCGGCTCTCCGCGCCCGCCCCGTGGGCGTTGGCGAGCGGCACGGCGCCCAGCACCATGGCGCCGGTGGTCATCAGGATCGGGCGCAGGCGCAGCACGGCGGCCTCCTCCACCGCCTTGCGGATGTCCACCCCCTCGCGCTGGAGCTGGTTGGCGAACTCCACGATCAGGATGCCGTGCTTGGTGATAAGGCCGACGAGCGTCACCAAGCCGATCTGGCTGTAGACGTTCATCGTCCCGCCGGTGAAATGCAGGGCGGCCAGCGCGCCGGTCATCGACAGCGGCACCGTCAGCATGATCACGAAGGGGTCGATGAAGCTCTCGAACTGCGCCGCCAGCACCAGATAGATGAAGGCCAGCGCCAGGACGAAGACGAAGTACAGGCCGGTCGCCGATTCGCGGAACTCGCGGCTCTGCCCCGCATAGTCGGTCTGGGCGGTGGCCGGCAGCACCCGGTTCGCAACATCCTGGAGGTAGCCCAGCGCCTCGCCCAGCGAGGTGCCCGGCGCCAGGGTGGCGGTGATGGTGACGGAGCGCAGCTTGTTGAAGTGATTCAGCTCCTTGGGCGCCACCCGCTCCTCGATGCGGACGAGGTTGGCGAGCGAGATCATCGCCCCGGCGCTGGTGGCGACCCCCGCCTCCGCCGCCGCGGTGGGCGTGCCGCGGACATAGATGGAGGCGATGTCGTCCGGGTTGCGGCGGTCGAGGTCGCCGACCTGGACCACCACGTCGTACTGCTTGCCCTCCTTCTTGAAGCGCGTGACCTGCCGCCCGCCCAGAAGGGTTTCCAGCGTGCGCCCCACCGTCTCCACATCCACCCCGAGGTCGGCGGCCTTGTCGCGGTCGATGGTGATGCGCAGTTCCGGCTTGTTCAGCTTCAGGTCGGTGTCGAGGTTGGTCAGCCCGGGGAACTTCCGCGCCTCCGCCATCAGCCCGTCGACCATCTTCTGCAGCTCGTCGTAGGGCAGCGAGCTTTGGATGACGAAGTTGACCGGCTTGTCCACCGGGCTCTGGCCCAGCGAGGGCGGATTGGTGACGAAGGCGAGGATGCCGGGGATGCCGAACATCTTGGGGAAGAGCTGGGCGGTGATCGCCTGCTGCTTCACGTCGCGCTCATCCCAGTCGATCAGGCGGACGAAGGAGATGCCCTGGTTGACCACCGGGAAGCCGACCACGACGAAGAACTTCTCGACGATGGGGATCTGGCGGAACAGGTCCTCCATCCGCTTGGCGTAACTTTCCGTGTAGTCGAGCGTCGAGCCCTCCGGCGCGATGGCGATGCCGACGATGGTGCCGCGGTCCTCGACCGGCGCCAGCTCCGACTTGAGCCCGGTGAACAGCGTGTAGCTGAGCCCGGCCACCACCGCGCCGACCAGCAGCACCAGCGGACGCGCCTTCAGCGACAGGCGCAGGACAGCGCGATAGCCGTTGGTCAGCCCGTTCAGAAGCCGCTCGATGGCGTTGTAGAGCGCGTTGTGCTTGGTCTGGTGCTTCAGCAGCTTGGAGCACATCATCGGTGACAGCGTCAGGGCGACGAAGCCCGAGACGATCACCGCCCCCGCGAGCGTCAGCGCGAACTCGGAGAAGAGGCGGCCGGTGCGCCCGGTCATGAAACCGATGGGCGCGTAGACCGCGGCCAGCGTGATCGTCATCGCGATGACCGCGAAGCCGATCTCCTTCGACCCCTGCAGGGCCGCCTGGAAGGGCGGCACGCCCTCCTCGATGTGGCGGTAGATGTTCTCCAGCATCACGATGGCGTCGTCGACGACGAGGCCGATGGCCAGCACCATGGACAGCAGGGTCAGCGTGTTGACCGAGAAGCCGAAGGCGTACATCAGCGCGAAGCCGCCGATCAGCGACACCGGGATGGTCACCAGCGGCACCAGCGTGGCGCGGAAGCTGCGCAGGAACACGAAGATGACCAGCACGACCAGGACGATGGCCTCGAAGATCGTGCTGAACACCGCGTCGATGGACTTGGCGATGAAGACGGAGCTGTCATAGCCGACATCCACCCCCATGCCCTCCGGCAGCGCGGCGCGGATCTTCGGCAGCGCCTCGTTCACCGCCTTGGACACATCCAGCGGGTTGGCGGTGGACTGCTTGACCACGCCGATGGCGACGGCGCCGCGCCCGTTGAAGCGGGCGCTGACCCGCTCGTCCCGCGCGCCCAGCTCGGCGCGGCCGACATCCTTCAGCCGGACCAGATAGCCGCCATCGTCGCGCAGGATGATGCGGTCGAACTCCTCCGGCGTGCGCAGGTCGGTCTCCGAGACGACGGTGAACTCCCGCGCCTTGCTCTCGACGCGGCCCGCCGGAATCTCGACGTTCTGCTTGCGCAGCGCGTTCTCCACGTCCTGCGGAGTGACCCGGTAGGCGGCCATGCGCTGCGGGTCGAGCCAGAGACGCATGGCGAAGCGCCGCTCGCCGAAGATTCGCACCTGGGCGACGCCGGGCAGGTTCTGCAAGCGGTCCTTGACGTAGCGGTCGGCGAAGTCCGTCACGTCCAGCGGCGAATGGCGGTCGGAGGAGAAGGCCAGATAGATGATCGGCTGGGCGTCGGCCTCCACCTTCGCGATGACCGGCTCGTCGATCTCGTTGGGAAGCTGGGCGCGCACGCGGCCGACGCGGTCGCGCACGTCGCTGGCCGCTGTATCCACGTTGCGGTCCAGCCGGAAGCGCAGGGTGATCTGGCTCTTCTCCGCGCGGCTGATCGAGGACATCACGTCAATGCCCTCGATGCCCGACAGCGAGTCCTCCAGAATCTGGGTGACCTGGCTTTCGATGATCTCGGCCGACGCGCCCTTGTAGGTGGTCTCGACCGTGACGACGGGCTCGTCGATCTTCGGATATTCGCGCACCGACAGGCGCTGGTACGACACGATGCCGATCAGCATGAGCGCGAGGCTCATGACCGTCGCCAGGACGGGCCGGCGGATGGAGATGTCGGAGAGGACCATCGGCTCAGCTCCCAGCCGGCTTTTCGTTGGCCGGCTTGTTGTTGACCACCACCACCGGGGCGCCGTCGCGGATCTTCAACTGGCCGGCGGTCACCACCACGTCGCCGGGCTGCAGGCCGGCGGTGATCTCCACCTCGGCGTTGCGGCGCTCGCCCAGCGTGACGGTGGTCTGCACCGCCTTGCCATCCACCACCTTGAAGACGAACTGTTTGTTGCCGAAGGCGCTGACCGCCTGCTCGGGCACCAGCACGGCGTTCGGGGTCTGGTCCAGCGTCAGGGCCACCCGGGCGAACAGGCCGGGGCGCAGCGCGCCGTCCTTGTTGGGGACGCGGGCGCGGATCACCACGGCGCGGCCGTTCACGTCGACCAGCGGGTCGATGGCGTAGACCGTGCCGTCGAAGGTCCGCCCGCCGAAGGAGTCCACGGCGACCTTCAGGGTCTGGCCGGTGCGGACGGTTGGCAGATACAGCTCCGGCACCCGGAAATCGAGCTTCAGGGTCTCGATGGCCTCCAGGTTCACGATGTCCTTGCCCGCCGCCACCACGTCGCCCACCGAGACCTTGCGCAGGCCCAGCACGCCGTCGAAGGGCGCGGTCAGGGTCAGCTTCTCCAACTGCGCCTTGGCGAGCTGCACCGCCGCCTCGTCGGACTGGAGCTTGGCGAGCGCCTGCTCGCGGTTGCGGGCCGGGCCGGTGCGCTGGCGGTACAGCTCCTCGGCGCGCGACAGCTCGGCGCGGGAAAAGGCGATGCTCGCCTGCGCCTGGGCCAGCGTGGCGCGGGCGATGGAGTCGTCCAGCCGGATCAGCACCGCGCCCTTCTTCACCGCCTGCCCTTCCAGGAAGGCGATCTCGGAGACCTTGCCCGCCACCTCGGGCCGGATGACCACCGATTCGCTGGACAGCAGCGAGCCGACCGCGGTGACCTGGCGCGACACGGTGCCGATCTTGACCGGCAGGGCCTCCACCGGCATCGGCGGCGCGCCGCCCGGCGGCCCGCCCGCCGCGGGAGCGCCGGCGGAGGCGCCGCCGGGGGACGGAACCTTGCCGGCGAGCAGCGTGTTGATGGTTCCGCCCTGCTTGACGAAGTACCAGTAGGCGCCGCCGCCGAGAGCGACCAGGACCAGAAGGGCGACGATGCGAAGCGTGTGGCGCATGAATACGGAACCCGCGCAGGCCCGCCGGCCCGCCGTACGGGCGCGCGGGGCGTTTCGTGTCAACCGGGCCGCTGTGAGAGGCGGGCGGTAAACTGAACTATATCGTTCAGTTCAGTTCCGGAGTCGAGACGGTTGCACGGGTTCAGGCGCGCGACGGCGGCGAATCGGGCGGCGGATCGGGTTGCACAACCCGGCCCTTCTCCATCTCAAACCGCTCCCCATCGGAAAAAATCACCGTCAGATCAGCGGGTTGACCGGGACCAACGGTGGTGCAGCCACCACGTGGACGAACCGGCGCGCCGTCGAGGCAAAGGCCGGGAGCGCAGCAAGGCGCTTCGCCCGCCGGTAGAACCGCACGAATCCGATCGCCTTCAATGCGAAGGTCGGCAACCAGGACGCCATCCGCGCCGGGTGGCGGGGCGCCCTCGCCGAGGTCCGGGGAGTCGATGCGGGCGCGCTTCAACCAGAACTTCCCGGACGCCAGCAACCGGGCGAGCAGGCAGGCGGAGGTGGACGCGCTCATTCCCCGATCCGATGCAGTGGCGGCGAGACGGTCGTTCGGCCGATGACTCAGCCTGTCACGGAAGCGTAAAGGAAGTTTTGCTCCGGTTGGACTCTTGAACACGACTGGGAAATCGGCGATGTGACAATCCTTGGTCCTCCGACCCTCGCGTTCCAAGGGGTGCCCGATGCTGATCGCCCAGATGTCCGACCTGCATGTGACGGCCCCCGGCACCGCCCCAACCATCCCCCCAACC
>NZ_QLKQ01000049.1 GCF_003349955.1 Azospirillum brasilense
CGAGACAGTCAGGGGGCCTTACCTAGGTTTCCCGTACCGTTGCTACTCGACCCCCATCATTCATCAGCGTTTTGGGACGGCTGCCCGAAGGTGCGTCGATGGGTGGCCCCAATGGCGCGGTATGAGGGGGCTGGAAGTTTGTAGGGACAGGTTCGTTCGGGGGCACGTCGCCCCTGCCAGTTACGGCTGGGCGGCAATGGGCGCCAAGTAGCAGTTCTTAGTGCGGCAATACGGCCGGACGCCGAAATTGTCGTTGCACAGTTCATCCAGCGCCGGCGCCCCCGGCGCGTGTTCAGGCGATGTCCTCTTCCGTGCCGTGCAGAAGCCGCGTGGTCCGGAAACGTGTTCCGTCGTACCACCAGCAGCGCAGCGGTCGGCCGTCGCCTTTGCCGTTCGTTTTCAGGGCGTCAATGATGGCGGGGCCGTAGCCGACGCTGACAACGATGATATCCCGGCAACTCTGCCTCGCGGCGTCCGCCAGTCCCAGCTCCGCCTGCCGGAAGACGCCGTCGCCCACGACCAGAAGATCGGCGTAGCCGACGCATTCAAGCCCAGCTTCGTGGGCCACGTCGAGGAGCGTTGGCCCCATACCGCCCATGCCGCCGGCCGCGCAGAGGATGAAGCGGCTCACCCTGGCGCGTCGCGCCATATGGACGAGCTGCCGGCTGATGGTCCTGTGGCCGAAACCACCTTGCGCGCCCTCGATCATCTCCTCGATGTGCCCGGGCTGCTCCAAGGCCATCGTTCCCTGTGGCCAGGGCAGTTCGGATGGCCGTGTCTGCAGGGCCAAGCTCAGCCACAGGGGTGGAGGGGCTGCTGCGCACAGTTCCGCCAGAACCCGCCGGGCATCGTTGTTGCACAGGGGCAGTCGCACCGGAGAGCCGTTGTTGACGTCGAAGACGAGGCGTCCGATCCGCGACGCCTCCTCGTGCGTCGGCAGATGGACGGCCCGATGAAGGATGCCGAGAAGCACGGCCGGATCGACCTCCCACGCCCCGCCCGATCCGTCATCATTCCGCTCCGCTAGGGCGGCCCACTGATCGTAGTAGGAGAAGATGCCGGCATGGCAGGCCCGTAGGGCGCGCTGTTGGGCCGCGTCGATGTCCATGTGCAGGAACACCGGGACAGCGCGGCCTTCGGCATCGCGGCGGTACCCTGCAGTCGTCGCGGCCTCGCCGTTCAGAAGCAGTTCGAAAAACTGCGGGCTGCGGTAGACGACTTTCGCCCGTTCCAGCGCCGCGGCGGCCAGGGGCATGTGAACTTGGACGCGCAGGCCGTTGGCCATCCGGTGAAGGGCGTCCGGCGTGGCGTAGAAGAGATAGCCGTGGAAATCGTACCGCTCGCCCAGTTCGGGCATGCGGGAAAGCCGCTCGAACATTGACCCCTTCGCGCCGATGTCCACCAGCGCTACGGGGCCGGCATCCGCAAGCTCCGTCTCGACATAGGAAACGAGATTGCGGCGCGCCTGCCGCGCCTTGGCGAGGATGCGATCCTTCGTCCCTTCGGCCAGCAGATAGGAGCGCGCGGCTTGATATGCGTCGGCACCTTCGCCGAATTCGGCGCCCAGCAGATCTACCAGGGGACGGTCGGCGTGGCCCGTGAGCGCGTGTGGCAAATCGTCCAGGCCAAACATGACCATGACATCCCGAAGCGTCAGGTAGATTTCAGAGCCCAGAGAGCGGAACTCCGCCTCGTCGAAGCGCGTCAGCGACGGCAGGTAGAGCGCTGCGCGGGACACCGCCAGGGGCCTTGCGTCAACATCCATGCCGAGCCGTTCCGCCTCGCGGGCGATGAGCTGACCCAGCAATTCCCCTTCGCGCATCAGGGGAGCGATGCGCCGGATGCCGCGCGCCGCCGCGTGGCGCAGCACCCAATTGGCGTAATGTACGGCGATGGGCCCCAGGACGGACGCGCCGTAGTGGTGCCAGAACGCATCGTCCTCCTGCTCCGTCCTGCGGCGCCCGGCGAGCGTGCGCAGCAGCGTCAACGGCCCCCGTGAGGCGTTGCCCAGCAGGGACTCGCGCCGCAGCATCTCCTTCGAACGGCCAGGCTGGGTGTAATGCACGCTGTGGATACCCGCGGCCAAGGCTCCTGCCTTGTCAGTGACCGGGTCATCCCCAATGTGGAGTATCCGCGAAGGCGGCACACCGGGATGGTCCGCCAGCACGACCCGGAACAGCGCGCCGCCGGCCTTCGAGGCGCCGTGGTCACAAGAGACGTAAAGCCGGTCGTAATCCCGCCCGGGCAGGATGCCGACGGACCCCAGCAAATCCTCCAGTTCCGTCCCGCCCAGGTACATGTCGGACACCAGGGCGACGGGCTTCCGCCGGCGGCGCAGGTCGCACAGGAGCGCGACGAGGTTGGGGTTGGCGACCGCCGCCCTGCGCTCGACCGTGCGCTCCAGCCGCTCCAGGGCCGCGGCGTCGATGCCGGGCACCTCCAGGGCGCGGTAGATGTCCGCCAGTCCGGTTTCGGAATGGCCCTGCGTCCGGGCCCAGGCTCGGGCCCGTGCCTCCGCCTGACGGCGGACGATGACGAAGGCATCGTCGGTCATGGACGGGTCGAGCAGGCCGGCGGTGCGCGCGTCCTGTGCCACACGTTCGAAGACGGTCTCGGGAGGACCCCACCGGCGCAAGATGAGCGTGTCGAAAATGTCGATGCAGAAGAGGTCGAATTCGTCCGGGGCGATGGCCGCCAAGGCGGAATCCCACCGCCACGAATCGTCCCTGTCCGCCTGGGGCCATGTGTCCGCTTCGGGCCATGCGGCTGGGCGATCCTCTTGGCGCTGCATTGTTCGATTTTCCTTATGACCTGACCATGTCGTGACCGGTGTCGGGGTGGGAGGCCCCCTTCCGGCTCAGCGCATGAAGCGTCGATAGATGCTGACCACCTTCGCCTCGGTCAGGGCCGGTGCCCAGCGGGTCTGGGCATGTGCCGCGGCGCGCCGACCCAAAGCCGCGCGACCGGCATGATTGGCCAGCAGTTCCCGGATCGCGTCGGCGTAGCTGTCCGGGGTGGGATCGACGAAGCGCACAATGTTGGCTTCCGCCAACTCCGGTACCGGTGTGCCGCGCCGACGGTTCAGGACGGCGGGCAATCCGGTGAGCAGCGCTTCGAGCAGCGACTTGTTCAATTCGAAATACTCGGTGTGGATCGTGAACAGGTCGAACTCGCCCAGCATCCGGCACAGTTCCGCGTTGTGGACCGCCGGGCGGAAATGCACCCGCTCCTGCAGGTTGCGCTCTTGCACCATCATCTCCAGGGGAACACGCAAGGGGCCGTCCCCGACGATGGTCAGGGTCGCGTCCGGGATTTGCTCCAAGGCGAGGATGATGGGTTCCGGGTTTTTGTCGCCGAACACACGGCCGACGTAGAGCAGCCGGGGCGGGGCGGCCAGATCGTACCGCTCCTTTGGCCGCAAATTCTGCCCGTCCAAGATATTGTAGCAAACCTTGTAGCTCACGACGCCGACCCGTTCCAGAAACGGAATGATCGGCTCGTAAACAGGCATCACGAGATCCGCGGCGCGCAGCCCTTCGTCCTGGATATAGGCAAAGAACTCGTTGTGCCGAATCTGGTGCGGCTCCAAGTTCGGCCCAGGATACTGGCGAGGCTGGTTGATGTCCGGGTTGATATGCAGGGAAACGACGAAGGGAATGCCGAGCTCCTCGCGGATGCACTTCGCCACCCAGATGTTCCAATCGGCACCGTGAAGCCGGATCAGGTTGGGCTGGATCCGGGCGGCCAACTCCACGCCGGGGCGAGCCCATTGACGCAGTGGGGCATAATTGTCCCGGCGCCAGTCCCGCTGGCACAGGTCGAGGTCTTCCGGAATGACATGGAAGTGCAGCCGCGCCGTCCCGACCGTGTGCTGCAAGGCGGCAAGATCCGGCTTATCGGGCGTCGTGCTGCACAGATGCACCTCGTCAAAGAGGTTGCCCGGATTGTAATAGCAGGGCTGAAACTCTCCTTTCTTGATGATGTCCGTTAACCGATCGGGAACGATGACCATCAGACGAGACATTCTGACCTCTTTAATGACGTGCGTCCCGACCGGCACGGCGGGCGGCGCGAGATTTCAGATTTTGCGGGCCGCCAATTCTACCGTGGGCCGGAACGGATTCCAGAAATTCAGAAAACGGCGAGGGCGTTTGCGGAAGGTTCTGAAACCGCCTTGGCCGACATCCATGGGCCAATTGTTGTCCAAGTTGAAAAGTTGGAATCCAAGCCGCTTCAGGGCTGACAGGACCCCCCAGTTGGTGCGGCGGAAAATGCTGGTCTGAAAAAAGCACGGATCCAGCCCTTTGTCGCGAATATGCCGCGCCACCGCAGATCGGGGCAGCAGGGCCAGCCAAGGTGTCCACGGAACGTGATAATGGGCCTCAAGACGCCACGCGCAGTAATTGGGGCAGATCACGAACACCCGCCCCCCCGGCCGCAGCAGCCTGTGGACCGCCGCGAGAACGGTGTCGTAAGCGTCCACATGCTCCAGCACATTCCAGAGGGTGACGATGTCGACGCTTGCCGGGGGGAGATCCAGGCTTCGGGCATCGTCCGTCCGGAATACGAAGTCGGCGTCGTCCTGGGGACGCAGTCGGCGCAGCCGCCAGCGGGCGATGCCCGTTTCAAACTCCGAGATTTCGATGCCCCGGGCGTCCAGTCCCCCGGCGCGTGCCGCAAGGACAAAGCTGCCAAAGCCGCTGCCGATGTCGAACAGACGTTCACCGGGGCGGGCCGTGGGCAGTATCCTGCTCAAGGCGTGGTCGGCGAAATCGAAGCCGACATGGACGTCGAGGTGGAACTGGATCGCCTCCTCGGTGAAGACCCCTTTGTAGAGACCGTGAAGATAGGCAAGCAGCTCCGCACGCTTCTGTTCGGGCCAAGTTGAAAGGCTGTCGTGCGCAAGTTCGGACGTCATGGCTGGGCCTGTC
Organism: Azospirillum brasilense; assembly: GCF_003349955.1. Taxonomy (GTDB): domain Bacteria; phylum Pseudomonadota; class Alphaproteobacteria; order Azospirillales; family Azospirillaceae; genus Azospirillum; species Azospirillum brasilense_B. The sequence goes on from NZ_QLKQ01000049.1 coordinate 4,932, forward strand.
CGGTGCAGGCTCTTCCTGTCCAGCCTGTGAGATGCGGGCGCTCGTCATGCTCCTTTCGGGCCACGACGTACCATTTGTTGGGCAAACGGCGGAAAGGCCACAGGTTGGACAGCCAGTGGTCCAGATCGAAGCTGGGATGGTGAGATGTCCGCTCCAGCCACGGCCGGTTCAGTGCGGGCCGCCAGTATTTGAGGTGATCCACCAGTCCGAACGCGGGCTGATCGAGAATTTGCATGCCAAGCCTGGACAAAAGGCGCTGTGTCTCGGTCCAGCTGAGCGCTGCCAATCCCGGATGTCCTTGTGCCAGGTACCAGTCATTCCAGTGCCGATAGGTGGGTGTGCCGACGTTCATGATGTCAAAAATACCGACGCCGCCAGGTCTCAGGACCCTTGTCATTTCCGCAGCGGCCGCTTCGATATCAGGCACCATCACCAGCGTGGAAAAGGAATAGACGAGGTCGAACTGGTCGGGACCGAACGGAAGCGCAGTCGCGCTGCCCTTGGCTAGCAGACAGTTGTCGATCGCCCTGTCCCGAAACGCCGATTGTGCTGCAGATAGCAGGGAATCGGTGATGTCGACACCAACGATTTCACGGCACAGGCCCGATAGAACCCGCATGTAGAGCCCATTGCCGCACCCCACTTCAAGAACCCTGTCCCGCGCGCGAAGGCGTCGGCGAACCGTTTCGACCTTCATGCGTGGGGCGAACTGGCGGAACGTTTCTTCGGTATAGTCAGGGCTCAAGGTTTCCATGATGCGGGTGGAAACGGCTTCGGCGATGCGCGTGGTCAGGGGGCGGTTTGGGCGGCTCATGGTTCCGGGGTCCCCTTGAAAGAGCTTACATCGGTGGAAGGGCAACGAGCACCCGCAAACCTGTGGTCCAGGACGGTGGCGATGCGCTCGGCCGCCATGCCGTCCCAAAGGGCAGGCCGGCGCTTGGCGCCTTTGCCGCCGTTTTTCAGAAAGGTGCCGAACGCGGTCCTGATGGCGTCGGGTTCGGGCGGTACGAGCTGGTTGGTTCCCTCTTCCACCGTGACCGGCCGTTCTGTCGTGGTCCGAAGGGTGAAGCAGGGGATGCCCAGGGCCGTTGTTTCCTCCTGGATGCCCCCTGAATCCGTCAGTACCAAGCTGACATGCCGCTGCAACCCCAGCATGGCCAGATAGCCTTGGGGCGGGAGCAGAACGCAACCGGCGGCTTCCAGCTGCTCTCCGAGGCCGGCCTGCTCCAGCCGAGCCCGGCTGCGCGGATGCAGGACGAAGAGCATGGGGCGAAGCCGCGCCAGATCGCACAGCCCAGCCACCAGTCCCTGAAGCGTGGAGGGGTCGTCCACGTTCGACGGACGGTGCAGCGTCACCAGAAGAGGGTGCCCGGCCTCCAAGAAGGGCGCTGCACGGGCCGGCTCCACCCCGGACGTCGCCAGGGTGTGTGCCACCGGTATTGCCCGTTCCGCATTGGCCAGCAGCGTGTCCACCATGACATTGCCGACGAAATGCACCCGTTCGGCCGGAATGCCTTCGCGCTGCAGGTTGGCCAGAGCGCCGGTTTCGGAGGTGAAGAGCAGGTCCGCCAACTGGTCGGTCACCACCCGATTGATTTCCTCCGGCATCGTGCGGTCGTAGCTGCGCAGGCCGGCCTCGACATGAGCCAGGGGAACACCCCGCTTGGCCGCCACCAAGGCGCAGGCCAGGGTGGAGTTGACATCCCCCACCACCAGCACACAGGCCGGCGCTACCCGCTCCAGCACCGGGTCGAAGCGTGCCATGATTTCGGCTGTCTGCGTCGCATGGCTGCCCGATCCCACCTCCAGGTTCACGTCGGGGGCGGGCAGGCCCAACTCCTCGAAGAATTGCCCGCTCATCTGCGGGTCATAATGCTGGCCCGTGTGCACCAGGATCGGCATCAGCCCGTCCCGCCGGCGCAACGCCGCCAGCACCGCTGCCACCTTCATGAAATTCGGCCGGGCACCGGCGATGCAGAGGATGCGCGCGGGGGCGGAATGGTTTGCCATCAGGGCGTCCGTGGCGTGTCGATGGCGGGACGAAGCCGGACCAGCGAACTGTCCCCGAAAGTCTGGACGAAAAGGTCGGTGATTTCGGCGATGATTTCCCGATCGGGGTGGCGGCTGTCCAGATTGTTGAAAACAGCGAATTCCAGGTGCGAGCCAAGCCAGCGAATGATCTCGAAGGCTGGCCAGTAGAACGTGTTGTCCCCCGACGTCCGCAGCAGTTCGGCCAAGGCTATGCGCAACGTCGATTTAGAGACGCAGTCGGCGATGATGGTCGAGGGGAACTCCGTCGTCCCGTTCAGCGGAACAGGGGACAATGTGACGTAGAGCGGCGCGGTTGGGTTGAACGCACGGATGCTGTCCACCGTCGCCTGAAGGCAGGCCGTATGCTCGGCCACCGACAGCGTGCGCATTTCGATCCGATCGAAGGCGCCATCCTCGAACACCGGTGCGAATACGAACTGGCCGGTGGCAGTATCGAACGGCACGGCGCCAACTCCGACGGTCATGATCAACGCGTCGGCGGCGGCCAAGTTGCGGATCACCCGATCCCGTTCGGTACCGTACAGGATCTCCATCCGGCGGGTGTTCTCGTCCGCGTCGGCTTGGCGCTTGCCCAACAGCCATTCGAAGAAAAGCTGGTTGGCAATGGGGGTGTTGATGTCCTCGAAGAAAGTCGCGTTGAACGGAACAACGTTAAAGTCCAGCAAGGCGGCGGCGATGTTGCGGGCAAAACAGGATCCGAAGCTGAAGATTCGGTCCTCGGCCCGGATAAAGCGTGTCGGCCGGGGTAGGCCGGCGACGATATGGCGCTCCATGAAGGTGCGCAGATCTGCCCGCTTCAGGGTGAGGTTGCCATCAGCGGCAAAAGCCAGGGGCCAGAAGGTGGCGCGCTCTCGCAGGGGATTGCGGGTGTTTCGACGCAAGGCGAAAGCCCGGTCGTAATCCGCTATCGCCGGGGCGCAAAAGTTTTCTGCCATGATGCGCGCCCGGCGGCGCCAGAACCTCGCCTCTGTGGCTTGGCCCAATCGGTCGCAGACTTCCGCCAGAGCCTCCTGCAACTCCACAGACTCTTGGAAAACTCGCCGAGGAGCCAAGGCCGCGCGTAGGAAAGCTTCCGCTTCCGCCGGGCGGTCCAGGGCCAGGAGAGCACGACCGCGCAACCCTTCCGCTTCGGGGCCGGTCACGCTGGTTCGGTGGACGACGAAATCCAGTGCTGCCCAAGCCAGCCCTGCCTGAAGCAGTTGCATTCCAGGCGCAAGATCGGGAAACCGCTGGTTGGGAAACCGCTCGATGCCGATGCGGTACAACTTTTCCGCATCGGCCAATGAACCGGCGCGCAATACCGCTAGAACGCCTGCGATGCTGGATGTCAGGTCGTTCGGAGGCGAGGGCTTCGGGGCATTAGGTGCGGGATCAGGGGGGCTTGTCGGCATCGCGGAATTTCTGTCTGACATCACGGGGGATATCCACAAGTCGCTAGATATGAAACAGGTTTCGATCTTCAGGGCGCCGGCGGCGCTCAGGTCGCTATCCCGGTCCATTGTCCGTCCGGCCAGAAAGGTGAGGATGTCGTGAACCCGATTTCTTCGAAACCTTGCAGCAGTTCGGTCCGAAAAGTCGGAACTAGGCTGAAATAGTAGAACAGGTTCCAAGGTTCTTGTTCTGCCGCGCTCCGCCAAGCCGCCAATGCGCCCTCTCGGTTTCCCGTGGCGGCGAGGGCCAGCCCCAGAGTGATCTGCACCCAGGCCGAACCATCGGTTTGCGCGGCGTGGCGTTGCAGGGTCAAGGCCTGGTCGGGTGCGCCATCTGCCTGCCGGGCTAAGCCAAGGCAACTGGAAATCCAGGCGTCGCCTGCTTTCTGCTGCAACGCCTGCTCAAGGGTGGTGACGGCGGCGGACACGTCGCCGGCAGCCAGGAGTGCCAAGCCAAGATAAGCGTTAAGAAAGGGATTGGAGACGCTTTTCAGGCAATGGCGGAACTCAGTGACGGCCTCGTTGGCTTGCCCGGCCCTGAGCAAGCCGACGGCAAGACGTCCACGGGTGACCATATCGGTGGGGTTCCGCTCAAGCCGCGACTGGTCCAGACGGATCGCCTCAGCGAAGCGCCCCCGCTGCAGCAGATAATGGATTCGGCTGGCGTGGATCAGCGGCGAATCCGGATTGAGCGCCGCAGCGCGTTCAAACAGGCTGGCCGCTCGATCAACCCCCTCCGGCAGGCGCATCAGGCATTCCGCGAACCACCAGAGCAGATCGGCCTGCTCACCTTCCCGGGCGACCGCCCGTTCGAAGGCTGCGGCGGCTTCCTCCTGCCGTCCCAGGCGGGTCAAGCCCCGGCCAAGTTGCGCGTCGGCTCGCGAACAGTCCGGATCCAGGGCCAGGGCCAGCCGGCAGACCTCCACCATAGCCGAAAAGCGGTTTTCCACGAAGGCGGCGAAGGAAAGGGACAGCGCCTCCTCGACGATGTTCCAAGCGATGTCAGGGCTGACTCCGGTCGTGGAGGGAGGGGGCGCGTCCGGGCCCTCCCCTCGCCCGCGGGCAATGGCCAGAAGGCGGCGGCAGAAGGCGGCTTCCGGCAACCCAGGCGCCAAGCGCTCCGCTTCGGAAAGGGCTTGTTCGGACGCCTCCCATTGCTTCGCCTCCATGGCTTCCAGCGCAATCAGGCAGTGTCCACGCGGCTCGTACAGCGGGTCGACGGCTATTGCCGCCGCATGGGCTTGCTGGGCGGCGGTGGCGTTCTCACTGTGCTGGCACAACGTGGCCACCAGCCGGACCTGGGCGACGCGATGGCGCGGATCGTGGCCCAAGGCTTGGCGGAAATGCTCAACTGCGGCAGGGATGTTTCCTTCCTTCAGCACGGCCCTGCCCATCTCGGCGTGATAGCTGGCGAAGGCATCGGCCTTGATCGCGGAACGCCAAGCCTCGGTGTCGATGTTTGCCGATGTACGGGGGGGAGTCATGTTCTTCCGCCTTCTTGTCTGGATCTGCCCCGGATGGAGGAAGGGTCGCTTATGCCGCGTTAAACGCCGGTAAATTCAAAACTGCCGGTATCCGGGCCAGGCCAGCCAGCTGCGCGCAGCATGCGCTGCGTCATCGCTGGAATCGAAGCTTTCCGGGCAATGTGTGCCGCCGCTTCCTTTCCCAACTCGGTTCGCTCCCGAGAAGCCAGCAGTGTCAGACAGTGGGTGGCCAGAGCGTTCGCGTCTCCGGCGTCGGCGGTGAAGTCGTGGAGCATGGGCGCCAAGCATTCCCGTGTGCCGCCCACACTGGTGGCGACCACCGGCAGGCCAAGCGCCTGCGCTTCCATCACCACGTTTGGCATCCCTTCCATGCGGGATGTCTGGAGCAGCAGGTCGCCCGCTTTCAAAATCCCGAACACATCGGCTTGCCTGCCCAACGGACGCAAGACTTCCGAGAGCCCGCGCTCCCGGATCCGCTCAGCGAGTGTCGCGCGTAGGGGGCCGTCGCCGACCAGCAAGGCCTGGACCTTGGGGTTGTGCCGGTGCACCCGCTCCACCACGTCCAGAAAGACGAAGGGTTCCTTTTCCTCCGTCAGACGAAAGACGCCGACGATTACCGGCGTTTCAGGAGAAATGTTCAGACGCGCCCGCCAACGGATGCCAGCGTCGGCAGGAACCTGGGACAGGGCTTCGAGATCGACGGCGTTCGGCACCACCCCGATGCCGGCGGCAGGCATGCCGATCCATTCGGCATAGGATGCAGCACCGGCCGTGCTGTTGTTGGCCAGACGCACCGACCGATGCTCCAGAAGGAGACGATACAAGGCCGGCAACATCTCCGGTTCCCGACAGAGCGGTGCAAGTTCGGGAAAGTGGGTCGGGTTGACGCTGCGTCCGCACATCAAAATATGCGGGACTCCCGTCAGCAGGCCGGCAATGCCCGACGCCATGCAGCCAATGTCCAGGAAGCCCACCAGCAGGTCAGGAGTCAGGGTGTCCAGGGTTTCGACGCTGGTCGCCACGGCGTGGGTTACGTGACGCAGGAAGGCGGCGCTGCATTCCAGGGCGGGACGATGCCGTTCCAGAAGCCCGTTCTCCATCCCGCCCCAGAATTCGCGAGGGAAGGGCATTTCAAACCGGTCCACGCCGGCCTCGTCCACCCTGCGCACGTAGTTGTCCGCTGCGGGGCCGGGAGGAAACTGGGTGACGAGCGTGACGCGCCAGCCGCAAGCTCTCAACCCCAGGGCCAGATAGACCAATTGGCGTTCAGCCCCGCCGGTGGCGAGCCCTCCCACCCAAAGGCAAGCATGGGGGGGGACCCCGAACTCCACCCGAGGTGGACGGGCATGCCTCTGCAGAGCTTCGCTGCAGAACCGCACTGGATCGCTCCAGAAAGCCGTGTTCAACGGGCCCGGCCAGCCGCTCAACCATTCCGTGGACGGTGGAACAATCGGCCCGAGAAGGCTGGACAACATCTCCGGCTCCATCCACCGCACGGCAGGATGATTGCCCAGTTCGGCGATCTGCGCGGCGATGGCGTTACCAAACCGGTCGAAGTCAGCCGTTATCACCACAGCTGTGACCTCCGGGTCCAGCTCGGCAAGGTGTTCTGGCGGGCGGACCGGTATACCGAGGATGCGGCGCCCCCAAAGTTCGGGATTTTGATCGACGATGAACAGGAACGGGTGGGGCGATTGCAGCAGGAGATAGGGCATCGCCCCGGTCACGCCCCAGGCGACGGCCTGTCGGCGGCCGGCTAGCAGGTCATGATACACGGGTATGGCCGCTGTGCTGGACAAGATCATGGCAGGCTCCCGGACAGCGCGGAAAAAACGGATTTCGTTGCTATCCGGATTTTCCGGAGCACTGTTGCCATGAAGCGAAACGTCCTGAACACGGTCCCGAGGTTGCCCAGCCTATAGAAGGAACGGCATCCTGGGTCAAGGTTGGCCGGGGCAGGCCCGAAAGCCGGCACGGCTGTCCATTCTACCCCCAATGTGTACTCCGCGCGGGCTCAAGATATATACTCCGCCTCCACTTCGGGCGGTTCCGGTCCGGGGTATCCGGGGGAAACGGCATGTGCGGTATCGCAGGAATTCTCAATCCCGACGGGCGTCTTTCTCCCGAACGCATGCGGGCAACCGCTCTGGAGATGGCCCGCCGGCTAGGCCACCGCGGGCCGGACGACATGGGCATCTGGCACGCTCCAGACAACCGATGCATCCTGGTCCACCGTCGCCTCAGCATCATCGACACTTCGCCGGCCGGGCACCAGCCCATGAGCCGCGATGGCGGGCGGCTGCAACTCACCTACAATGGTGAACTGTACAATTTCGAGGAGCTGAGGGCGGAAATGGCCGCCCAGGGGGAGACCTTCGCAGGCCGCACCGACACGGAGGTCTTCCTGGCCGGCCTGCAACGCCAGGGTCCCTGGTTCCTCACCCGGGTGGACGCCATGTTCGCCCTGGGCCTGTACGACGACGCCAGTGGGGAGCTTTTGCTGAGCCGGGACGCCTTCGGCGAGAAGCCCCTCTACTACACCCACCAGAACGGCTTGTTTGCGTTCGCCTCGGAGTTGAGCACGTTGACCGCGCTGCCGGACTTCGACGCCGAGATCACGCTTGACGCCATCGCCACCTATTTGACGATGCAGTTGATCCCCGCTCCGGGGACGATCTACCGCTCCTGCCGCAAGTTGCCCGCCGGTTGCTATCTCCGGGTCGGTCCGCAGGGGCCGGGCGAGCCGGTGCGTTATTTCGACTTCATCGTGGACGGTCAGCGCGAGGCCGGCCGGTCCCTGGACGAGCAGGCCGACGCCCTGGAGGAGCTTTTGCTGCGCTCCTTGCGCCGGCGCCTCATCAGCGACGTGCCCCTAGGCGCTTTTCTATCGGGCGGGGTGGATTCCTCCACCGCCGTGGCGCTGGTTGCGAAACGGCTCAACCGGTCAGTCCAGACCTTCACCATCGGCTACGAGAACACGCCCGACACCGAGCACCTCCAGGCGGAGGAGATGGCCCGGCATCTGGGGGTGGACCACCGTGCCCGGCTGTTGACCCCGGACGTGATCGCGCTCGGTACCGACTTGGCCCGCCGGCTGGACGAGCCCAACGTGGACAGCTCTTGCCTGCCCACCTACCTAGTTTCCGAATGGGCGCGGCGCAGCGTCACGGTCGCCCTGACCGGCGACGGCGGGGACGAGCTGTTCGGTGGTTACGGGCGCTATTTCGAGTGCTTGGCGGCCACGCACGGCCGCGAGGCCGACATCGCGGCCCGACGCTGGCATGTGGGCAAGGATTACTATTCCGGCCGCATGCTGGTCTATCACGATACGGAACTCCCCCCCCTTCTGGGCCGGGTTCCGCCGGCCACTGCCGATCTGATCCTGTCGCTGCGGCGCCGGGTGGACTTGGATCCCCGTCCCCTGGTGCATCGGCTGCGGGAGATGGACGCCCGCTACTATTTGCCGGTGGTGTTGGGCAAGGTGGACCGGATGAGCATGCTGAACAGCCTGGAGTGCCGCACGCCTTACCTGTCGGTGGAGGTGGCGCGCTTTGCCGCCGGTCTGCCCGAGGCACACATTCACGATGGATTCCGGGGCAAGCTGGTCTTGAAGCAGTTGGCTGCCCGCTATCTGCCGAGGAATTGGCTTGAGCGGCCCAAGACGGGGTTTGGCCTGCCCGTCTTCCAGGATTGGACCAAGCGGCATGTGCTGGAGCATCTGCGCGTTATTCTGGCCGAGCCGGACAACCGCTTGGCTGGCTGGCTGGGCGCGCGTCGGCTGGCTGGATTCATGAAACGGCAGGCGGAGCAAGCCTCGCTCTACCAACTCTGGGCGCTGATGGTGCTGGAAACCTGGATGCGCACCCATCCCGTCCGGATCGGCCGCGACGCCGCAGAGGATTCCCCGTGCTGAACGAAGGGCCGGAACTGGCTGCGCTCTACCGGGACATTGCGGCCGGCCGGCGGCGTCTGGTCGGCTGGGGCGCGACGGGGGACCTGCGCCATGCCCTGTTCCAGCTTGCTCCCCATCCTGTGGCTTACGTGGTCGATGCCGACCCGGCGAAGTGGGGGTGCCGCGTCCAGGGCGTGGAGATCGCCCCCCCGGAGCGTCTGGCCGGGGAGGACCCCGCCGGCGCGGCGGTGATGGTCTTTCCCCACCAGTCCGCGGCCTTGCCGGCAATCCTGGACACCATTCGCGCTCTGGGCGACTTTCCGGTAATGCCGCCGTTCCGGATCGAGTGCGATCGGCCGTTCGGCGCCGGTATCCCCAACACGCCCTGGGTGCGGCGGCTTCGTGACCTGTCGGACGATCCCGTGGCGGCCCTGGGACGGCGCATGCGCGCGGTGGCGGCGTCCCCCGTACCGGAGCGGGAGGGGGTCGCCCTCGTCAGCGAATATCTGACGTTGGGCGGGTCGGAGCGGCAGATCTGCCGTCTGGCCGCGGGGCTGGGACAGGCGGGCCTTGGTCCACGGCTGTTGGTGCTGGGCCCACCGCAGCCCGATCTGGAGGGGTTGCACCGGCTCTTGCGGACGGGCGGGGTGCCGGTAAACCATCTGCCGCAACCGCGCGACGATTGGACCGGCGACCCGTGCGCCCTGGCCGGTCCCGACCCTGAGCCGGTTATGCGGGCGGTGGAACTGCTGCCTCCGGAAATGATGCACCGGGTGCTGGCTTTGCGGGCGGCCCTGCTGGCCCGGCCTCCGTCATTGGTGGTGGCCTACATGGAGCGGGCATCGGTGATGGCCGGGGTTGCCGCCCTGCTGGCCGGGGTTCCACGCATCCTGCTGTGCCTGCGCAGCCTCGACCCCAGCCACTTCACCCATTACTTCCCCAACGGCATCGACTGGTACGCCGGGTGCCTGGCCTTGCTGTCCGTTTTCCCCCAGGTGCGCTTTGTCGCCAACAGCCAAGCCGGGGCAAGGGCCTGCGCGCGCTGGATGGGCATCCCGGAGGAACGGTTCCGGGTGATCGTCAACGCCGCCCCGAGCCCGGCCGAGCAGGAAGCGGCGAAGGCAGAAAGCCGGCGCATCCGGGAGGAACTCGGCTTGCGGCCGGGCCAGCCCCTGGTCGCGGGTGTGTTCCGGCTGGTCCCGGAGAAGCGGCCTTTCCTGTTCCTGGAAGCGGTGCGGCGGCTGGCCGGGAGCGTCCCGAACCTCCAGGCCGTTCTGGTCGGCGGCGGCCCTATGCGGGACGCCGTGGCCGCAGAGGTGGAGCGGCTTGGGCTGGGTGGGCGCGTCCATTTGGCCGGCCCACAGCCGGATGGTCTGCCCTGGATTGCGGCGGCAGACCTGCTGCTTCACACTGCGGCCTTCGAAGGCATGCCCAACGTCCATTTGGAAGCCCAGAGTCTGGGCCGGCCGGTGCTGGGTTTCGCCGTGGGCGGCGTGTTGGAAGCCTTGGCGCCCGCTCTGCACGCCTATGCGGTGCCGGACGGAGCCATGGACATTTTGGTGGAAGGGGGCCAGCGTTTGCTGAGTGACGAAGCCCTGCGGCGAAATCTGGGCACGGCGGGATCCGCCTTTGTGAAGGATTCCTTTGGCATAGAGCGACTGGTGGCGGATAATTTCGCAGCTGCCGATCTTACGATGGAATCACGGATGACGAGCCTTGGGGCTTCCCCTTGATGAACCGGCATTTCCGTTCACCGGTCCCGGCCGTATCAGTCCTCCTTCGTTGCCAGTATGCTGTGGGTGTGCTCTCGCGTCGGCTTTGTGCCTCTTATCCGGAATTTGGCTGAAAGTGTCATTTATCTGATCGCTCTGTGTTGGAAACAGCGCAAGCGGCACAAGCAACAACCTGTTTGTGACAGGTCGGCAGCCTTCTTGGCAAATCCAGCGCCAGCCCCTCGGATTCAAAAGAACGGAAGTTTGCGTCAGCGTAGAGTTGACCCGAGGCCGTCCAGGATATCACAGAACTGCCGGGCTACCCGGTCCGCTCCGAACCGCTCGATGGCTACACGCGGGTCCGGGGTGGGGACCTCGTCCGCCAACAGCCGCGACAGCGCGTCGGCCAAACCCTGCCGATCAGAGGGAGCGGCGCAGGGCTGCCCAAAATCCGCAAGGAGCTGGTGTGAGGGGCTGTCTGCCGGAGTGGCGCCCAGGATGGGGCGCCCGACAGCCAAATAATCCATGATCTTGCTGGGCAGGAAGACGTTGCGGCCGGAATGCTCCCCGTCGATCAGCAACAACGCGTCGGCCGACGCCATGTGCCGCAGGCTTTCCCCATAAGGCATGGCGCCGCCCACCCGCACCTGTTCCCGCAGTCCCAGCTCACGAATAAGGCGCCCCACACCGGTGGACTGATTGGCGACCAATTCCAGAATGAAGCCGGGCGGCAAGCGGCCCTGGTCCCGCAGCATGGCTACGGCGTACAAGGTCTGGTCCGGCAGTCGGCCGGTGAAGAGGTTGCCTACATGGGCCAAGCGGAATCCCGCCCGTTCGCCATCGGCCGGCTTCAGGGGCGGTACGAGTTCAGGCTCCAGCGCGTGGGGCAGGACATGCGTCTTTTCCCGCCATGCGGCGGGGTACTTTCCCATCACCATATCCACCACGGCCGCGTTGGTGAAGACCAGGGCATCGGCTGCAGCCGTCACGTCGGCCTCGGCCTTGCGGGTGACGGGGGTGGCCGTGTGGTATGGGCTGTCCACCCAGGGATCGCTGAAATGGGCGACCCAGGGCAGGGCCGGGTAGCGGCGTTTCAGCGCCAGCCCGACAAGATGGTCGCTCCAAGGCTGGCCGAAGGTCACCAGAGCGGCGGGTTTTTCCTGTCGAATCAGGGCTTTGGCGCGGGCCACCGCTGCTTTTATCCAGGCATTCTCAAGCCGTTCGGCGGCCCAGGGCTGATAGAGGGCGCGCCACCAAGCCAGCTTCGGCTCGGTTCGCACCGCCACCTCGGCCCGACGGAAACGGCCGTGGTAATGCTGATCCAGCACCGGATCCAGGGTCAGCGTGGCCGGCGGCCGATCGGGAGTCACCACCACGGGGTCCCAGCCCAACCGACGGGTATGGTCCAGCAAGCGGGACACTTGGATCGACCGGGGCATCAGCATTGGCGGCAGGCAATAGCTGATGGCAATCAGACCGCGGGTCACAGCCATTCGCGCATCCATTCATTCAGAACCAGCAGGTGCCAAAGCCGATGCCGATCCATCGGGTCGGTTTCGGCCGCCGTCCCGGCGCTCAGGGCGTTGTCCAAGGCCTCCGGCTGGCACCAATTCCGCAGCGGTGCCGCCGGATCCGCGAGGCGGTCGTGCGCGAAATCCCGGTAAGGACCGGTCAGCCAGCCATAGACAGGCACCGGAAAGCCCATCTTGGGCCGCTGCACGATGGCGGGAGGCAGGAGTTTCGCAGCCAGCCGCCGCAAGGACCGCTTGGTGGTGAAGACCCCATCGGAGTCCGGGCCGGTCTTTGCGGCGGCGGGCGCGGCGGCGGCCCAGGCGACCAGTCGGTAATCCAGGAAGGGAGTGCGCAGTTCCAGAGACCGAGCCATCGACATCTTGTCCGCCTTCATCAGCAGGTCCTCGACCAGCCAATCATGACCGTAGGCGTAAAGAATCTGGTCCAGGGCGGAGGTGTCCCCTGCCCGGTCGATGTGGCCACGCACCCGGTCCATGCTGTCGGGCCAGTCGCCGGGCCGGGCCAGCAGGTTTCGCTTCTCCGCCGAGGTCATATAGTTGGTCATGTGCGGCGGCACCGGCCATCGGCGCAGATCAACCGGCGTGGGCGCCGCCGCCCAATCCCGGGCCACCCGGTCGAAGGTGTAGCCGGCCAGGATTTCGTCTGCTCCCTCGCCGGACAGCACCACCTTGACCCGGTCTGCCGCCAAAGCGGAGATCGCGCCCAACGGAATGCTGGCCAAGTCGGCCAGGGGCTCGTCGGTGGCACGGACGAAAGCCGGCAACTGCTCCAGAAACCCAGCCGCGGTCAGGCGAAGCTCGTGGTGTTCGGCGCCGACATGGTCCGCGACCATCCGGGCGAAGGGAAGTTCGTCGATTTCCGGCGCTCCCTCAAAAGCAACGGAGAAGGTCAGCAGGGGCCGATGTCCCTGGCGGGCTGCAAGTGCGGCGACCACGCTGCTATCCAGCCCGCCGCTCAGCATGATCCCCACCGGCACGTCGGCGATCAGCCGAAGACGCACCGCATCGTCGAGCAGGGCGGTGAACTGTGCATCGAGTTCCGCGTCCTGCCTGGCCCCCGACAACTCATCGGGCCGGGCGGGTCTGGGCAACGTCCAATAGGGCCGGGACGGTGGAGGGGGCTCGCCGGCGGGCACCGACAGGCAGTGGCCCGGGGGAAGCTTCCAGATGTCCTCCCAGATGCAGCGGTTGCCGGGAACATAGCGGAAGGTCAGGTAATCCCAAATGGCTTGGCCGGATACGCGAGGCTGCCAGACGCCACTGGCCAGGATGGCTTTGATCTCCGACGCAAACAGGAGCCTTTGCCCGTCCCAGGCGACGTAGAGCGGCTTCACCCCCAGCCGGTCGCGCATCAGGTGAAGGGTGCGGCTGCGCCCATCCCAGATCGCGATGGCGAACATGCCGTTCATCCGCTCCAGCGCGGGAAGTCCGCCGTCCAGATAGAGCCGCAGGACGACTTCCGTGTCGGAGCGGGTGCGGAACACGTGGCCGCGATGGGCGAGCTCCTCGCGCAGGATGGCGAAATTGTAGATCTCGCCGTTAAAGACCAGCTGCACCGACGCATCGGCGTCGGCCATGGGCTGTTCGCCCCCCGGAAGGTCGATGATGGCCAGCCGCCTCATGCCCAGCCCGACCAGCCCATCGGCGGTGATGCCCTCTCCATCGGGTCCGCGGTGCCGGATCGCGTCCGTCATGCGGGCCAGCAATATCCGCTTCTCCTCCGGCGGACATTGAGGATCAAGAATGCCGGCGATGCCGCACATGGCGTCAGACCGGGCGGCCGGCGAGGCGCAGAACGTCGTTGAAGCCGATGCTGGCGAGGCCCCGCCGTGTGGCATGTTCCAGGGCGCGCTGGAACGGAGCCTGCCCCGCCACATGGGCGGGATCGACGTAGTAGTTCAGGATGCCGTGGGCACCCGCCCCCAGGAGCTGGTCCACCGTTTCCGCGAACAGGTCGTAAAAGCTGTCGCCCAAGGCGTAATTATGCCGGTCGGTCAGATGTGACCAGCTGTCCAGCAGCGTGTCCGGGGCTGCCCAGGTGCCAAAGGTGGGTATCTCCAGAATGCCCGCAGCGTCGTACCAAGGGCCATGCAACAGGGCCTGGGCCGGCAGGGTGGAGGAGCTGAACGCATAACCCAGCTGGGCCAGCGTGCCGTGGACCAGAGCCAGTTGCTCTGGTGCCTGGAATCCGCCGAAATGGGCCGTGCGGTAGCCGCGCGGAGTCTGGCCCGTCACCTCCTGGACGATGCGGTGGCCATCGCGGATGTCCGCCATGACCTCCTCCTCCGGCATCCGGGCGTAGAAGGTGCATCCCCACCAGCGGCCGTCGCGGAATTCCGCATGGGGCAGGCCACCATGGTTGAGGAAATGCGCTCCCCGTTCCGCAAGGCCGCGGTAGGTGGGAGCCGCCTTCAGCAGTTGCGCTCCGGGCACGGCGAAGGTGGCCTGGATCCCGTGCTCTTTCAGCAGGGGCTCAAGGTCCAGGGCGGCGGCGGGATCAAGGTCGGTGTCGCAATCGAAGGACAGCAGGAGATAAAGGCGGTCCATTCCAGCCTGCCGCGCCAACGAGTCATAGCGGGCCAGGCCTTGCGGAAGGGCATTGGTTTTGGGCGGGGTGGCCATGCTGCTGTCTCCGATGCCGGTCATTCGGGCTTTTCCACTTCGATCCACAAGCTCCATCCCCAACGCCGGCCCAGGGCGCGGATCCAGGGACGCGGCATCTTCTTCCCCAGGAAAGGGAACCAAACGTCCAGGATGTCCGGGACGTCGGTGCCCAGGACGCGCACCTCTATCCTTGCGCCGGCTGGGAAAAGAGATTGGCGCACCTCGTTGATGGTCACGGGCCACGTGTGCGGGTTTCCTTCCTGCCGGGCAGCGTCGCCATAGCGGCTGGCCAGTTGCAAGGGGTCCAGGAACTGGCTTTCCAGATTGACGAAGCCCTCCTGGAACTGCACCAGGAAGCGGAACAGCAAGGAGTGGCGGTTGTACAGCATGATGCCGAGCCGCCCTCCGGGCTTCAGGACTCGCCAGAGTTCCGCGAGCGCCTTGCGCGTGCCGGGCGTGTGATGCAGCACGCCCCAGGAATAGGCGAAGTCGAAACTTTCGTCTGTGAAGGGAAGCTGTTCCGCGTCGGCGGAACGGATGTCGCCATTCAGCCCGAAGCTAGCGAAGCGGCGCCGGGTCTGCTCCACCGCAACGGGATTGATATCCACGGCCGTGACATGGGCGCCGTGCCGGGCCCAGTTCATGGCCATGCAGCCCATGCCGCAGCCGACCTCCAGGACGGGACGGCCGCGGTAGCGCTCATAGTCGAAGATGCGGGAAAAATGTCCGGCCGGGCCATGCAGTGGTTCATTCCACGCATAGAAGGTCGCATCCGCCTGTTCAAAGAACTCCCACGATCCGATCTCGACCTTTCTCTCCTCGCCGCTGTCGGTGCGGTAGGTGGTGGTGCCGTGATCCTGCCCATAGGTCATCGGGTGGTCGGCCCACCAGGACCGGATGTCCGTCTTGGCCGGATCAGACATGATCGCCTCGCTTCCTGTCGCCCGTCATCCCATCCCAACAGGCCAGCAGCATGGCCACGGGGACGACCGCAGCGGCCAGCAGCAACTCGATAACGCGGCGCTCGGCCAGGTACCGGCGCAGCGCCAAGCGTCGCCGCATTGCCCCATCCAGGCGGAAGAGACGACGGCGTCCGTTCAGAACATAGACAGTGGAAACCTGCCGTGCCGCCGCCCGCTCGATGGGAGCGCAGCCAAGCCCCAGGGCGTCGCGGTAGCACAGGATCACGGCGTCGGGAGGCTGCCCATCAGCCATGCGAGCCCAACCGGACGAAACCGGATCGATCACGGGATCCTGCCGCGCGACGGCAAGCTGCGTGAAATGGAAGCGGTCCCTCCACGTGGAATCGATGACCAGTTCGCAATGGGCCGGTGCCAGCCAAGCTGCCAACTCGTCGATCTGGGCGGCCATGTAGCTTGGGTGGCGGGGGTTTGCGTAGAAGTTCCGGTGCATCATCCGGTGCCCGTTCCATCGCTTGCACAATCCCGCGGGGCCGCCTTCCTCGTCAGGATTGGGGTCGCGGTCAGTGCCGTGATAGGCGCAGGCCACCAGCAGAATGCGTCCAGTCGGCAGACGGTCGACGTTTGGATGCACAGTCAGCCCGAGGGCTCTGCCCGGCTGCGCCGTCAACTCGCTGTCGTTCCGCATTCCCCGCCCACCATCGATTCAAACTATGCTTTTGGTATAAGCAAGGCGCATACCACGTGGCCGAGGTCCTTGTCGAGCCAGGGGCCGGTCGGCCTCCGGAGGGCCTCATGAACCTCATAGGTGCAGGCTGGCAAAAAAGGACCGGCAAAGAATGCCCCCGAACTTGCTCTTGAATCGGGTCAGGCCGGCGATCTTTCCGTCCGTCTCGGATGGGTCGACGATCCCCACCTCATAGCGCCGGTCGCCCGCAAGATGGGCTTGGCGAATGGCTTCCCACAACAGCAAATAGTTGATGCCGCTGTTCAAATGGAGCGTTCGCGAACAGCCGGTGTGATAAAGCGAAAGACCGTTCAGGACGGCGACGTTGTGGTAGGCCACGACCTGCCCTTCCGGATCGCAACCGGCATAAAGCCGGCTGTAGGGGCCCTGCGTGGACAACCGGGCGATGCCTTCGAAATAGGCCCGGGGATGGGGCGGGACCCCTGTCCGTGTGTAGGTTTCCTCATGGATGGCGTAATAGGAATCCACATGCTCCGGCCAAGGCACCTGGGCCACCTGGAAACCCGCCTCCCGGCAATGACGGATGATCCGACGGGCGTCCGGAGCCAGCCCTTGCCAGAGGCTCTCCTCGTCCTGCCCGGTGAAATCGATCACCCGCGTGTAACGGCTGGTGTCCTTCCAGCCGAAGAGGAAGAAGGGGTTCACTCCCTGCGGAGCGTGGATGCTGCTGTCCGTCATGGCGGGCATGCCCAGGGACAAATCCCGCGCCTCCAGCCGCCGGGCCCGCCGGGGAAGTTCCGCCATCGCCGCAGCCATCACCTCCCGGCGTTCGGCCGCGGATAAATCTCCGCGCATGACCGGCCCGCTCCAGCCCCAGCCCGAGGACGCCAGAGCACCGTCGGGGCGCTGGTGCAACGGCACCACCGCCGCCAGGGCGCCGCGCTGCAGGATTCCGAAGCCGTGATCCCTCAGGTCCCACCGCTTGACAGGGGGTATGATCTCCTGCCATCCCGACAAAGCGAACAAGAAGCCTTCAGGCGATCCCAGAACCACGCCGTCCCACTGCTGGGGAGGAATGTTCCGTCGTTCCAACACTTTCATGCCGGGCTTCTCTCGAAGGCGGGCATCCGGGCGGACTCAGGCATCGGGCTTTCCCTTTGTGGCGATCAGGTAAAGCGAGGATGCCTGATGAGGCAGGAACACCCTGCCGAACAGGGCGAAACCGTCGTCCACCAGCTTGTACCGCCGGATCCGGCCATCAAGCGCCCAATCCGGTGGGCCCCAACCCAGATGCTTGATTTCGGTTACATCAAGGCTGGACTTGAGCATCTTCGCCTCGATGATGCGTGCCGTGTAGAAGTGGACATGATCGGTCTGGCGCAACGTCTCGGGTGCGCGCCGATAAGCCCATTGCCACCACCAGGCGCCTTCATTGGGCGTGCCGAGGATCGCCAACCCTCCCGGCTTCAGGATGCGGCGGATCGTTTGCAGGACGCCCAGGTCATCCGGAACATGCTCGATGACATGATTGCAAAAGACGATGTCATAGCTGTCAGGCTGAACAGGGTAGCGCAAGATGTCAGCGAGAAAGAATTTCGCCGAAGGAAGCCGCCGCTCGGCCCTGGCCAGACGCAGCGGATTGTAATCGCTGCCGTGGATGTCGCGCCCGAAAGCGGACAGCCAGCGGAGATTGGTGCCATCCCCACAGCCGAGGTCCAGAAGACGCTCCGCGCGCTCCAGACCGAGGCGTTCGAGATGGCGCCGGATCACACCCGTCACATAGAGCCGCCGCTTCTTCAGGTGATGGCGCCAGGGGCTGGTTTCCTCCGGATCCTGCTCGGCCGTGTACCAAGCTGGATTTTCCTTCTGCATGCGCTCGACCGAGGCGCAATGGTGTTCCGCATCGGGCACGAGGATCGGCGTTTCGCCGATCCGAGGGAACAGCATTCCGCAGCCAGGGCATCGCAGGCCTTCAGCAAGGCTCTCCAATCCTCCGGCCCGGCAAGCAGGGCAGCACAGGACGGCCTCAAGACCGTTGCCACTGTATGGCTTGTCCGATGATGCGAAGTTTTCGCTCCATCCCGAATGGCTTTCCATGCTGCGTCCTTAAATGCCCAGCCGGCGCCGCTGCTCGACGACCACGGGATTGGCGTTGATCACGTTTGTAAAGCCGGCTTTCACCAGATCCGCGGCGACGGCGCCGAACTGGGCAAGGCTGACGACGATGGGCGTGTCCTTGGGCAAGGTCCGGACTGCCTCTTCGAGGTTCAGGATGGGCAGGCCGTGCTTCTCTCCGGATTTGAACTTGTCAATGAGGCCGGAGACCGTTTGATTGGTCGCGTCCTCCAGCAAGGGCAGAAGCAAGTCCCCGCCCAGCCCCGCGCCATAGACATACAGCGGCCGGCTTTCGGAGAGTTCCGCGAGCGAACGGATCTCCCGTACGGCCGGTGTCAAATCCCCTGGTTCGGGTCGGCGGGCAAACAGATACTCGCTGTTGGGCTCGTCCGAGGCGAGGCGACGCAGACTGAAGCCGAGTTCATCCTGACAGAGGCTTAGCACCTCGCGCAGGGTGGAAAACTCCATAGGCCAGCCGCCCAGCCAGTCGCGCAGGTCCACCATCATCGACATGCCCCGGCTCTGGCGGTAGGAGCGGGCCATGCCAGGGACCTTCAGCAACCCGGATAGTGACCTGCGGGCCATAAAGAACCAGATATAGTCCAGTTCCATCCACCGCTTCTTCAGCCAGCCACCTGCATTGTAGGCTTTCTTGATGCGCAGCCAGTCTTCGGGTGTGGGGCGGATGTAAGCGTCTGCCGTGTACAGCGCGATGTACAGCAGGCCGTCCTCCGCCACTTGGCCGCAAGCGTGGCGCAAGGCCGTCCATTGCGCGCCGGTATGGTGCAACACTCCCCAGGAATAGACGATGTCGGCCTTCGGAAGGCCAGCCATGAAATTGGCGTCCAGCACGGAGCCTCGGGTCACGGTCCAGTTGCGGGGCGCTCCAGACCGGGCGTGCAGGGCTTGTGTCGCGGCCACCGAATTCGGGTCGTAATCAAAGCTGATCACCCGCTCCGCCCCGGCCCGCCACATGCCGAGCGAATGGATGCCACTGCCCGATCCGATGTCCAAGACGGTCTTGCCTCGCAAGTCGGGCAAGCGAAGAAAATCCAGAAGATGCTTCTGGGCGATGGTCACCCGCTCCTCGGTGAAATGATGGTCGAGGAACCCCTGCCAGTTTTTTCCAAACGCAAATCGATCCTGGGGATCGGCTACGGTCATTTCGTCGTCCTCGGTGCGAGCCGTTGCGCGGGCGGGCAATGCTGTGTCGTGAGCTGGTGGAATGCACCGGCGGATCCGGCCGGCAAAGCTGAGCGTTGAGAATGGACGTTGCCCCGTTCAGCCAAGACCCGAGCTTGCTTAGGAGGTCGGAACTGAAACCATGCTGGACGATCTGCCCCTCATTCAAGTCGGTCTGTCCGCTGGTGTATCACCCTGGGATATTCATGGGTCTGTTAACCCTTTCGGCGAGGATGGAAGCAAAGGCCCCTAAGGGTCAACAGCGATGACAGGAGCGCCCCGGGATGGTGGACAAACAGTTATGGGAAAGAGCCGCCGTTTCCTCTCTCTTTTCCATGCCGGCAGGGCGTGTATAAGGGGCGGTCTTCCACGTTCGCTCCCCTGACAGGAGTTTCCCCACTTGATGCCCCACTCCCGCCGCATCTCGGTGATCGGCCTTGGCTACGTCGGCCTGCCGGTGGCCGTCGCCTTCGGTCGGACGGGCGTGCCCGTCGTCGCCTTCGACATCGATGCGCGCCGCATCAGGGCGCTGCGGGAAGGGCACGACCACACGGGCGAGGTTCCGGATGCGGACTTGGCGGCAGTTAGACTGCATCTGACCGACGACCCGACGGATCTGGCGAAGGCAGACTTCCACATCGTCACCGTGCCGACCCCGATCGACGACGCCAAGCGTCCGGACCTGCGCCCGTTGCTGGCCGCCAGCCGCACCGTCGGGCGGCATCTGAAGCGCGGCGACGTGGTGGTCTACGAGTCCACCGTCTATCCGGGCGCCACGGAAATGGACTGCGTGCCGGTGCTGGAGGCGGAATCGGGACTGGTCTGTGGGCGGGACTTCACCGTCGGCTACTCGCCGGAACGCATCAACCCTGGTGACAAGCAGCACCGGTTCGAGACGATCACCAAGGTCGTCTCCGGCTCCGATCCGGCGACGCGGGAACTCGTCGCCGCGGTCTATGGCAGCGTGGTGAAGGCCGGCGTGCACGAGGCCACCTCCATCGCCGTGGCGGAGGCCGCCAAGGTGATCGAGAACACACAGCGTGACGTCAACATCGCGCTGATGAACGAATTGGCGGTGATCTTCCACCGGATGGGCATCGATACCCGCGACGTGCTGGCCGCCGCCGGCACCAAGTGGAACTTCCTGAAGTTCCAGCCGGGGCTGGTTGGCGGCCACTGCATCGGCGTCGACCCCTATTACCTGACCCACCGGGCCGAACAGCTGGGCCACAACCCTGAGGTCATCCTGGCGGGCCGGCGCATCAACGATACCATGGGCCAATATGTGGCGCAGGAAACGGTGAAGCGGCTGCTGCGCGCTCGGCATGGCCGGCCCGGCCCGCTGTGCGTCACCGTGCTGGGGCTCACTTTCAAGGAGGATGTCCCCGACATCCGCAACACCCGCGTCGTCGACATCGTGGCAGAGCTGCGGAGCTTCGGCGTCGAGGTGGCCCTGCACGACCCGCTGGCCGCGGCGGACGAGGTCGCGCACGAATACGGCCTCACCCTGACCCCGCGCGGGGACCTGCCGCCGGCCGACGCCATGGTGCTGGCCGTCCCCCACGCCGCCTATCGGGCCGAAGGCTGGGGTCTGGTGTCCGGCCTGCTGAGGGACGGCCGTGGCTTGGTGATGGACGTCAAGGGCCTGCTCGACCGCGCATCGGTGCCGGGCGGCGTGGAGCTGTGGAGGCTTTGAGGCCGCTCAGCCTGGAAGCGAACGCTCCCAGGCGAGCGCGCTGCGCACGATCTCGTCCAGCCGGTCGTGCTTCGGGACCCAGCCGAGCCGCTGGCGGATCCGGTCGGCCCCGGCGACGAGCTGGGGCGGGTCGCCGGGCCGCCGGTCGGCGACGGTGGCGGGAACCGTCTCGCCGCTGACCGCCTCCAGCGTGCGCACAACCTCCAGGACGGAGGCGCCACGCCCGTATCCGCAGTTCAACGTCAGGCTTTCACCGCCCTCCCGCAGGTGAAGCAGCGCCAGGACGTGCGCCTCGGCCAGATCGCTGACGTGGATGTAGTCGCGGATGCAGGTGCCGTCGGGAGTCGGGTAGTCCGTACCGAAGATCGACAGGGCCGGCCGGCGGCCGAGCAACGCCTGGCAGGCCACCTTGATCAGGTGGGTTGCGGTCGGCGTCGCCTGGCCGGTGCGGCCCGCCGGGTCGGCGCCGGCCACGTTGAAATAGCGCAGGATGACGCTGCGCATGCCATGGGCGGGTCCTGCGTCGCGCAGCATCCGCTCCGTCATCAGCTTGGAGGCGCCGTAGGGGTTGATCGGGGCGGTCGGCGTTTCCTCGTCGATCGGCACGCGATCCGTCGCGCCGTAGACGGCCGCGGTGGAGGAGAAGACCACCTTGTCGATCCCGAACCGCAGGCAGGCGTCGAGCAGGGTCAGGCTGTTGACCATGTTGTTGCGGTAGTAGGCGAGCGGCTTCTCCACCGATTCCGGGACAACGATGGACCCGGCGAAGTGCATCACCGCGTCCACGCCATGCGCGCGGATGACCCGATCCAGCAGGTCGGCCGACCCGACATCCCCTTCCACCAGGGGCACGGCCTCCGGCACGGCGGCGCGCCGGCCGGTCGACAAATTGTCGATGGTCACCGCGGGAATTCCGGCATCGGTCAGGGCATGGAGAACGTGGCTGCCGATGTAGCCGGCCCCTCCGGTCACCAGGACGGGGCGCGGGATCGTCGGTTGGTCGAGCGTGCTGGGCACTTTCTTATCCCCTGTCGTCCGGACGGCGCCGGCCGGCCTTCCCGGCGGCGTGCTCCGGAGCTAGGTGGGGGGCAAAGACCTGTCAACCTGACCGGAATGGCCGCTCCGCTCTGGACCGGCGAGGACGCGGCGCGAACGGGGCCCCCCGATCGGCGAGGGGCCGAAGCCGGCATCGGGACCCACACGCGTCATTCTCCTCGGAAGGCTCCGGAAGCCGAAAGCAATGATGGAGAAGACCGTTCATCTCCGGCTCGCACAGGAGCCCGCACAACCCATCAAGATTTTTTCAGAAATGTAACATGACCTTTGGAGGTCATCCTCCTGTGACATGAGTAACCCATAGGTGCTTGCTCCAACGACATATACCATTCCGAGCTTGAAAAAAGGGGTTACCGATGGTATCCGACCAGTAGGCATAAGTTTTATTCGCTTTTGCGGGGGGTCTTTGATATGTCCACAGTTACCACGGTCACGGGTGGTATCTCGAATGCCGCAGCTCCGTCCACGCTGGCTGGCGCGATTCTGAACAACAAGGATCTTGTAGATCCCACCAAGCTCAACGGCGACGCCATCGTCAACGCCACTGTTGGCGGCGTCTACGCTCTGTCGACCGTTTCCGGCGGCGCCGTGGTGGCTTCCGACAACACCGCACCGGTCACCCTGATCGGCGGCATCGGCAACAACCAGCTGCTCGTCGCCAACGACCAAGCCGGCACGATCCTGCAGGCCGGTACGGGTGTCGGCCACACCTTGGTCGGTGGCTCCGGCGGTCAGCTGCTGGGCACCTCGACGGTCGACGGCGGCTCGGCCACCATCCTCGGCGGCGTGGGCGCTGACACCGTCGTGGCCGCGGCCGGCAACAACGTGCTGACCGCCGGTGAGGGCAACAACCTGATCGGTCTCGTCGGCGGCAACAATCAGGTCTTTGCGGCCGGCAACGACACCGTCATCGCGGGCGGCGGCAACGCCACCATCGGCGCCGGCGCGGGCAACGCCGTGATCAACGTCATCGGTGGTTCCAATCTGGTCATCGGCGGCTCGGGCAACTCGACCATCGCGTCCGCAGCCGGCAACAACACGCTGTTCGGCGGTTCGGGCAACACCACGATCGCCGGCGGCGGCGGCAACGACCTGCTGATCGGCAGCACCTCCAAGACCGGCAACGCCGTCCTGGGCGGCTTCGCCGGCAACGACACCCTGATCGGCGGCGTCGGCAACGACACGCTGTTCGGCGGCGATGGCAACGACGTCTTCGTGTTCAGCACCGTCTTCGGCGGCGGCAAGCATGTCATCGGCGACTTCAAGGCCGGCACCGACCTCATCGCGGTCCAGGGCTACGGCCTCACCGCGGCGCAGGTGGCGGCAAAGGTCACGGTGACGGGCGGCAACTCGCTCATCTCCCTGTCGGATGGCACGCAGATCACGGTTGCCGGCGTCAGCAACCTGACCGCCAGCAACTTCGCCGTCTGATAAAAGGGCCCCTGCAAGCCCCCAATGGACCTGCCGAGCGATCGGCAGGTCCATTTTTATGCCGTTTTTGTACCGAGCCTTTCCCTGGAATGGCTTGCATCATGGAGCCTCCCAGGACCGGCCGCCTCGCCATGGCGCACGCCGCGACGGGCACCAGGGTTAGCCACAGCAATCCGGGACGCTTTTCGTCAGCCTCGCCGGCGTCGTGTGCGATCGGCAGGCGCATCCGCAGCATTCTCACCATTCTGTCCACGGGCCAGGGCCTGACGTCATGACGCCTCTCTGTTTCGCCGGTGCGGAGCCGTTTTCCCGTCAGCCCGCCGGCGCGCAGATTGCCACGCGGCGCATCGGATGAGCGCCCGCAAGACGCCGAAGCCCGATCCAGGACCGCTGGAGCGCGCCATCGCCGACGGCCGCTGGGTCGAGGCGGAACGGGAAGCCCGCATCCTGCTGCGCGACAACCGCAGCCACATCAGCGGCGCCACCGGGCTGGCCCGCTGCGCCGTCGCGCGCGGGGATCTTGGCGAGGCCCTGCGCTGGGCCGAACGCAGCGCGCGTTTCGCGCCCAACGACATCGCGCTCAAAGCCTTCTTCGCCGCCCTGCTGGTTGCGGCAGACCGCCCCGGCGATGTGCCCCCCCTGCTGGAGGCGGTGGCCGAGCGGGCAGCCACCCCGATTGCATCGATCGTGCTCGGCCAAGCTCTGGCCCGGCTCGGCGCCATGGACCGCTTCCTCCCGCTTGTCGAACGGCTGCTGTGCCGCTTTCCCGTGAGCGTCGCCCCGCTGCTGACCGACCTCGCCGACCACGCCGCGCGATCCGGCGGGACCGCCGGCTGGGCGTCGGCCGACCTCGGCCTGCGGATCGTCGGCGCGCTGCGCCCGGACCGGGCGGGAACAGGCAGCGTCCTGCGCATCGACTCTGGCCGAGGGCCGCTTCTCGTCCTCGACGGCCCGTCCTTCCTGCAGCGCCACGGCCAGCCCGACCCGGCGTCCGGCCTCGTCCGCTTCACCCTGCCCCTGGGACCGGAGACCGAGAGTGAAACTCTCTCCATCACGCTGGACGGCTCCCCCCTCCTCGGCGGGGCTCTGCACCCGCTCCGCCACGCCGCCATCGAAGGCAGCGCCGTGCTCAAGGACGAGCCGGGCGGCACCACACGCCTGTCCGGCTGGGCTTGGTGCCCGGGCGACCCGCCGCAGCGGTTGGCGGTGCGGGTCATCGACTCCACCGGCCGCTCCATCACGCTGGCCACCGACCAGCCGATGGAGACCCCTGAGGCCTATGGAATTGAGAATGGAGACTACGCCTTCGCGCTCGACCTGGATGGCAGCGGCCTCACCCCCGGCCTGCTGCAGGTGACCGCGGGACCGGGAGAGGCCGCGCTCGTCGGCAGTCCTCTGCACTGGCCAGGGCCCGGCCGCCCCCCATTCCGGCCATCGCCGGTCGGGCCGATCCCTGTCCACCCGCCGCGACGACGGCCACCCTCCCCCATGGTCGATGTCATCATCCCGGTCTATCGCGGCCGGGAGGAAACGCTGGCCTGCCTGCGGTCGGTCTTCGCGGCCGCAGGGGAGGACGGCACGCCGCACGAGGTCATCGTCATCGACGACGCCGGGCCGGAGCCGGATCTTGCCCGCGACCTCGCGGCTCTCGCCGAGCAAGGGCGCATCACCCTGCTGCGCAACGAGCGCAACCTCGGCTTCCCGGCCACGGTCAACCGGGGCCTGCGCCTGCATCCGGACCGCGACGTCGTCCTGCTCAACGCCGACACGCTGGTCGCCGGAAACTGGCTGGCCCGCCTGCGCGCCGCCGCCGACGCATCCCAGGACGTCGGCACGGTCACGCCCCTGTCCAACGACGCGACCATCCTCAGCTATCCCTCCGGAAGGGACCGTCCGCCACCGCCCTCCCCCACCGAAACTGCCGTATTCGACCGGCGGGCCCGCGCGGCGAACGCCGGCCTCCGGGTCGAGCTGCCGACGGCGGTCGGCTTCTGCATGTACATCCGCCGCGACTGCCTGGACGAAACCGGCCCGTTCGAGGAGCGCCTGTTCGGCCGCGGCTACGGCGAGGAGAACGACTTCTGCCTGCGCGCCCGGAGGCTGGGCTGGCGCCATCTGGGAGCCGCCGATGTCTTCGTGGCGCATGTCGGAGGCCGCTCCTTCGGCCGGCAGAAGGTCATCCTGGCCGCGCGCAACGGCCGCCTGCTGGAAAACCTGCATCCCGGCTACGACGCGCTGGTGCAGGCGTTCATCGCCGCCGACCCGCTGCTGGCGGCACGGCGGCGCCTGGACCTTGCCCGCTGGGCCGCCGAGGAACCGAAACCGCACCCTTCGGCCGTCCTGCTGATCACCCTGTCCGGCCGGGGCGGCGTCACCCGTTTCGTCGCCGAGCGCGTCGCGGCTCTGCGTGCGGAGGGCCGGCGCGTCCTGCGCCTGACCCCGGAAACCGGTGAAGACCCGGACGCGCCGCCCGCCGAGGATGAGGTTGGAAAAGGTGCCGACGGGGGACAGGCCCGGCCCCCGGCCGATCCGCCCGAACGGCGCTGCCGGATCGAGGTGGCGGACCGGCCCGAGCTGCGCGATCTGGTGTTCCGCACGCACGCCGAGTTCGAGGAGCTGGTGGCGGTGCTGCGGCAGGCCGGAACGGCGGCGGTGGAGATTCACCACACGCTCGGCCACGATCCCGCCGTGCTCGACCTCGCGAACCGGCTCGGCGTGCCCTACGACCTCATCGTCCACGATTATGGGCTGATTTGCCCGCGTGTGAATCTGGTGGACGGCAACGGGCGCTACTGCGGCGAGCCGGACCTGGCCGCCTGCGAGCGCTGCACCGCCGACCCGGACGACCGTGCCGACCCGGACCTGACGGTGACCGCCCTGCGCCGGCGCACGCGCGCCCTGGTTGCCGGAGCCCGCCGGGTGACCGTCCCGACACGGGACGTTGCCAACCGCCTAGCCCGCCACACCGCCCCGCGCCCCATCGAGCTGCGTCCCTGGGAAACGGTGTCCCCGCCCCGCCGGCCCACCTCCCGGCCGGCTCTCCCGCCAGGGGGCCGCTGGCGTGTTTGCACCATCGGCGCCATCGGCATCCAGAAGGGCTACGAGGTCCTGCTCGCCTGCGCGCGGGACGCCGCGGCCCGCGACCTGCCGCTGGAATTCGTGGTCGTCGGCTTCAGCGAGGAGGACCCGCCGCTCTTCGAGACCGGGCGCATCCTCGTAACCGGACGCTTCGCCGAGGAAGAGGCGGTCTCCCTAGTGAGGGCGCAGCAGGCCCACCTCGCCTTCCTGCCCTCCATCTCGCCGGAAACCTGGTGCTACGCGCTGTCCACCGCTTGGCGGGCCGGGCTGGAGGTCGCCGCTTTCGACCTTGGGGCGATCGGCGAGCGGATACGGCATGGCGGTGGCGGCCATCTTCTGCCACCGGAACTTGCCCCTGCGACAATCAACGACATGCTCCTGGGTATCCTTGACGCTCACGCGGTGCATGGCGTAGCAATCGAAAGGCCTATTTCCTTTCGGCCAGAGTACAGTCCTTCCGATCTGGTGACGGATTTGGAAGGGCCTGCTCACCATTTATCAACCATTCACGCCCGCGGGGGGTCGTCGATGATCGGTAGTGTTGCGTCCGCAGAAGCCACTCAGTCCAACCAGATCAAGGCCACGGCGCAGACCCTGTCCCTGGCGCCGGGCTTCTATTCCCTGATCGTCACGAGCGGCGGCGGCGCCGCAGCAGCACCGGGCGAGTTTCCGCTGCCGAGCGTCCAACTGGCCGTTGCCCCTAACGGCGTGGCCGGGACCGCCGTAGAGATGATCGGCAGCGTCACGGACAACTGGCTGACCAAGCCGGGCGACACGATCATCATCAAGGTCACGGGCGGCCCCGCCAACGTTATCCTCAGCTCCTACAAGCACATCGACCGCACCAACGCGCTGCTGTCGCTCCAGTTCGCCCGCATCGACGACGTTCCGGCCGCCACCGTTCCACCGTCGGGCGCGGCCCCCGCGGCCGCCCCGGTTGCTGCACCGGCTTCGGCCGTCCATACCCCGCGGCTGGAGATCCTGGCCCATGTCCAGCGCCAGGGCGACCTGCGCTTCACGGATTCCAACTGGGCCGGAGCCGTTGGACAGCGGCTGTGGATCGAGGCCTTCTCCATCACCCCGGCCAAGGGGCTGGCGCCGGAGGACATCGAGTACAAGGGCCTGACCGCAAACGGTTGGGAAACACCTTGGATCACCGGTGGCGGCATGTGCGGCAGCCGCGGTCTCGGCACGCCGCTGATCGGCTTCTCGATCCGCCTGCGGGGGGCCGCGGCAGAACGGTTCGACTGCGTCTATGAGGGCGCCTTCGTCAGCGGCTATCGCTCGCCCGCTGGGCAGAACGGGAGCCCCTGCCGGTCGGATGCCATCGGCGACCCGCTGGAGGCCATCCTGCTGCGTCTGGTCGAGAAGCAGGGCGCCTTCACCCAGCCGCGCCCCTTCTGATCCGGAGCGGTTCCAGACCGATGCCCCATCCGGAGCTCTCCGACACTCCGCCGGCGGCGATGGCCGCGCCCAGGACCGTGCTCAACGTCGGCTGCGGTCCGCGGGCCATCTCCATCATCGGCACCGTCTTTCCAGCGGAGGGGTGGCGGGAGCTGCGGCTCGACATCAACCCGAAGACCGATCCCGACATCGTCGCG
Organism: Azospirillum brasilense; assembly: GCF_003349955.1. Taxonomy (GTDB): domain Bacteria; phylum Pseudomonadota; class Alphaproteobacteria; order Azospirillales; family Azospirillaceae; genus Azospirillum; species Azospirillum brasilense_B. The sequence continues at coordinate 33,405 of NZ_QLKQ01000049.1, forward strand.
TCAATGACCGACATGACGGCGGTCCCGGATCAATCGATGGACGCCGTCTGGTCGTCGCACAACCTGGAACACCTTGATCCCCACGAGGTGCCCCTGGCGCTGCGGGAGTTCCTGCGCGTGCTGCGGCCGGGCGGGTGCCTTGTTCTGGCCGTGCCCGACCTCCAGGCGGTCGCCCGGCGGGTCGTGGAGGACCGCATCGACGAACCGCTCTACCAGTCCGAAGCCGGGCCGATCTTTCCTCTCGACGCCATCTACGGCTTCGGGCCGGCGCTTGCCGCCGGCAACCGTTCCATGGCCCATCGCAGCGGCTTCACGCCGCGCACACTGGAAAAGGCGTTGCTGGGCACCGGCTTCGGGCCCGTCATCATCTGGCGCCTGGACGAGGCCTACGAGCTGCGGGTCCGGACGTACCGGCCACCGGCACCGGCGGACGCGCTGGACGGCGGCACCTGGGACTTCCCGATGGCCTGACGGGCCGCGGGGCAACGTGACTTGGCCCACGAGGGGCCTTCTGCGGAATCGGCGACGCGCAATGAATTATCTCTTCGTCCACCAGAACTTTCCGGGCCAGTACCAGCACATCGTCCAGCATCTGGCGGCGCAGCCCGGCAACCGTGTGGTCTTCATCTCGCATGACAGCCCGGCGCAGATTCCCGGAGTTGAGCGCGCGATCTACCAACCCTTCCGTGCAGCGCGGCCATCGACCCACCACTATCTCCAGGAACTGGAGCTGGCGGTCATCTACGGGCAGGGTGTCTACGAGGTCTGCCGGCGCCTGAAGGCCGAGGGATTCACCCCCGACATCATGATCGGCCACAACGGCTGGGGCGAAACGCTGTACATGAAGGACGTCTGGCCGGACGTGCCGCTGCTCGCCTATTTCGAGTTCTTCTACCATCTGGCCGGGGCCGACATCGGCTTCGACCCGTCGCTGCCGGTCACCCTGAACGACGGCCCACGGGTGCGCACCAAGAACGTGATCAACACACTGGGCTTCGAAGCCGCCGACTGGGGCCACACCCCGACCGGCTGGCAGTGGTCGCTCTACCCCGACTACATGCGATCCCGCATCAGCGTCATCCACGAAGGCGTCGACACCAGCATCGTGCGGCCGGAACCGGACGCCTGGCTGCGCCTGCCCTCAGGCCTGACGCTGACGCGCAAGGACGAGGTGATCACCTACGTCGCCCGCAACCTGGAGCCCTACCGCGGCTTCCACGTCTTCATGCGCGCCCTGCCGGACATCCTCAGACGGCGACCCAAGGCCCATGTGCTGATCGTCGGCGGCGATGAGGTCAGCTACGGCCATGCCGCTCCCGGCGGCCGGAGCTACCGAGACATCCTCCTCGACGAGGTCGGGGCCGGCATCGACCGGGAGCGGGTGCATTTCCTCGGCAAGGTGCCCTACCCCAGCTTCCTGACCATCCTGCGGATCTCCTCGGCCCACGTCTACCTCACCTACCCCTTCGTTCTGTCCTGGTCCTTCCTGGAGGCCATGGCGGCGGGGTGCCTGGTCATCGGCTCCTCCACCATCCCGGTCGAGGAGGTGCTGCGCGACCGGCAGAACGGGCTGCTGGTGGACTTCTTCGACGGTGCCGGGCTGGCCGAGCGCATCGACGAGGTGTTCGAACACCCCGACCGCATGCAGACGCTGCGCGATCGGGCGCGGCGAACCGCCGTCGAGCATTACGACCTGCGCACCGTCACCCTGCCCCGCTTCCTCGCCCTGACCGACGACCTGATCGCCGGACGGACGCCATCCCAGGAACCCCTGGCGAACGGAAGACTCGCCGAAAGGACCCCGGCATGAGCGGTTGGAGCGACGGCTACAACGCCGACATCGCCTACACCCACGGCGCGTACCGGGAGCTGGCCCCCGGCTATCTCTCCTACGTCTGCCTGCTGAACGGCATCCGGCCGCCGCGCACCGACCGGCCCTTCCGCTATTGCGAGCTGGGCTGCGGCCAGGGGATGACCCTGAACATCCTGGCCGCGACCCACCCGCAGGGCCGTTTCACCGGCATCGACTTCAACCCGCTGCACATCGCGGGCGCCCGCCGGATGGCCGAGGAGGCGGAGCTTCCCAACGTTGCCTTCCATGAGCGCAGCTTCCAGCAAATCGCCGCCGACGGCCTACCGGCAGAAGACGCCGGGGACGGATTCGACATCATCGCCCTGCACGGCGTCTACAGCTGGATCAGCCCGGAGAACCGCCAGGCGGTGGTGGACATCCTGGAGCGGATGCTGAAGCCGGGCGGCCTGGTCTATCTCAGCTACAACAGCCAGCCGGGCTGGGCGCCGCTGATGCCCCTGCAGAAGCTGATCCTGGCGCACGCGGCGGCCAACCCGGGGCGCAGCGACCGCCAGTTCGACGCGGCGCTGGGCTTCCTCAACCGACTGAGCGAGGCCGGGGCCGGCTATTTCGCGGTGAACGGCGCGGCCGGGCAGCATCTCGGCATGATGGCGGGGCAGGACCGCCGCTACCTCAGCCACGAGTATCTGAACAGCCATTGGGAGCCGCTGGGCCACGCCCAGGTGGCCCAGGATCTGGCCCGCGCCAAGCTCGGCTACGCCGGTTCGGCGACCATCCCGCAGAATTTCGACGACCTTGCAGTGCGCGCGGAGCTGCGCGCCATCCTGGCGGAGATCGCCGACCCGACCTTGGCCCAAACGGTGCGCGATTTCGCGGTGAATCAGGTGTTCCGCCGCGATGTCTTCGTGCGCGGCCTGGAATCGATGCCGCCGGCGGAGACGGAGGCGGCGTTGCGGCGGCTGCGCTTCACGCTGCTGGTCCCGCGCGAGGACGCCAGTCTGGCGATCCCGGTGCCGCTGGGCGAGTTGCGCCACGACCCGTCGCTCGGGCTGCCGATCCTCGACGCGCTTGCCGCCGGCACGCCGAGCCTGGGCGAGATCGCCGCAATGCCGGAGATGGCCCGGCATGACTTCGGCACGCTGTCGCGCTTCCTGGCGCTGCTGGTCTCCTCCAACCAGGCGCATCCCCTGGTGGGGGCCCCGGAGGAGGGCCGCGCGGCGGCCGGCCGGTTGAACCGGGTTGTGGCCCGGCGCATGGGCCTCGATGAGTCGCTGTTCCATCTGGCCGCGCCGGTCGTCGGGCTGGGGGTCGCGGCGGACTCGCTGGACCGCCTCGTCCTGGCCGGCCTGCTGACCGGAGAACGGGATGGCCAACCGCCAGACATCCAAGCGCTGGATATTCAGGCACTCGGCGCCTTCGTGGCCGGGACACTCGAAGGATTCGGGCGGTCCGTTCTGGCCGAGGATGGCAGTCCGGTCACCGGTCGGGAAGCCATGAGGGACCGGCTCGCGGTGGTCCTGCCCGACCTGCTGAACCGGAAACTGCCGGCATGGCGGCGCGCCGGACTCCTTTGAGATCCTTCCGAATGGCGCCGCCGGGCGTCCCCATCGTATGGTGTGGGGCGAAGGCCCCGCTCTCTCGACGTTTTCAGGAACCCCTCATGACCCGACCCGCTGACCGCGTCCGCGATGCCTTTCTCGAGACGTCCCGCAACTTCGTCGCCTTCGCCGAGCAGGCGGACTCCATCGCCGCCGCGGCCGCTCTGATGATCGACGGCCTTCAGGCCGGCGGCAAGGTGCTGTTCTGCGGAAACGGCGGCTCGGCGGCCGACTCCCAGCATCTGGCGGCGGAACTCACCGGGCGCTATCTGCGCGACCGGCCGCCGCTGGCGGCGGTGGCGCTGACGGTCGACACCTCGGCACTGACGGCCATCGCCAACGATTATTCCTACGACGAGGTCTTCGCACGGCAAGTGCGCGGGCTCGGCCGGGCGGGCGACGTGCTCGTCGGCATCTCGACCAGCGGCAACAGCCGCAATGTTGTCGCCGCCCTTGAGGCGGCGCGCGCCATCGGCCTGCGCACCGTCGGCCTGACCGGCGCCGGCGGCGGGCGGATGAAGGAGCTGTGCGACGTCTGCCTGTGCGTTCCCTCCTCCGACACCCCGCGCATTCAGGAAATGCACATCGCCGCCGGCCATATGCTGTGCGAGCTGGTCGAGAACGCCTTCGTCTGACGCAGACCGCAAGCCGCCTGAAACCGGGGGGCAGCCGAACCGTCCGCTTGGCCATTGCGTTCGGATGTCGCGTCCGGGCGGACGCCGAACATTCGGGTGAGAGTCCCCGGACGTGCCGCCAAGCGGATGAGCGATGTGGAGACGCCCCGGGCGCGACAGGGGCGCCGCCTTCATGCGGGCCTCATCCGATCCGCTGTCCCCTTTGTGCCCCCGGGCGCGGCCGGTCGTGCCCACAGACAACCCGGCGCACACCGATGGTATCCACGATCCGGCGGAGCTACATCCTCGCGCTGCCCCAACTCACAAAAGAAACAGTGTAATACCGTTTTAAAGCTCTCCCTATGGCGGCGAATGCTTCTGGATAGCCGCTCAATCGAATAATTGTTTGTCTCTCATCCATCCTGAAATGAAGAGCAATCCGCTTCGCGCGGCCCTTCTTCATTTCAGGAAATTGAGTGATGAGCGCAATTGATTACGCGCATCCCGTATCCGGGATTACCGCGAGCGGCACCATCGCGATCGATTCCTTGTTGTGGGGTTACAAATGGGGGGCGGACAGCACGCCCGGCTCCGGCGTTTCCCTGACCTATTCCTTCGGGGTTGCAGGGCTCTCCGCCTACCGCGACGGCTATGCGACCCCAGACCCGGCCAGCGTCTGGACACTGTCCGGCACGGCGCAGGCGGCGATCCGCCAGGCGATCGGCAGCTGGAGCGCGGTGGCGAACATCACCTGCACCGAGGTCGCCGACACGGCCGCCTCCTGCGGCGATCTCCGCATCGGCGGCAGCGCGTCGCCCGCGGTCGCCTACACGATCATGACGACGGCCGACCTGCCCGAAGGGGGGGACATCTGGTTCGGCACCACCTTCGCCGACCCTTCCCTGTCCTGGAGCAGCGGTTCCTATGCCTACCTCACCGCCATGCATGAGATCGGCCACGCGCTCGGTCTGAAGCACACGCACGAGGACGGCGGCGCCGGCTTCCCCGCGGCCCCCACCGGCATCGACAGCCAGCTCTACAGCGTGATGAGCTACAAGTCCTTTGCCGGGGCGTCGCCGACGATGGGCTACTGGCAGGACCGCTTCGCGACCACGCCGATGATCAACGACATCCAGGCGATCCAGTACCTGTACGGCGCCAACATGGCGACCAACGCCGGCGACACCGTCTATTCCTGGGCGCCGGGCCAAGCGATCTACGAAACCATCTGGGACGGCGGCGGCAACGACACCATCAGCTGGGCAAACCAGACGACCGACGCGCGGATCGATCTGCGCCCCGGCCATTACAGCGACCTGGGACCGGCTTGGTCATCGGGCTTCCTGCTGGAGAGGCGGACCCTCGGCATCGCCTACGACTGCTGGATCGAGAACGCGGTGGGCGGATCGGGCAACGACCTGCTGATCGGCAACGAGCGCGACAACCTCCTGATCGGCGGCGCCGGCAACGACACGCTGATCGGCGGCGGGGGCAACGACACGCTGGACGGCGGCGAAGGGATCGACACCGCCCTGTTCGAGAACCCGGCCGAAGCCTACAGCATCCTGCACACCGGTGACGGCGAGGTGACCGTGACCAATTCCCAGGGCACGACGACCCTGCGAAGCATCGAGCGGCTGTCCTTCGGCGACAGGACCCTGGCCCTCAACCCCGATGCCCAGGCCGGAACCGTGCCCAGCACCTTCTACGCGGTGGCCGACAGCGCGACCGGCAAGAGCATCCTTCAGGAAGCCTCGTCCTACTCCGGTCCTCTGTCCTCCCTGCAATGGCAGTGGATCGGCACCGCCGCCGGCGAAGCCATCGCCGGCAGCGCCGGCAACGACTTCATCAACGGCTTGGCCGGCGACGACGCCATCGATGGCGGGGCCGGCGACGATGTTCTGGACGGCGGCACGGGATCGAACTTCCTGACCGGTGGGACGGGGCGGGACACCTTCTTCGTCGACGGTCGCACGCGGGCGCCGGTCTGGTCCACCGTGACGGACCTGGAGGCTGGCGAGACGGTGACCATCTGGGGTTGGCAGGACGGACGGTCGACCTTGTCCTGGTCGGAGATGAACGGGGCCGCCGGTTATAAGGGCGCCACCGCCCAAATCGACATCGACGGCGACGGGCGCATCGACGCCAGCCTGACGCTGACCGGCAAGACGGTCGGAGCGGTCGCGGCAATGCCCGGCACCGTTCAGGGCAATGGCTATCTCGCGCTCTGGCTGAACGGGTGACGGCCAGACGACGATGGTTTGCTCACATCGGCGTCCGGTGCCCGCGGCGATCACCGGAGATTGAGGAAAATTTACTCATCACACGGCACGGCGTTCAGGCGCGTTGCCCAGGGCGGGTAGCCCCGTTACTCTCCGGCTGGCAGCCGTGCCCCGTTGCCCCACCCCGCCGCATCAGCCAGGACGTCCGCCGCCCGTGTCCAACGCCGCCATCTATTTCCATCCCGAAGGCTACGAAACCGCGCGAGCGGACCTGAAGGGCCGCCACGTCGCCGGTGAATCCTTCCTCATCGGTTTCTTCCGGCATTCGGGACTGGACAGCTTCGCCTGTCACATCGACCGGCCGGAGCTGGCGCGCCTGTTCACCGATCTCGCCGCCCGCCACGCCCCGGGACGGCCCGTGGCGCTCTACCCCACGTCCGAGCTTTCGAGGCTCGCCGGCGTGGGCTGCCTGTTCCTGCCGGGGCCGGGCATCGACCACCACGCCTGGCGTCGGCGTTCCCGCGATCAGCGCGGCTACAGCCTGTGCGGCATCACCCACACCACGTCGGAATCGCCGGAGCATCTGGGCGCCTTGGCGACCGCACCGCTGCAGCCCTGGGACGCGGTGATCTGCACCTCCCAGGCGGCGCGCGCGTCGGTTGAGGCGGTCCTGCATCCCTACGCGGCCTATCTGCGCGAGCGGCTGGGCGCCGCCGAGGTGCCGATGCCGAACCTGCCGGTGATCCCGCTGGGGGTGGACACCGACGCCTTCCGCTTCGACCCGTCGGTGCGCGCGGCGGAACGCACGGCGCTTGGCATCGGCACCGACGAAGTGGCCGTGTTGTTCATGGGTCGCCTCAGCTTCCACGCCAAGGCGCACCCGCTGCCCATGTATCTGGCGCTTGAGCAGGCCGCCCGCCTCACCGGCAAGCGGATACACCTGATCCAGGCCGGCTGGTTCGGCAACGACGCCATCGCCGCCGCCTTCGCCGAGGGGGCACGGCGCTACTGCCCCAGCGTCAACGCGATTTTCCTGGACGGCCGCAAGCCGGAGGTGCGGAGCCGCGTCTGGGCCGCGGCCGACCTGTTCACCTCGCTGGCCGACAACATTCAGGAAACCTTCGGCATCACACCGGTGGAGGCGATGGCCACCGGGCTGCCCTGTGTGGTCACCGACTGGAACGGCTACCGCGAAACGGTGCGCGACGGCGTTGACGGCTTCCGCGTGCCGACCGTCCTGCCGCCCCCGGGCGCCGGTGCCGACCTGGCTGACCGCTATGCCGCCGGCCTGGACAATTACGACCACTACATCGGCCGCACCTCGCAGATCAGCGCCGTGGACGTGCAGGCGGCGGCCGAGGCCTACGCACGGCTGGTCGCGGATGAGGGTTTGCGCCGCCGGATGGGCGAGGCCGGTCGCGCCCGCGCCGCCGCCCTGTTCGACTGGCGGGCGATCATCCCGCAATATCTCGAGGTTTGGCGCCAACTGGCCGACATCCGCCGCCACGCGCCGGAGCGCGCCCCGCGGCCCCCTGGGCAGGACGGCAACCCGCTGCGCCCCGATCCCCTGCGCATGTTCCAGGCCTACCCGACGCGCGTGCTGGAACCAGGGATGCGGCTGGTGCGCGCCGACGGCGCCACGCGGGCGGCCGTCAGCACCGCTCTGGCGGTGCTGCACGCCGACCCGCTGAACTCCCCGTCGCGCAGCATCCTGTCCCTGGCAGCCGATCTCGTCCTGGCGTTGGACGCCCTGGACCCGCCGGGCCGCGCGGTGGGCGAACTCACCGCCCTGGTGCCGCCGGAACGGCAGCTTCTGCTGCTGCGCAGCCTCGTCCACCTGATGAAGTTCGGCCTCCTACGCACGGTCGAGCCGCTCGCCGCGCGGGAACCCTGAGGGCCGGACGGGACCGGCCGCGGGTGCCGGGGGCAACGCCGTGACCATTGGGCCCGAAGGCTGTCTCGATCTCGTCGGCCATCACGTGGAAGGCTGGGCTTGGCTTCCGGCGAAGCCGGACCGTCGGCTGCGCGTAGAGATCCTGTTCGATGATCCCCCCATACGAGTCGAGGTCTTGGCTGACCGGCACCGTCCCGACCTCGAAGCCGCCGGCAAGGGGGACGGGCGCCATGGCTTCGCGGTGCCGCTGCCCGCCTCCTTGATCGGACGGGAGCCCGTGGTGAACGTGTGCCTGCCGGACTTTCCCAATGCTCGACTGCGGGGCACCCCGCGGCGGGCCATCCTCGCGCTCGGTTTCGTCACACTGCGGACCATTCGGCCATTGGGCACCGACCTGGACCGCTTGCGCGACTTCCTGGCCGGCATGGTCCGGCTGAACGGGGGATGTGCCGACACCGCCGTTCCCGGCATGAGGGACCTGCAGGTCTGGCTGGCCGGCGGGGGCGACCGGTGCTGGCTGGTCGCGGAACGGGGAAGCCGCATCGTCGGACATTGCCGGATCGGCCCCGGCTGGCCAGCCCAAGCGACCTCGAGGGCTCTCACCCTCGGCATCGAGCTGCATCCGGACGTGCATGGCTTCGGTCTCGGCCGGCAGCTCATGTTGGCTGCGCATCGCTGGGCCTCCGGACGTTGCGCACGCCTGGAACTGGCCACCCTGCCGCACAACGCACGCGCCCTCGCGCTCTACCGCGGCCTGGGCTATGTCGATCTGGGAACGGCCGCCCTGCCCGAGACCGGTGAGATTCACCGCCGCATGGCCATCGGGCTGGCCGCGCCTTGCGGATCCGCCTGGAACGCCAAGCGGGGGATCACCCTGGTCGGCTGAGCCGGCCTCGGGGCGTCACCCCTCGCCAGCGGCGCGGAGCTGGCCGGGGGCTTGACCGTCGAGCGGACCATTCATCAGACCGTCACCGTCGGACGGATCGGCGGCGGGCAGGCGCTGGAGCAGCATCTTGGCCCGCTCATCGCCGAGGGCCGCCGCGCGCTCCAGCCAGCCGCGAGCGCGGGACACATCCTTCCGCTCGCTCCAATGGCCATACAGTTCGCCAAGCGCCGTCATGGCCGACGGCTCCTTCTGCTCGGCGGCGGCGGTCAGCCAGCGGAGCGCCTCCTCGCTGTCACGCTCCATCCCCAGTCCCTGCATGCAGAAGCGGCCAAGGTTGATCATGGCACCGACATGCCCCTGTTCGGCCGCCTTGCGCGACCACAGGATGGCGCGGGCATAATCCTGCGGCACCCCATCGCCGGCGGCGAACATGGCGCCGAGCCTGAACTGGGCCAACACGCTGCCCTGCTCGGCCGCCCGCTCGTACCAGGTCAGGGCGCCCGCCGGGTCGCGCGGCACGCCAAGACCGAGGCTGTGCAGCGTGCCGATGTTGTAGACCGCGTCGCTGTTGCCCTGCTCGGCTGCTCGCCGGAACCAGTCGAGCGCCCGGTCATAGTCGCGCGCCACCCCACGCCCTTCGGCGTACAGCGCGCCGATGCGCAATTGCGCCTGCGGGTCACCCTGACCGGCGGCACGCTCCAGCCAGCGGACCGCCTCCATCTCGTCGCGCGGCACGCCGGACCCGGCGAAATACATCTGCGCGATGATCTTCTGCGCCTCGCGCTGCCCCATCTCCGCCGCCGCCCGATACCAGATCGCGGCATCGAACAGGTTGGGCTGCATCCCGGCACCCCGGCTGTTCAGGTGGCCGAGTTGCAGCATCGCCTCGGTGTCGCCCTGGACAGCCGCTTTGCGCAGCCAGGTCTCGGCCGCTTGCGGATCGGCCGCCACGCCGACACCCCGGGCGTACATCAGGCCGAGCGCCCGTTGCGCCGCGGCAGCACCCGCCTCGGCAGCGCGGCGGAACCAGGAAACCGCCTCGGCGGGGTCCTGGGCCACCCCGATTCCGGAGGCGTACTGGGTGCCGAGATAGTACCAGGCCATAACGTTCTTCTGCTCGGCCGCCTTGCGGAACCACTGGTGCGCGGCTTCGGGGTCGGATTTCCCCCCATAGCCGCCAGCCAGCAACGTCCCCAGCCCGAGTTGGGCCGCCGCGTTCCCCTGGTCGGCGGCGACACGGTACCAGCGCTCCGCCTCGGCGTAGTCGGGGGTGATGCCGAAGCCCGAGGCGTTCATGTAGCCGAGCATGGCCTGCGCGCCCACGATTCCCTGATCGGCGGCGGCGCGCGCCCAGCGCAGCGCTTCCTTGTAATCCTGCTCGATCTTCAAGCCCTTGGGGAAGAGGGCCGACAGGGCCTCGTCGGTCGGGGTGACCCCCTTCGGCGCGTCGCAGCCGTAGTAATAGATTTCGGCCAGCCGCGCCTGGGCGTCGCCATGGCCGTTGTCGGCCGCCTGCCGGTACCAGCCGACCGCGTCGACGGCGTTGCGCACCACGCCTTTGCCAAGATCATAGAGGCGGCCGATCTGGTGCTGGGCACCGGCGTGCCCGGCCCGGGCGGCCGGAAGCCAAGCTTCCAGGGCCGCCTTGTAATCCTCGCGCTCCAGCGCCTTCAGACCCCTGGCGTACTGGTCGTCCGGCGAAGCGGCGCCGAACAGCCGCCCGGCGGCCTCCATGAGCTTGCGCATCGGCCTCTATACCCTTTCCTTGCAGCCGGCACGGCCCTCAGGGCTCGCGCATGCCTTCCAAACTGCTCCTCATCGCGCCTTCGACCAGATAGGACATGATGGTCCGTTCGCCGACCACGATGTCAGCCACCAACGGCATGCCGGGAACCAGGCGGAAATCTTCCGGAACGTTGCGCAGTTTCACGTCGGTCAGTTCGATCCGCGCCCGGAAGAAGGGGCGTTGCGCCTGCGTCTGGTCCTCACGCTTCGTGAAGGAGTCCTCGCTGATCGTCTTCACCACGCCCTTGGCCATTCCGTGTTCGATGTAGCGGTAGGCCTCGAGCTTGACCTGCACCTGATCGCCGGGCTTGACGAAGCCCTGGTCGATGCCGGCGATTTCCACCTCCACCTCCAGCGTCGCGTTCAGCGGCATCAGAGTGTAGATCGGCTGGGCCTGTTCGACCACCGAACCGACGGAGTACTTCCCAACCTCCAGCACCACGGCGTCCTCCACCGCGCGCAGCTCGACGAGGTCCCGGCGCCTTTGGGCCTTCGACAGCTCCTCGCGCGCACGTTCCAGGTCGATCTGGCGGGTCGACAGGTCGGTCAGCAGGCTGCTCCGCCACTGCTGGATGTAAACCTCCCGCTCGGCGCGCAGCGCCTCCAGGTCATGGGAGGCCGTGCGGATGGTGTTCTCGCTGTTGCCGAGATTGCGCTCGGTCTCCACCCGGGTGTCGCTGGCGATCAGGGAGTTGAGGCGGCTGCCGGTCTGGTTCTTCTCCAGCGTCTGCCGCATCGTCTCGATCTCGCCGACGATCTTCAGGCGCGAGCGGTAATGGTCGGCGTCCATCTGGTTGCTCTTGATCGTCGCCTGGAGGGTGGCCATCCGCTGCTCGAAGTTCGCCAGCTTGGCCGTGTGCTCCGCCTGACGGTAGCGCCAGATCGATTCCTGCAGCAGCCGGTCCGGATCGTTGCCGCCGGCCGCGAAGGTCTCGTTCTGGGCCTCCGCCTGCATGCGGGCGATCTCCGCCGTCAGCTTGGCGACCTGCCGCCCGAGCTGGGCGACGTCGGCCGACGAGAAGGTCGGGTCGAGCGTGGCCAGAACCTGCCCGCGCCGCACGGTCTCGCCGGCACGGACGTTCAGGCTGCGGATGATCGAGATTTCCAGCGGCTGCACGACGATGGTCGGCGCCTGGGACACGATGCGCCCCGACGAGGTCACCACACGGTCGAGCTTGGTCACCGACCCGAGGATGATGAACAGCAGGACCATCCCGGCCAGAGTCCAGACGACCGCCCGCGCCAAGATGGGATCTGGCCGTCCGGTGATCTCCGCAGTTTCGCCTTGGAAATCGTTGATGACCTGCTCGGCAGCCCGATCAGGTGTTTGCAGCCGGCGTAAGCTGAGCGCGGTCATGAGTGCTTCCCGGGGAAAGGTGGCGGTTCTGCTGGAACCAGAGATGCCGATAGACGTCGCAACGCTGGAGCAACTCGTCGTGCCTGCCCATGTCATAGAGCTTGCCGCGCTCCATCACGATGATCTGGTCACAGTTCACCAGCGAGGCCAAGCGGTGGGAAATGACGATCATCGTCCGGCCCTGGGCGATGCGCGTCAGGTTGTTGTTGATGATCGCCTCGCTGTCGGGGTCGAGAGCGCTGGTCGCCTCGTCGAGGATCAGGATCGACGGGTCGACGAGCAGCGCGCGGGCGATGGCGAGGCGCTGACGCTGGCCGCCCGACAGGTTGGCCGAACCCTCCTCGATCATCGTCTCGTAGCCGCGCGGCAGGCGTTCGATGAATTCCTCCGCGCCGGCGAGCCGGGCCGCCCGCATCACCTCCTCCAGGGAAGCGCTGCGGTTGGCCGCCATGATGTTCTCGCGGATGCTCCCGTTGAACAGGAAATTGTCCTGCAGCACCACGCCCAGATTGGAGCGCAGATGGTTGAGATCAATCTCGCGCAGGTCGACGCCGTCGATCTTGATCAAGCCCTCGTAGTTCTGGTGAAGGCCTTGAAGCACACGGGTGACGGTGGTCTTGCCCGAGCCGGACCGCCCCATGATGCCGATGACCTGACCGGACTGGATGCTGAAGGAAATGTTGTCGAGCGCCGGGTTCTGCGAGCCGGGGTAGCGGAAGCGCACTTCGGAGAAGCTGAGTTCGCCCTTGATTACCGGACGAACGCCCTGCCGTCCCAACCCCTGCTCCTGCGGCTGGTTGACCACCGACGCCACCTGGACGACGGCGCCGCGGACCTCCTGGAACTGCTGCATGAGCGAGGCGATCTGGACAAAGGGCTGCGTCGCGCGGCTGGCGATCATGCTGAAGGCGACCAGCATGCCGCCATAGGCGGAACCGGTGTCGGTCAGGGTCACATAGGCGCCGACCGCGAGCGTTCCGGAGTAGATCAGTTTCTCCAGCGGCTGCAGGATGGTTTGCGGCTGGTTGGCGAGCAGCTGCATCTTCGTGTTGGCGCGCACCGCGTCGGCCACGCGCACGTCCCAGTCAAGACGCTTGCGCCCTTCCAGCGCCAGCGACTTGACCGTGCGGGCGCCGTGCAGCACCTCGATCATGAAGGAGCCCTTGCGCTGTTCCGCCTTGATCACCTCGCCGTAGGCGCGGGCCAGCGGGCCGATGTAGACGATCACCACAAGACACATCAGGAACGCCACGCCCAGAACCAGGAAGGCGAGAAGGGGACTCATGATGAACATCGCCGGGATCAGGACGATCAGCGTCATGCTGTCGAGCAGCGTCCCGAGCAGCTGGCCGGTCATGAAGCCGCGGATGCGCCAAACCTCGTTGAGCTTGTGGGAGATCACACCGGTCGGCGTGCGCTCGAAGAAGTCGATCGGCAAGCCGATCATGCGGTCGAAGATGTAGGTGCTGAGCCGCGCATCCACCTTGGCCGTGCCGATCGCCACCAGATAACGGCGCAGATAGCCGAAGAGGGTGTCGAACGTCAGCAGGAAGAGGATGATGCCCACCAGCACGTAAAGCGTGGACAGGCGCTGATGGACCAGAACACGATCCAGGATGACCATGAAGACCATCGGCGGGACCAGCGCGAACAGGCTGAGGACGAAGGCCGCGATGCCGATGTCTCGGAAGATGCGCTTCTCGCGCAGGATCTGTCCGAGCATCCAGCCGAAGCCGAACGGCCGCTCCTCGTCGTTGATCCGGTGACGGCGCTTGATGAAGATCGCGTCGCCGTCCCACACCGAGGTGAGGCGCAGTTCATCCACGGCGATGCAGGCCTGGTCGGCGCTCAACGGGTCCTGCAGCATCGCAGCCGGGGCGCCACCGTCCTTGCGGAAGGAGACCAGGACCATGGTGCTGCCGTCGCGCAGGCGGAGCAGGACCGGCAGAGCCTTCTCCAGGCGCGCCAAATGCTTCCAGCGCAACGTCGTGGAACGGACGGTCAGGCCGTTCTCCTCGGCGATCTTCAGCAGCAGCCCGGTGGGCGGCTCACCGCTCTCGATGGCGTAGTCGCGCTTGATCTGGTCGACCGAGAGATGCAACCCGTGATGGCGCGCAACAATGGCGAGCGCATGGAGGCTGGTGGCCCGCGGCGCCTCGGCAGAGGCGCTTTGCGGATCGATGGCGGTCTTGCTCTGCATCTGGCCTCTGTGTTCCAGTCGCTCGTCGTTTCCAGCCGCGGTTCCGGTGGCTGGACCGGCGGCTCATCCGGAGGGGGAACTGTACTGTACCACCTTCATCGGGCACAAGCGTCGCGCTCGTGTAGCTCAATTCGAGCGAACCCAGAAGGACAACGCCCCCAGAGTTGCGCTTATAACCATTTGTCGAGAATGCCGCTTGGCATAGACCACCCCTTCCGACCAGCCCGAACTATCCAATTTATCGTTGATTCCATTGAATTGGGCGAGGAACAAATTGCAGCCCACGGCCGTTCGGCGCGCCACCCGCGGCATGCGGCTCAAGCGCAACCGTCCTCCGTCAACGGCCGTCGGGTAGGCCGCGCAACGTTCCAGAGCCCAAATTTTCCACATACCAGCGGTAGGTGCGCTCGAACCCGTCACTCAAGCTGGTTGGTGCGCTCCAGCCCATGGCCTGGAGCCGGCTGCCGTCCATGATCTTGCGGGGGGCGCCGTTCGGTTTGGAGAGGTCGAAACGGAAATCACCCCGATAGCCGATCACCGCGCGCAGCAGTTCAGCCAATCCGCGAATGGACAGCTCGTGGCCGGAACCGAGGTTGACGTGCGCTTCACCCGAATATCTCTTCGTCAGAAAAACCAGCCCGTCGGCCAAGTCCTCGACGAACAGGAACTCACGCAAGGGGCTGCCGTCGCCCCACAGTTCGACGCTGTCGGCTCCCTCTTCCTTTGCTCGGTGGATGCGGACCATCAGGGCGGCGGCGACATGGCCCTGCGCGACGTCGAAGTTGTCGCCGTAACCGTAGAGGTTTGTCGGCATCGCCGCGATGAAGTCGCAGCCGTACTGCCGACGGTAGGCTTGGCACATCTTGATGCCGGCGATCTTGGCGACGGCGTACCACTCGTTGGTCGGCTCCAGCGGACCGGTGAGCAAGGCCTCCTCGCGCATCGGCTGTGGCGCCAGACGCGGGTAGATGCAGGAGGAGCCCAGGAACACGAGCTTGCGCACCCCGACCCGCTTCGCGGCGTGGATGATGTTGGTCTCGATCGCCAGGTTCTCGTAAAGGAATTCGGCCGGGCGGCTGCTGTTGGCATGGATGCCCCCGACCACCGCCGCGGCCAGAAACACAACATCCGGCCGCGCTTCGGCCATCCAGTCCTCGACCTCGGCCTGACGGCGCAGGTCAACGCTCTCCCGGCCCACCGTCAGGATGTCGCACGGCTCCCGCTCCAACCGACGGACGATGGCCGCTCCCGCCATGCCGCGATGACCCGCAACCCAGACGCGCTTGCCATCCAGGGAAAAATCCGCATCCATGATCATGGTCCCTGCCTTCTGGCCGTGCCATTCGAGCGAAGCTCTCTTACGAAAGCGCCTCGGCGTTCTGGGCGTGATAGGCCGCCAGGACTTCCTCGACGGGTCCGAAGCGCTGGATGGTGCCGCGTTCAAGCCAAAGCAGCTTGTTGCACAGCCGCTTCAGCACATCCTCCACATGGGAGGCGACGACCATGATGCTGGAGCGGTTCACAAATCCCTCGGCCCGGCGCTGGGCCTTCTCCAGAAACTTCGTGTCGCTGACGGCAAGCCATTCGTCCATCAACAGGATTTCCGGATCGACCGACGTCGCCGCAGCGAAGGCGAGGCGGAGCGTCATACCCGCCGAATAGGTGCGGACCGGCAGGTCGAGATAGTCGCCCAGTTCGGTGAAGGCGGCGATGTCGTCCATCTTCCGCTCCACCTCACCGGCGTCGATGCCGAAATAGGCCGCCCGCATTCGGATGTTGTCGTAACCCGACGCGTCCATGTCGAGACCGAGGCCGATGTCGAACAGCGGCGTGACACGCCCTTCGACACGGATGCGCCCGGCCGTCGGTTCATAAACGCCGGCGAGCACGCGCAGCAGCGTCGTCTTGCCCGCGCCGTTACCACCGATCAACCCCACCCGGTCGCCGTGCTCCAGGGTCAGCGAGAAGTTGCTCAACGCATTCACGGTGACGCGGTGATGGGCGTCGTGCTTCAGCACACCGCTGGTGGAGGAGCGCAGCAGGGTCTTCTTCAGGGAGCGCGCGCTTCCCTGGTAAAGGACGAAATCGACCGAAACGTCGTTCAGCTGTATCGAAGCCATCAGAGCCAGTAGGCGATGCGTTTGCGGAAACGGGCGAAGAGGACAAAGGTGAGCGCCCAGCCGGCTGCGGCGAACAGCAGGCCAACCGCCCAGTTCTCCCAGCCCGGGAGTTGGCCGAGCAGCGGTGCCCGGATGGTCTCGATCAGGTGGTACAAGGGATTGAGCGCCATCAGGTAGCGCCGTTCTCCCAACAGCTCCGGCTTCCACATGACCGGAGTCACGAAAAACAGGAGCTGGATCACGCTGGCGACGATCGGCGGCACGTCGCGGAAACGCGTGCAGACCATGCCGCACAGAAGCATGATCCAGCCGGCGTTCACCAGCAGGAGCCCGAGCCCCGCGAAGGCGAGCAGAATGCCCCCGATCCCCGGCCATATCCCGAAGACCAGCGCCACCCCCGCGAAAATGACGATGTTGTGGGCGTAGATGATCAGATTCCGCCACAGCGCGCGCAGGATGTGCAGCGACATGGGGATGCGCACGTTTTTGATCAGCGGCTCGAGATCGATGAAGCTCGTGCAGCCTTCATTCAGGAAGGATGCGACGAACGTCCAGGTGGCCAAGCCGATGGCGAGGAACGGCAGGTAACTTTCCAGGTCGAGACGAAACAGAGTTCCGTAGATGAGGCCGAGGCTGGCCACCATGACCGCCATGCTGAGCGTCAGCCAGAAAGGTCCGAGCACCGAACGGCGGTAGCGTTTGCGGATATCGTGCCAGCCGAGCTTGCTCCACAGCCGCCAATGCCGGCCGCCGTCGAACAGATCTTCCCAGGCCCGCTCCGCCTGGCTGCGGTCGCCGGAATCGTAGACGTCCGCGCTTTGCCGACGGAAGCGGGGGACGGTCATGCTCTCACTCGTCATTTGCAGGCGCCTTGGATGCAAGCCGCGGCCGCACACAGGCAGCGCCACGGCGAGAAGGCTCTGGACAACACCACGCGAACTCCAGGAGGAAACAACCCGAACGGCAGTTTGTATACTCCGTTCGTCAGTGGCTTCACAGCGCTTAACGCGCCGGCCATTTCCAAGAGCGGCCCCCCACCTCAGTCGTGGTGCCTGGCTTCCCGTCCCTGGAGGTGGTCGTCCCGCTCGACACGAGCCAGATCGCTCTCCATCATCTCGCGGACGAGGTCGGAAAAACTGGTGGCGTGCGTCCAGCCCAGCTTGTCCCGCGCCTTGGACGGGTCACCCAACAGCAGATCCACCTCGGTGGGACGGAAATAGCGCGGATCGATCTCGATCAGCACATCACCGGTGTCGGCGTCGATCCCCTTCTCGTCCACGCCCGTCCCCCGCCATTCGATCCGGCGCCCGACATGGCCAAAGGCCAATTCCACGAATTCGCGGATGGAGTGGGTCTCGCCGGTGGCCAGCACATAGTCGTCCGGCCGCTCCTGCTGGACGATGCGCCACATCCCTTCGACATAGTCACGGGCGTGGCCCCAGTCGCGCTTGGCGTCAAGGTTGCCCAAATAAAGCCGGCTTTGCCGCCCCCGAATGATCGCAGCCACCGCGCGGGTGATCTTGCGGGTGACAAAGGTCTCGCCGCGGGTCGGCCCCTCATGGTTGAACAGAATGCCGTTGGAGGCGTGCATACCGTACGCCTCGCGGTAGTTCACCGTGATCCAGTAGGCGTACAGCTTGGCCACGGCGTAGGGACTGCGCGGGTAGAAAGGGGTGGTTTCCCGCTGGGGGGTCTCTTGCGCCTTTCCGAACAGTTCCGACGTGGAAGCCTGATAGAAGCGCGTCTTACGCTCCAGCTTCAGGATGCGGATCGCCTCCAGCAGGCGCAGCGTTCCCAACCCGTCGGAGTTCGCCGTGTATTCCGGCGCTTCGAAGCTCACCTGCACATGGCTTTGGGCGGCGAGGTTGTAGATTTCGTCGGGCTGGACCTCCTGGACGATGCGCAGCAAGTTGGTCGCATCGGTCAGGTCGCCGTAATGCATGCGGAAGCGGACATCATCCTCATGCACGTCACGGTACAGATGCTCCACCCGTTCCGTGTTGAAGGAGGACGAGCGCCGCTTGACTCCGTGGACGATGTATCCCTTCGCCAGCAGAAGCTCCGCCAGATAGGCACCGTCCTGTCCCGTGATGCCGGTGATCAAAGCGACTTTGCTCAATGCCCGCCCCTACCTTTGTGTCTGTCACTCCGCTCCGTTCCAGGCGGTATCGCTCTGGGCAGGCGACCACGGCCACACAGCGGCCTTCCAGCAGAGTGATCACATCACCGCCGAAAGCGAGCATCAGTGCGCAAATCCGCCAGACTCGTCAACCTCTTTGGGAGCAATGGCCAATCATCATCCCAGGCATCGTGCATGTCGTCGGCATTGGACCCGCGCCTGTCTTGCCGGGCTCACGTCGCTCCGTTTGCCGGTCCGGAATGCTGCCGGCGTTCGTGTTCGGACAATTCGACCACGGTCACCGGCAGTCTCGGCTTTCCCGGCGCGCGTCATCCTGCAGGGGCGTGCGAATCCTGCTGAGCCTCCCGCCACACGTCGGCCGGCTCCTGGCCGGGCCGTGTGGCGACGATGTGCGGCGGCTTGGTCAGGTCGTCATCCGGCCACAGGGCATACTGGTTCGGCACGTCGGTTTCCTGGACGATCATGTTTTCCTCTCACAGCACGACGATGTTGAAGATCCGGCTGGCACCGGTCCGGTTCACGATTTTGAATCCCCCCGCCGGAGTGGGGGGGGCGGCCAGGATCAGGTGCCCATCCGTTCCCGACGTTCCGGTCACATCGCCCAGGATGACGGACGACGCCGAACCGGCAAACATCGCCACGATGCCCTCGTTGCCGCCCACCACGCGCAGGAAGGCCTGGATCAGCCAAGCGCCATAATTCGTGCTGAGAGCATAGACCAGGACCACCGCGCAGTTGTTCCCGGCAGGCATCTGATGGGTGTAGACCGCGTCATCCCCGATGGTCACCTGGACCGTACGCCAGACAGGCGCAACGACCGGGCCGCTTGCCACCACCCCCATCGAACTGACGGTCAACGCGAGAGTGCCTCCCGCTACCACAGAGAGAGTGTTGGCGGAAGGCCGATATAGACCCGTATCCATATCCCCAACAAAACCAAGGCCGGGAGCAACTGCGGTGCCGGATGGTATTCCGACAGCCCCTGAGAAGAGCGGGTTGCTCGCCGGGACCGACCGCGGCGGAGCGTGATAGGGCGTGTTCATGCTGTTCTCCGCTCATCCGTAGAAGCAAAGGTTAACCAGACACTCCGTCGCGGACACCAGCCCCAGGCTGGGAATGCCCTTGACCATGCGGGCGGAAGGGTTCAGCTCAGGCGCAGAACCGGTCAGCACATCGCCGGTGGGCAGAGCCGCGGCCGCTCCGTATTGGAGCCAGACGTCCGCCGTGGCGCTTATCAGGACCCGCCGTGCCCCGGTGGGCACCGTCGCCACTTTCGGCACGCCTGCGGCAAGGGCAATGACATGGCGGCTGTCTGACGGCTCGATGGTTGGTGTGGACTGCCCCATGCTGTCGTCATGCGTGCGAAAATCGAGCATTGGACTCTCCTGCTGCCAGAAACGAAAACGCCCGCCGTGCGCGGAGCGCACGGCGGGCGTTGATCTTGGAGATTATAATCCTACTGGCTGGCAGAAGTCAAGCGTCTGTGCCTATCATGCAGTGAAGCATAAATATTTCCATGATTGACCGACCGCCCGCTGACCTTTGATAGAAGCCACCTAATTCTACTGTGCCATAAAGTGCTCAATTGATGGCAGCATGGACATCGCTGGAGGGTTCTGGCGAGCATTCTGGCGATTGCGATGCGCAGGGTGGCGATAGACGTTGGGACGTGGCGCTCAGGGCGCGGCGGCGGCCCCGCGGGGTCGGAAGCTTTTGGGAAGGTCAGGCGCTTGGAAGCGCCCGGAGCGAGGTGGTCCTGAGGGGGGAATCGCCGCCCGTTCCCTGATGAGGAATCCGTAGGCGGCGATGCATAGCGTCGCGTGATGGTGGAATCCGCGCCAGCCCCGGCCCTCATAATGGCCGAGGCCGAGTTCCTGTTTGAGTTCGAGGTAATCGCGTTCGATGCGCCACCGCAACTTGGCGGTTTCCACCAAGGCGTCGAGCGACATTGTCTCCGGCAGCGTCGACAACCAGGACTTGGTTGGCTTCTCTTCATCCTCGGGCCATTCGATCAGCAGCCACTCCTCCGGGCGGCACTCCGCCCGCTCCTCGTCGAGGTGCGCGGCGTGAACGCGAACGGCGGCAAAACGGGAGGCCAGCGGCGCGTTCGTGCCTTCCCGCCACGTCACGGAGCGCCAAGCCTCCGGCGCCAACCCTTCGGCCAGAGCCCTTACCGAGATCGGTTCATGCCCAAGGGCACGACGCATGAGCTTCGGCGGCCGCCCCTTGCCGCTCCACGGCTTGGGCGGCAGTGGTTCCACACCGGGCGGCCAGACGGTCAGCGAGGACTGGACTCCGGCGACGTAAGTCAACCCCAGCGCGGTCACGCCTTCGCGCAGGGCGGTATCGTTGCCGTAGCCTGCGTCCATCAGGACCACGCCCGGCGGCAGACCCGCCGCCATGGCCGTGCGGATCTGGTCCAGCGCGATGGCGGGCTTGGTCTGGAAGAGGACCCCGTCCGGGACGCCGGTCCGCGCCCGGCGCTCCGCGTCGCCGGCCCATGTCTCCGGTAGGTACAGGCGAAAGGCGACGGGAAGGCTGGCGTGGTCGGTGGCCAGCGACAGCGATACGGCGACTTGGCAATTATCCTGCTTGCCAATCTGGCCGCAGTACTGGCGCGTCACGCCAACGGAGTGGCGCCCCTTCTTCGGCATGACAGTGTCGTCGATGATCCAGGCGCGGACCGGGCCGCGTTCCACAGCGCCGGCAACACCAGATCGCGCACCCCGGCCAGCACAGCGGCATCGTCCCAGGCCGCCTTGGCAACAAAATGGTGCAAGGACTGATGCGCGGCGCCGACACGTCCCGGCTCCACCCGCGCGGCCATCGGCTCGACGCTTTTGCGCTCGCCTGGAAGGATCAATCCCGTGCAATAGGCCCGAAACGGCGCCGCGCGATCAGCGTGACCCAAAGCCGGCGCCAGGCGCTCGACATACGCCACGAACCGTGATTCGATACCCTCTGCAATGCCAAGGGGATCCATACCGCCTCTCTGAACGAAGCATGAATCCCCTTATTACAGCGAACCTCTGTCACATTCCAAGTTTTATGACACAGTAGAATTAGCAGGCTGCGGAAAAACGAACATATTCCGGCCTTTTTCCTCCGCTGAGGCTTGGAA
>NZ_QLKQ01000005.1 GCF_003349955.1 Azospirillum brasilense
ATAGCCGTTGTAGCCCTGCATGTAGACGGCGGCGCAGCGGGGAGGGAAGCCTTGGGCCGGGCGGACGGCTGGTACCGGTTGCGGATGCCGCGAATCAGTTTGGTCAGGACGTCGCGCGGGCCGACTTCGGTGAACTCCGTCACACCCTGGTCGAGCAGGTAATGCATGCTCTCCGCCCAGCGCACGCAGTGGGTGAGCTGTTCGGACAGGCCTTGCCGGACCGTGCCCGCCTGATAGGGCAGGGCGGTGACGTTGGACATCACCGGCAGGCGGGGCGCGGCGAAGGTGAAATCCGCCAGGAACCGGGCGTATTCGGTCCCGGCCGGCTGCATGTAACGGGAATGGAAGGCGCCGCTGACGTTCAGCGGGATGAACATGGCCCCGGCCGCTTCGAAAGCGGATTGGGCGCGGTCGACGTCCTGGCGCAGGCCCGAGATGACGGTCTGGCTGTCACCGTTGTAGTTGGCGACGTCGATGGCGTCGAAGCCGTTCTCGGACAGCACCCCCGCCACCTTGTCCGGACCGATGCCGAGGATGGCCGCCATGCCGCCGCCCTTCGCCTTGGCCATCAGGGCGCTGCGCCGCTGCACGAGGCGCAGCCCGTCCTCGAAGCTGAAGACGCCGGCGCATTCCAGCGCGTTGTATTCGCCGAGGCTGTGCCCGGCGGTGAAATCGGGCGGGCTGCCGCCGTCTTCCAGGCGCCGGCGGCAGGCCAGGGCGTTGACCACGAACAGGGCCGGCTGGGTGAACTGTGTCTGCCCCAACGTCTTGTCGGGGTCCTTCAGGCACAGATCCTTGATGGAATAGCCCAGGATCGCATCCGCGGCGGCGGTCAGATCGGGAAAGGCGTCGAACAGGCCGTCGCCCATGCCGACATGCTGCGAACCCTGGCCGGGAAAAAGGAATGCGTTCATCGTGCCGCCCGGATGGATGGTGGATGCAACCGTCACTACCATCCGATGATAGCATAAAGTATGGTCTGCACACGCCGAACGATGCGGGGCCCCGATGCTTCACGCCGATTTTCCGAACCGGGCGCCACCGACTTCCCATCCGCCTTCCCATCCGCCCGGCCCGGTGGTTTGGATGTTCGCCGGCCAGGGTTCCCAGTATTTCCGGATGGGCCGGTCGCTGTACAGGGGATGTCCGCATTTCCGGTCGTGGTTGGACCGGCTCGACGCCGTGGCCTCGGTTTATGTGGGGCACTCGATCCTGGAGGTCGTCCACGCGGACGACCAGCCGGCGGGCCGTCCCTTCGACGACATCCTGCACAGCCATCCGGCCATCTTCATGGTCCAGGTGGCGTTGGCCCGCGCCCTGCTGGCCCAGGGGTTCCCGCCGCCGGACGCCATGATCGGCGCAAGCCTGGGGGAATTCGTCGCGGCGACCGTCGCCGGCGTGGCCAGCGAGGAATCGATGCTGTTCGACATCATCAAGCAGGCGCGGCTGTTCGATTCGCATTGCGGCGGCGGCGCCATGCTGGTGGTGATCGACGACGTCGCCACCTTCGGCGACCCGGTCTTCGGGAGCGTCGCGTTGGCGGGCGTCAACTTCGACCGCTGCTTCGTGGTGTCCGGACGGCGCGAGGACATCGGGCGGATCGCCGCGGAGCTGGGCCGGCGATCCGTGGCACACCAGATCCTGCCGGTCGGGGTGGGCTTCCATTCGGCGGAGGTGGACGCGGTCGAGGAGGTCTTCCTGTCCGCCTTCGCCGACCGGCTGTACGGACCGGCGCGGATTCCGGTGGTCAGCTGCGCGCCCCTGCCGGACGGCGGGACCGGTTTGGCGATGGACCGCTTCTCCCCGGCCTACTGGTGGCAGGTGATCCGGCGGCCGATCGCCTTCCGGGACGCGTTCGACGCGTTCCGGCGGCGGCACCCCGACGCGCTCTATGTGGACCTGAGCCCGTCCGGGACGATGGCGTCCTTCGTGAAATACAACATGCCGACGCGCGACCATGGCCGGGTCATGGCGATCCTGTCGCCGTTCGGCCAGGACCTGGAAAACCTGGAGGCGGCGCGCGCGCTCGTTCGGGGCGCCGCCGCGCGGTCTTTGGAAGGGAGTGTTCCGTGATCACACCGCAGACCCTAGGATCGGCAGCCTTCCGGAGCGATTACGGCCTCCGGCTCGCCTACGTCACGGGCGCCATGGTCAAGGGCATCGCTTCGGCCGACCTCGTGATCCAGGTCGGCAAGGCGGGCGCCCTGGGATTCTTCGGCGCCGGCGGCGTGCGGCGACCCGCCGTCGAAGCCGCGATCCTCCGCATCCGGGAGGGGCTGGCCGACGGGCAGGCCTTCGGCGTCAATCTCCTGGCCAACCCGGCGCGGCCCGGCGAGGAAATGGAGATGGTCGATCTGCTGCTGCGCCACGGCGTGCGCAACGCCGAGGCGTCGGCCTACACCCGGATCACCCCGGCCCTGCTGAAGTTCCGGCTGACCGGCGCGCGGAAAGACGGGCAGGGCGGGGCGGCGGCGGTCAACCGGGTGATCGCGAAGATCTCCCGCCCCGAAATCGCGCAGCTTTTCCTTCGGCCGGCGCCGGAAGCGATGGTCACCCGTCTGGTCGAGCAGGGGCATCTGACGCCGGACGAGGCGGCGCTGGCGCAGCACCTGCCAGTCGCGTCGGATCTCTGCGTCGAGTCCGATTCCGGCGGGCATACGGACATGGGCGTCATGTCGGTGCTGCTTCCGGCCATGATCCGGTTGCGCGACGACGCGCAGGAGCAATTCCGTTACGCCCGCCCGGTGCGGGTCGGGGCCGCCGGCGGCATCGGAACGCCGGAAGCGGCGGCCTGCGCGTTCCTGTTGGGGGCCGATTTCATCGTCACGGGGTCCATCAACCAGTGCACGCGGGAGGCCGGCACCAGCGACGCCGTCAAGGACATCCTGCAAGGCCTTGGCGTGCAGGACACGGCCTACGCTCCAGCCGGTGACATGTTCGAGATGGGCTCGAAGATCCAGGTGATGAAGAAAGGCGTGTTCTTCCCGACCCGGGCGAACAAGCTCTACGACCTGTGGCGCACTCACGGCGCCTTGGATCGGATCGACGGGGCCACCCGCAGGGAGATACAGGAAAAGTATTTCCGGCGCGGCTTCGACGAGGTGTACCGGGAAATCCGGGACCATTATCTGCGCGCCGCACCGGAGGAGATCGAACGGGCCGAACGGAACCCGAAGGTGAAGATGGCTCTGATCTTCCGATGGTATTTCGTGCACAGCATGCGGTTGGCCCTGGCCGGTGATCGCGACCAGCGCGTGGATTACCAGGTGCACACCGGCCCGGCGCTCGGCGCCTTCAACCAGTGGGTCAAGGGCTCGCCACTGGAAGACTGGCGCCACCGCCGCGTCGCGGTCGTCGCGGAGCACCTCATGGAAGCCTGCGCCGACTGCCTGAACCGGCAGGTGCGCCTTTTTGCGCCGACGGGGGCAGGGACCTTGGCCGAAAGGTGAGGGGCCCGGCGGCGGTGCGATGTCCGTGTCGGCTCCCCCGACGACGGTAAGCCCGCGTACTGATGCAGGGGATGGATTTCGGGACGGAGTTCACTTGGCTGAGCACAAAAATCTCATAAGATAGGTTATGGAAAATAAATCATGAAAGGTCGCGGACTTCGTCCAATTGGTCAGCGGCGGCGGAACAGCCGTATGCGCACCAGCGTCGTTCCGATCGCTCCCTGGGCAACCGTCAGGGCCGTCACCGCCGCCGCTCCGGTCATGCCGAAGACCGGGATCAAGATGGCGCCGAGCACGATGCACACCGCCAGCTGCAAAAGGTTGAGCCGGCGCAGCGTGCCGCCATGCCCGGTCATGGCCAGCAGAATGTCCTGGCACGCCAGAAGGCAGTGGATCATCTGGCCCGCAGCGAGAATGCGCAGCGCCATCGCCGCGCTGCCGAACCCCTGCCCGATCAGATCGAGCAATAACTCCGGAGCGATCATCATCACCGACACCATCGGCAGGCCCAGCACCGCGACGGTCAGCATGATGCCGCGGTTCATCGCCAGCAGGCGGGAGGTCTCGCCACGGCGATGCAGTTCCGCGTAGTTGGGCGCGGCGAAGGTCCCGATGCTGATGACGACGACCCACACCAGCATGGAGATGCGGTTCGCCACGCTGAACGCGCCGACCGACGCCGCGTCCACGAACACGCCCAGCGCGAGCACCGGCAGCGACGCCAGCGACACCTGCACCAGCTCGACGACGAACAGGGGACGCGCCGTGTGCCACAGCGACGGCAAAAGCTCCGCCGGCCGGGCCGCGGACAGGGCATCGGCGGGGATGGCATGGTCCGTGAACCGGCGGCGGTCGCGCGCGAGCACGGCCAATCCGACCGCGACGCTGAGGGTCCATGCCCCGGCCAGAGCCAGGATCAGGGAATCGAGATCGGCCACCCCCGCCAGAAGGGCCACGAGCATCAGAACCGGCCACAGCGCGTTCTGCACGAATTGCGCGGCGATTCCCCGCTTCAACCCCGCGAGCGCCGATCCGAGGGTGATGGTCAGGGTCTGCGGCACCAGGACCAGGGCGGACAGACGCAACGGCGTTTCAAGGTCCGGCGCGCCGAACAGCAGGTGCGACGCCGGCCCCGCCAGGGCGTAGGCCACCACCGCGGCCAGGGTGGCGGCGAGTCCCGTGCCGATCAGGCCGGTCCGCAGGTCGCGACCGGCCGCCCTCCCCTGGCCGATGGCCAGCTCGGCGGCGATGTGCCGCGTGATCGCCCGTTCGAGCCCCAGCCGCGCCACGGTCGACGCCAGGCCGATCCAGGTCAGGCAGAGGAAGAACAGGCCGGCATCATGGGCGCCCAGCGCGCGCGCCGCTATGATATAGAGGCCGAGCTTGCCGACGACCTCCACCCCGCGCAGCCCGAGGCCGACGCCGTAACGCCCGAAGGCACGCCATGTCTGGAGACGCATCACGCTCTATGGGATAAAGGGTTGTTGCGGAAGCGGAAGAGATTTGAGGACGTTCGGCGCGCCGTCGTGCCGGGCCGCGCGAGGAGAGCAGTCGGTTGATGACCAAGGTGACGACAGGGCGATGGCACCGGAAAATCCAGGCGGCGCTGGCGTTGTGCCTTGCCGCGGCGCTGTTCGGGCAGGACCGCCTGGCCGCCGCGCAGGATGCGGAGGAATGGCGCGCCATCGACATCCGCCAGGAAATCCGCACCCATTTCGACCGTCTGCCCTATGGCTGGTGGATTCGCGAACCCGAGCTGCACCTGAACACCTACGAGGTCGAAGTCCACCTTCCCGACTGGTGGCGCGGCAACCCGACCTCGGCGGTCAACAACCTGTGCCCCGAGCGGCAGAGCCGCATCTGGAAGGTGGCGACGATCCTGACCTTGCGCCCCTTCTACCAGAAGCGGCCCTGGCCCGAGGTCGATTGCCGCCGCTGATGCCGCCGCCGGCGCGGTCAGCTCCCGCTTGATCGCCCGCTTGATTGCCCGAGCGCGGCGCGCAGCCGGTCGGCCACGCCGTCGCGCGCGACGAAGATGAAATTGTTGATGTAGATCCGCCCCTTGACGCGGTGGGTGCCCGCCGCGTTGAGGGCCGAGCGGGACTGGTGGCGATCCGGGTCGAAGCCGTCCAGCGTGCACAGGCGTCCCGCCAGGACGAAATAGCCGCGATAGCCCAGCGGCGCCAGCCGCGCCTGCAGCGCCGCCAGGGCTCCGGGATTGTGCCGCTCCTCCGCTTCGATCAGCAGGTTCGGGCGGTCGCGCCCGATCAGGGCAAGGCCGCCGCCGACCACCGCGGTCTCATGCCCCTCCACGTCGATCTTCAGGAAGCCGACCGGGCGATCGTCGTAGCGGTCCAGCGTCCGGCGCGGGACGGTGACCGCCTCCACCTCCTCGCCATGGGCGCCCACCGCCCCCGCCTCGACCGAGGCCAATGCTGACGAGCGCGGGACGTGCAGCACGATGGACCCATCGCCGTCGCTCAGCGCGCACCCCTCGACCCGCAGCCGGCCGGACGCGATCAGCGGCGCGAACTTGGCTTCGAGCAAGGCCGCGAGTTTCGGGTTCGGCTCGAAGGCCGTCACGCTGGCCGCGACCCGGCAGAGCCAGAAGGTGTAGATGCCGCTGTTGGCGCCGATGTCGTAGGCCGCCTCCCCGGGAACGCACAGGGCGGGAAGCAGGCGCAGTTCCGGCTCGGCGTAATAGGGCGCGAGGCGGTCGCGAAGCCACGTCAGCCGGCGGAACGTCCGCGGATGGCGGCGTTCGATCGCGGCTTTCAGGGCGGACAGTCTGTGGTTCATGGCGCGTGGCTCGATAGGGCTGGGGCCGGCATCCTGGGACCCAACCAAAAGTGAGGGGTTTCGGCAAAAAGCAAATAGCTAAAAATTGAGACAAAATGCTTCAAAACCCCAACCACCCCATGACAGCTCTACAGCGGGCGTGGTAAACCATCGCGGTTAAGTGTTCGATCCACACGCTATGGTACCCGTAAAAGATGCTGTCCCAACATCTGGAAAATCGCAGGCAAAGTCAATCGGCTGACCAGTCGGATGGCGCGCCGGCTCAGCAATCGCATGGGGTGCTGTTCTCCAGCGGTGTATCGGCCTTTACACCCCGCGACCTTCTGATACTCGCTTTTTATCACAAGCGTATCATCCTGATCGTGGCCCTCCTTTCGATCATCGCCGGGCTGACCGCCGCCACCTATGCGCGCACGCGCTACGCCGCGGAAAGTCTGGTCATGATGATGATCGACCGCTCGCACGCCGGGATCAGCGACGTGGCCGGGACCCTGCCCTCCTTCCTGTCGATCGACGGGCTGAAGTCGGTGGACAGCGAGATCCGCATCCTGGAAAGCCGCCGGGTGATCGAGGACACGCTGAGCGCGCTGGGACCGGCCACCCTGTTCCCGGAGATCGCGCACCCGCGCCTCTTCGGCCTGCTGCCCGCCGACAGCCCGCAGGACCAGCTCGAAAAGGCCATCGACAAGTTCAAGCGCCGCCTCCAGGTGGAGCAGCAGTCCTCCTCCAACATCGTGCGCCTCAGCTTCAGCCACGAGGACCCGGACCTCGCCGCGGACACCGTCAACGCCCTGGCCGACGCCTATCTGAAGCGCCGCCGCGCGATCTTCGACGTTCCGCGCTCGCCCTTCCTCGCCTCCGAACTGGCCCGCCACTCCGACCAGCTGAAAAGCATCGAGGGGCAGATCCAGGCGCTGAAGTCCGAGTACGACATCGTCGATCTCGGCCAGGAAAGCCTGCTCGCCGCCAACCAGGTGGACAGCATCGTGCAGCGCCGCCGCCAGACCCAGGAGCGTCAGGCGGCGCTCCAGGCGGAGGTCACGGCGGCCAAGAAGCGGCTCGCCGCCCTGCCGGAGCGGGTGTTCGACTTCCGGGAGCAGAGCAACCAGACCCAGAACGACGACGACCGCAACGTGCTGCTCCGCCTGGAGCTGGAACGCGACCGGATGGCCTCGCAGTTCCTGCCGGACTACCCGCCGCTTCAGGAGATCGAGCGGAAGATCCGGACGGTCCGGCAGTCGATGAAGGGCGGCGACAAGCCGGTCTACAACACCACGCGCGAGGTCCGCAACCCGTCCATCCCCTTCCTGAACAACCATCTGCTGACGCTGGAGATCGAGCAGGACGCCGTGGCCCGGCAGCTCGACGAGCTGAACCGCCAGCACACGGTGGCGGTGGAGAAGGTCGGACGCCTGCGCAAGGCGGAAAGCGAACTGCGCGATCTGGAGCGCACCCGCGGCGTGATGGAGGACATCTACCGCGACTACGCCCAGCGCACCGAGGCCGCCCGCGCCGAGGAGGAAGCCGCCAAGGTGCGCTTCTCCAACGTCCGCGTCGTGCAGCCGGCGGTGGCCCCGGCGACCGGGACGAGCATGGCGCCGAGCTTCATCATCGCCGGTCTGGTCGGCGGCATCCTGCTCGGCGGCGCGGCCGGCGTGCTGGCGACGTGGCTGCGCCAGGTCTACATCCTGCCGCACGAGATCGAGCGCGACCTGGGCGTCCCGGCCATCGCCAGCTTCTCCGA
Organism: Azospirillum brasilense; assembly: GCF_003349955.1. Lineage (GTDB taxonomy): Bacteria > Pseudomonadota > Alphaproteobacteria > Azospirillales > Azospirillaceae > Azospirillum > Azospirillum brasilense_B. The sequence continues at coordinate 7,993 of NZ_QLKQ01000005.1, forward strand.
CACCGACGGCGAGCTGGTGTCCCCCGGCGCCCAGCAGGAGCTGATCCATCTGGCCGCCCAGCTGCGCGACCACGGGCTGGAGGACCAGCCGATGGCCCTGATCCAGTTCGTGACCGCCAACGACGGCGACGGCGACGCCATCGTGGCGCGCGGGCTCGCGTTGGAATTCGCCAAGGGGCGGGGCCTGCGGACGCTGGTCATCGACCTCTGCGGCGACGGCACTGGCCAGCTGGCGGCGATCAACGCGGGCGCCGACGACAAGACAGACGGCGAGACGGATGGCGGAGCCGGCGAGCGGCTGCCGACCATCGAGCCGCAGGGGACCGGCGAACTCGAAGCGCTGCCCTCCGCCGTGCCGCTGCTCTGGGTGTCGCGGCAGGCGACGGGATCGGCGCTGGGCAGCCTGCGCACCCCCATCGCCCAGTCGCGCCAGATGCTGGAACGGCTGAACCAGCGCTTTGACATCATTTTGATTCTGTCGCCGCCGATCGGGAACAGCCATCTTGCCCGGCGGCTGTCGCCGATGGTTGATGCGAACATCCTGGTCGCCCGCGCCGAACACACCCGTGCGCCGGTCGCCGCCCGGATGCGCGACTCCATCCTCGCGTCCGGCGGCGACATCGTCGGGCTGGTGCTGACCGGCCGTCACTTCCACATTCCCCAGGTGATCTACCGATGGCTGTGATGCGGGGCTTCCTGTTGGCGGCGTTGCTGGCGCTCGGCGCCTGCACCGGCCAATCCGTAAACCCCAGGGAGGCGATGCCGGAGGGTTTCGCCCGCTGGGAGGATTCCACCCCGCCCTACCGGCTGGGGCCGGGCGACCGCTTCCAGGTCAAGTTCATGCTCGTCCCCGACATGGACGAGGAGGTGATGATCGGCCCCGACGGCTCCGCCGGGCTGCGCATCGCCGGGCAGGTCGACGCCGCCGGGCTAACGCCGGGCGAGCTGGCCACCCTGGTCGAGACGCGGGCGCGGCGGTGGATGCGCGCCCCGCAGGTCAGCATCGGGCTGAAGGAAACGCCATCGAACCGCGCCTACATCGGCGGCGCCGTCGCCCGCCCCGGCACCTACCTGCTGAACGGCCGCATCGGCGCGATGGAGGTGATCATGCTGGCCGGCGGCTTCGACCGCGAGGCGCGCTACGAGGAGGTGGTGCTGATCCGCCGCAACTCCGACAACAAGCCCATGCTGCGCACCATCGACACCCGCCGGTTCCTGGAGTCCGGGGCGGCGGTCGGCGATGTGCCGCTGGTCGCCGGCGACATCCTGTTCGTGCCGCGCAGCTCCATCGCCGAGACCGGACTGTGGGTCGAGCAGTTCATCAACCGCGTCGTGCCGTTCGAGCGTGTGTTCAGCTACACGATCGGCCGCCAGACCGGCGGGTCCACGACCTTCCCATGATGAAGCCCTCCACCGAGCCGGGACCGGAGCATCCCGCCGACACCGTCTTCGGGGTCGCCATCGCCCGCCTCGACGTGGCCGGCGCCGCCCAGGCGATCGCCGGGCGGGCGCCGGAGGCCCCTTTCGCCTACGTCGTGACGCCGAACGCCCAGCATGTGGTGCGGCTTCACCGCGGCGGGGACCTCCGCTTCCGCGCCGCCTACGACGGCGCGTGGCTGCGGCTGTGCGACAGCCAGATCATGCGGCACCTGTCCCGGCGGCTGTTCGGCAAGCCGTTGCCCAGCGCCAGCGGCAGCGACCTGACCGCCCACCTGTTCGCTCACGTCATCACGCCGGACGATTCCATCACGGTGATCGGCGGCAGCGACGAGCTGGAGCGCCGCCTGCGCGAGCGCTTCGGCCTGACCCGGCTGGCCCGGCACGACCCGCCCATGGGCTTCGCCGCCGACCCGCGGGAGGTCGAGCGCTGCGTCCGCTTCGTGCTGGACCACCCGGCCCGCTTCGTCTTCCTGGCGGTCGGCGCGCCGCAGTCGGAATGCCTGGCGCTGGCCATCCGGAACACCGGACAGGCCAGCGGCGTCGGGCTGTGCGTCGGCAGCTCGCTCCTGTTCGTGACGGGACTGGTCGAGCGCGCGCCGCCGCTGTTCCGCCGCTTCGCCCTGGAATGGCTGTACCGTCTGGCCCAGAACCCGCGCGGCCACGCCCGGCGGGTCTTCGTGGAGTCCCTGCCGCTGCTCGGCATCGCGCTGTCGGCCTGGTGGGCGGAACAGCGGGGCCGGGCGGGCGCGAAGCCGGCGGCGCGCCCATGATCGTCGAGCTGGGAGCCCGGCAGCGCGGCCGCATCCTGTCGCCCGTCCGGGCGGCGGCGCCCCGCCGTGCCCAGCCCCGCGCCCTGACGGTGATGATCCTGCTGGCGGTGCTGCCCCTGTTCGGGCAGAGCTTCCATTATCTGGTCGACCTTCCGCCGCTCTACGCCCTGTCGAAAAGCTGGCCGGTCCTGACCATCCCGCTTGCCGTCTACGCGTTGGCGCAGATCGAGCTGCCGTTCAAGTCGCTGTGCGTCGCCCTGCTCGCCTATCTCGTGGCGATCACCCCGGCGGTGTCCATGGTCCAGCTCGGCAACGGGCTGACCGACGCGATGGCGACCACGGTCAAGGTCTGGCCCTTCGCCTATTATTTCTCCCTCGCCGCCCTTCTGACGTTGCTGCGCCCGACGCTGCCCCAGGTGCGCGGCGCGCTGATCGCGCTCGGCGCCGGCACCTTCGTCGTCATGCTCGCTCTGTGGCTGGTTCTCCCGCCGGAGGCCTACGCCACCGACCCGCTGAAGAGCAAGCTGCTGATGTACGACGTCGAGCGCGGCCCGCGCATCTTCATGCCGATGTTCTTCGGCGTGCTGTTCCTCTTCTACCTGTCCCGGCGGTTCTGCGCGTACCGGGAATGGTGGACCATCCCGCTGCTGCTGATCGGGCTGCTGCTGATGGTGTTGATCTACAAGCAGCGCACGGCGCTGGGCAGCGTGGTCCTGGTGGTCGGCTTCGCCATGATCACCTCGGCGCGCGGCTGGTGGCGGATCCTGGCGGTCGGCATGGCCTTGCTGGCGTCGGTCGCCCTGGCCGCCGTCTACAGCGCGGACCTCGCCAGCCGGGCCGAGCAGATGCTCGGCGCCTCCCTGTCGATCCGGCAGAACTCCATCGTCCTGGCGCTCGACTACCTGGAAGTCACTCCGTTGCGCTGGCTGCTGGGGGTGGGCGCCATCACCCGCTTCAGCAACGTGACCCTGGCGGACATCCTGGGCAACAACCAGTTCTATCTCGCCGACATCGGCTGGATCGGCATCGTCTTCGAATACGGCGTCATCGGGGCGGTGCTGATCGCGGCCTTCTACGTCGCGGCGCTGCGCACCGCCCGCCGCTCCGTCGTCCCCGGCGATCCCATGACCCAGGCGTTGGGCGACTACGTCCTGTTCGCCCTTGCGACCTCCACCATCTACTCCGTCGTCTTCACGCCCGGAGAGGTCGCCAGCGTGATGGCGCTCGCCCTCTACTGGCGCACCGCCCGTCAAAAGGCTGGCGCAACGGAGCCATCAGTCAACCGCTCACCGGAATTCTTCAAAATGCAACGAAATCGCAAAAGCCGATTGTGACTCTTTGTCGAAAATTATCGTGCCAGCGATGTCAATGCTGTCATGATCTATTTTAAATAGTGTGGTAGCAAGTGGCCATCATGTCGCCTCAACCCCCAATAGCATTTTCCTCGCCGCTGCACCGCTACATCCAGGGCGGCCACCGCCGTGTGGACGGCTGGCTGTCGCGCCTGGACGCCAGCCTGATCGCCACCGTCGGCGTCTGGCAGAGCGCCCAGGGCGTGGCGGGAAGCGTCGGCGAGATCGGCGTTCATCACGGACGGCTGTTCATCCTTCTGGCGCTGGCGCGCCGGCCGGGTGAGCGGGCCTTCGCCATCGACCTGTTCGACGACCAGCAGTTCAACGTCGACCAGTCGGGACAAGGCGACGAGACGGCCTTTCGCGCCAACCTCGTCCGCTTCGGGATCGAGCCGGCGTCGGTCGAGGTGGTCAAGGGCAACTCCCTGGACCTGACCTGGAGCGGCCTCGCCGGCCGGCTCGGCCCCGCGGTCCGCCTGTTCAGCATCGACGGCGGCCACACCGCCGACATCACTCGCCACGATCTGGGCGTCGCCGACGACAGCCTGGGCGACGGCGGGGTGATCGTGCTCGACGACTACTTCAACCCGGAATTCCCCGCCGTGTCCGAGGGCATGTGCCGCTTCATGGCCGGCCGGCCGGGAGCCCTCGCCCCCTTCGCCATCGGCGACAACAAGCTGCTTCTGGCCCGGCCGGACTGGGCGGAGCGCTACCGCGTCCTGCTGGTCGGGGCGATGCCGTCGCGCCATTACGTGCGCGACACCGAGCTGTTCGGCCAGCCCGTCACCGTGTTCCGCACGCCGCGGACGCCGATGCAGCTCATCCGGCAGACCGGCCTGACCCGACGGCTTCGCTCCCATCCGCTGGGGCAGGCGTTGAAGCCGATCATCCGCCGCTTCGTGCAGGGGTAAAGAGACCGCCATGCGCGACGACGTGCAGGTCCGTTTTCCGGCTCAGGAGCGAAGCGTCGTTCCGGACCCTGCCGTGCCCGACGTCGTGCCCGAACCCGCACCGGATGTCGCGCCGCCGCCCGGCGACTTTTCGGGCGCCCGGGACGGCTGGCTGCACTGGACGCATGGGCTGGTCAACCGGCTGGTCAAGGGAGCCGACGGCGTCCTGCTGGCGGTCGCCGGTCTCGCCGCCTGGGCCGCCTGGACCCGCCGGACGGACGGGGCGTCGTTCGACGACGGCCGCCTGCTCCTTCAGGCGCTCATCTTCACGGCCGTCACGCTCGGCGTCTATCTGCGCGCCATGACCACCATCGGCGCCTACCGCGTCGAGAATTACCGGCACTGGGGAAAGTCGCTGCTGGACGTGGTGGGCGGCCTGCTGCCGGCCGGAACGGTGCTGTCCCTGCTCGTCTGGGCCTTCCTGCCGGAGGTCGGCCCGTCGGACATGCTCGCCCTGTGGGGCGGGACGGCGCTCGCCTGTCTCGGGGCGGGGCGCATCCTGGCGGCGCGGGGCGTGCGGCTTCTGGAGGAGCGCGGGGTGCTGCGCCGCCGGGTGGTCATCCTGGGCGCAACCGACGTCGCGGAACGGATGATCGCGCATCTCGGCCTGCCGGAACACCGGGCGAACTACAGCGTCCTCGGCCTGTTCGACGACCGCGACGCCGATCGCCGGCCCGTGTCCCTGGCCGGCCTCCCGGTGTCCGGCGACCTGACGGACTTCAAGCGCTTCCTGCCGGACAACCGCGTCGACATGGTCGTCATCGCCCTGCCCTGGCGGGCGGCGATGCGCATCCACAGCCTGCGCATGCAGCTCCAGATGATCTCCCTCGACATCCTGATTCCGCTGGACGAGGAGAGCATCCGGCTGCGGCTCGCCAACCTGCGGCACATCGGCGACATCCCTGCCCTGCTGGTGATGCGGCAGCCGCTGCGCGGCATGCAGATCGTCGTGAAGCGGATCGAGGACGTCGTCGTCGCCGGCCTGGGCCTGCTCGTCGCCTCGCCCTTCATGCTGGCCGCGGCCATCGCGGTCCGCCTGGACTCGCCGGGGCCGATCATCTTCCGGCAGACCCGCGTCGGCTTCAACAACCGCCCCTTCACCATGCTGAAGTTCCGCACGATGAAGGTGGACGACAGCGACGACGGCGCCGTCGGCACCAGCCGCGACAACCCGCGCATCACCCGCGTCGGCCGCTTTCTCCGCCGGACCAGCATCGACGAGTTGCCCCAGCTCTTCAACGTGCTGACCGGCGACATGTCGGTGGTCGGCCCGCGTGCCCATGTCCCGAACATGCGGGTCGGCAACCAGCGCTACGCCGAGGTGGCGCGCGAATACGCGGCGCGCAGCCGCGTCAAGCCGGGGATCACCGGCTGGGCCCAGATCAACGGCATGCGCGGCGGCATCCACACCGTCGAGAAGGCGCGCGTCGGGGTTGACATGGACATCCACTATATCGAGAACTGGTCGCTATGGCTCGATGCAAAGATCATCATCAGCACCGTGACCACCGGCCTGTTCGGGCGCGACGTCTTCTAGGCGCCCTGGCCCTCGCCGCCGGGCTGCTGGCGGGTGGCATGACGGGTGCGAAAGCGGACGGGCTGCCGGCGCGTCCCCTGCTCGTCTATCACGACAGCTGGTACGAGCGCCCGGCCACCGGCCCGGCCGCCACGACGCTGGCGACGCTTCCCGGCTACATGAATCTGGTCGCCCTGTCCTTCGTCCGGCCGGACGCCGCCTATCCCGGCCGCCTCGACCTCAAGGAAACCGGCTTGCAGTACGGCTTTTCCGGCACGGTGCTGAGGGACGCCATCGCGCTGTTGAAGCAGCGCCAGCCGGGCACACGGGTGCTGCTCGCCGTCGGCGGGGCCAACTACGCCAATTGGGACGCGCTGAACCTCGACGCGCTGGTGCGGCTGGTCCGCGATCTCGGGGTCGACGGGATCGATCTGGATTTCGAACCGGTGTCCCCCGGCTGTTCGGTCCGGGGCCGGGTGCGCTGCCTGTCCGACGCGATGTGGCTGGATTTGGTCGCGCGTTTCCGCGCCGCCTTCCCACGCCCCCTGCTGCTGACCGTGCCGGGCTGGAGCATCGGGGCCTATGGCGAGGGCGCCTTCCGCGACGCCCAGCCGCGCGGCCCGCACACCGGGTCGATCCTCAACCTGCTGCGCTCCCCGCAGGCCGACGCGATCGACCTCGTCTCTATCATGGCCTACGAGGCCGGCCCGACCTTCGACCCCTGGCAGGCGTACCAAGCCTACCGGCAGGTCTGGAAAGGGCCGCTCGCCCTCGGCGTCCAGGTGCCGCCGAGCCAGCTCGGCGGGCCGACCTACACGGTGCCGCTGGCCGAGCGGCTCGCCCAGGCCGTCGCGCAGGACCCGCAGGGCGGCATGATGCTCTACCCGCTCCTCGGACGACCGCCCGGCACGCTCGGGCCGGACAACCCGGACGGACGCCTGCTGGCCCAGGCGCTGTGCCGCGGGCTGGGCCTCGACGGCTGCGCCGAGACGCTGCGCTGAGCGCTCCGCGGTTTTACCCCTCCCAGCGGTGGGACAGCACGAAGCTGTAACGCTCCGGACGGACATGGAAGACGGTGTGGTCGGCGCAGGCGCCGTCCGAGAAGAATGACCGCCGGATCATCACCAGCACCGGCATCCCCGCCGTCCCGCCGAGCGGTTCGGCGACCGCCGCACCGGCGGCCTCGGCCTTGACCTCGACATCGGCGCCGACCACCGGCTGCCCGGTAACCTCTCTCAGGATGGCGTAGACCGGCCTCTCCCCCACCGCCGCCCAGTCGACGCCCGCCAGGTCCGGAGACAACAGGCTGCGCCCCAGCGCCACCGGCTCCCCATCCACCAGATGCAGGCGGCGCACCTCCAGGCAGCGCGGACCGAACGCGTCCGTCAGGTCCGGCGGCGTTATGGTCATGCCCGCCGACAGAGGACGCATGCTGGCGTTCAGCCCCTGGAGCCGCAGGGATTCGTGGAAGCTGCGCAGCCGGTCCAGCGGGTGGCGGACGCGTTTGCCCGCCGTGAAGGTGCCCTTGCCCTTGCGCCGCTCGATCAGCCCTTCCGCCTCCAGCCGGTCGAGCGCGAGGCGGACCGTCACCCGGCTGACCGCGAAGCGGATACCGATCTCGCTCTCGCTCGGCAGGCGGCCCGATGGTTCGAACCGGCCCGCGGCGATCTCCTCGCGCAAACGGTCGGCGATCTGCCGGTAGAGGGCCGTCGCGTTCTCCCGCACCAAACTGTCCCGCACCAAACTGTTCCGCATCGGGGCCACCGTCCCCTCCCCCCGCTTCTGGCGAATCCGTCCGCGCCTTGATGCCACCGCAGTCCGGCCGGCTCAAGCGCGCCTTCAACGGGTGGGACGCCCCACATGTCTTATATTGTATCATCAAACTTGTTATGCAATGTATTAGCCGTCGCGGCACGCCGCCCCCCTGCCCGAGGTCCCGTCCCATGAGCGATCCCGTCCCCACCGGCCACATCGCCCCCGCCGGCCTTTACGAGCGGAACAAGGCCCGTCCCTTCCTCGGCGCCACCGCCTGCTCCGACCGGCGGCTGGTCGCCGGCGAATGGACCGAGGTGACGCTGATCTACGAGGTCGGCGGGTCGGGTCTCGCCGACGGGGCGGGGATCAAGCTGGCGATGAAGTTCTATTCGGACTGGGCGCTGTTCCAGACCAGCGACCCCACGGCGGCCAACTTCGTCTCCGCCGAGTACGAGGCCGGGCCGCTGGTGCCGGGGCAGAGCCCGGCCACCGTGCAGGCGCTGAAGGTGCGCTTCGACCAGAAGGGGCATGAGCGGCCCTACCAGAAGGCCATCGTCATCGACGTGATCGACGGTTACCTGAATCCCGGCGACCGCATCGTGATCCGGTTAGGCGACCGGCGCCAGGGCGGGCCGGGCACGCGGGTGCAGACCTTCGTCGAGCAGGGCTTCCGCTTCCGCGTCTTCATCGACCCGCTGGGCAGCCAAAAATACGCGGAGGTGCCGGGCGACTGCGTGATCGACATCGTGCCGGGCGCGCCCGCCGCCCTGCGGCTGGTCGCGCCGCGTCTGACCGCCCCCGGCCCGGCGTCGCTGCTGCTGCGCGCCGACGACGCCTGGGGCAACTGCTGCCTCGACGCCACGCTGGACGCCACCTTGACCGTTACCGGGCCGGCCGGCACTGGACTGCATGGCGAAAGCGCGCGGACGGTCGCGCTGGCTCCCGACCCGCAGGCGAACGGCTGGCTGGTCCGGCGCGAGGCGCTCGACCTCGGCGCCGGGGAATGGCGGATCGCCGCGACGGCGCCGGGCCTCGCCCCCGCCGAAGCCTTCATCACCGCCGAGAACGGGGCGCCGCGCGCCGTCTACGCCGACCTGCACGTCCATTCCAACGACACGGTCGGCACCAACGACACCGCCTACAACCTGTCCTACGGGCGCGACGTCGCCGGGCTGGACGTTCTGGGCTACACCGCCAACGACTTCAACGTGACGGAGCGCGCCTGGACCGAGGCGGTCGGCCTGATCGACCGCTGCAACGAGCCGGACCGCTTCGTCTGCTACCCCGGCACGGAATGGTGCGGCAACTCCGCGGCGGGCGGCGACCACAACGTGATCTTCCTGCGCGACGGCCAGCCGCGCTTCCCGGCGGACGGGCGGGGGCAGCCGGTGCGCTCCTTCGAATGGAACGAGTCGACCCGCGGCGCGCTGCGCCCCGGCGCCTGGCCGCTCGACGACCTCTACGCCGCCTATCGGGACGACCCGGAGGGCCATCTGCTGATCCCCCATGTGGGTGGGCGGCGCTGCAACCTCGATTGGCACCACCCGGAGCTGGAGCGGCTGATCGAGATCGGCTCCGCCTGGGGCCAGTTCCACTGGGTCTATGCCGAGGCGCTGGCCCGCGGCTACCGGCTCGGCGCGTCGGCGAGCAGCGACGAGCATCAGGGGCGCTGCGGCGGCGGGGCGCCGGCAACCGCGGTGTTCGGGGCGCGCGGCGGGCTGACCGGCGTCTTCGCCGACCGGCTGGACCGCGCGTCGGTGGGCCGGGCGCTGCGGGCGCGGCGGACCTTCGCGACGACCGGCGAGCGCAGCTTCGCCAGCCTGCGGCTCGGCGACCGCTGGATGGGCGAGGTGGTTTCGGGCGCCGACGGCGAGGCGCTGGACTACCGCCTGCTCGGCGACCGCGGGTGGGAGAGCCTGCGCCTGTTCGACGGCGACCGGCTGGTCTGGGAGCGCGACCTGCACCGCGAGCTGGGCCTGTCCGAGACGAAGATCCGCCTGCGGCTGGGCGGCGCCCGCATCAAGGACCGCTACCGCGGCGCCTATTGGGATGGCGGAATCACCGTCACCGGCGCCGCCGTGCAGCGCGTCGAGCCCTTCGGCTTCGACCATCCGGAACAGGGCTGCTGGCGCCGCGACGCGACCACCGTCGCCATCCGCACCGTCACCCACGGCGACAGCGACGGGGTGGAACTGGCGCTGTCGCGTCTGGCCGGGGCGCGCATCCAGGTGCGGCTCGCCATCGGCACCTACGTGAAGGTCGGCAACCCGCTGACTCCGCCGCCCAACCCGCACGCCCCGGAGGCGGTTCTGGACATCGACGGTGACGCACTGCTGGCGGACGCGGACGCCGGGCGGGTCACCCGCGTGCTGCCGGGCACCGAGCTGGAGGTGACGGTGGAGCGCGTCACCGAGGCGCCGCTGCCCCGCGACCTCGCCGGGCGCATCCCGCTTGCCGACCTCGGCCTCGCCCCGGGCAGCGAGCATCCGCTGTTCCTGACCGCGCGCCAGCGCGACCAGTCGCGGGTCTGGACCTCGGCCCTGTTCCTGACACCGTGAGCCCTCCGCCCCGTGGCCCGGCTGGTGCGCCGGGGCGCGGCACGGCCGTCGTCCCCGGAACGGCGATCAGCCTGGCCGGCTCACCGCCCTCTCCAACGCCGCGGCCAGCGCCGCGTCGTCGTAGGGCTTCGGCAGGTGGACACCGCCGTTGGGCGCCCGGTCCGCCCCCGAGGCGAAGACGACCGGCAGGCCCGGGTGGCGTTCGCGCAGAGCGGCGGCCAGCCGCTCTCCCGACATTCCCGGCAGGCTGATGTCCGTCAGCAGGAGGTCGACCGCTTCCGTCCCGGCGATCGCCATGGCCTCCTCGGCGTTGCCGGCCTCGAAGACGGTGTGGCCAAGGCCGGTCAGCATCTCCACCGTGACGAGGCGGATCAACGCGTCGTCCTCCACCAGAAGCACGCGCAGACCCTGACGGCCGGACGGCGGTGCCGGCGTGGGATCGGCGGGCGGCTTCGGTGCCCCAGCGGGATTTGCGGCCCCCCCTTGCTCCCTCTGCTGCTGGTTGCGCAGGACATGGCGGACTTTGCGGGCCAGCGCCTCGCGGGTGTAGGGCTTGCTCAGCAGCTCGACGCCAAGGTCGAGCCGCCCGCCATGCACGATCGCGTTCTCGGTGTAGCCCGAGGTGAACAGGACGGCGATCCCCGGCAGCCGTTCCTTCGCGCGGCGCGCCAGCTCGGGGCTGCGCAGGGGGCCCGGCATGACGACGTCGGTGAACAGCAGGTCGATGGGCACCCCGCTTTCCACGATGGCCAGCGCGCTCTGCGCGTCCCGCGCCTTGAGCACGCGGTAGCCGAGATCGGCCATCATCTCGACCACGGTGGCCCGCACGTCGTCGTCGTCCTCGACCACCAGCACGGTTTCCGACCCGCCCGCCTCCGGCCCGGTGTCGATCACCGTCACGACGTCCTCCGCCCGATGCGCGCGCGGCAGATAGACGCGGACCGTGGTTCCCTGACCGGGTTCGCTGTAGATCTTGACGTGCCCGCCCGACTGCTTGACGAAGCCGTAGACCATGCTGAGGCCGAGGCCGGTGCCCTGCCCTTCCGGCTTGGTCGTGAAGAACGGCTCGAAGACGTGATCCAGCACATCCGCCGGGATGCCGCAGCCGGTGTCGGTCACCGCCAGCATGACATACTGTCCGGGTTCCACCTCGGCGTGCCGGGCGGCGTAGGGATCGTCGAGGAAGGCGTTGCCGGCCTCGATGGTCAGCCGGCCGTGGCCGTTCATGGCGTCGCGGGCGTTGATCGCCAGATTGAGCAGCGCGTTCTCGACCTGGCTTTCGTCGGCGAAGGTGGTCCACAGGCCACCGGTGATCATGGTCTCGATCTCGACACCCTCGCCGAGCACGCGGCGCAGCATCTCGTCGAGCCCGCGGACGAGGCGGCCCAGATTGACCACGCGGGGGGCCAGGGGCTGGCGCCGGCCGAAGGCGAGGAGTTGGGCGACCAGCTTCGATCCCCGGCTGACGCCGCTCAGCGCGTTCTGCAACCGCTGTTCGGCGCGGTCGTTCCCGGCGACGTCCTTCACCAGAAGCTGGAGGTTTCCGGAAATCACCTGGAGAAGGTTGTTGAAATCGTGCGCCACACCGCCGGTCAGCTTGCCGACCGCGTCCATCTTCTGGGCCTGGCGAAGCTGCGCCTCGGCCCGCTCCCGCTCGGCGATTGCCGAGGCGATGCGCTGCTCCAGCAGCTCGTTGAGGCGCCGTTGCGCGTCCTCGACCTCCTTGCGCTCGGTGATGTCGATCACCGAACCGATGTAGCCGCGGAATCCGCCCTCCGCGTCGAAGCGCGGGGCGGCGGCGTCGATCGCCCAGCGGTAAACCCCGTCGGTCCGCCGCAGCCGATACTCCACCCGGAACGCCTCCCGCTTCGCGTTGGCGGCCAGGAACATGTCCTCGGCGGCCTGACGGTCGTCGGGATGGGTCGCGTCCAGCCAGCCGAAGCCCAACCCCGTCTCGGGGGTCTGGCCGGTGAACTCGTACCAGGACTTGTTGAGATAGGTGCAGGAGCCGTCGAGTTCGGTGACCCAGACCATCACCGGGGCGTGGTCGGCGAGGTTCCGGAAGCGCGCCTCGCTCTCGCGCAGCGCGTTGTCCGCCTCGCGGCGCAGGCGCACCATGGCCAGGGCGGTGTCCACACGGGCGATCAGTTCGCGCGCGGAGAAGGGCTTGACCAGATAATCGTCGGCGCCGGCCGACAGCCCCTCGACGCTCGCCTCCTCGCCGGCGCGGGCCGACAGCAGGATGACCGGCAGGTCGCGCAGGTCGGCATCCTCGCGGATCGCGCGCAGCAGCCCGAAGCCGTCCAGCACCGGCATCATGATGTCGGTCAGGACGAGATCCGGACGGGTCATGCGGATGGCCGCCAGGGCGGACTGACCGTCGGGAACCGCCTCGACGGTGTAGCAGCCGTTCAGCAGGCGGCTCACATAGTCGCGCATGTCGGCGTTGTCGTCGGCCAGCAGCAGGCGCGGGCACGCGCCCGTCTCCCGCGCCGCCACCATCTCGGCGGCGGCGATGAAAGGAGCCTCCTCCTCCCCGTCGGCGCCCCCCGTCCCGGGCAGCCAGCGCAGCGCCTCCTCGACGAAGGTCTGCGTGCGCGCGCCGCCCGGCGCGCCGGTCGGCTCCGCCAGGACGCGCTCCTGCGGCAGGTGGGCGGTGCCGAACGGAAGGACGATGATGAAGGCCGATCCGCGCCCCATCTCGCTCTCGACCCGGATCGTCCCGCCGTGCAGCTTGACGAGTTCCTGGACGAGGGCAAGGCCGATGCCGGTGCCCTCGTGGCTGCGCCCACGCGCACCCTCGACCCGGTGGAAGCGCTCGAACAGGCGCGGCAGTTCGGATTCGAGGATGCCGGTCCCGGAATCGCGCACCACCAGTTCGGCCCCCCCGCCGACCGGCCTCAGGGACACCGCGATCCCGCCGTCGAAGGTGAACTTGAAGGCGTTCGACAGCAGGTTGAGGACGACCGTCTCCCACATGTTGCGGTCGACATGGATCGGCGCGGGCAGCGGCGGGCAATCGACGGTGAGGCTCAGCCCGGCCCGCTCGCAGGCCGAGCGGAAGCCGCTCGCCAGTTCGGCCGTGTAGGAGGCGAGGTCGGTCGGCTCGTAGCGCGCCTGGGTCCGCCCGGCCTCGATGCGCGAGAAGTCCAGGAGCGCGTTGACGAGCTTGAGCAGGCGCTGGCCGTTGCGATGGACCACCACCAGATCCTCGCGGTGGGCCGGCATCCGCTCCGGCTCGGCCTGCAACACCTCCTCCAGCGGCCCCAGCATGAGGGTCAGCGGCGTGCGGAACTCGTGGCTGATGTTGGAGAAGAACACCGTCTTGGCGCGGTCGATCTCGGCCAGCATCTCGGCCCGTTTGCGCTCGGCCTCGTAGGTCTGGACGTTGGTGATGGCCGCGGCGATCTGCCCGGCCACCAGACCGAGGAAACGCCGGTAATCGTCGTCGAACAGGCGGAACGGGTTCAGCCCGACGACGAGCAGGCCGGCCCGGCCCGTCTCGCCGCTGGCCGGGATCGGAATGGCGGCGGCCTGGGCCGGCGGGCGGCGCCAGACGCCGGGCGGCAGGTCGGCGTCGAACTTGACCGCCAGATCGCCGACCAGCACCGGGTCGTGGAGCGTGGGGGTGAACGGCCAGGCCGAGGTGCCGTCCACCGCCAGCGTCTCTGGAGCCGCGGGGTGGCCGCGCTCGATGCCGCAGGACCCGGCAAGGGCCGCGCTGGCGCCGTCGGGCTCGGCCACGTAGAGCAGCGCGAAGGGCAGGTCCCGCGGGTTGGTGGCGAGCGCCCGGGCGCTGCGCTCGCACACCTCCGGCAAGGTGCGGGCGTCGGCGGTGCCGGCGGCGAGATCGCGCAGCAGGGTGAGCTGGCGTTCGCCGATGATCCGCTGCGTGTCGTCGGTGTTGGCGCAGATGATGCCGCCGGGGCTGCCGTCGTCGTCGGGGACCGGGCTGTAGGAGAAGGTGTAGTAGGTCTCCTCCGGATAGCCGTTGCGCTCCATGAGAAGGAGCTGCCCCTCGACGTAGGTCCCCTCGTCCCCCGTCATGGCGGTCGCCAGCATCGGGCCGATGTCGCCCCAGATCTCCCGCCAGACGACCGAGGTCGGTCGCCCGAGCGCCCAGGGATGCTTGCCGCCGATGATCGACTTGTAGGCGTCGTTGTAGAAGTAGATCAGGTCCCGCCCCCAGCCGACCCAGATCGGCTGGCGGGAGGTCAGCATGATCCGCACCGCGGTCTTCAGGCTACGCGGCCAGTCCTCGGGCGGGCCGAGCGCCGTCGACGCCCAATCGAACGCGCGCATCTGGGCGCCCATCTCGCCGCCGCTGGCGAGGAAATCGGGAGCGGTGGAGACGTCGGTCTCGTTGGACATACGCAGGCGTCCCGTCCTTTGTTCCAAACCCCCTCTACAACAGGGGCGCGGCCATTGCCGCACAGCGGGACGCCACTTTAAGCTGATCGGAGGGGCGGCGGCGAGAAACGATTTGTTAGCCCAATAGCCATAGACCGAGACTTTAAACCCGAAAGCGGTGGCCAGGAGCACCCCTTTCACGCGAAGCGCTTCGCTCCGGCGACGCACAGCACGATCAGCCCGGTCACGGCGATCATGCTCCAGGCCACCGGCTCGTTCAGCAGAAGGCCCGCCAGCGACAGCCCGAGGAAGGGTTGGAGCAGTTGCAATTGCCCGACCCCCGCAATGCCGCCGAGCGCGAGCCCCCGGTACCAGAAGACGAAGCCGATCAGCATGCTGAAGACGGAGACGTAGGCGAGGCCGATCCAGGCCGGGGTTTCGATGCCCGCCCAGACATCCGGCATGGTCGCGAGCGCCAGCCCGGCCATCACCGGCATCGTCAGCACCAGCGCCCAGGAAATCACCTGCCAGCCGCCGAGACGGCGCGACAGCACCGCGCCCTCGGCGTAGCCCAGCCCGCAGAGCAGGATGGCCGCCACCATCAGGCCGGCCCCGGTGAGCGACGCGCCGCCGCCCTGCGCCAGGGCGAAGCCGACCACGGCGAGGCTGCCCAGGCCCGAGAACAGCCAGAAGACCGGCTTCGGCCGCTCCCGGCCGCGCAGCACGCCGAACAGGGCGGTGGACAGCGGCAGAAGACCGATGAAGACCATGGAGTGCGCGGAGGTGATGTGGCGGAGCGCCAGCGCGGTGAGCAGCGGGAAGCCGACGACCACGCCGAGCGCCACGACCGCGAGCGGCGCGAGGTCGCGGCGCCGCGGGCGGGCCTGCCGCAGCAGGGCTAGCAGGGCACCCGCCAGCGCAGCGGCGATCAGCGCCCGCGCCGAGGTCAGGAACAGGGGCGAGAAGCCGCCGACCGCGACGCGCGTCGCCGGCAGCGACCCGCTGAAGATGAGCACGCCCAGCAACCCGCTGCCCCAGCCCGCCGTCACCCACCGCATTCCCTGATCCTTTCCGGTTCCGTGCCCATTGCGGGACGAGCCTAGCGCGGCGGGCGCTGGCGGAGACAGCCACGGACCCATACAATCGCACCGAACTGTATTGGTACCGGGTGCGGTACACTTGCCGAAGGTGGCGTGATGACGACCCGAACGGGCACGCGGACGGTCGAGGTGATGGAGGCGATCCGCCAGAGGATGGCGGACCGCCGGCTGTCGCCGGGGGACCGGCTGCCCTCGATCCGCCGCTTCGCCGCGACCATGGGCGTGTCGCCCTCGACCGTGGTGGAGGCCTACGACCGTCTCGCCGCGGACGGGGTGATCCGCTCGCGGCCCGGCTCCGGTTTCTACGTGTCCGGCGCCGTGCCGCCGCTGGCCCTGGCCGAAGCCGAACCGCGCCGCGACCGGGCCATCGATCCTTTCTGGGTGTCGCGCCAGTCGCTCGACGCCGAGGCGGACATGCTGAAGCCCGGCTGCGGCTGGCTGCCGGCGGACTGGATGCCCAACACCGCCCTGCGCCGCGCCCTGCGCCGTCTCGCCCACGCCGACGACGCCGTTCTGGCGGACTATGGCGGCACACGCGGCTCGCTTGCCCTGCGCCGGCTGCTGGCCCGGCAGTTCGCGGAGGAGGGGCTGGCCGTGGGGGCCGACCAGATCCTGCTGACCGGGTCGGGAACCCAGGCGATCGACCTGATCTGCCGCTTCCTGCTGCGCCCCGGCGACGCGGTGCTGGTCGACGACCCCTGCTATTTCAACTTCCAGGCTCTGCTGCGCGCCCATCGGGTCCGCATCGTCGGCGTCCCCTACACGCCGAGCGGTCCGGACACCGCGCTCTTCGCCGCGGTGCTGGCCGAGCATCGGCCCCGCCTCTACATCACCAATTCGGCGCTGCACAACCCGACCGGCGCCACGATGTCGCCGCAGACGGCGCACCGGCTGCTCAAGGCCGCCGCCGCCCACGACGTCACCATCGTCGAGGACGACATCTTCGCCGGCTTCGAGCCGGATCCCTCGCCGCGCCTCGCCGTTCTGGACGGGCTGACCGAGGTCATCCGGATCGGCAGCTTCTCGAAAACGCTTTCCGCCTCGGTCCGCTGCGGCTACCTCGCGGCGCGGCCGGATTGGGTGGAGGCGCTGGTCGATCTCCAGGTCGCGACGAATTTCGGTGGCCCCAGCCCGGTCGCCGCCGAACTCGTCCTCGCGACCCTCGGCGACGGCGGCCACCGCAAGCATCTCGACGGCCTCCGCCGCCGCCTGACCCGGCTGCGGCGCGAGATGGCCGACCGGCTGGCGACCATCGGCCTGCACCCCTGGCTGATGCCGCGCGGCGGCTTCTATCTGTGGTGCAGCCTGCCGGACGGCCGGGATGCGGCGGCCGTCGCACGGGCGGCGCTGGACGAAAAAATGGTCCTCGCCCCCGGCAACGTCTTCAGCGTCGGCCAGTCGGCCGCCGGCTTCCTGCGCTTCAACGTCGCCCAGATGGGCGACCCGCGCGTCTTCGCGGTTCTGAGGCGCGCCGTGGCGGCGGCCGAACCGTAGTCTCCGGATCAGCGGGGAGAGTCGCCGCCGGACGCCTTGCGCGGCCACAGCCCGGAGATCAGCATCAGCCCGACACCGCCGGTGATGCCGATGTCGGCGACGTTGAAGGTCGGCCAATGCCAGCCGAAGGCGTGGAGGTCGATGAAGTCGGTGACGGCGCCCTGGCGGAGACGGTCGACGACGTTGCCCACCGCGCCACCCGCAATGGCCCCGAAGCTCGCCGCCTCGGCGCGGCTGTCCGAACGGGCCGCCCAGACCACGAGGATCGCGACGACGAGCAGCGCCGCTCCGGAGAGCAGCCAGGGACCGTAGACGCTGTCGTTCTCCAGCAGGCCGAAGCTGACGCCGGTGTTGAAGCCGAGCACGAAATTGAGAAACGGCGCGACCTCGATCAGCCGCGGCGGGTCCAGAAGATGCTTCAGCGCGACCCATTTGGTGAGCTGGTCGAGGATCAGGACTGCGGCGCCGACGGTGCCCGCCAGTTTCAGACCAGTGGACCTCGAACCAGCGGACAGGGCCGTCCATGACAAGGCCATGTTGATCTCCTTCAAAGTGCCGGCGCCGGGCTCGCGCCCTTGCGGCGGAGCAGGCGCAGCGCGTTGAGCGTGACGAGGATGGTGGCCCCGGTGTCCGCCAGGATGGCCAGCCACAGGTCGGTGATACCGAACAGCGTCGTCACCAGGAAGACCGCCTTCAGGCCGAGGGCGAAGGCGACGTTCTGGTGGATGTTGGCGAGCGTCGCCCGCGACAGGGTGACGAGGTCGGCCACCCCCTCGACGCGGTTGCCCAGCAGGGCGGCGTCGGCGGTCTCCAGCGCGACGTCGGTGCCGCCGCCCATGGCGATGCCGACGTCGGCTGCGGCCAGGGCTGGGCCGTCGTTGATGCCGTCGCCGATCATCGCGACCGTCCCCTGCCCTTTCAGGCCGGCGATCGCACGCAGCTTGTCCTCCGGCAGCAGCTCGGCCTCGACCTCCAGCCCGAGCGTCCGGGCAACCGCCTGACCGGTGCGGCGGTTGTCGCCGGTCAGCATGACGCTGCGCACGCCGAGACCGCGCAGCGCGGCGATCCCCCGGGCGGCGTCGGGCCGCGGCTCGTCGCGCAGCGCCAGCAGCCCGACGGGCCGTCCGTCCGCCAGGACCACGGCGACCGTCTTGCCCTCCGCCTCGAAGGCGGCGACGGTGTCGGCGGGCAAGGACCCGGCGGCGCCCCGCTCGACGGCGTGGCGGGGGGAGCCGACCTCGATCAGGCGCCCGCCGACCATGGCCTGCACCGCGCGTCCCGGAACGGCCTTGCGGTCGCGGGCCGGGCGCAGCGGCACGCCGTCCGCCGCCGCGCGCTCCAGAATGGCGCGGGCCAGCGGGTGGGCCGAGCCATTCTCGACGGTGGCGGCAAGGCCGAGCAGCGTGCGCTCGTTTCCGTCGAGCGGGACGAGGTCGGTGACCCGCGGCTGCCCCAGGGTCAGCGTGCCAGTCTTGTCGAAGGCGATGGTCCGCACCTTGCCGATCGCCTCCAGCGCGGCGCCGCCCTTGATGAGCAGGCCCCGCCGGGCGCCCGCCGCGATCCCGGAGGCGATGGCCGCCGGGGTGGACAGCACCAGCGCGCAGGGGCAGCCGATCAGCAGAAGCGCCAGACCGCGGTAGATCCAGGTGTGCCAGTCCCCGCCGAAGGCCAGCGGCGGCACCAGGACGGTGAGGACCGACACGGCGATGACGGCGGGGGTGTAGCGGGCGCTGAACCGCTCGATCCAGCGGGCGGTGGGCGATTTGGCGGCCTGCGCCTCCTCGACGAGCTGGACGATGCGGGCGATGGTGTTGTCCGACGCCTTGCGGGTGACGCGGACGCGCAGCACCCCGGTGGCGTTGATGCCGCCGGCGAAGACCGGGGAGCCCACGGCCTTGGCGACCGGCACGGACTCGCCGGTCACCGGGGATTCGTCGATGTCGGACTCGCCCTCCTCGACCACGCCGTCGGCGGACACCCGGTCGCCGGGCCGGACGAGCACGAGCTGCCCGACCTCCAATTGTTCAACCGGCACCGCGCGGGCGTTCTCCCCCTCGATGAGCAGGGCGGTCCGCGGGACCAGCGCCGACAGCGCCCGGATGCCCGAGCGGGCGGTCCCGGCGGCCACACCCTCCAGCAGTTCGCCGATGGCGAAGAGCAGGACGACCACTGCGGCCTCCTCGGCCTCCCCGATGAGCAGAGCGCCCAGCGTCGCCACCGACATCAGCATTTCGATGCTGAAGGGCGACCCGGAGCGGGCGAGCCGGACGGCGCGGCGTCCGAAGACGGCCAGCCCGAACAGGGCGGCGGGGATCAGGGCGACCTCCGACACGGCCGGCGCCAGCCAGGACAGCAGGGAACCGCCCCCGACCAGCGGGGCGATCAGGATGGTGATGCGGCCCCGGCCGGTCTGCCACCAGCGGGGCTCCGTCGCGGCGACGCCGTCGGCCACCGCTCCACCGCCGTCGGCGATGTGGATGGTGTCGGCGGGCTCCACCCCGAAGCCGAGCCCGCGGATGGTCGCCTCGACCGTCGCGCGCGGCGTTACCGCCTCGTCCAGCGTCAGCCTCAGGATTTGCGAATGATGGTTGAGCCCGACGCCGGACGCCCCCGGCAGGCGACGCAGCGCCGTCTCGATCTTGCCGACGCAGCTCGGGCAATCCATGCCCGCCACCTTGTAGCGCAGGGCCTGCCCGGTGCCCGGCGCGGCGGCCTCGATTGTCCTGTCCTGCATGATCCACTCCGACCGGCGGTGCGGCGGGCCGCGCCATTGGAGGGTGCGCGGCTGCCTGTCGTGCGCTACCATGGACCTTGGAGTTACTACAGGGTCAAGAGGGTTTGTGATGGCGAAACAGGAGCTGTCCATCGGCGCGCTCGGCAAGCTGACCGGCACCAAGGTGGAGACCATCCGCTTCTACGAGAAGATCGGCATCCTGCCGGCGCCCGCCCGCACGGCGGGCAACTACCGCAGCTACGGCCACGACCATGTGCGGCGGCTGACCTTCGTCCGGCGGGTGCGCGACCTCGGCTTCCCGCTGGAGACGGTCCGGGCGATGCTCGATCTCGCCGACCAGCCGGACCGCCCCTGCGGCGAGGTCGACGCGCTGGTCGTCGAACAGCTGGGCGAGGTGGAGCGGAAGATCGCCGACCTGGAACGCCTGCGCGACGAGCTGGACCGGCTGGCCCACCAGTGCCGGCGCGGCGGCCGGGTGGCCGATTGCCGCATCATCGAGGCGCTGTCGCCCCATCACGAGGACGGCCGCTGCTGCCCGTGACCCGGCCAGACCTCCGGCAAACACGCTTTCACCAACAGGAACCGAGCCATGGCCGCCGTCACCCGCGCGGATCTGGAAACCCATCAGGTCCCCATCTATGCCGCGGCGGTCGCCGCCGGCCTGCTGAGCGCCGCCGTCCTGCCGGGCGAACTCTGGGGAGCGGCCATCAACCCGGCCCTCGCCGCGCTGATCTACGTGACCTTTCTCCAGGTCCCGCTGGGCGATCTGAAGCGAAGCATGACCAACACCCGCTTCCTGTCGGCCCTGCTGCTGGTCAATTTCGCGGTGGTGCCCGGCGTCGTCTTCGCGCTGGTGTCGGTGCTGCCGGCGGAGCAGGCGGCGGTGCGTCTCGGCGTGCTGCTGGTGCTGCTGGCGCCCTGCATCGACTATGTCGTCGTCTTCACCCATCTCGGGCGCGGCGACGCGCGGCTGGTGCTGGCGGCGACGCCGGTGCTGCTGCTCGTCCAGATGCTGCTTCTGCCCGTCTATCTCGGCCTGTTCGCCGGGGCGGACGCGGCGGCGCTGATCCAGCCGGGCCCCTTCATCGACGCCTTCGTCTGGTTGATCGCCGCGCCGCTGGCGCTGGCCGGGGCGACGCAGGCCTGGGCGGCGCGCGGCGGCGCCGGAAAGGCCGCCGCGGACGCCCTGGCGTGGCTGCCGGTGCCGCTGATGGCGCTGGTGCTGTTCCTCGTCATCGCCGCGGTCGCCGCCGACGTGGCCGCCCAGGCGCGGGCGGTGGCGCTGGCCGTGCCGCTCTACATCGCCTTCGCGATCGTGATGCCCTACGCCGGACGGGCGGTGGCGCGCCTGTTCCGGCTGGAGACGGCGGCGGCGCGGGCCGTCGTGTTCAGCGGCGGCACACGCAACTCCCTGGTCGTCCTGCCGCTGGCCTTCGCCGTCCCGGACGGCGGGGCGCTGGTGCCCGCGGTGGTGGTGACGCAGACGCTGGTGGAGCTGGTGGCGATGCTCACCTACGTCCGCTGGGTGCCGCGCCTCGTGCCGGCGCGCTGAGCCGGAAAAGGCGCCTCACACCAGCGAGGCGCCGCCGCACACCACGATGCGCTGGCCGGTGATGCTGGCCGCCGCGTCGGACAGCAGGAAGGCGGTCAGCGCCGCCACCTCCTCCGGCTTCACGAAGCGGCCGATGGGGGGACGCTTCGGCTGCACGCCGGCGCGGTTGGGATCGGCCAGCATCGGCGTGTCGGTGGCGCCGGGGGCGACGACGTTCACCGTGACGCCGCGCGGCGCCTGCTCGATCGCCCAGGAGCGGGCCAGCCCCGACAGCGCCGCCTTGCTGGCGGCGTACTGGCCGCGCCCGGCCGAGCCGTCCGAGGTGCGGCTGCCGATCAGCACGACGCGCCCGCCCTCCGCCATGGCGGGGACGGCGTGCTCGACGAGCTGGGTCGCCGCCTCGACATGCAGGCGCCACATCGCCCGCGCGTCGGCCGTGGCGCCGTCCGTCTCGCCCAGCCGGCCGACGCGCAGGATGCCGGCGGCGTGGACCACCGCCCGCACCGGCGGCAGGCCGGCCAGGGCGTCGGCCAGCGCCCCGGCGTCCATCAGATCGACGGCGACGAAGCGCAGAGCCGGATGCGTGATGGCGGGGGCCGTGCGGCTCAGCCCCACCACCTCCCAGCCGTCGTCCAGCAGACGGGCCGCGATGGCGGCGCCGATGCCGGAGCTGACCCCGGTCACCAGCGCCCGGCCCGGCGACACGGGCCGCTCCACCTCCGGCTTCTCAGCCATTGTAGCTCATCGCCTGGGCCTTCACCGCCTCGGCGTCGAAGGCGTTGATGTCGGCGATCAGGTCGTTGGTGTAGAAGCGCGACAGGTCCTTCGCCTCCATGCCGTTCAGCGCCATCTCGGTGGTGAACTCGTCCGGGTTGATCTGGCCCATTTTGAAGCCCGGATAAGGCGGCTGGTAGAGCTTGATGCGGCGGCTGACCGCGACCAGCACCGCCTTGACCGCCTCCTCCTCGCTGCTGCCGCGCGGCGCGGTCTCCGGATAGAGCTTGAGGAAGGCCTTGGCCCCCGCCGTCGGGTTGGCGAGCAGGAAGGTCGAGGCCTTGGCCGCCGACCGGCCGAAGCCGACCATCAGCGCGCGGTCGGTCTTCAGCCGCTCGCGCAGCGCCATCAGGAACTGGCCACCGATCATCGGCAGGCCCTGCGGGCGGGTCAGAATCTCGAAGGGGATGCCCGCCCCCTCGATCAGGCCGAATCCGGTGTCGTAGTAGGCGAGCGCGTCGACCGCCCCGCGCTGCAGCGCCACGCCGGCCGGCACGCCGCCGCCCACCGCCGTCCACTTCACGTCGCGGTCGGGGTCGATGCCCAGATTCTTCAGAACGTTGCGGGTCACCGGATATTCGGTGCCGCCGAAGTCGGATACGCCGATGTTCTTGCCCTTGAGGTCCGCATAGGTCTTCAGCGCCGAGCCCGGCTTCACCGCCACGTCCCATTTGTAGGGGTAGGTGTACTGGTAGAAGCTGATGGCCTCGCCCCATTCGCCCTTGGCGAGGATCGGCAGCGCGTAGGACGGCACGGCGATGCCGACCTCCACGTCGCCGCGGTCCACCGCGACCTGGACGTTGGCGTTGCCGCCCACCGCCATGCCCTTGACGGTGAAGCCCTCGGCGGCGTTGTAGCCCAGCGCCTCGCCGATCAACAGGTTGATGACGCTGGCGTTCAGCGACTTCAGCCCGACGCCCAGCCGCACGGTGCGCGGGGCGGACTGCGCGAAGAGCGAGCGCGGGCCGAGCGCCATGGCGGCCGCGAAGACGCCGGCGGCCTGCAGGCACTGGCGGCGGGTGACGCTGAAGTTGGTCATGATGGTGTCCTCCCCCTTGATCATGTTGTTTGAAGTCAAGCTGTTCGGGCCGCGGCTCACTTGCGGCCGCGGTTGCCCCAATGGACGACGCGCTGCTCCAGCCCGCGCACGATGCCGTGCAGCAGGATGCCGAAGGCGCCCAGGATCACCAGCGCGGCGAAGACGCCGGCCACGTCGGTCACCGCCTGGGCCTGGGTGATGACGACGCCCATGCCCTGCTGCGCGCCCAGGAACTCCGCCACGATGGTGCCGAGCAGGGCGTAGACCACCGCCATGTCCAGGCCGGCGAAGATGTAGGGGGCGGCGTTCGGCAGCTTGACGATGCGGTAGGTCTCGAAGCGCGAGGCGGAGAGCGAGCGCATCAGGTCGATCTTCTCCGGATCGACGGAGCGCAGGCCGGTGAAGCTGTTGATCAGGATCGGGAAGAAGGACAGCAGCCCGGCGATGGCGATCTTCGATCCGTCGCCGAAGCCGAACCAGATCACCACCAGCGGCGCGATGGCCACCTTGGGCAGGCTCTGCAGGGCGAAGGCGTAGGGCATCAGCAGCTTTTCGATGGTGCGGCTCTCCGCCATCAGCGAGCCGAGCAGCAACCCGAGCCCGCCGCCGGCCGCCAGACCGATGGCGGCGTTCTTCAGCGTGCCCCACAGCGGCAGATAATAGCCGAGCGGGTCGGAGGGCGACACCGCCAGACCGGACCACAGCGCCTTCCACACCGCGGCCGGCGACGGCAGGATGTAGGACGGCACGTCGAGGAAGCGGACGGCGAGCGCCCAGCCGGCGAACAGCGCCACCAGCCCAAGGCCGGCGATCAGCGTTCCGTTGACCGGGCGCGGGGCGCGCGGCGGGGATTCGGAGGCGGGGGCGCTCTCGATGGTGGGATCGGCGACCGCCAGCGTGATGTCGGGCTTGCTCATCATTCCTCTCCCTGTCCGGTCAGAAGCGCGCGGATCTCCTTGGCCAGCGCCGGGTAATCCGGGTGGCTGATGATGGTGTCGTTGCTGCGCGGGCGCGGGATGTCCACGGTCAGCTCCCGCAGCACGCGGCCGGGGCGCGCGGACATCACGATCACCCGGTCGGCGAGGAAGATCGCCTCGGAGATCGAGTGGGTGATCAGCATCACCGTCTTGCCGGTGCTCTGCCAGATGCGCTGAAGCTCCAGGTTCATCCGCTCGCGGGTCAGGGCGTCCAGCGCGCCGAACGGCTCGTCCATCAGCAGGATTCGCGGGTTGCGCACCAGGGCGCGGCAGATGCCGGCGCGCTGCTGCATGCCGCCCGACAGCTCGTAGGGGTAACGGCCGCCGAAGTCCTTCAGGCCGGCGACCTCCAGCAGGCGGTCCACGTCGTCCGCCCCGTCGGGCCGGCCGCCGCCGACGCGCAGCGGCAGCGCCACATTCTCGCGCACCGTCAGCCAGGGCAGCAGGTTGGCCTGCTGGAACACCACGCCGACGTCGCGCGACGGGCCGGAGACGGTCTTGGTGCCGAGCATCACCTGCCCGCTGTCGTAGTCGTCCAGCCCGGCCAGAATCCGCAGCAGCGTGCTCTTGCCGCAGCCCGACGGGCCGACGACGCAGACGAACTCGCCGTCGGCGATGTCGAGGTTGATGTTCGACAGCGCCTGGACCCGGCCGGCGGCGTAGGTCTTCTTCAGGTTGCGGATCTGGATCAGCGTCGGTGCGACCGGCCGCAGGCCGGTGACGGGCGCCATCTGTGTCGCTCTCATGGGCATGCTTCCTTCCCCTTTATCGCCCGCTGCCGGATTCGACCCAGCCGGCATCGACCCAGCCCGGCGGCAGTTCGGTGTATTTGATCGCCTGCCGGAAATAGGTGAAGGCGATGCGCAGCCGGCCGTCCGGCGTCTGGAGAATGGCCGGGTAGGAGAACTCCCGGTTCAGCTTCTCCTTCGAATTGTTGGTCATGCAGTAGCCGTCGCCGACCTCCAGGTCGCGGCGCAGCGGCCAGGTCACCCCGCCATCGGAGGACAGCGCCAGGGACAGCGGCGCCCGCGGCGCCCCCCAGAAGGCCGTCCGCCCCTCCGCCGGCGGTTCGGCCGCAGGCTCGGCGGCCGGTTGAGCGGCGGGGCTCGCCGCCTCGCCAGCCTCTTCGATGTCGTCGTACAGGCCCAGCCGGCGGCCGGTCGCGTCGGCGGCGCTGGCGTGGTTGTAGACGATGGCCAACCGCCCGTCGGACAGGGCCGTCACCTGGATGGAGGAGTTGTTGTTGGGCAGCTCCGTCGGCTCCGGCGTGGTCCAGCTCCGACCACCATCGGTGGACAGGCTGCGGTAGACGTGGTCCGCCCAGCGGCTGCGGTAGAAGGCGGCCAGCCGCCCGTCGGCCAGCGGAACGATGTTCATGTGGACACAGCCGATGCTGCCGGGAACCGCATGCTCGGTCCAGGTCCGGCCGCCGTCGCTGGAGAGGCGCACGGCGCTGGTGTCGTGGTCGCCCACCCAGGCGCGGCCCGGCGTGCCATGGCACAGGAAGGTCGGCAACAGCCAGTCACCGTTGTCCAGCACCACCACCGGCTGGCGGATGAAGACGCCGGTGTGGCCCTCGGCCTCGAACAGGGTGCGCACCGGCCCCCAGCTCCGCCCCTGGTCGGCCGACACGCGGCAGCGCACGATGGCGGTGTCCTGGTGTCCGGAGACCTGGGCGGTGTACATCAGCCACAGCGTGCCGTCGGGCGCCGGAAACAGAACCGGGTTCTGCTCCGACCGGGCGGGGTCGTCGGACAGCTTGACCGGCGCCTCCCAGCGGTCGCCGCCGGCCGGCAGCCGGGCGACGTGGATGGAGACGTCGGGGATGCCCTCCTGCGTGCCGCCGAACCAGGCGCACAGCAGATCGCCGTTGGGCAGCAGCGCCAGATTGGCGGCGTGGTTCTGCACGCAGGGCGACGGCAGGTAGGCGTCGACGCGGCGGGGATCGCCGGCCGCAGGGACCAGCGGGCCGCGGCGCTCCGGAGCCGGCGGCGGAGCGGCCTGTTGGGACAGGGTCGATGCGGTGATCATGGTCGTCACTCCTGCGAACCGTCGGCGGCCTCGGCGTAGCGGGCGGCCAGGGTGGCGATGGCGCGGTCGGTCTCGCCGTCGATCAGCACCGGGCCGCGGCTGTGGCCGACCTCCGGAATCGCGTGGCACAGCGCCCGCTTGACCATGGAGGGCGGGAAGCCCAGCGCGTAGAGGTCCTTGCGGAGCTGGCCGAAATGGGCCTGGGCGGCCTCGGCGGCCTCGTTCTCGCCCGCCATGAAGGCGGTCCAGATGCGGTTGAGCGTCAGCGGCGCGACGTTGCCGAGGCCGGAGACGCAGCCGGCGGCGCCGTTGCGCAGCCCGTGCAAGATCAGCGAGTCCGGGCCGACCATCACGTCGAAATCGTCCCGCTCGCGGGCCACGGCCAGGAAACCGTCCAGGCTGTCCTGCGAGCCGGCGCTGTCCTTGATGCCGACGATGTTGGGGTGGTCGGCCAGGGTGCGGGCGGCTTCCGGGGTCAGCGTGTTCCCGGTGCGCGCCGGGATGTTGTAGAGGTAGAGCGGCACGGTCAGCGCGTCGGCCACCCGGCGGTAGTAGCCGATCAGCTCCTCCTGCGAGCAGGCGATGAAGGACGGCGTGATCGCCGACACCGCCTTGACGCCCAGCCGGGCAATCTCGCGGCCCAGCGCGATGGTCTGGTGGGTGGAGATCTCGCCGATGTGGGCCAGCACCGGCACGCGGCCGTCGGCGGCCTCCACGCACAGCTCGGCGGCGCGGCGCTTCTCGTCGACGGAGAGCGCGTAGAACTCGCCGTTGGTGCCCGCGCAGAAGACGCCGTTGCCGGCGGCCGCCTGCCGCGCCACCTGCCGG
Source organism: Azospirillum brasilense (assembly GCF_003349955.1). GTDB lineage: Bacteria > Pseudomonadota > Alphaproteobacteria > Azospirillales > Azospirillaceae > Azospirillum > Azospirillum brasilense_B. Next base: position 35,213 of record NZ_QLKQ01000005.1, read on the forward strand.
CGCAGCGCCGCCTCGTTCATCCGCTCCTCCGCGTCGAAGGGGGTGACGACGGCGACGAAGGGTCCTGTGATCTTGCTCATCGCATCTACCTTGGGCGTTTCCTGGGGCGTTTTCTTAAGGGGATCCGGCTTCGGTCCGGTCCGTCGTCAGTAGGCGGCGCGGTACATCGCAAGAATGTCCTCGCGTTCGACCGGACGCGGGTTGTTGTCCAGCAGGCGGCGGATGGCGTGCGCCTCCTCGGCCATGCGCGGCAGATCGTCCTCCGGCACGCCGAGGTCGGAGAGCGACATGGTGCAGCCCAGCGCCACGCACCAGCTGTGGGCCGCCTGGAGGACCGCCGCCGGCTCGCTGACCGGCTTCAGCCCCAGCGCCGCCAGCACCCCAGCCGTCTTCTCCGGCACAGCCGGGGCGTTGAAGGCCAGGACGTGGGGGAAGACCAGGGCGTTGGCCGCCCCGTGCGGTACATGGTGACGGGTGCCCAGCGGGTAGGCGACGGCGTGGCCCGCCGCCGTGTTGACCGGCCCCAGGCAGAAGCCGCCGTAGAGCGAGGCCAGGGCCAGACCGGCCCGCGCCTCGCGGTCGGACCCGTCGGCGACGGCGCGCGGCAGCCAGCGCCCGATCAGCCGGATGCCCGCCAGCGCGTAAAGGTCGATGGCCGGATGGGCCTTGCGGTTGGTGTAGGCCTCGACGCAATGGGCCAGCGCGTCCACCCCGGTGGCGGCGGTCACCGCCCGCGGCACGGTCATCGTCAGGTCGGGATCGACCACCGCCAGATCGGCCAGCATGCGCAGGCTCTGCACGGCGATCTTGCTGGCGGTGGCCGGGTCGGTGACCAGGGCCCGGGTGCCCGCCTCGCTGCCGGTGCCGGCGGTGGTCGGCACCTGGGCCAGGGCGGCGCGCTTGGCGCGGACCCGTTCAACTCCGGCCACCTCGGCGAGGGTCTGGCCGCTGCCCGGCAGAACCGCCGCCAGCTTGGCCAGATCCATGGCGCTGCCGCCGCCGAAGCCGACGACGAGCTGCGGTTCCGCCGCCTCGGCCACGGCCAGCAGATCGTCGAGGTCGGCGGTGTCCGGTTCCGGCCGCACGCGGTCGAAGACCGTCACCGCGCCCGGCAGGTCGAGCAGCCCGACGCGGGCGGCGTTGAAGGCGTCGGCCACCACCAGCGTGCGGGCGATGCCGTTCTCCCGCGCCCAGGCGCCGACCGAGGCGACCAGACCGCCGCCGAACAGGACGCGCGGGGGCCGGACCAGTTCGATGGGTGCGAACGTATCCGGCGGAGTGGCGTGGATGGATTCCGTCATGGCGGGTGCTCCTTCCTCAGCCGGCGAGCCGGCGGGCGGCGGCCAGCTTCTCGGCGTAATCGATGGCCTCGATCAGGCTCAGTTCGTTGGCGATGCCCTTGCCGGCGATGTCGAAGGCGGTGCCATGATCGACGGAGGTGCGGATGATCGGCAGCCCCAGGGTGATGTTGACCCCGCTCAGCGCGTCCCACCGGCCGGTCGCCGGATCGACGTGGAAGCCCAGCAGCTTGACCGGAATGTGCCCCTGGTCGTGGTACATGGCGACCACCGCGTCGAACTGGCCGGCGCGCAGCTTGACGAACACCGTGTCGCCCGGCACCGGCCCCACCACGTCCAGCCCCTCGGCGACGCAGCGCTCGATCACCGGGGCGGTGATCTCGATGTCCTGCCGGCCGAACAGCCCGCCTTCCCCGGCGTGGGGGTTGAGGGCGGCGATGGCGATGCGGCGGCGCTCCAGCCCCAGCCCGGCCAACGTCTCGTCGGTGCGGTCGATGACGTAGCGCAGCCGCTCGGGCGTCAGGCGCTTTGGCACGTCCTCCAGCGCGATGTGGGTGGTGACGTGGCTGACCCGCATGTTGCCGTGGGCGAGCATCATCACCGAGCCGCGGGCGCCGGTCAGCTCGGCCAGCAGGTCGGTGTGGCCGGCGAAGTGGTAGCCGGCCTTGTTCATCGCCTCCTTGTTCAGGGGCGCCGTGACCAGCCCGTGGATGCGCCCGGCCTCGGCCAGCCGCACCGCGCGCTCCACCGCCAGATAGGCGAAGCGGCCGCCGTCCACCGACAGCTCGCCGGGGCGGATCGGTTCGCCCTCCGGCCCGGCCTGCAGGCAGGCGAGCGCCGGCCATTCCTCGTCCGCCGTCACCTCGGGGAAGGCGAGGTCGCTGCCCAGGGCCTCGCGCGCCGCCATCAGCGCCGGGTTGCTGCCGATCACCAGAAGCCGCAGGCTTCCGGCGTCCAGCCGCTCCTTCAGGCGGGCGCAGGCCTTCACGATGATCTCGGGTCCGACGCCGGCCGGATCACCCATGGTGATGGCCAGATGGGGGGTCATGCTCGTTCTCCTCGATGCGGCCGGGGCGTGCCCTGGCGCGTTGGTTCCGGTGCCGCCCGGTCCGCGTCGGGGGCGTCCCCGCGGATCAGCCGGCGCAAAAGCGAGGGGTCGCCGAAGGCGCCCGATTTGGAGACGACGCGCACCCCCTCCCAAGCGCCGCCGCGCAGGGTCGAACAGGGCACGCCGGGCAGCAGGGCGCCGTCGAGGTCGAGGCGGTCGGCGCCGAGCGCTTGGCAGAGCGCGCGCAGCGTCTCCCCGCCCGACACCAGCAGGGTCGCCGGCGGGACGAGGCGGCGGGCCAGCGCGCCCAGCTCCCGCCCGATGCGCTCGGCCGCCGCGTCGCGCGCCAGCCCGTCGGGCAGGTCGAGACGGACCAGCGCGGCGCTACGCTCCGCCAGACGCGCGGCCACGCGCGCCGCGGCGGCCGTCCCGCCATCCGGCAGGGCCAGAACGTCGTTGCCGCAGGCGTCGAGCTGGAGCATCGTCACCGGGTGGTCGGTGCCGAACAGCCCCAACAGCGGCCGGGGCAAGGGGTCGGGCGACGGCGCCGGTCCGCGACCGGTGTCCATCACCGCCGCCAGGGCCGCCGCCAAGCCGCCGCTGCCGCACCACAGCACCCGGCCGGACAAGGCCAGCCCGGTGGCCGCGATGGCGGCGAGGTCGGCGTCGGTCTCGGCGTCCCACAGGCTGACGCCGGGCGGCACCGCGTTGCCGGGGCGGCACAGCCGCACCCGCTCGCCCTCCGATTCAAGGGCCATGGCCAGATCGGTGGCGACGGGCGTCCAGCCGTCCACGCCCCGGACCTGCTGGCGGACCTGCTGCCGGCCGCCGCGCGTCACCCGCCCCTGGAAGGGAAAGGCCGGGGCGACGATGCAATGGTCCGGACGGTCCACCGCCATCCAGGCGGCGATCTCCGCCGCGCCATGGCCGCGCAGCAAACTGTCCAGCTTGGCGAAGCGCAGCGCGTCGCCGCCCGGAAGGCGGGTCGCCAGAGCCGTCACCCGCCGCCGCGCCGCCGCCGCGTCGCCGATGTCCCGCGTCCCGGTATCGAGCGCCACCGAGGCGCCCGCCGCCAGACCGGCGGGAACGCCCTCCCAGTGGACCGCGACCGGACGGGACGGGCCAGCGAAGGCCGCCGCGCTGTCCAGCGCGCCGGTCAGGTCGTCGGCGATCAGGTGAAGCGGCGGCATGACGTTCCGACCCGTTGTTCAAGGCGGGATCATTGAGACACACAACAAACCACCTGTCAACATGTTGTAATGTTGATTGCTGGTTTTTCGCTTGAACCACCCGTCCGAATGGGTTTACATCTTTACAAGTTGACAGAACGCCGCAGGAGAAGGCCGTATGGAGTCACGCGAACGGGGGCTGGAGGACGGCGCGTCGCCGATGCCCGGGGATGGCGAGGGCCACGCCGCGGCGCGGGGGCGCCACACCCCTCTCGTCCAGCGCGTCTATCAGCTTCTGCTGACCCAGATCAGCGCCGGCGACTACCAGCCGAACGAGCGGTTGCCGGGGGAGAACGAACTCGCCACGCGCTTCCAGGTGTCGCGCCCCATCGTGCGCGAGGCGCTGCGCCGGCTGCGCGACGAGGGGATGATCTACTCGCGCCAGGGTGCCGGCAGCTTCGTGCGGACGACGGTGGAGGAAAGCCGTCCGCTGCTCGGCTACGCACCGGTGGAGACCATCGCCGACATCCAGCGCTGCTATGAATTCCGCCTGACCATCGAGCCCGACCACGCCTACCACGCCGCCCTGCGCCGGAACGACGCGGCGCTGTCCAACATCGTGGCGGCGCTCGACCTGATGGCCGACGCGACCCGCGCCCACCGGCACCGGGACGACGCGGATTTCGCCTTCCACGCCGCCATCGCGGACGCCGCGAACAACCATTATTACGCGTCGTCGATGCAGGCGCTGAAGGACCACATCGCCGTGGGCATGAAGTTCCACGGCTCGTCGCTGCTGGGGCCGAGCGGCGGGCTGTCCCATGTCCTGGAGGAGCATCGGGGCATCTTCGAAGCCATCCGCAACCGCGACGCCGACACCGCGCGCGCCCGCATGCGCCGGCATCTGGAGGGGTCGCGCGACCGCGTGTTCGAGGGACGGGTGCTCGACCTGTCGCTGTGATCCGGGAACCCTGAGTCCCGTCACCCTGTCAACGCACTCGCCCGCCCGCGCCGGTAATGGCACTCTGTCGGGACCGGCGGATAGAGGATGGCCGGTGACTTGCGGATGGGGTGTGTGGACCGTGCTTCACCATGACTTGGCGACGCTTCGGCTGTTCGTGAAAGCCTGCGAGCTGAAAAGCCTGAGCCGCGCCAGCGAGGCCCTGAATCTCGCGGTGTCCGCGGCCAGCCGGCGCATCCGGCTGCTGGAGCACGACGCCGGAATGCCGCTGCTGAAGCGGCGCCCGCACGGCATCGAGCCGACCCCGGCCGGGCTGCTCGTGCTGCGCTACGCCCACGACATGGTCTATCTGGGGGCGCAACTGGAGGCGATGCTCGCCGAATACCGGTCCGGCGTGCGCGGCCACGTGCGGGTCTACGCGTCGTCCTCGGCGCTGGTGGAATGCCTCGCCGCCGACCTCTCGCGCTTCGCCGCCGAGAATCCCGGCATCAAGCTGGAGCTGGAGGAGCGCCCAAGCGCCGACACGCTGGACGCGCTCTACCGCAAGAAGGCCGACATCGGGGTGATCGTCGGCGGCCGGGGGACCGAGGGGCTGGTCCGCTACCCCTACGCCAAAGACCGGCTGTGGGTGGCCCTGCCGCGCGGGCATCGTCTGGCCGACCGGCCCAGCCTGCGCTTCGCCGAGCTTCTGGACGAGGAGCATGTGGCGCTGGAGGGCGGCACCGCCGTGCATGGCCTGCTCGCCGAGCGGGCGCGGGCGGAGGGCCGCTTCATCAAGGTGCGCGTCCAGGTCCGCAGCTTCGAGGTGATGTGCCAGATGATCAGCCTGGGGCTGGGCGTCGGCGTCCTGCCGAAGCGCGCCGTCCAGCCCCTCTCGACCGCGCTCGGCGTGGAGCTGGTCGCCCTTGACGAGGACTGGGCGGAACGCAGCTTCGAGATTTGCGTTCGTTCACCCGACGCTCTGGACGCGCCCAGCCAGCGGCTGCTGGATTTCCTGCGGGAGCAGGCGGTGCCGAAGCCGTGATTTCGAGAAATTCGAAATCAGGTGTGTCGCAATTGTTCTTCTAGGCAACTGTGCAGCCCCTCATCATCAGGTCCGGCGATGAGGGAGTGGGCCGAATGTCCTGGACCAGCCAGAACCCCGATGTTCCTGACGACCCCCGCGGGGCCGGTCCCGGTTTCGCGGATTGGAGCGGGCTCCCGACCACGGCCCGCGCGGAGGCCGCCGCGGCCTGCGCGGCCTGGGCGCCGGAGGTTCAGGCCCGCTTCGGCTGCTTCGCCGAGCTTTGTACCGCTCAAACGAACGCCGCCGGCCCGCTGGCCAGCCTGCCCTACGCCGCCAAGGACATGTTCGACAGCGTGGGCCGCTCGCCCGGCTGCGGCCTCCCCGCTGCCGGGGACGACGCATCCGGCCCGGCACCGGAGCGGGCGGCGGCGGTGCTGGACCGGCTCGACGGGGCCGGGGCGCGGCGGGTCGGCTTCACCACCATGACGGCGCTGGCCTACGAGCCGTCCGGCGTGGGCAAGGCGCTCAACCCCTGGAACCGCGAGATCGTCCCCGGCGGCTCCTCCGCCGGGTCGGCGGTCGCGGTGGCGGCGGGCGCGGTGTTCGCCGCGCTAGGGTCGGACACCGCCGGCTCCCTGCGCATTCCGGCGCAGGCCTGCGGAGTCACCGCCTGGAAGCCGACCTTCGGCGCGGTGCCGGTCGCCGGGGCGATGACGCTGGCCCCCAGCCTCGACACCATCGGGCTTCTCGCCCGCAGCGCGCGCGACATCCAGCTCCTGGCGCCCGTTCTGGCGACGGATAGGACGTTCCCATCGGAGCCGCCGGCCCGCGCCGCTCTCCTCTCCGACGCGGTCGAGGCGTCCGAGGCGCCGATCCGGGCGGCCTGCCGCGACGGGGCGGAGGGCATCGCCGCCTGCGGCGTTACCCTGGAACAGCGCTCGGGCCTGCCGACCATCGAAGCGCTGTCCGACCCCCTGTTTCTCATTCTCCAGGCGGAGGCGGCGGCCCAGCATGGCGGGCTCGCCCTCGCCGCGCGGGAGCCGACCCTCGCCCGGCGGCTCGCCAAGGGCCTGGACATCGCGCCGGACCGCCTCGCGGCGGCCAAGGCGGCGCTGGCCGAGGCCACGGCACCCGTCCTGGACAACCTGTTCGGCGCGGCCGGCGCCCTCCTGCTGCCGGTCATGCCGATCCGCACACCGCCGGTCGCGGTGGCCGACCCGGCCTCCGCGGACTTCCACGCGGCGACGCTCTACCGGCTCAGCGCCTACACCCGCTTCGTCAACGCCCTCGGCCTGCCGGCGGTCGCCGTCCCGGTCGGGTTCGACGACCGCGGGATGCCGGTGGCGCTCCAGATCGTCGGCCGTCCCGGAACGGACGGCGCTCTGCTGGCGCTGGCCGCCGCGCTGCAGGCGCGGACCGGCTGGCACCGGCGGCGGCCAACCGAGATCACCGATTTTCCCAGCCCTCTTGCACAGCGTGGCTCATGACCCGATCCGAACCCGCAAAAGCTCTTGAGCACATCCGAGTCCTGGATCTCACGCGCGTGCGCGCCGGCCCGACCTGCTGCCGCGTGCTCGCCGACTTCGGGGCCGACGTCATCAAGGTCGAGGCCCCGCCGGGCGTCGACCGCAACGAGGGGATGAGCGGCCCCCGGCACGGCTACGACATGCTGAACCTGCACCGCAACAAGCGGTCGCTGTCGCTCAACCTCCGCACCCCGCAGGGCCGCGACCTGTTCCTGGAGCTGGTGCGCACGGCCGACGTGGTGGTCGAGAACTACCGGCCCGACGTGAAGGACCGCCTCGGCATCGGCTACGACGCGCTGAAGGCGGTGAATCCGCGGATCATCCTGGCCTCGATCTCCGGCTACGGCCAGACCGGCCCCTACCGCGAGCGCGCCGGCTTCGACCAGATCGCCCAGGGCATGGGCGGGCTGATGAGCGTGACCGGGCTTCCCGGCCAGGGACCGGTGCGGGCGGGCATCGCGGTCGCCGACAGCGCCTCCGGCCTGTATGCGGCCATCGGCATCCTGGTCGCCCTGTCGGAGCGCGACCGCTCCGGCGAGGGGCAGTGGGTCCAGACCTCGCTTCTGGAGTCCCAGATCGCCCTGATGGATTTTCAGGCGGCGCGCTATCTGGTGGAGGGCGAGGTCCCGCAGCCGGCGGGCAACGACCACCCCTATTCGACCCCCATGGGCGTGATGGCGACGGCCGACGGCCACCTCAACATCGGCGTCGGCGGCGACGGCCAGTGGCGGTCCTTCTGCCGGGCCATCGAGCGCGAGGACCTCGCCGACGCCCCCGAATTCGCCACGCAGGAGCAGCGCTTCCGCAACCGCCCGACGCTCAAGCCGCTGCTGGAGGAGGTGTTCCGCACCCGCAAGACCGCGGACTGGCTGGCGCGGCTGGAGGAGGAAGGGGTTCCGGCGGGACCGATCTACCGCATGGACGAGGTCTTCGCCGACCCGCAGGTCGGGCATCTCGGCATCGCCGTGCCCTGCGAGCATCCCGCGCGCGGCGCCATGCGCCTCGTCGGCCAGCCGGTCGGCCTGTCGCGCACGCCCGCCCGCATCGAGCGGCCCGCCCCCGACGCGGGCGAGCACACGGCGGAGGTGCTGGGCGCCATCGGCCTGTCCCCGGCGGACGTCGTCGCCCTCAAGGCGCAGGGAATCGTCTGATGGCCGAGCAGGAACCGGGCGCTGTTGGCGGCGTGGTGGGGCTCGACGTGTCAGATGGGGTCGCCCGTCTAACGCTCGACCAGCCCCGGCGGCTGAACGCCATGACCTTGGAGATGTGGCGCTCCCTGCCCGAGCGCATCGGCCGCGCCGTTGCCGATCCCGCGGTCCGTGTCCTGCTGGTCCGCGGCGCCGGGGACCGCGCCTTTTCCGCCGGGGCCGACATTTCCGAATTCGGCACTGTCCGGGCCGACGCCGCCCAGGCCGCCGCCTATGAAGAGGCGGTGTCGGCGGCGACCGAAGCGCTGCTCAACGCCCCGGTGCCCACGGTCGCGGCCATCCGCGGCATCTGCTTCGGCGGCGGGCTGGAGCTGGCGCTGTGCTGCGACCTGCGGCTCAGCGACGACGGCGCGCGGTTCCGCATGCCGGGCGCCCGGCTCGGGCTCGGCTACGGCTTTCCCCTGGTGCGCCTCGTCGTGCAGCGGATGGGGGCAGCGGCCGCCGCCGACCTGCTGTTCAGCGCGCGCATCGTGACGGCGGACGAGGCGGCGAGCCTCGGCATCGTCCAGCGCGTGGCCGCCGCGTCCGCCTTCGACGGCGCGGTGGAGGACTATATCGGCCTGATCGCCGGAAACGCGCCGCTGACGCTGCGCGCGGCGAAACGGGCCATGCTGGAAGCGTTGCGGACCGACGGTCCGGCCGACGTGGAAGCGGTGGACGCCCTCGTCGCCCGCTGCTTCGCCAGCGCCGATTACGCGGAGGGGCGTGCCGCCTTCGCGCAAAAAAGAGAACCCGGGTTCAAGGGAGAGTAACGCGGAGGATCGGCCCCACGGGGCGGCGAACCATAAACAGGGAGACAAGTCATGAACTGGAAGCATCTGGGTCTCAACACCATCGGCGCGGTCATCGCCGGATGTCTGGCCTTGTCGCCCGCCGCGCACGCGGCGGAACCCGCTCCCCTGCCGAAGCCGGTCGAGCTGACGGTGGGCTATCAGAAGGTGGGCCATCTCGCCCCGGTGGTGATGATCACTGACGACCTCAAGAAGCTCGGCGTCGAGCTGAAGACGGTCGAGTTCGCCCGCTACGCCGACGCGCGCACCGCGCTGCTCGCCGGCTCCCTCGACATGGCGACGGTCGGGCCGGCCGACCTCGCAATCTCGCTGGCCCAGGGCGCCACCGACATGGTCGGCGTCATGGGCGTCGGCAGCTCGCCGAAATACGTGATCGGCCGCAAGGGCGTGAAGCTCGACAGCTGGGACGACCTGAAGGGCAAGAAGGTCGCCATCGCCCCCGGTTCGGCGGTGTGGTTCCAGTTCGCCGCGACGCTGACCGAGAAGAACATCCCCTACAACAGCTTCCAGGCCGTCAACATCCAGGGCGGCGGCGCCAACTTCGACCAAGCCCTGCAGCGCGGCGAGGTCGACGCCATCGTCACCTGGGAGCCCTTCGAATCCATCCCGGTGATGGAGGGCTACGGCTTCTTCGCCAAGAATCTCGAATACAGCCAGTCCAAGTCGGTCGGCGCCGAGCTCGGCATGCTGGCCGCCAACCGCAAGTCGATGGCCGAGAAGCGCCCGGCCATGGAGCGGTTCGTCTGGGCCTTTCTGCAGGCGCAGAAGAAGCTCGCCGCCTCGCCGGACGAGTTCACCAAGGCCTATGCGTCGCTGACCGGCCTCGACACCAAGCTCGCCGCCGAGGCGTCCAAGGTGATCGAGCTTGGCTCCGTCACCACGGTCGACCAGATCAAGCGTCAGGCCAAGGCCTTCAACGAGCTGGGCGTGATCCCGAAGGACGTGTCGGGCGAGATCGAGAAGTACTGGGACGCCTCCTTCGTCGAGAAGGCTCAGTGATTTGGAACGCCGCCGCCCGCTCCGGCGGGCGGCCTTCCGACAGCGTGGCGGCCGACAAGAATGGCGGAGGACTGGAGTGATGAATGACGCGCCCGCAAGAGCCCTGGACGCGGCCCCCGTGCCGGCGGCTCCCAAGGTGAAGAGCCGGGGCCTGTTCCCGGCGGGACGCACCGGGGCGGCGATGCGCGCGGCGCTGCTGCCCATCCTGGTGATCGTGGCGTGGCAGCTCGCCGGATCGGGCGGCTCGCTGGCCGGCGGCGTACTGCCGACGCCCGACCGGGTGTGGGACGCCTGGGTCGTCTGGGCCTTCGGCCCGCAGGGCATGGGCCTCAACCCCTACAGCGGCACCTGGTTGAGCAACGTGCTGTTCTCGTCCATGCGGGTGGCTCAGGGCTTCGTGCTCGCCATGGCCATCGGCATCCCGGCAGGCGTCATGATCGGCTGGAGCCGCGCCGTGTCCGGCACGGTGGACCCGACCATCCAGCTTCTGCGCCCCATCCCGATCACCGCGTGGCTGCCCTTCTCCATCGCCGTGTTCGGCATCCAGGACATGGGCGCGATCTTCCTGATCGCTCTCGGCGGCTTCTACCCGGTCGTGGTGAACGCCACGCACGGCGCCCGCGACGTCGACCGCAACTGGATCCGGGCGGCCGAGATGATGGGGGCCAGCCGGTTCGACGTGCTGCGGCGCGTGGTCCTGCCGGCCGCGCTGCCGGCCATCTTCACAGGCCTGCGCATCGGCCTGGGCATCGCCTGGACGGCGGTCATCGTGTCGGAGATGGTCGCGGTCAAGTCTGGGCTCGGCTACGTGCTGTGGGACGCCTACTACGTCGGCCGCATGGACGTGGTCATCGCCGACATGCTGTCGATCGGCGCCATGGGCCTGCTGAGCGACCGGCTGATCGTCACCGTCGAGCACTGGGCCCTGCGCTGGCGCCGCCTCCAATCCGCCTCGCGCTGAAGCACGGAGACAAACATGGGCACCATTCGTTTCCGCGAGGTCGTGAAGACCTACCCCGGCAAGCAGCCGGTCATCGCGCTCGACCGCGTCAACCTCGACATCGGCGAGGGTGAGTTCGTCGCCCTGCTCGGCCCCTCGGGCTGCGGCAAGTCCACCCTGCTCAACCTCATCGCCGGCTTCGAGGAGATGACCTCCGGCGCGCTGTCCTTCAACGGCGGCACGGTCGACAGCCCCGGCCCGGAACGCGCCGTCGTCTTCCAGGAGGCGGCCCTGCTGCCCTGGCTGACGGTGGAGCAGAACATCGCCTTCGGGCCGAGCGTCCAGAAGCGCCCGCGCGCCGAATACGAGCCGAAGATCCGCGAGCTTCTCCGCCTCGTCGGGCTGGAGCGCTTCGCCCACTCCCTGCCCTCGCAGCTCTCCGGCGGCATGCGCCAGCGCGTCGGCATCGCCCGCGCCCTGGTCATGGACCCCAAGGCGCTGCTGATGGACGAGCCGTTCGGCGCGCTCGACGCCCAGACGCGCATGAGCATGCAGCAGCTTCTGCTCGACGTCTGGCAGTCGCTCGGCACCACGGTGCTGTTCGTCACCCACGACATCGACGAGGCGATCCTGCTCGCCGACCGCATCTGCATCATGTCGGCCCGGCCGGGGCGGATCACCCGCGAGATCACCGTGGACCTGCCGCGGCCCCGCTCCGTCGATCAGCTCACCGACCCGGCCTTCATCCGGCACAAGGCCGCCATCATGGCCGAGATGCGCGAAGCCCAGAAGGAACACGCATGACCAACCCCCGGATCAGCTACCGCCTGTCCGACGCGCGGCCGGCGCTGCCCGACTTCCAGGGGCGGCGGATCATCGCCCATCTGGTGGTCAACGTGGAGAACTGGCGCTTCGACGAGGCGATGCCGCGCACCATCATCACCCCGCCCCACGGGCGGGAGACGGTGCCGGACGTGCCGAACTTCAGCTGGGCCGACTACGGCATGCGCAGCGGCCTGCCGCGCATCCTGACGCTGTTCCGCGACCGCGGCGTGCCGGCCTCGACCAGCCTCAACGCCGGCGTCATCGACGCCTACCCACAGGCCGCCGAGGCCATGCTCGCCGCCGGCTGGGAATTCATCGGCCACGGCATGCACCAGAAGGCGATCAACCACGCCGGCGACGGCGAGGAAGCGCTGATCGAGGCGGCCCTGGACCGCATCGAGCGCTTCACCGGCACGCGCCCGCGCGGCTGGCTGAGCCCCGGCCTGCGCGAGACGGTGCAGACGCCCGACCTGCTGCGCCGCCAGGGCATCGACCATGTGTTCGACTGGGTGGTGGACGACCTGCCAAGCTGGATGCGCACCGCCCACGGCCCGCTGCTCGCCATGCCCTACAACCTGGAGATCAACGACTCCATCGTCTACGCTATCGAGAAGCACGCGACGGGCGAGATGCTGCGCCGGCTCGGCCACACGCTGCGGCTGTTCGAGCGGGAATGCGCGGAGAACCCGCGCGTCCTGGCCATCGGCCTGCACCCGCACCTGATCGCGGTGCCGCACCGGCTGCACGAGCTTGAGGCCATGCTGGACCTGTTGCAGGCCTCGCCGCACGTCGCCTTCGCCACCGGCCCGCAGATCGCCGACTGGTACGCGGCAGCGGAACCGGCAACCGACCGAGCGGAGGGCTGAGCGATGGATTTGAACCTGTCCGGCAAGCGGGTCCTCGTCACCGGGGCTTCCAAGGGGATCGGGCTCGCCTGCGCCGAGGCCTTCGCCGCCGAGGGCGCCCTGCCCGTCCTGGTCGCCCGCAACGCAGCGGCGCTGGAGGCGGCGGCGGCGGGCATCCGCGAGCGTCACGGCGTGGCGGTCGAGACGATGGCCGCCGACCTTGCAAACGGTGAGGCCCGCGAACGCCTCGCCGCGGCGCTTCCCGAGATCGACGTGCTGGTCAACAACGCCGGGGCGATCCCCGGCGGCAGCGTCTTCGACCTCGGCATGGCCGAGTGGGAAGCGGCGTGGCAGCTGAAGGTCTTCGGCTACATCCACATGACGAAGCTCTTCGTCGAGGCGATGCGCCAGCGCGGCGGCGGCACCATCGTCAACGTCATCGGCATGATGGGCATGACGCCGCGCTGGGACTACGCTTGCGGCTCGGCGGGCAACGCGGCGCTGATCGCCTTCACCCAGGCGGTGGGCGCCCGCAGCACCGACTGGAACGTCCGCGTCTTCGGGGTGAACCCCTCGGCGACGCGCACCGACCGGGTCGCGGCGGTCTACCGCAAGCGCGCCAAAACGCGCTTCGACGACGAGGAGCGCTGGGCCGAGGCCCTGGGCGATCTTCCCTTCGGACGCCTCGCCGAGCCGTCGGAGATCGCCTCCCTCGTCACGCTCCTCAGCTCGCCGCGCGTCACCTACCTGTCGGGCTCGGTGGTCGACATGGACGGCGGCGGACGGTTCCGCTGAACCGGATCCCGCGACGGCCCTCCCCGGTCACGCCGGCCGGTCAGAACGGATGGGCCGCGCGGGAGCGCCGCCACCCGGCCAGCGCCCCGGCCAGTTGCGCGACGGCCGGCTCCCAATCGCCGGGGGCGGGCTGGTGGAACAGGCGGAGCGTCGGGTACCAGGGGCTGTCCGTGCGGTGTTCGAGCCAGCGCCAGCAGCCGTTGAATCGCGACAGCACCCAGACCGGCAGGCCCAGCCCGCCCGCCAGATGGGCCACCGACGTGTCCACGGTGACGATCAGGTCCAGGCAGCGCATCAGCGCCGCCGTGTCCGCGAAATCCGTCACCGCGTCCATCGGGTCGATCAGCGCCATGCCCGGCGGCGGCCCCTTGGCCTGGGCGGCGGGAGTGCCCTTCTGCAGGCTGACGAACAGAATGTCCCCGGCGGCGGCCAGCGGGGCCAGCGCGGCCAGGGTCAGGCTGCGCCGCCGGTCCACCGCGTTGGCCTTCGGGCTGTGCGGGCGCGGGTCGCCGGACCACACGAGCCCGACCTTGAGCCGCCCGTCCGCGGGCAGGCGCGCCCGCCACCGCTCCACCTCCGCCGGATCGGCGGTCAGGTAGGGGACGGTCGCGGGGATGCTGCCAAGCTCCGTTCCGAAGGCCCGCGGCAGGCTGAGCAGCGGGCAATGCACCTCCGTCGCCGGCAACCGGCCGTAGAGGTCGTACACGCCCTCCAGTCCGGGGATGCGCTCGATCAGGCGCCGCAGCCCGTTGTGGACGGCCAGATGGACCCGCCCGCCCCGCTCCGCCACCATCGGGGCGTAGCGCACGAATTGCAGCGTGTCGCCATGGCCCTGCTCGGCGTGCAGCAGGATGCTGCGGCCCTCCAGCGGTTCACCGGTCCACAGCCGGCCCGGCGCCTTGGGAACCGGGATCTCGCCGATCCGCCAGCGCTCCTCGTAATGCTCCCACCCCTCGCGCAGGCGGCCGCCGGTCAGCAGGACCAGCGACAGATTGAAGTGGGCCTGGGCGCTTTCCGGGTCCTGCCCGATGAGGGTGCGGAAGCCGGCCTCCGCCTCCTCCAGGCGCCGCAGGTCCAGGCAGAGCACGGACAGCGCGTTGAGGGCGGCGCCATGGTCCGGCACCAGGGTCAGGGCGCGGCGGCACAGCGCCTCCGCCGTCCGGAAATCCGCCAGCCCGGCCGCCGAGGAGCGGATCGTCTCGCCCATGTTCGCGTAGGCCACGGGATGGTCGGGGGACAGCGCCACCGCGCGCCGGTAATGATCCAGGGCCTGGGCGGTGTCGCCGCGCTCCTGCAAGGCGCTGCCGGCGTTGTTCCAGGGGTCGGGATAGCCGGGGCGGAGCCGGATGGCCCGGCGGTACTGGTGTCCCGCCTCCTCGCGGCGCCGCAGCCCGAGCAGCGCGCCGCCGAGGTTGTTGAGCGCCTCCGGAAAATCGGGGGCGAGGGCGAGCGCGCGTTGCAGCATGGGCAGGGCGAGGGCGTGGCCGCCCTTCTTCAGACACAGATCGGCCCGTTCGCGCCACGCCGCCGCCGAGTCCGGGCCGAGGCGCAGGACGCGCCCGAGCAGCCGCTCCGCCAGGTCCCGGTCGCCGCGCCGCCCGGCCAGGCGCGCGGCGTGTCCCAGCGCTTCCCCATCGGTGGGGAGCAGCGCCAGCGCCCGTTGGCCGGCCCGCTCGGCCACCACCGCCTCGCCCTGCTCCAGGGCCGCATGACCAAGGCTGCGCCACCCGTCCGGCAGCAGGGGCGACAGGCGCACCGCGCGCCGGGCCTGCCGGATTCCGATCCCCGGCCGGCCGGCGGCGACCGACAGCTTGGCGAGATTGACCTGCGGCTCGGCATAGGCGGGATCGAGCGCGACAGCCTGCCGGTAGGACCGCACGGCGGCCTCCACCCGGTCGGCCGAGCGGTGGCACTCGCCCAGCGAATTGCGGAAGACCGCGCGCGCCGGCTCGACGGCGACGGCGCGGTCGAGCCAGCGCCCGGCCGCCTCCAGAAAAACCTCGGCCAGCCCGGTCAGCCCGAGAAGATGCAGCGCGTCGCCCTTCGCCGGATCGGCGGCGAGCGCCCGGCGGTAGCCGGTGGCGGCCTCGCTCAGGCGTCCGGAGCGGTGGGCGGCGAGCGCCGCCGCCAGCCCGGCGCCCAGCGGGTCCGATGCCGGCCCCGCAACCGGCCCCGCAGCCGGCCGGGCCTCCGGTCCCGGAAGGGCGCGGCGGCCGGCGGACAGGGCGCTCAGCGCCGTCGCCAGCCGCGCGATGGGCGGCTCCCAGACACCCGGCTCCTCCTGGTAGAAGAGCCGCATCTTCGGGTACCAGGGGCTGTCCTCGCGATGGCCGAGCCAGCGCCAGCAGGCGTCGAACCGCGACAGCACCCAGACCGGCTTGCCCAGCCCGCCCGCCAGATGGCAGACCGACGTGTCCACGGTCACCACGAGGTCGAGTTCGTCGATGAAGGCCGCCGTGTCGGCAAAATCGCGGATGTGGCCGGTCCAGTCGACGACCTCCATCCCCGGCGGCGGCGCCTTGGCCTGGGCGCCCGCCGCGCCGATCTGCAGGCTGTAGAAAACCACGCCCGGAATTCCAGCCAGCGGCGCCAGGGCGTTCAGCGTCAGGCTGCGCCGCCGGTCGACCGAGTTGGCCTTCACGTCCTCCTTGCGCGGCTCGCCCGCCCAGACCAGACCGACCTTCAGCCGCCGCTCCCCGGCCAGCCGGTTCCGCCACGCCGGGCGGTCGGCCTCGTCGGGCCGCAGATAGGGCATGGCGGGAACGCTGTCCAGCCGGGTTCCGACGAGGCCGGGCAGGCTGAGCAGCGGCGCGCACAGGTCGCAGGCCGGCGGTTCCTCGTCCGTCCCGTACGCCGCCGCGACGCCGGGGGTGTTGGCGAGCAGGCGCTTCAACAGGGGCTGGACGTGCAGGACGACCCGCCCGCCGCGCTCGGCCAGCAGGGTGGCGTAGCGCACGAACTGCAGCGTATCGCCGTGGCCCTGCTCGGCGGTCAGCAGGATGCTCCGCCCGTTCAGCGGGCCGCCGTCCCAGGGCGGGGCGTGGCGCGGGAAGGCGTTGCCCCACATCGACCAGCGCGCCTCGTAGAGCGCCCAGCCATGGCGGAAATCGCCCTGCTGGAGCAGGGTCAGCGACAGGTTGAAGCGCCCGACGCCGCTGTCCGGGTCCAGCCGCAGGGCGCGCTTGCTCCAGCGCACGCTGGCCGCCCCGTCGCCCAGCGTGTGCCGGAGCAGGGCCGCGTTGACCAGGATCCCGGAATTGCCGGGGTCGAGCGTGACCGCGCGCCGGATCGCCGCGTCGCCGCGCCGGAAGTCGCCCATCATCATCCAGGCCAGGGATTCCTGCGCGTCCGCCGCCGCCGCCATCGGGTCGACGCGGCGGCACCGCGACGCCGCCAGCCGCGCCCCGTCGCAATCGCCGGCATGCATCAGGCCGAAGGCGAGGTGGCCCAGAGGCTCGGCCTGATCCGGAGCCAGCGCGACGGCGCGGTGCAGCGCCTCCACGGCGCGGCGGGTCTCCTTGATTTCGCACAGGGCGACACCGTGGGCGGCCTGGATGCCGGTGTCGCCGGGATCGGACAGCGCCGCCCGGCGCAGCAGCCGGACCACGGTGTCCGGCTGGTTCAGGGGTTGGAACAGAACCGCCAGATTGCGCCATCCCATGGCGAAGGCCGGGTCGGCGATCAGGGCGCGCACGGCCAGACGGCGCGCCACGCCTCCCGTGCCCTGGTCCTGCATCATCATGGCGAAGGCCGTCAGCGCCTTGGGATAGTCCGGACGCAGCCGCAAGGCCCGCGTGAAGGCGATGGACGCCCGTCCCTTCCGCCCGGTCAGGCGCAGGGACTCGGCGAGATTGTGCATGGCCTGCGCCCGGTCCGGAGCGAGCAGCATGACGCGCGCGAAGCAGCGCGCGGCGCGGTTGTGACGCCCCTCCTTGAGCGCGAGGCCGCCCAGCCGGAGCCACGCCTCCTCGTTGCCGCCATCGACGGCCAGGATGCCGCGCAGCACGGCCTCCGCGCTTTGGGGGGCGGTCTGGGGGGCGGGATGTCCGGGAGCGGAGGGAGTCGGCATGGCGGCGGTTCGGGAGCGGCGGGGTTGGAGCGGCGGAAGGAGTACAACACATCCGCCACCGCCAACGCACGCGACTTCGCGTCCGCGCCAATGCCCCATCCGCTCCGCCGCCATCCGCTCCGCCGCCCGTTGCGGCGGTCAGCCGCGGGAGCGGCGTTCCCGCCAGAGCAGGGCCAGCGTCACCACCAGACCGGTGAACAGCACGGCCACCGCCGGCGACGGCGCCCACCCGAACAGCCCGGCAAGCCCGCGAATGCCGGCGGACACGCCCTGCGCCTGGGCGGCCACGCCCTGCGCCTGCTCGGCAAGGTCCTGCACCTGCTGGGTCACCTGCAGCACCGGCGCCACCACCTCGGCGACCACGCCGAGGGACCCGCCGATCGCCAGCGTCCCCGCCGCGGCCCGGACGGCACCGGCGGGCACGGACGGCGTCGCCGGTTCCACCGTCTGGGCCATCGGTCCGTCGTCGAGGGCGCGCCGCCAGTCCGCACCACGGAACAGCAGTTCCTCGGCCCTCCGGCGCCGCACCAGACCGGGCAGCACCCGGCCGCCGCCATAGACCCACGCGCCGAACGCGGCAGCGGCCCCGTCGGTGTCGCCGGCGTTCAGCTTGCGCAGCAGGGTGGAGGGCTTTCCGCTGCGCAGGCGGACGAAGCCGTCCTTTCCCGGGTCCTTGCCCTTCCTGGACCGCCCCGCCCCGATGTTGAAGACGAAGTCGATCAGCGCGGCCCGCTGCCCGTCGGTCAGCGGCACGGTCACCGCGCCGTCGACCACCCGGGCGGCCTCGGCCAGATCCTCGGCGAGCAGGCGCTCGGCCTGTTCGGTCGTGATGGCGTCGCCGGGGGTCACCGCCCGGGTGTGGCCGTAGCCGATGGTCCAGACGCCGGCGGGACAGCGGTAGGCGGTTCGGGACAAACCCTCGAAATGGCGGGCCAGATCGAGGGCGGCGGGCGGCGGCGCCGCCCGGAGGGTGGTGGTCATGGTCGCTCCTGCGAAGGATCGGGACGGGTGTCGTTCGAGGCCGGCGGGTCATCACGGGTCCGCACCGGCGGCGGAACGCACGGCCAAAACGACGACGCCCGCCGCGGCGGAGCCGGGCGGGCGCAGTTCGGGTGCTGATGCCTGCACTAAGGATTATTTTCCTTGATTTGTAAAGCGCTTTCTTCGTCCCGCCCCTCTGGGCCGGGCTATGCGAACACCATGTCCGGCACCGCCAGCGCGGCCAGCTCCGGCAGGTCGCGGGAGCGGGCGTCGGTGACCAGCGTGTCGATGCCCTCCACCGGGCAGAAGCTGACCCGGCTGGCCTGCCCGATCTTGCTGTGGTCGGCCAGGATCACCGTGCGGCCGGCGTTGCCGACCATGGCGCGGGCGACCTCCGCCTCGCGCGGGTCGAAGCTGGTGGCGCCGTAGCGGGGGTGCAGCGCCACCGGCGACAGCAGCGCCATGTCGGCGCGGTAGCGGTGGATCTCCGCCACCGTGCCCTCGCCGAAGGTGGCGGGCAATCCCTCGTCCACCCGGCCGCCGAGCAGCACCACCCGGCTGCGGTTCTGGTTGGCGACGGTCTGCGCCACGTCGAAGGAGTTGGTGACGATGGTCAGGCCGGGCAGGCTCGCCAGCTCCTCCGCCAGGGCCGACACCGTGCTGCCGAAGTCGAGGAACAGCGTCTGGCCGGGCGAGACCAGCCGCGCCGCCGCCTTGGCGATGGCCCGCTTCTCCTTCAGGCGGACCTGGCTGCGCACGGCGATCGGGGGCTCCGGCTCCGGCCCCACGGCGACGACGCCGCCATGGACGCGGCGCAGCTCGCCGCGCGATTCCAGCTCCACGATGTCGCGCCGCACCGTCTCGCGCGACACGCCCAGGTCCCCGGCGATGCGGTCGGTGGACACACGGTGCAGCGCCGTCAGCAGGGCGCGGATGCGCTGGTGGCGTTCCTCCTGAAGCATCGCTCAGGCCACCTTGCGCCGGGTCGCCAGCGACAGGGCGCCGCGCATGGCCAGCGCCGCCGCCGCGACCGCCGCCATGATGCAGGTGGAGAAGGCCGCCGCCTGCGACACGAAGCCGGCCTCGTCCAGCCGCATCACCGTCACCGCGGCGAGGTTGGTCGAGGGGGTGACCAGGAAGATGATCGCCGACAGCGTGACCATGGAGCGCATGAACAGGAAGAAGAAGACCGACAGCAGAGTCGGCACCATCACCGGCACCACCACGTCGCCGAGCACCCGCAGGACGCCGCCGCCGAGGCAGCTCGCCGCCTCCTCCAGCGCCGGCGGCACGGCGCGCATTCCGGTGACCATCGTGAGGAAACCCTGCGTGTGGTAGTGGTAGAAGTTGCACAGCGCCAGCAGAAGCACCGTGCCATACAGCATGTGCAGTGGCGTTCCCGCAAGGTTGAAGGCGAAGATGTAGGACAGGCCGAGCACCAGTCCGGGCACGCCGACCGGCAGGACGGCCAGCAGATAGACCGCCTTCGCCACCCCCGGCGGCATCCGCCGCAGCCCCAGGACCAGGGCGAAGAGCAGCGCCGTTCCGATCGCCGCCGCCCCCGCCGACACGGCGAGCGAGGTCCACAGCGGGTCGTAGCCGCCGCTGAGCGTGATTGAATAGTGCTTGAGCGTGAGGTCCAGCCGGTAGGGCCACAGCCGGACGAAGCTGGCGAAGACCACCGTCGCCACCACCGCGACGATGGAGAGGGCCAGCGTCATGGTGGCGAGGAACAGCGGAATGTCGCGCATCGGCACGTAATCGGGCACCGGCGCCAGGGCGCTTTCCGAGGCGGTGCCGAACTGGCGCTGGGCGGCCACCCGCTCGATGTAGACGGCGATGCCCGTGGGCAGCAGCAGCAGGATGCCCACCGCGGCGCCGATGCCGAACCTCATCTGGCCGGTGACCTGGTTGTAGATCTCGGTCGCCAGGACGGAGAAGTCGCCGCCGATGGTCACCGCGTTGCCGAAGTCGGTGATCGTCACGGTGAAGACCACGAAGCCGGCGCTGAGCAGGCCGAACTTCACGTTGGGCAGGGTGATGCCGAGGAACTGCTGCCAGCGCGTCGCCCCCATCACCTCCGCCGCGTCGTAATAGCGGGCGTCGGACTGGCGCAGCGCCGCCTGGATGATCAGCACCGCCTGGGGCAGCGCGTAGAGCACGTTGGCGATCAGCAGGCCGGGAAAGCCGTAGATGTTCAGCCGCGTGCCGATCAGGTTGCTGACCAGCCCGTTGCGGCCCAGCAGGAAGATCAGGCCGAGGCCGAGCACCAGCGACGGCGCCAGCAGCGGCAGCGACAGGGCCGCCGCGACGAAGCGCTTGCCCGGGATGCGCGTCCGCTGCACGGCGTAGGCGACCATGAAGCCCAGCAGCAGGCAGACCACCGTGGTGGCGCCGCCGACCAGCAGGCTGTTGCCCACCGCGCGCAGGATGCCCGGCGTCCGGAACAGGGCCAGATAGTTGGCGAGGCCGACGCCGCCCTCCTCCTCCAGGACGCTGCGCCAGACGATGGTGCCCAGCGGCAGCAGAAAGAACAGGACCAGCGCCACCACCGGCACCAGAACGCAGGCTCCGTAAAGCAGCCGCTCGTCCAGCGGGCGGTGCAGGCGGCGGGGCCGGGCGGCGTTGGGCGTCTTGCCGGGAAGGGTCAGGGCGGGCATGGTCATGCGCGCACCCAGGCGCAGGCGTCCGCCGCCACCGACACGTCCACCGCCGCACCCGGCCCGACGCCGGGGTCCTGGTGGGTTTCGGCCAGCAGCTCCCGACCCCGCCAGGACAGGCGCAGCCGGCGGATGTTGCCGAGGAAGGTCAGGTCGATCACCCGCCCTTCCCCCTCCGCCGCGGCAGCCACGGCGACCCGCTCCGGGCGGACGCAGGCCTCGTAGGCGTTCTCCGCCCCGTTCGGACGGCCGGGCAGCAGGTGGGGCATGGCGTCGCGCACCCAGCCGGTCGGCAACAGGTTGCTGCTGCCCATGAAATCGGCCACGAAGCGGGTGCGCGGGCGCAGGTAGAGGTCTTGCGGCGTGCCGACCTGCTCGATCAGCCCGTGATTCATGCAGACGACCTTGTCGGCCAGGGTCAGCGCCTCCTCCTGGTCGTGGGTGACCATGATGGTGGGAATGCCCAGCCGGCGCTGCACGTCGCGAATCTCCGCCCGCAGGTCGGCGCGCACACGGGCGTCGAGCGCCGACAGCGGCTCGTCCAGCAGGATCAGCGACGGGTCGACGGCCAGCGCGCGGGCCAGCGCCACGCGCTGCTGCTGCCCGCCGGAGAGCTGCCAGGGGTAGCGGTCGGCGAGTTGCGGCAGCTTGATCAGCTCCAGAAGCTCCTTCACCCGCGCCGCGATGCGGTCGCCGGGCGCCTTGCGGATCTTCAGGCCGTAGCCGATGTTCTCGGCCACCGTCATGTTGGGAAACAGCGAATAGGACTGGAAGACGATGCCGAAGCCGCGGTCGCGCGCCGGCACGGCGCCGAGGTCCCGCCCGCCCATCAGCAGCTCGCCCGTGTCGTAGGGCATCAGCCCGGCGACGATGCGCAGCAGCGTGGTCTTGCCGCAACCGCTCGGCCCCAGCAGGCAGACGAATTCCCGCTCCTCCACGGTCAGGTTGATGCGGTCGAGGGCGACGAAGCCGTCGAAGGTCTTCAGGAGGTTCTTGATCTGCAAATCCATGGCGCGGCCATCTGGAGCGGGAGAGGGATGGAAAGGCCCTCCTCTCCCGCTTTGGGAGAGGAGGCTCTGCCTCAGCGGCCGATGCTGCCCTGCCAGGTCTTCAGGATGGCGTCGCGCTCCGCCGCGGACTTGGCGAAGTCCATCGGGTAGAGGACCTTCTGCACGTCCGCCGGCAGGCCGGCCTCCTCCGCCGCCTTGGCGACCGGGGCGCCGGGGATCGTCACGATCTCCTTGTACTTGGTGTAGAGCGCGGCGGCCTTGGGCGACAGGGTCCAGTCGAGGAAGCGCTTGGCGTCCTCCTTGTTCTTCGACGTCTTCATCAGCGCCGACGCCTCCAGCTCGTAGCCGGCGCCGTCGGTCGGGATGACCATCTTGAGCGGGAAGCCCTCCTCGACCGACTTGATGGCCGCGAAGGCCAGCGAGGCGCCGATGGCGAACTCGCCCGAGCGGGCCGACTTGCAAGGCTTGGAGCCGGACTTGATGTACTGGGCGATGTTCCCGTCCAGCGTCTTCAGGAACTGCCAGCCCTTCTCGTTGCCCTGGCTCTGCAGGATGGCGGCGATCTGGAGATAGCCGGTGCCCGAGGAGACCGGGTTCGGCATCACCACCTCGCCCTTGTAGACCGGGTTGGTCAGGTCCTTCCAGGAGGTCGGGACCGGCAGGTTCTTGGCCTTCAGAAGCTCGGTGTTGACGCAAAAGGCGGCCATGTAGCCGGTGGCGGCGAACCAGCTGGCGTCCGCCCCCTTGTAGGCGGCCGGCAGCGCGTCGGAGCCCTTGGCGGCGTAGGGCTCGACCAGAGCCATGACGCGCGGGTCGAGCATGTTGGTGACGGCCCAGCCCCAGATCACGTCGTGCTGCGGGTTGGACGCCTCGGCCAGCATGCGGGCGCCGAGGTCGCCGGTGGACAGGCGCAGCACCTTCAGGTCGATGTCCGGCAGGTCCTTCTTCGCCGCCGCCACATAGTCGGCGATCTCGTCCTCCTCCAGCGCCGTGTAGACGGTCAGCGTTCCCGCCTGCGCGACGGCCGGCAGCACCGCCACGCCCATGAGCACCACGCCGGCCAGCAGCGACTTCCCAGCAAACTCCACCATCGCCAATCCCCTCTGTTCCGCATGCCCTTTCCCGGCGCTCAAGGCCGGTGGCGAACCCTTGCTCGCCGTGGATTTAAGTGGAGGTTTGCACTTCTGTGCGTTTGTGTCTACCATGATTGCACAGTTGGCGTGCATTTGCGCAGCCGCACAAAAACAAGGCAAATCATGAGCCCCATCACCAAGGACGCGACCATCGACCGTGCGGCGTTGACCGGGGAACTGGCCGGGGAGTTGACCAGCTTCGCCGCCGCCCTGGCCGACGAGGCGCGCGGCCTGTCCCGCCGCTGGTTCCGCACGCCGGTCGCCATCGACACCAAAGCCGACGACAGCCCGGTGACCATCGCTGACCGCGAGGTGGAAGCCGCGCTGCGCCGCCGCATCGCCGAGCGTTTCCCGGACCATGGAATCTTCGGGGAGGAGCATGGCCGCGACCGGCTCGACTCGGAGATCGTCTGGGTGATCGACCCCATCGACGGCACGCGCAGCTTCATCAGCGGCTGGCCGGTCTACGGCACGCTGCTGGCGGTGCTGGAACGCGGGGTCCCGGCGGTCGGTGTGATCGACATGCCGGTGCTGGGCGAACGCTGGACGGGACGCGCCGGCGCCCCCACACTCTACAGCGACGGAACGGGAGCGGAGCGGCCCTGCCGCACGCGCGACTGCCGCCGGCTGGCCGACGCCACGGTCTACACCACCTCGCCCGACGCCTTCGACGCGGCGGGGCTGCGGGTGTTCGAGACGGTCAGCCGGCAGGCGCGGACGCGGCGCTTCGGCGGCGACTGCTATATCTACGGGCTGGTCGCCTCCGGCCACATCGATCTGGTGATCGAGGCCGGGCTCCAGCCCTATGATTATCTGGCCATGCAGCCGGTGATCGAAGGGGCTGGCGGGGTCATCACGGATTGGCAGGGCAAGCCGCTGACCATGGACTCCGACGGGCGGGTGGTCGCCGCCGCCACCGCCGACCTGCACGCCGAAACCATCGCCGCCATCGCGCGGGCGGCGGGTTGAGCGGACGAACCGAGGAGGGGGAGAGGGGACGCCATGGCATTCGCCCACACTCTGGCCGGGACGCGGTACCAGTTTCCCGATCTGAAGACGCTGCTCGCCCGCGCTGCGCCGCCGCGCTCGGGCGACGCGCTGGCCGGGCTGATCGCCGCCAGCGCGGCGGAGCGGGTGGCCGCGCAGATGGCTCTGGCCGACCTGCCGCTGCGCCATTTCCTGACCGAGGCGGTCGTCCCCTACGAGGCGGACGAGGTGACCCGGCTGATCGTCGACGGCCATGACGGCGCCGCCTTCGCCCCGGTCGCCCACCTGACCGTCGGCGGCTTCCGCGACTGGCTTTTGTCGGAGGCGGCGGACGCGGCGGCCCTGACGGCGCTCGCCCCCGGCCTGACGCCGGAGATGGTCGCGGCGGTGTCGAAGATCATGCGCTTGCAGGATCTGATCGCCGTCGCCGCCAAGGCCCGCGTCGTCACGCGCTTCCGCAACACCATCGGTCTGCCGGGACGCCTCTCCACCCGGCTGCAGCCCAACCACCCGGTGGACGACCCGCGCGGCATCGCCGCCAGCGTCCTCGACGGGCTGATGTACGGCAGCGGCGACGCGGTGATCGGCATCAACCCGGCGACCGACAGCGTGGAGGCGATGACCGCCCTGCTGGAGATGCTGGAGGAGCTTCGCCTGCGCACCGGCGCGCCGATCCAGTCCTGCGTGCTCGCCCATGTGACCACGGCGCTGCGGGCCATGGAGCGCGGGGCGCCGGTCGATCTGGTCTTCCAGTCCATCGCCGGGACGGAGGCCGCCAACCGCGCCTTCGGCGTCTCGCTGGCCCTGCTGGACGAGGCGTGGGAGGCCGGACGGGCGCTGAACCGCGGCACGGTCGGCGACAACCTGATGTATTTCGAGACCGGCCAGGGCAGCGAGCTGTCGTCCGGCGCGCACGAGGGGGTGGACCAGCAGACGGTGGAGGCGCGCTGCTACGCCGTCGCCCGCCGCTACCGGCCGCTTCTGGTCAACACGGTGGTCGGCTTCATCGGGCCGGAATACCTCTACGACGGCAAGCAGATCACCCGTGCCGGGCTGGAGGATCATTTCTGCGCCAAGCTGCTTGGCCTGCCGATGGGCTGCGACGTCTGCTACACCAACCACGCGGAAGCCGACCAGGACGATATGGACGCCCTGCTGACCCTGCTCGGCGTGGCCGGCTGTACCTTCATCATGGGGGTGCCGGGTGCCGACGACATCATGCTGAACTACCAGAGCACCTCCTTCCACGACGCGCTCTATGTGCGTCAGCTGCTCGGCCGCCGCCCGGCGCCGGAGTTCGAGGCGTGGCAGCAGGCCGCCGGCATCGCCGATTCCACCGGGCGCCTGCGCTTCGACCCTGCCGCATCCTCTCTTCTGCCCGCCCTGCCCCTGCCGGAGGAGCAGCCATGACCGAGTCCAAAGCGGTGCCCCTTCCCTCCCCAGCCCAGCCCGATCGCTGGGCGCATCTGCGCCGCCACACCGACGCGCGGATCGCGCTGGGCCACGCCGGGAGCGGCCTGCCGACCGCCGCCCACCTCGCCTTCCAGGCCGCCCACGCCCAGGCGCGCGACGCCGTGCACACGCCGCTCGACGCCGCGGCGCTGCTGGCGGCGCTGGCAGAGCGCGGCTGGCCGGCGGTCGCGGTGACCAGCGCGGCGACCGACCGCGCCGCCTACCTGAAGCGCCCGGACCTCGGACGGCAATTGTCGGAGGAGTCGCAGCGCCGCCTGTCGGAGCCCGTCCGCGCCCCCGACGTAGTGCTGGTGATCGGCGACGGGCTGAGCGGCACCGCCGTGCAGGCCAACGCCGTCGCGGTGCTGGACGTCCTGATCCCAACGCTCCAGGCGGCCGGGCTGCGGGTCGGGCCGGTGGTGGTGGCGGAGCAGGCGCGGGTGGCGCTGGGCGACCCGGTCGGCGCGCTGCTCCAGGCGCGGGCGAGCGTCGTCCTGATCGGCGAGCGGCCGGGGCTGAGCGCCGCCGATTCACTGGGCCTCTACCTGACCTGGGAGCCGCGCCCCGGCCGGGTGGACAGCGAGCGCAACTGCATCTCCAACGTCCGAGTCGGCGGCCTCGCCCCCGCCGCCGCCGCCGCCCAGGCGGCCGCATTGCTCGGCGCGATGTTCGCCCAGCAGCGCTCGGGTATCCGGCTCGATAGCCCGGCTCCCGCCGCCCCGCCGGAACTGCCGGGGGCCGGCGCCCCGTAACCGATTCGCACCGGTGCGGCGGCGGAATGTTCGCATTCGTCTTAATCCCATTGCGACAACCGGCGATGCCAAGCACAATCCCCCGGCAAAACAACCGGGGGCTCGGGGTGGCTGCGATGGGAAAGACGCGTGTGCTGGTGCTGGGCGGCGGGCTTGGGGGCGTGTCCGCCGCGCTGACTCTCACGGCGACCGAGGCGTTGCGCGAGAAATACGACGTGACGCTGGTCAGCCATGGCTGGCGGCTGGGCGGCAAGGGGGCCAGCGGCCGCAACGCCAAGCAGGGCCAGCGCATCGAGGAGCACGGGCTGCACATCTTCCTGGGCTTCTACGACAACGCCTTCCGGATGGTGCGCGGCGCCTACGCGGAGTGGGACGAGCCCGCCGACTACGCCTTCCAGACCTGGGAGGACGCCTTCCACCCGCTGTATCAGGTGACGCTGATGCAGGACATCCCGCGCTTCGGCAAGACCCGCTGGCATTCCTGGAACCTCGATTTCCCCGAGCGCCCCGGCACGCCCGGCGACCCGCGGTCGCTCGGCCCGAACGGCTTCGCGGCCTTCCTGATCGGCGCGCTGCAGAATCTGGTCGCCAAGCACGACCATCTGCCCGACCATCTCACCGCGAAGCTCGGGCTGGACGCCCTTGAGAAGGCGCGGGCCCACATCGAGGAGACCGGTGACGGCGCGCTCGACCATGGGCTGATCGTCGATCTGCTCAAGATCGTCCAGAAGGGTTTCCAGGCGGTCCTGGAACCGCTGCTGAAGCTGTCGGACGAAGGCTGGGAGTTCGCCTGCTTCGCCGATTTCGGCCTCGCCTTCGCCATCGGCTGCTTCGCCGACGTGCTGCCCTACGGCAAGGACGGCTTCGACCGCATCAACGGCGAGGACTTCCGCGAGTGGCTGCAGAAGAACGGGATTTCCGACAGCTTCGCGTGGTCGGCGCCGGTGCGCCTGCTCTACGACATGTGCTTCTCCTACAAGAACGGCGAAGCGACCGACGGGCCGGAGAACGCGCGCTTCGCCGCCGGTGCGGCGGCGGAGATCCTTCTGCTGATGGGCTTCGCCTACAAGGGCGCGCCGCTGTGGAAGATGAACGCCGGCATGGGCGACACCGTCTTCACGCCCGCTTGGTTCGTGCTGAAGCAGCGCGGGGTGGACATCAAGCTGTTCCACCGCCTGACCAAGCTGGAAACCTCCGAGAACGGGGCCTGGGTGGAGCGGGTGCGCCTGAACCGGCAGGTCGATCTCGTCAACGGCGCCTATGACCCGTTCGTCAAGGTCGGCTACGGCGACGACGGGAAATGGCTCTACTGCTGGCCGTCCGAGCCGGACTGGAGCCAGATCGTCGATGGCGACAAGATCCGCGACGCCGGCATCAACCTGGAATCGGTGTTCTGCCACTGCACCGCCGGAGAATCGGTGCTGGAGGTCGGCAAGGACTTCGACCTCGTCGTGCTGGCCATGCCGCCCGCCGCGCTGGCCGACCCGGCGGCCGAGTTGATGGACGCCAATCTGCGCTTCAAGCAGATGGTCGAGGTCACCCCGGCGGTGCCGACCCAGGCGGTCCAGCTCTGGATGACGCCGAGCATCGAGGAGATGGGCTGGAAGGCCGGCCCGACCGCCATGACCAGCTATGTCGAGGAGTTGGACAGCTGGGGCGAGATGAGCCACCTCATCCCCGCCGAATCCTGGCCGCCCGGCACCGTCAAGGCCGTGGAGTATTTCTGCGGCACCGCCCGCTGGCCGGCCGGCGCCCCGCCCTACGCCTGCGGCCTGCCGCAGCGGATGGCCGCGGACGTCCGCCGCGACGCCACGCAGTGGCTGAACGCCAACATCGGGGTTCTGTGGCCCAACACGGTCAAGGACGGCGTGTTCGACCAAAGCCAGGTCTATTCCTCCTACTACCGCTACAACCTCGACCCGTCGGAACTCTACGTGCAGTGCTTCCCGGCGACGGTGGAGACCCGGCTGACGCCGGGCGACAGCGGCTTCGTCAACGCCTTCCTGGCGGGGGACTGGACGCGGACCTGGTTCAGCGCGGGCAGCGCCGAGATCGCCGTCCTCTCCGGAAAGCAGGCCGCCGAGGCCATCGCCCGTCAGACCATCGACCTCACCCCGTCCGATTGAGAACCCTGATTCAATGCGCGTAATCGCAGCGTTTGCCGCGGCGGCCACTCTGGCCGCCGCGTTTCCGTCCCATGCCACCGATGTCTACACCTTCGAAGGGTTCGGGGCCGTGTCCATGGGCATGGGCGGCACCGGGGCGGCGTCCGACATCGGCGGCGCCGCCATGATCCTCAACCCGGCGACCCTGACGCAGCGCTCCTCCTCCTATCTGGAGGGCGGGCTGGTGGTCGCCGCCCCGACCGGGCTGCGCGCCACGCAGACGCGGACCGGCGAGGTGGCGCACGGCAAGGACACCTTCCCCTTCCAGGGCTACTACATCCCCCAGGGCGGGTTCGTCTGGCGGCATGAGACGCTGGCCCTCGGGCTGGGCGCCTACGCCCAGGGCGGTTTCGGCACCGAGTACGGCGAGGGCAGCTTCATGGCCCGGCTGCCGTCCGGCGTCGACACCGGGTTGCGCACCGGCAGCGAGGCGATGTTCATGCGCGTTCCCCTGGCCGCCGCCTGGGACGTGACGCCGAAGGTCACGGTGGCGGGCGCTATCGACTATGTGCGGGCGGGGCTGGGCTTCCGCGTTCTCCAGGGGGCCGACCAGCTCGGCGCGCTGGCCAACAGCGGGCGGCTGACCGGACAGGGGCCGATGCTGGGCGCGGCCACCGCCATGGTCGGGATGGGCGGCGGCGTCTATTTCGACATCTTCGACCCGTCCATCGCCCGCGCCGGGGTGGAGGGAGACGGGGTGAGCGGCCGGCTCGGCCTGACCTGGAAGCCGCAGGCCGACACCACCATCGGCAGCTTCTATCAATTCCGCACGGCCCTCAACAACCTGACCGGCGACGGCTCGGTGATCGTGCTGGGGGCCGACGGCTCGCGGCTGGCCCAGCCCGCCAAGTACACGCTGGGAAATTTCCAGCTCCCCGCCGAGTTCGGCATCGGGATCAGCCACCGGCTGCGGCCGGACCTGACCGTCGCCTTCGACTACCGGCGGGCCTTCTGGGCGCAGGCGCTGCGCCAGTACAACATCCGGGTCGATGTGCCGGGCCTCGGCACGGTGTGGGAGACGCTGCCGCAGCGCTACCGCGACATCGACATCTTCGCGGTCGGCGCCGCCTACCGGGTGACCGACGCTCTGACCCTGCGCGCCGGCTTCCGCTGGGCCGACAGGGTGGCCCCGGCGGAGGACATCGTCTCGGTCATCCCGGTGGTCATCACCAAGCACGCCGGTCTCGGCGTCGGCTACGCCGTCTCCGAGGCGGTTCGCCTGGACGCCGCCTTTTCCCACGGCTTCCAGGAATGCGTGAGCAACGGCACGCCGCCCAACGGCTCCGCCGTCAATCCGGGAAAGTTCTGCAACGGCACCGACATCGTGGCGCTGAACGTCAGCGTCGCGTTCTAAAAACAGCGCCGGCCCTTTCCGGGGCCGGCGCCCGCTCCCTCATTCCGCCTGCCAGACCACCCGGCCGGGGTTGGCGCGGAAGTCCATGTGGATCTGCATGGCGAAATCCACATGGACGGTGGCGCTGCCGTCCGGCCCGGCCGCGAAGCCGAAGTCCGAGATGACCTGATGGCTGGCGTAGTCGGCCACCCGCAGCGTCCAGTCGCCCCGCATCGGCCAGGCGCCGCGGAAGCGGTCGACGTGCATCGGGCAGTCGATCAGCGCCTGATAGCAGGCCCGTTCGCTGTCCGGGGCGTCGCGGAACTGCTTCAGGTTGATGACCGGCACGATGCCGGCCAGCAGCGATTCCACCGCCTTGACGGCGACCTCCACACCCTCGACCAGACCGCCGGGGCGCAGCAGTTCCTTCAAAGCGTCGCCGAGGTCGGCGGCGAGATCCTCAAGGCTCCGCCACGCCGAACCGGGGGTCCACGGCCCGCCCTCCACCGTCAGCAGGGGGGCGAAGACCCCTTCGCAGTCGGAGGACAAGGTGCGGAACAGCGTCGTCTCGCAGACGAAGCGCGGGGCCTCGGCCCCCTCCTCCGGCAGCGTGATTCGGCCCAGCGACTTGGCGAAGCCCCAGCCCTCCCGCCCGCAGACCAGTGGAATGGTCGCGTCCGGGAAGACATAGGGCATCCACAGCACCAGCCGCGGCCAGTGGCCGGGCCGATGCTCGATCAGCGGCAGCCACAGCGAGGCCTCCCGGTAGGGAATCCAGCCGAACGGCTCGGTGGGGCTGGTGCAGCGCCCCACCGACAGGAAGGTGCACAGCGCCACCGGACCGGCCACCGTGTAGCGCACCGCCCCGGCGGGCGCCGCGTTCAGCAGCTTATCCACCAGCGCCTGGGTGTTCACCGGGTTGCTGCGCACGACGAAGGCGGTGGCGAGGCTGTCGGTGAAGACGCCGGGCGCGGCGATCGACACCTCGCCGTGCCCGGCGAAGGAGACGTAGCGGGGGGCGATCACGACGGCGCCCCGTTCAGGAAGTTCTCACCGGAGATGAACAGCGGCGTCCCGGAGATGGCCCGCGCCGCCTGCATCCCGGACATCACCGTCGCCTCGATGCAGGAGGTGTTGAAGCCGGTGCGGACCCAGCAGCCGGCCAGGAACAGGTTGTAGAACCCGCTCGCGTCGGTGCGCAGCCGGTACTGGGTGGAGCCGGCGGCGCTGCCCGGCAGCGTTTCGGTGGGGTCGACGTTGGCGCGGATGATCTGGTGCGACAGCCGCTCCCGCCCGGTGCCGTTCCACGGGTCGTAGAGGACGTTCCAATTGAAGCCGACGCCGCCCTGGCCGGAAACCGTCGCCTTCGGCCAGAAATTGCCCATGTAGGCGTCCAGCCACTCCGCCGCGCTGTTCGTCACATTGTCCAGCGCCTCCTTCGGCACCGCGAGGTCGGTGGTCGGCCGGGCGACCAGACCGGTCTGCCAGACGCCGCAGATGTAATGCACCGACTTCGGCGCGCCGGTCTCGCCGGGGCGGAATTCGTAGGGCAGCGTCTGCCCCATCTCCGCCCAGATCGACCAGGGCTCCGGCCCGGCGACGGCGGCCGGCTGGCCCGGCTCCCAGCCCAGCCCCTGGAGGTCGGGACCGCACCACAGCTGCATGGACAGCGTCGGGATGATGCCGATGTTGCTGGTCATCGCGTTGAAGGCCGGCGAGGCCGCCTGCAGCTCCGCCGCCAGGGTCGGCTGGTCGTTCATCGCCTTGAAGCCGCCCATGGAGATGCCGAGGACGGCGACGTCGAAGTCGCGACCGCGCTGCAGCGTCTCGGTCCCGACCGGCTCCCACGCGCACCAGTGCGATTCCAGGGAGGAGTTGTTGGTGGCGAGCGCCGCCTGGACCTTGTCGGCGTCCTTGATCTGGTCCCACAGCGGTTCCAGCGGCCAGGCCAAAAGGAACTTCCTGTCCTCCAGCGGCACGGTGATCAGCGGCTGGTAGTCATCCCCGCCGTCGACCAGATCGACCTGCCGGGCGAGACGCACGGTCTCGACCAGCGCGCGGTCCTCGGACAGGCCGATGTCCTCGACGCGGCGGAAGAACTTCACCTTCACGCCGTTCTGGAGCAGGGTCTGGTAGATGGGCGCGATGATGACCTCGCCCATGCCCGCTTCCATGTTCCACATCACCGATTCGCGGCAGGTGGCGAACATGCGCACGCAGGACTGCGCCGCGACGCCGGCGCCCCAGTTGGGCTGACGGTAGTCGCCGTCCTTGTACTGCATGAAGGTGTCGTAGCAGGTGCGCAGCGAGCAGCTCTGCTTCAGCGCCGCGGCGTCGCCGCCATGACGGATCAGCCAGTCGGTGAACTCCAGTTCGTCCAGCGAATCGGCGGTGCGCTTCTCGATCCCGAAATCGGCGATGATGCCGACGGTGAAGGGAAGCACGAAGGCCAGCAGGTCGCGCGCCACATGGTTGCTGGGCAGGGTGGCCGCCGCGGCCTCGATCAGCCGCAACAGTTTCATCAGGTCGTGGAAATGCTCGACCGGCACAGCCGCCGAATCCGGCCCATTTTGCGCCCCGTCGGCCAGCGCCCGGATCAGCCGGTGGGCGGCGATGGCGGCGTCCTTCGCGGTGGTCACGGCGGCGCCCTTCACCAGCGCCTCGGCCTGCGCCAGATGGCGGACCTCGCGGTCCTTCCAGCCGCGGATCGCGTCGGCGAAGCGGGTGGCGAGCGGCGCCGGAAGGACCTGCCGGTCGGCCGGCAGGACGGGCATCGGCGCGACGGTGCGGCCGTCGATGTGGACCAGCTTGCCGTCGACGATCAGGCCGCTCAGCTCATCCCAGTTCTCGAACACGTCGCGCACCACGCCGACCAGCGACGCGATGGCCTGCGGCAGGGTCGGCATGACGTTGGCCGAACCCGGCTCGCCGCCCAGCACCGGCCAGGTCAGCGGCCAATAGGCCGGCTTGCCGCCGTCCAGCACCATGCCGATGGGGGTGAAGCGCTGCGGCTTCAGAATGTCCCGCCAGGACTGGAAGGTGTTGTCCGGCGAGCGCTTCCAGACGTCGAAGACGTCCTGGATCATCTTGAAGGCGTTGTTGTAGAAGCCGAACCAGACATGCAGGCCATGCTCCTGGATGCGGTTCCACTGGTCGCGTCCGGTGGCGCCCTTGCCGCCCAGCCGCCAGCCCATCTGATAGATGGTGACGTCGTAGCGCGCCCGCTTCTCGTCCGTGTCGGACAGGAAATGCGCCGTGGTGAGGGCGCCGACGCCACCACCCAGAATTGCAACCCTCGTCTTCGCCATGCTCTCCCCCCGACCGATCCGGCATCCTCACGACAGCGCCGCGGAATTTCGTGGCACTCGTCGGAAATTGCGGGGGAGATTAGCATAAATTGTCTTACCGCAATTGAACTATTACGCCGTTTCGCCGATGCTACAGGTCTATGACCCGTGCGATCGCCAAGCAAAAATCGTGCAAAACCCCGGCCGCTACGCCCTGCGCTTGCTCCACCGTGGCGCGACCTTCTATAACGGATACCGCAACCACGCGACATAAGGATGCTGCGTCGTGATCGGGGCCATCCCCACCGCAACCGTGCCGGCGTTACCGGGTTTCCGCGTTGTCGAGACGCTGCATGTGGGGTCGCGCTCCACCGTGCTGCGCGCCATCCGCCGCGACGACGGCCTGCCCGTCATCTGCAAGCTGCTGTCCGGCGCGGACATCGGCGGCGAGGAGAAGGCGGCGTTCCTGCGCGAGTTCGCCATCACCCGCCGGTTGCGCCACGCCGGTGTGGTGGAGGCTCTGGACTGCGTGCCCCACGGCAACGGGCTGATGATGGTGTTCCGCGACATCGGCGGCACCGCCCTGGACGGCCTCCCGGACGTGCGGACGGAGGACGTCGCGGTCTTTCTGCGGATGGCGCTCCAGGCGGTCGACGCGCTGGCCGCCGTGCACGACGCCGGAGTCGTCCACAAGGACATCAGCCCCGGCAACCTGATCTGGAACCCGGCGACCGGCCAGTTCAACCTGATCGACTTCGGCATTGCGTCGGAATTATCGCGGGAAGAGGCGGGCGACCCGGACGTCGGCACCATGGAGGGCACGCTCGCCTACATGGCGCCGGAGCAAACCGGCCGGATGAACCGGTCGGTGGATTACCGCGCCGACTTCTACGCGCTGGGCGCCACCTTCCACGAGTTCCTGACCGGACAGCCGCCCTTCCCGTCCGGCGACCCGCTGGAGCTGGTGCATTGCCACATCGCGCGGACCCCCGTTCCGGCGCACAAGCTCAACCCGCTGGTGCCCGAACCGCTGGCCGCCATCGTGGCCCGGCTGATGGCGAAGAACCCGGAGGAACGCTACCAAAGCGCCTTCGGCCTGCGCGCCGACCTCGAACGCTGCCTGACCGAATGGCGCGCCCAAGGCCGCGTCGAGCCCTTCGCGCTGGCCAGCCGGGACGTCCGCCCGGTGCTGCGCATCCCGCAGAAGCTCTACGGCCGCACCGCGCAGTTCCGCGTGCTTCTCGACGCCTTCGGCAGCACCGCCGCCGGTGGGTTCGAAGCCCTGCTGATCTCCGGCTATTCGGGGGTCGGCAAGTCGGCGCTGGTCCGCGAGCTGCACAAGCCGGTGATCGCCCGCCGCGGCTTCTTCATCACCGGCAAGTTCGAGCCGCTGAAGCGCGACATCCCCTACGCCCCGGTGATCGAGGCCTTCAAGACCCTGGTGCGGCAGACCTTCGCCACCGGCCCGGAGTCGCTGGCGCGCTGGCGCGCCCGCCTGCTCGCCGCGCTCGGTCCCAACGGGCGGGTCATCACCGACGTCATCCCGCACGTCGAACGGCTGATCGGCCCCCAGCCGCCGGTCCCGGAACTGGGTCCGGTGGAGGCGCACGAGCGCTTCATCTACGTCTTCCGCAATTTCGTCCGCGTCTTCGCCGGGGCGGGGCACCCGCTGGTGCTGTTCCTGGACGATCTGCAATGGGCCGACCTCGCCACGTTGAAGCTGCTGGAGGGGCTGGCCGGCGATCCGGACCTGGGCCATTTCCTGCTGGTCGGCACCTGCCGCGACACCGAGGTCGACGCGCTCCACCCGCTGCGCCACACGATCCAGACCTTCGGCGAGCGCGGCGTGCCGGTGCGCGAGGTCTCCCTCGGCGGGCTCGACGCCGACGCGGTGGTCGCCCTGCTGTCCGACACGCTGCACGCGACCCCCGACGACGTGCGTCCCCTGGCCGAACGGCTGATCGCCAACACGCTGGGCAACCCCTTCTTCCTGGGCCAGTTCCTGGAGTCGCTGGAGCAGAGCGGGCTGATCGCCTACGACAGCCTCGCCGGGGTGTGGAACTGGAATCTGGAGGCCATCGAGTCCCAGCGGATGGAACGGATGGTCGACGACGTCGTCACCTTCGTGGTCCGCCGCATCCGCGAGCTTCCCGCCGAGACCCTTGCCGTCCTCCAGACCGCCGCCTGCATCGGCAGCGCCTTCGATCTCGCCACGCTGGCCGACGCCGGCCGGCGAACCTCCGCCGCGACGGCGGCGGCGCTGTGGCCGGCCCTGCGCAGCGGGCTGGTGGTCCCGGTGGGCGACGCCTACCGCTACGCCGACATGGACAGCGTGTCGCCGCGCGCCACCTACCGCTTCGTCCACGACCGGGTGCAGCAGGCGGCCTACAGCATGCTGCCGGACGCCGACGCCCTGACCTGCCATCTCGCCGTCGGCCTCGTCCTGGAACGGGGCGGCGATCGGGCCGCCGACCGGCTGTTCGCGATCACCAACCAGCTCAACCGTGCCGTGACCCTGCTGTCGCCGGAGCAGAGGGAGCGGCTGGCCCGCTACAACCTGCTGGCCGGACAGGCGGCGCGCGCCTCGGCGGCGCTGGGGCCGGCCTTCGACTATCTCATCACCGGGGTCGGGCTGCTCCCGGCGGACGGCTGGTCGCGCCTGTACGAGCTGGCCCTCAGCCTGCACGCCGAAGCGGCGGAGATCGCGGCGGTGAACGGCGACGTCGCGGCGGCGACCCCGCTGGCCGATGCCATCGAGGCCAACGCCCGCACCGTCCTGGACCGCGCCCTGGCCTACGAGACGCAGATCCAGATGCACGTGTCGCGGCAGAACCTGCCGGCGGCGCTGGACGCCTGCCGCACCGCCCTGGGCCAGCTCGGCAGCCCGATCCCGGAGCGGGCGGACACCCGGCATGTGCTCAAGGAACTCGCCGCCACCAAGCTGGCGCTGCGCGGCAAGGGCGAGGAGGATCTGGTCAACCGCCCGCCCCTCACCGACCCGCGCCTGCTGACGATCGGGCGCATCGTGTCGCGCGTGCTGGCCAGCGCCTATCTGCACGACACCAACCTCTACACGGTGCTGCTGCTGCGCATGGTCCGGCTGTCGGCGACCGAGGGGATCCTGCCGGCCTCCGGAATCACCTACGCCACCTACGGGCTGCTGCACTGCGCGATGCTCGGCGACGTTCCGGCGGGCGCCATGTACGGGCGGGTGGCGCTGCGCGTGCTCGACCGGCTGAACGCCAACCAGGGCCGCGCCCAGACGCTGTTCGTGGTGCATCTGTTCATCGAGGTCTGGCACCAGCCGGTGGCCAAGTCATTGGCCGGCCTTCTCGACGCCCACCGGATCGGCCTGGAAACCGGCGACATCGAGTACGCCGCCTACTGCCTCAACAACGCGGTCGCCCAAGGGCTGTTTCTCGGCCATCCGCTGCGGCAGCTCCAGCAGACCGCGGCGGGCCACGCCGCCGCCATCGCGCGCCTGAACCAGCAGACCGCGGCGGGCGTGTTGCGGCCCCACCAGCAGCTCATCGCCAATCTGCTGGGCGAGTCCGAGGACCCGACCGTCTTCGCCGGACCGCACGTCACGGAAGCAAGCGACGTCCCGGCCCTGGCGGCCAGCGGCAACCGCCTTGCCCTGGACACGATGCACAGCCATCTGGCCTATCTGAACCTGCTGTTCGGCCGGATCGACGAGGCGCGGCGCTGCATGGCGAAGCGCCGTCCCTTCGCCGACGCCTCCATGGGCATGGCGATGAACCTGCGCATGCGGGTGGTCGCCGCCCTGATCGACTTCGCCGCTTGGGACCGCCTCCGCCCCGCCGAGCGGCTGCGGGCGCGGGCGGCGGCGCTCGGCCTGGAGCGCCGGCTGCGCGGCGCGGTCCGCCACGCGCCGACCAACTTCCGCCACCTGCTGGCGCTGGTGGTGGCCGAGCGGCTGCGCGCCACCGGGCGGCTGGACAAGGCGCATCGGCACTATCAGACCGCCGCCGAGAGCGCCCGCGAACAGGGCTTCACCCACGACGAGGCGTTCGCCTGCGAGCGGGCCGGCGAGGCCGCGTTGGCGCGGGGCGACCGCTTCACGGCGAAGGCGATGCTGTTCCAGGCCCGCCACGCCTACCGGCGCTGGGACGCGCTGGCGAAGGTCCGGGCGCTCGACGCCCGGCTGGCCGAGCTGTTCGGCGAGACGGCGGTGGACCAGAGTCCGGCCGACGACGGCTTCCCGCGGCAACGCCCGGTTACCGCCTCGTCGCGGCGCCGCTCCTCCTCCGGGTCGAGCTCGCACATGGTCGATGTGGAGACGGTGATCCGCACCTCGCGGGCGCTGGCGCAGGACATCCGGCTCGGCGACCTGCTGTGGACGCTGATGAAGCTGGTCATCACCAACGCCGGGGCGACGCGGGGCTGCCTGCTGCTGCCGACCGACGGCGTCTGGCGGATCGAGGCCGACGCCACGAGCGAGGGCGACGCCGCGGAGGTTCTGCAGTCTCGCCCCCTCGACGACGCGGCCCCGGTCCTGGTGCGCGGCGTCGTCGATGCGGTCATCCAGACCGGGGAGCCGGTCGTCCTGGCCGACGCCGCGAACGAGGGCGATTTCCAGTACGACCTCTACACGCGGCAGGCGCAGCCGCGCTCCGTGCTGTGCCTGCCCCTGCGCAACCGCAACCAGATGGTCGGCATCCTCTATCTGGAGAACAGCCTCGCCGCCGACATCTTCAGCCCGGAGCGGCTGGAACTGCTCGACCTGCTGTCGGTGCAGATCGCCATCTCCATCGAGAACGCCCGCCTCTACGACGGTCTGGAGCGGCTGAACCGCACCCTGGAGGCCCAGGTCGCCGAGCGGACCCGCGAGGTGGCGGAGCAATCGCAGCTTCTGCGCGCCACGCTGGCCAGCATGTACGACGGTCTGGCCGCCTTCGACGCCGAGGAGCGGCTGCGCGTCTGGAACGAGCGCGCCATGGCCCTCTTCAGCCTGCCGGACACGCTGCGCCGGGTCGGGCTTCCGTACCGCGAGCTGAGCGCGGCGGTGAACGCCTCCGGCCAGCTCCTGACGGCGCTGGTGCCCTCCCCCCTGAAGAGCAGCCCCAGCGAGATCGAGTTCGCCGACGGCCGGGTCATCCAGGTCCGCAGCAACCCCATGCCGGACGGCGGCATGGTCCAGGTCTATGTGGACGTGACGGTGGACCGCAGCCGCGAAAGCGAGCTGCGCGACGCCCACGAGCAGCTTCACGCCGCCCACGACCAGCTCAAGGCCGCCCAGCAACAGCTCGTCCAGGCGGAGAAGATGGCCTCGCTGGGGCAGCTCGTCGCCGGGGTGGCGCACGAGATCAACACGCCCATCGGCATCGTGATGACCAGCGCCTCCTATCTCGGTGAGAAGATCAGCGCCCTCGAAACGCTGTCCGACACCGGCAAGATGCGCCGGGCCGACTTCCAGGACTTCATGCAGGCCGCGCGCGACGCCGCCACGCTGATGATCAGCAACGCCACCCGCGCCGCCGATCTGGTGCAGAGCTTCAAGCAGGTCGCCTCGGACCAGACGCGCAGCGACCGCCGCCGGTTCGACCTGCGCGGCTATCTGGAGGAGGTCCTGGTCAGCCTGCGCCCGACCTGGCACCGCCCGGGCCATGAGGTGAGTCTGGAGTGCCCCAAGGGTATCGAGCTGGACAGCTACCCCGGCGTGATCGCCCAGATCGTGACGAATCTCATCACCAATTCGGTCAACCACGCCTACCGGGAGGGCGAGAAGGGCCGGATCGCCATCACGGCGCAGGCGCTGGAGAACGACGGGGTGCGGCTGGTCTACCGGGACGACGGCTGCGGCATCCCGGCGGAGAACCACGGCAAGGTGTTCGAGCCCTTCTTCACGACGCGGCGGAGCACCGGCTCGACCGGGCTCGGCCTGCACATCGTCTTCAACCTGATCACCGGCCAGCTCGGCGGCACCATCCAGCTCGACAG
Source organism: Azospirillum brasilense (assembly GCF_003349955.1). Taxonomy (GTDB): domain Bacteria; phylum Pseudomonadota; class Alphaproteobacteria; order Azospirillales; family Azospirillaceae; genus Azospirillum; species Azospirillum brasilense_B. The sequence goes on from NZ_QLKQ01000005.1 coordinate 74,414, forward strand.
CCGGCCCGGCGAGGGAACGCGATTCACCGTCGAGTTCCCCTGCCGTGCCCCCGGAAAAACTCCGCAGGGCTGAGACGGCGGATGGTCAGTCCGTCTCGGGATGGCGCTTCTCGAATTCCCAGACGCGCTCGAAGCCCATCAGGCGGGTGAAGTCGGGGAAGGGATAAAGGTCGCCCGCATACTCGGCGCTCGACCCCTTGGCGAGGATCTCGCCGTAGGCGCTGCGCAGCGCCGCGGCCATCGCCAGGAAGCCGGTGGCCGGGAAGATGGCGATGCGGTAACCCAGCGATTCCAGTTGCTTCCCGGTCATCACCGGCGTCCGCCCGCCCTCCACCATGTTGGCGATCAGCGGCTTGCCGATGGTCCGGCAGATCCGCTCCATCTCCGCCTCGCTCTCCGGGCTCTCCACGAAGATGATGTCGGCGCCGGCCTCGGCGTAGGCGTCGGCGCGGCGCAGCGCCTCGTCGAGGCCGAGCGTCGTGCGGGCGTCGGTGCGGGCGATGATCAGGAAGTCGCTCGACGACCGCGCCTCGCAGGCGACGCGGATCTTGCGCACCATGTCGGCCATGGGAATGACCCGGCGCCCCGGCGTGTGGCCGCACTTCTTCGGGAACTCCTGGTCTTCGAGCTGGATGGCGGCGGCCCCGGCCTCCTCGTAGCCGCGGATGGTGAAATCGACGTTCAGCAGGCCGCCGTAGCCGGTGTCACCATCGGCGATCAGCGGCGTCGCGGTGCCCCGCGCGATGGCCCGCACCCGGCCGACCATGTCGCTGAAGGTGGCGAGCCCGGCGTCCGGCAGGCCGAGATGGCTGGCGACGGTGCCGTAGCCGGTCATGTACAGCGCGTCGAACCCCATGCCGTCCGCCAGCTTGGCCGAGATCATGTCGAACACGCCGGGGGCCGAGATCAGGCCCGGCTGCGACAGGCGCTGTTTGAGGGAAATGGTCATGTCTGTGGACTCTCCGGAAGTCTTTACGAGGCCCGCCGGTGCATGCGCCGGTCGATGTGCAGCAGGCCGGCGCTGATGAGCACGGCGGTGGTGGCGAGGATCAGCACCACGGCCATCATGGTGCGCACGTCGTGCCCGCCGATGGCGTTCATGACGAGGTAGCCGAGGCCGCGCTGCGAGGCGAACATCTCGCCGATCAGCACGCCCAGCAGGGTCAGCGAGAAGCCCACCCGCAGGCCGGACACCAGCTCCGGCAGGGCGGCGGGAAGGATGATGGTGGAGACGAGCTGGGGCGGCGACAGGCGCATCACCCGCGCGCTGCGCAGCATCACCGGCGGGATGGTGCGAACCGCGTTCATCGTGAAGATGATCACCGGGATGATGCCGTGGATCGTCCCGAAGGCCACCTTGGCCGACAGGCCCAGCCCGAAGGCCAGCAGGATCACCGGGTAGAGCGTGATCTTGGGCAGCGAGTAGAGCGACACCAGGATCGGCTCCGCCACCTCCCCGGCCAGCCGGTTGATGCCGAGAGCGATGCCGATGGTCAGCCCGCCGAGCACCGCCAGCAGCAGCGAATAGAGCAGCGCCACGCCGGTTTCCGCGACGTGCGGCCAGAAGGTGGCGGAGCCCAGCAGTTCGACGGCGCGGGCCAGCGTGTCGGCGGGCGAGGTCAGGGCGACGCTGCCGACGATCCAGTGCAGGACCTGCCACAGGGCCACCAGCGCGACGATGACGAGGAGCGTATCGGTCTTTCCGTGCATGGCCGTCAGCGCCTCCGCCGCTGCATGATCCGGCGCTCCCAGGTGAAGAGCACCGCGTTGAGCACCGTCACCAGGACGATGATGAACAGCATCAGCGCGTACATCCGCGCGTTGTCGAAGTTGTTGAAGGCATAGGCGATGCTGTAGCCGATGCCCGAGGAGGACATGATGAACTCGGCCGCGATGACGCCGATGAAGCAGTAGGCGATGGCCAGCTTCGCCCCGGTGAACAGGAAGGGCGCGGCGCTGGGCAGCTTGACCATCAGCGCCGTGCGCACCGGGTCCATGCCATGGACGCGCGCGGTCTTCAGCAGGACGCGCGGAATCCGGTCGAGCCCGTTCAGCGTGTTGATGAGCATCGCCACCACGCCGAACAGCGTGCCGATCACCACGATGGGCGCCGCCCCCAGCCCGAAGATGACGATCAGCACCGGGTAGAAGACGAAGAAGGGCACCGCGTAGTAGGTCGCCAGGAAGGGGTCGAGCGCCCGGCGCACCCGCGGCATGGCGTGGATCGCCACCCCGGCGACGAAGCCGAGCAGGATCGAGGCGATCACCGCCATCGCGACGTTGCCCAGCGTCTCGCCGATGTCGGCGCTGGCCGCCCCCGAGGCGAGAAGGCGGTAGAGGTCGCCGGCCATGACGCTGGGCGCCGGCAGGACCGTCTTGGCGATGACGCCGGCCCGGCACAGCACCTCCAGCAGCAGGACGGCGCCGGTCACCACGATCAGCCGGAGCCAGCCCGCCCAGCTCACGACCCACCCCCGGCGAGGCCCGCCGCCTTCAGGCTCTCCTCGCGCAGCAGGCGCCACAGCCGGGCGGTGATCTGGCCGAAGCTGTCCTCGCTGGCGATGCGGGAATCGCGCTCGCGCGACCAGCCGGTCTCGATCTCCTCGATGATCCGTCCGGGCCGCGACGACATGACGCCGATGCGGTCCGACAGCATGGCCGCCTCGTCCAGCGCGTGGGTGATCAGCATCACCGTGGCGCCGGTTTCGCGCCACAGCTTCAGCAGTTCGTCGCCCATGATCAGGCGGGTCTGGGCGTCGAGCGCGCCGAACGGCTCGTCCAGCAGGATCAGGCGCGGACGCATCACCAGCGTGCGGGCGATGCAGACGCGCTGGCGCATGCCGCCGGACAGCTGCACCGGATAGGCCTTGGCGAAGTCCTTCAGCCCGACGAAGCCGACGGCGTAATCGACCCGCCGCTCGATCTCCGCCGGATCGACGCCGGCGCGGCGCAGGCCGAAGGCGATGTTGTCCCACACGGTCAGCCAGGGGAAGGTGGCGTCCTCCTGGAACACCACCCCGACGCCGTCCGGGACCTTGCCGGCCACCGGCTTGCCTTCGAAACTGACCGACCCCTCGGTCGGCACGGACAGGCCGGACAGCACGTCGAGCAGCGTTGACTTGCCGCAGCCCGACGGCCCGACGACGGAGAAGAACTCCCCCTGCCGCAAGGTCAGGTCGACGGGGCCCAGCGCGTGCACCCCGCCCTGGCCGGGAACGCCGTAGATGCGGCTGACCCCCTTCAGTTCGGCGTGGACGGCCGGGGCGGGGTTGGCCCCCGCCTCCTCGTGCAGGTCGCGCTTGGCGGCGACGTTGGCTTTCATCGGGGGCTTCCTCCCGGTCATCGTGATGCGTCAGGCGGATGGTCTTCGGAGCGGTTATTTCAGGCCGATCACTTCAGAAAATCGGCGTCGGCGTGCTTCGACCAGTCGACCTCGCCCTTGACCTCGCCGATGATCTGCAACCCCTTGATCAGGTTGTTCATCCCGTCATACTCGAAGTCGCCGGCGCTCCAGTACTTGATCGTCGCCAGATTCTTCAGCGCCTGCAGCGCCACCGCCTCGTCGATGTCGTAGTATTTGGTCATGATCTTGGCGGTCTCCTCGGGGTTGGCGTAGACGAAATCCACCCCCTTGCGCCGCGCTTCGATCAGCTTCCGCAGCTTGTCGCCGTTCTTGGCGGCGAACTCCGACGTGGTGACGCCCACGGTCTGCACCATGGTCGGCAGTTCGGTCTCGACCGCGAAGACCATGCGGTACTTGTTCTGCACGCGCGCCCAGATCGGGTCCATCACCGGGGCGGCGGCCACCGCACCCTGCTCCAGCATGGTCAGGCCGCCGCCGATGCCGCCCGCCGACACGCCGTCCACCGTGATGCCGTGCTTGTCCTTCACCATGGTCAGCAGCATGTCGGTGACCGACTTCGGGCTGGTGAAGGCGACCTTCTTGCCGTCCAGGTCCTTGGCGGTCTTCACCGGGGAGTCCGGCTTGGTCACCCACAGGATCTCGCCCGCTGTGCGGACGCCGGTGTGGATGATCTTCACGTCCAGGCCCTGGTTGATCGCCGCCACCGCCGCCGACAGGGCGACCTCGCCGTAGGGCATCGGCGCCGCCATGACGTTGCGCATGGTCGTGCCGCCGCCCTTGGAGGTCAGGACGCCGGTGATGTCCAGCCCCTGCTCCTTGTAATAGCCCTTCTCCATGGCGACGGCGTAGGGCGCGCCGTACATCAGGACGCCCCAGTGGGTGACCGTGATCTCCTCGGCCTGCGCCGGGACCAGGGTGGCGAGCGCCACGCCCATGGCCGCCGCCCCCAGGACCGCCTTGCGCTTCATCGTGGTCATGAACGACATCGCTGTTCCTCCCAATTGCCGCTGGCCTTTCCGGCCATGCGCGTTGACCCGGACCCGTCAGGCGGTGGGCAGGGCGTGAATCCACGGGCGTTGCGCCCGGTCGCGCGCCTCGAACGCCGCCATGGCGGCGTCGTGGCGCAGGCTGGCCCCGATCTCGTCCAGCCCCTCCAGAAGCGCCTGCCGCCGCGCCGCCTCCATCGTGAAGGGAAACTCCCGCCCGTCCGGGGCGGTGACGCGGCAAGTCTCGATGTCCACCGTCATGGTGGCGGCCGGCATTGCCTGGACGACGGCGACGAGATGGGCGAGCGCGGTCTCATCCAGGGTCACCGCGGCCAGACCGTTCTTCTGGCAGTTCTCGTGGAAGATGCTGGCGAAGCTCGGCGCGATCACGCAGCGGATGCCGAAGTCCATCAGGCTCCACACCGCGTGTTCGCGCGACGAGCCGCAGCCGAAATTCTCGCCGGCCAGCAGGATCTTGGCTTCCCGCCAGGGCGCCTGGTTCAGGACGAAGTCCGGCCGTTCCCGGCCGTCGTCGTCGAACCGCCATTCGGAGAAGAGACCGGCGCCCAGCCCGCTGCGATGGATGGTCAGCAGATGCGCCTTGGGGATGATCGCGTCGGTGTCGACGTTGGCGCGCGGCAGCGGCGCGGCGATCCCGGTGATGCGGTGGATCGGTTCCGGCATGTCAGGCGCTCCCTTCCAGGCTGTGGGCTGCCAGGCTGCGGACATCGACGATGCGTCCAGCCACGGCCGCCGCCGCCGCGGTGGCCGGGCTGGCGAGGTGGGTGCGCGCCCCCGGCCCCTGGCGGCCTTCGAAATTGCGGTTGGAGGTGGCGACGCAGCGCTTGCCCGGCGGCACCCGGTCGGCGTTCATCCCGGCGCACATGGAACAGCCCGGCTCCCGCCATTCGAAGCCGGCGGCGGTGAACACACGGTCCAACCCTTCGGCTTCGGCTTGCCGGCGCACTTGGCCGGAGCCCGGCACGACGAGCGCGCGCAGGCCGGCGGCGACACGACGGCCCTTCAAAACGGCGGCGGCGGCCCGCAGATCCTCGATGCGGCTGTTGGTGCAGGAGCCGATGAAGACCATGTCCACCGGCAGATCGCGGATCGGCGTCCCCGGCTCCAGCCCGATGTAGTCGAGCGCCCGGCGCATCGCCTGCCGGCGCTTGGGATCGGCCTCGCACTCTGGATCGGGAACGGTGTCGCCGACGCCGATGCAGTCCTGCGGGCTGGTGCCCCAGGACACCTGCGGCGTGAGAGTGGAGACGTCCAGTTCGATCTCGGCGTCGAAGCGGGCGCCGGGATCGCTCGCCAGGGCGCGCCACGCCTCCACCGCCCGCTCCCACAGGTCGCCCGCCGGGGCGAAGGGGCGCCCCTGGAGGTAGGCGAAGGTCACCGCGTCCGGGGCGATCAGGCCGAAGCGCGCGCCCAGCTCCACCGACATGTTGCAGACGGTCATCCGCTCTTCCATGGAAAGCGCGCGGATGGCCGGACCGGCGTATTCGACGCCATAGCCGGTCGCCCCGGCGGTGCCGATGGTGGCGATCAGCTTCAGCACCATGTCCTTGGCCGACACGCCCGCCGGGCGGGTACCGGTGAAGGTGATGCGCATGGTCGGCGGGCGGCGCAGGATGGCGGTCTGCGTCGCCATGACATGCTCGACCTCCGACGTGCCGATGCCCCAGGCCATAGCGCCCAGGGCGCCGACCGTGCTGGTGTGGCTGTCGCCGCAGACCAGCGTGGCGCCCGGCAGGGCGATCCCCAGCTCCGGCGCGATCACATGCACGATGCCCTGGCGTACGTCGCCCAGGTCGAACAGCGCGACTCCGGTGGATTCGGCGTTGGCGCGCAGGGCGCGGATCATCTCCGGCCCGCCGGGCACCGTGTCGTCGGTGCGGCCGTTCTCGGTCGAGACGATGTGGTCCGCCGTCGCGAAGGTCAGGTCGGGGCGGCGCAGCCGGCGCCCCGCGGCAGCCAGCCCGGCGTAGGCCTGCGGGCTGGTGACCTCGTGCAGCATGTGGCGGTCGATGTGGAGCAGCACCCGCCCGTCGCCCAAGTCGGCGACGACGTGCTGGTCCCAGATCTTGTCGATGATGGAACGCGGCGTGGTCATGGCGTTGCCTCTCCTCACTGGGCCGGTCATTCTGCGGCCCGGTAGGCCTGTTCCCGCTCGTAGTAGTCGGGGAAGCCGACGAGGGACTTCAGCGCCTCGAAATCGGCCTGGGCCACTTGGCTCTCCCGCCCGTCCGCCACCGCGGCCAGGGCGGCGCGCATGGCGTCGATGGCCGCCGACATCAGGGTCAGCGGATAGGCGGCGAGCTTGAAGCCCAGCGCCTCCAGCTCGCGCGGCGGCAGAATCGGCGTCTGGCCGCCGCGCACCATGTTCGCCATCGCCGGCCGGTCGATCCCGGCGCAGAAGGCGGCCATCTCCGTCTCGTCGTGCGGAGCCTCCATGAAAATGATGTCGGCGCCCTCCTCCACGAAATCCTGGCAGCGCTCCAGCGCCGCGTCGAAACCGTGCATGGCGCGCGCGTCGGTCCGCGCCAGGATCAGGATGTCGTCGGAGCCCGACCGCGCGGCGTCGACGGCGGCGCGGATCTTCATGCGCGCCTCGGCCCGCCCGACGACCTGCTTGCCCTTGGTGTGGCCGCAGCGCTTTGGGCTCACCTGATCCTCGATCAGGACGGCGGCGGCTCCGGCGCGGGCGTAGTCGCGCACCGTGCGCTGCACGTTCATGGCGTTGCCGTAGCCGGTGTCGCCGTCGCCGATCACCAGCAGGCCGGGGGCCGCCTGACAGACGTTGCGGAGTTGGTCCAGCATCTCGGCGAAGGAGATCAGCCCGGTGTCCGGCATGCCCAGCCGGGTGGCCGAGACGGCGAAGCCGCTCATCAGGCTGACGCGGAAACCGGCCTGCTCGATCAGCCGGGCCGACAGCGCGTCGAAGCAGCAGGGCATCAGGTGAAGGCCGGGAGCCTCCAGCGCCGTTTTCAGGCGTTGTGCGGGTGTCGTCACCGGTTGTATCCCTCCCTCGCCGCCGCGTCCGCCGGCGGCGTCCAACAGGGCGCACCGGAAGCGGGCGATTGATTTGTTGTGCCCACGAACATAATGCGTCATTGTATACAACGCAACCCGTAAAGTTCGGGCGCCGAACAGAAGGGCAAGGGAGGTCAGCATGGCGGACAGCGCCGGGGCTCTGGCGCCCCAATGGGACAGCGGTGGCTCGAACCGCGCCGCAGACCGCGCCTACCGCTTCATCCGGGAGGGCATCCTGGCCAGCCGCTGGCCGCCCGGCGCCCATCTGCGCGAGCAGGAGCTGGCCGAGCTGACCGGAGTCAGCCGCACCCCCGTGCGCGAGGCGCTGCGCCGGCTGTCCGCCGACGGGCTGCTGCAGCTCGTCCCCAACCTCGGCGCCAAGGTGAACGCCTGGACGATCCAGGATCTCGACGAGATTTTCGGACTGCGCGCGACTTTGGAAAGCCAGGTGGCCGGTCTCGCGGCCAGCCGCGCCGAGCCCCAGCACCTGGCGGAGCTGGGGGCGCTGTGCGACGCGATGGAGGCGGTGGTGGGGGACGGCGGCGCGGTGGATTTCTCGCGCATCACGCCTCTGAACGACCGCTTTCACGGCCTGCTGATCGACATCGCCGGGGATCGGCGGCTGGGCCAGATGATCCGGCAGGTGGTGGAGATGCCGCTGGTTCTGCGGACCTTCGCCCGCTACAGCCGGCGCGACCTCGCCCGCAGCATGAACCACCACCGCGAGATCGTCGAAGCCCTGACCGCCCGCGACGGCGAATGGGCGTCGTCTGTGATGCGCGCGCATGTGCGCGCCGGGCGGGCGGTCTTCACGGTTCCGAAAACAGAGTGAGGGTCATTGTATACAACGATGGCGCGCCGATATGGGCAGGTGGATCGCCCTGATCGGCGCAGCACAAAGGTCCCGGCGCCCTCAAGGGACGCCGGGACAAAGGTCGGGACGCTACCGATGGGACCCGGTCAGGCGACCAGGAAGCCGGCGCCGACCGGATCGTTGCGGTCGATGACCCAGCGGGCGGTGCCGAGGATGCTGGCCGTGCCCTTGACGGTCGGGCGCACGGCGCGCACGCCGTTCAGGCGGGTCTCGCCGAGCAGGCTGCCCTCGAAGGTGCCGGTGCCGAGCAGGCCTTCGGAGCGGATGGTGTCGCCGATCGCCATCTTCCCGCGCGCCTCGAACATCGCCATCATCGCGCTGGTGCCGGTGCCGCCCGGCGAGCGGTCGAGCTGGCCGGCGCTGAAGACGTGGACGTTCTTGTAGAAGGCGCCCTCGATGGTCGGCTCGTGCCAGAAGGTCACGAAGTTGAAGTTGTTGATGTGCGCCGACGCCGGGTGCTGGATCGCCACCTTCTGGCGGAGCTGCTCGCGCGCCAGGATGCCGTAATGCGACAGGGCGGTGCCGTTCTCCGCCCCGATGCGCAGCGACGTGCCGGTCAGGTCGATGATGCCGAAGTAGTTGCCGCCCCACACGATGTCGGCCTTCAGCGGGCCGATCTCCGGCAGCTCGAATTCCACGTCCTGCGCGGCGACGTAGGCCGGAACGTTCTCGAACTTCGTCCACAGCACCCGGTCGCCCTCATGGGCCACCTCGGCGACGACGAGGCCGGCGGTGGTCTCGAAGCGGATGGTGGTGCGCCCGTTCTCGCCGCGGCGGACAAGGCCGTTGGCGACCATCGCCATGGCGACGGCGATCGTGCCGTGACCGCACATGTGCGAATACTGGGTGCCGTCGATATAGATCAGGCCGGCGTCGTAGTCCGGGCCGGACGGCGGGGTCAGGAAGACGCCGAACATGTCCTTGTGGCCGCGCGGCTCGCGCATCAGGGCTTCGCGCAGCCAGTCGTAATGGGTCTCCAGGAACTGGCGCTTCTCCAGGATGCTGGAACCGGCCGGATAGGGGATGCCGCTGTGGATGATGCAGAGCGGCTCGCCCTCGGTGTGGGTGTACAGGACATCGAATGCGTCTTGCATGCGCATGGAAGGACCCTTTCGTGGATCGATTCAGTGTTGGATCGGGGGATGAAGCGGGGGGTGCCGGGACCGGCGGTCAGCGCCGGTCCGACAGAAGGTGAAGCCCGACGGTGAGGTCGAGGATGATGATCGCCAGGGCCGCCACGCCGATGGTGATGGAGGACACCGCGGCGATGACCGGGTCGATCGTGTACTGGACGTAGTTGAAGAGCTTGACCGGGATGGTCGTCATCTCCGCCGTGGTGTTGAAGATGCTCAGCTCGACGTTGATCCAGGAGGAGATGAAGGCGAAGATCGCGCCGCTCGCCAGTCCGCTGCGGATCTGCGGCAGCGTGACGAGGAAGAAGGTCTCCATCGGGCGGGCGCCCAGGTCGGCGGAGGCCTCCTCCAGCGCCCGCTGCTCCGGCGTCAGCTGCGGCAGGACGGAGCGCAGGACGAAGGGCATGATGATGACGATGTGCCCGACCAGCAGCGCCGTGAAGCTGCGCATCAGCCCCAGCGCCGCGCAGTATTGCAGCAGGGCGGCGCCCAGCACGACGTGCGGCAGGACCAGCGGCGACATCAGCAGCGACAGCAGGAACTTCTTGCCCGGAAACTCGCAGCGGGCGATGGCCAGCGCCGCCGGAACGCCGAGCAGCAGGGCCGCCGCCGTGGCGACCAGGGCCAGCAGCGTGCTGGTGCCGAAGGCCGCCAGATAGGAGCTGTCACCGAGCATCCGCCCGTACCAGGCGAGCGTCAGCCCCTGCGGCGGGAAGGCGAGGTAGCTGGTGGCGGTGAAGGAGGAACCAACGATGACCAGGAGCGGCAGGATCAGGTAGGCCATGACCGACCAGGACACCACCCGCAGAAGAAGCCGGGTGATCATTGGGCTTTCCTCCCCGTTGCGCCGGCGTTGCCGATCCAACCGGCCAGACCGACCAGGACCAGCGTCATGACCAGCAGCGTCATGCTGAGCGCGCCACCGTAGTTCACGTCGAAGACCGTGCTGTATTGCTGGAAGATCAGCATGGGGAAGACCGTGATCTTGCCGCCGCTGAGCAGGGCCGGCGTGACGTAGGCGCTGACCGCCAGGGTGAAGACCATGACGATCCCCGACATCAGCCCCGGCAGGCAGAGCGGAAAGGTGACCGTCCGGAAGGTGTCGAAGGGCGTGGCGCCGAGGTCGGAGGAGGCGTCTTCCAGCGCCGGGTCCACCGCGGCCAGCGCGTTGCCGACGGCCAGCACGATGAAGGGCAGCAGGATGTAGACCAGCCCGATCACGATGCCCAGCTCGGTGCCGAGGAAGCGCATCGGGCGGTCCAGGATGCCGACCCCGACCAGCGCGTCGTTGACGAGGCCGTTGCGCCCCAGCAGCACCATCCAGCCGAAGGAGCGGACGATGTTGCTGGTGAACAGCGGCAGCACGAGCAGGATGACGCAGGTCCGCCGCAACGCCGCCGACTTGACCACCCGCACCAGATAATAGGCCAGCGGGTAGCCGAGCAGCGCGCAGGCCACCGTGGTCAGCCCGGCGATGCGGAAGGTCGCCGCCAGCACGTCCCAGTGATACTGGTCGAGCAGCACCCGCGCGTAGTTGCCCAGCGACGGCACGCCGCCGGCCATCAGGCTGGACGACACGACCACGATCATCGGAACGGCGAAGAAGGCGATGAAGAAGGCGACCGGGGCCGCCAGCAGGGGCAAGGCTCGGTTCATGGCGGCGCTCATGGTCGTGCTCATGGTCCGGACCGGTGGGTGGCCGGCTCGGCGATGATGTGGACGTGTCCCGGATGGAAGCCGACGAAGACCGGCGCCCCCGGATTCAGCCCCTCCCCCGCCATGCCCAGCCGGCGGCTGGCCAGAAGATGCTCGCCGACGCGCACCGTCACGACGGTCTGCCCGCCGGTGTCGATGACGTCCTCGACGAAGCCCTGGTCGGTGATCAGGCCCGGCGCCTCCGGCTCCTTCAGCAACTCAACATGCTCGGGCCGCAGCACCGCGGTGTAGCGCTGCCGCGTGTCGGCGCCGAGATGGGGCAGCAGCGCCGACCCCACCGCCAGCCGCACTCCGGCGTCGCCCTCCGCCGTTCCCGGCAGCAGGTTGGCCTCGCCGATGAAGTCGGCGACGAAGCGGCTGGCCGGGCGGGTGTAGATGGCCCGGCCGTCACCGACCTGCTCGATCACGCCGCGGTTCATGACGACGATGCGGTTCGCCATGCTCATCGCCTCCTCCTGGTCGTGGGTCACGAACACGAAGGCGATGCCGAGCTTCTCCTGGAGGTGCTTCAGCTCGATCTGCATCCGCTTGCGCAGCTTCAGGTCGAGCGCGCTCAGCGGCTCGTCGAGCAGGAGGAGCTTCGGGCGGTTGACGAAGGCCCGCGCCAGGGCGACGCGCTGCTGCTGGCCGCCCGACAGCTCCCGCGGGTGGCGCCCCGCCGCGGAGTCCAGCCCGACCAGTTCCAGCGCCTCGCGGGCGCGCTCCAGCGCCTCGCCCCGCGGCACCCCGTGACGGCGCGGCCCGTAGGCCACGTTGTCGAGGATGCTCAGATGCGGGAACAGGGCGTAGTGCTGGAACACCGTGTTCAGCGGGCGCCGGTGCGGCGGCAGCCGCGTGACGTCCTCACCACCGATCCGGATGGTGCCGGAATCGGGGGAGAGGAAGCCGGCGATGCAGCGCAGCAGGGTCGTCTTGCCGCAGCCGCTCGGCCCCAGCAGGGCGACGAACTCACCATGGGCCACATCCAGCGACACGTCCCTCAGCGCATGGTATGTGCCGAAATGCTTGTCGACGGAGCGGATGGAGAGCAGAGCGTCAGGCTTGGCCGTCGCTGGCATGGGCATCGCGGGCATGGAAGACCTCCCCGGCTGGCTGCGGTTCACTGGCGGGCGAGTTCGCGGTTCCAGGCGTCGGTGATCGCCGCGCGGTCGCGGTTGATGTCCGCCCAGTTGAAGAGCTTGAGGTTCTTGACCGACCCGCCGACGCCCCAGGGCAGCTTGCGCTCGACATCCGACGACACCGACACGCCCTGCACCGCCGGGCCGAGATAGAGCTTCTCCGCCAGACAGGCCGAGGCTTCCGGGGTCAGGGCGGTGTCGATGAAGCGCTGGGCGTCGGCCTTGTGCGGGGCGTTCTTCACCAGATGCAGGCGGGCGTCGGTGGCCCAGACGCCTTCCTTCGGAACGACGAAGCCGATGGGCAGGCCCTTGTCGGCCAGATCCCAGGCGCCGACGTTGAAATGCGCGCCGATGATCGCCTCGCCGCTCTGATAGGCGTTGCTCGCCGCCCCCGAGCTGTCGAAGTAGAGCGCGGTCTTCAGCGTCTTCAGCTTTTCGAAGGTCTTGGACAGGTCGCCCGGCGGGTTGCCCCACATGCGGTTCAGGAACATGACGAAGGGCACGCCGGAGGAGTTGGCCGGCGACGGGATCGTCACCGTGTCCGCGAACTCCGGCTTCCACAGATCGTTCCACGAGGTCGGCGGAGTCTTGATCTCCTTGGTGTTGTAGGTCAGGCCAAGCGAGTAGTAGCCCGAGCCGGCGGCGAAGATCGACCCGTCCGCCTTGTAGATAGCCTCCGGCAGCGCCTTCGCCAGGTTCGGCACGCCCGTCGGGTCGATGGCGTCCAGCACGCCCGCCGCCTGCGCCATCTCGCTGATGCCGCCGTCCATGTAGGCGACGTCGAGCGTCGGCGCGTCCTTCTGCTGCTGCAGCTTGGCGAAGGTCACGGTCGAGGTGCCGATCTCCGGCACGACGCGGACGCCGGTCGCCTTGGTGAAGGGCTCCGCGACGCAGGTGCGGAAGGCCTCGCCCCAGTTGCCGCCGTACCAGGCGACGCGGATTTCGCCCTGGGCCGCGGCCGGCAGGGCGTACAGGGAGACCCCGGCCGCCAGGACGGCGGACAGGGCGGCAAAGCGTGAAACGGTGCGGGTGGCGGCGCGCGTACGGGTCATGACCGGTTCCTTCGTGGTGTCGGTCCAGCGGGCGTCAGAGCCGTGGTTCGTTCGAAAGCTAATTGTTCCGACGTATTTTCCGATAGAAGAATGCTGCCGAATCCTTGAATATTTCCGACATGCCGACGCCCAGACCCGACACGCCGGACGCCCCCGAGCGCGACGCCCCGTCCCCCGCCGACCCCCGGTTGCGCATCGGCTTCGTGCTGCTCGACCAGTTCACGCTGACCGCCTTCTCCGGGTTGATCGACGCGCTCCGGCTCGCCGCCGACCCCGGAGGGCGCAGCCGGCAGATCGACGCGAGCTGGACGGTGATGAGCGTCGGCGGGCAGCCGCGCCGGTCGAGCTGCGGCGTGCTGGTGACGCCCAACAGCGACCTGCTCGCCCCGGCGCCCTTCGACTATGTGGCGGTGTGCGGCGGCAACGACTACCGGAACGAGGTGCCGGGGCCGGTGACCGCCTATCTGCGCGCGGTGGCGGCGCAGCGGGTGCGGCTCCTCGGCATCTGCACCGGCACCTTCGCCATCGCGCGCGCCGGCCTCGTCGGGACGCGCCGCGTCTGCGTCCACTGGAACGTGCTGGACACCTTCCGCGAGCGCTTCCCGACCGCCAACGCCTCGGTGGACCATCTCTTCATCGACGAGGGCGACCTGATCACCTGCGCCGGATCGACGGCAGCCATCGACCTCGGCCTCTATCTCGTCGGGCGGCACTGCGGCGGGCAGAAGGCGCGGCAGGCCGTCCGTCACATGATGCTCCAGGACATCCGCCCCGGCGCGCTGCCGCAGGCGCATTTCTACGCGAACCTCGACGGCGTGACCGACGCCCGCGTCCGTCAGGCGACGCATTTCATCGAGCAGCGTCTGGACTCCCCGCCCTCGGTCGAGGCCATCGCCCGCTATGTCGGGGTCAGCGCCCGGCAGCTCGAACGGTCCTTCCAGGCGGCGCTGGGCATCTCGCCGTCGGCCTTCCAGCGCCGGTTGCGGCTGGATTACGGGCGCTGGCTGCTGGAGCACACGCGCCGGGCGATCACCGAGATCGCCTTCGACTGCGGCTTCGCCGACGCCGCCCATTTCTCGCGCGACTTCAAGACCCAGTTCGGCGAGATGCCCAGCCGGGCGCGCAAGGGCAAGGGCGCGGCGGAAAGCCCCCCTCCCCCCGTGGAAGAGCCGTCGCCCCTCTGACGCGGGGGAGCCAACCACGGACAGACCCGATCAGGACGCCGCCCGCCCGGCCTGCGCCGACACCGAATTAGCCACTTGCAAAATCATGCAGTAAGCGCTAACTTAGTTTTGGTAAGACGCTGCGCTCAGCCACGACGCGGCGCGACCTGATGAAGGAGAATGCGTATGGCCATTGCTGCTGAAAACATCGCGCTCGGCGTTTGCGACGTGACCTTTGCGACGCTCGACCTGGGCGCCACCAAGGGCGGCGTCGAGGTGGCGATCGAAACCTCGACCTACGAGGTGACCGCCGACCAGACCGGCGAGACGCCGATCAAGGAGGTCATCACCGGCACCACGGTCACCGTCACGGTGCCGATGCTGGAAACCAACCTGACCAAGCTGCTCGACGTCATGCCGCAGGCCATCGGCATCGGCGCGCCGGGCTCGGAAGTCGGCATCGAGATCCGCTCGGGCGTCAACACCGACCTGCTCGAAGTCGCCGGCGAGCTGAAGCTGCACCCGACCGGCCTGCCGGCGTCCGACACCGCCCAGGACTTCATCGCCTTCAAGGCGGCGCCGGTGCCCAACTTCACCTTCCGCTACGCGACCGGCGAGGAGCGTGTCTACGAGGTGACCTTCAAATGTTACCCGGACACCACCGCCAACAACAAGATCGCGGCCTTCGGCAAGCCGACCGCGGCCTGACGATCCGGCGCCCGGCTTCATGCCGGGCGTCCGACCCACGCCAATTCCGATCCATTCATTCCAAAGGAAGACCGCCCCCGATGACCGACATCCTCAACCTCGACGCCCTCAAGGTCACCCGTCTGGTCGTCCTCGACGGCCGGGAGCGCACGCTGCGCTCGATGACCGTGGAGCAGTTCATCGAGGCCGACGATTTCGACGCCAGGCTCGCCGACGCCACGGGCAAGGAGAAGCTGACGCTGCTGATCGGCAAGCTGCTGGAGTTCCTCGACGGCACCACCCACGCCGATCTGCTCAAGCTCGACATGACGCAGCTGATGGCGCTGCTGGCCTTCGCCCGCGGCTCCGACCTCTCCAAGCTGACCGACGCCGGCGAGACCCCGGACGGAACCGCGGTGGGAAACGCGGTGGCCGGGTCGAAGTAGTCCAGCTCGATTTTGGATTCTACTTCGCTCGGATGATGCGCTTCTACGGCATGAGCTTCGCCGCCGTGCGCCGGATGCCCATCCGGGCCTTCTGGCTCCTGAACGACATGATCGACCGGGTCCGCGCCGAGGAAGTTCTGGAGATCCTGCCGGCGCACAGCGTCGCGATGGGCGGCGAGCATGTGAAGCGGATCGTCAAAGGTCTGCACACCCGCCTCGGCCGCCCGCAGATTGTGGAGACCGTGACGATGTCCGACGAGGACATCAGGAAGGCCCGGCGCCTGTTCGGCGCGGGTGGATCTGTGTAAGCACGTACTTACTGGAAGGATTCGTCATGGCTTCGAACGCCACCACTCTGACCGTCGGGCTCGATTTCGACACCGCGTCTTTCACCAGGGACCTCAAGGCAGCGACCGCGGCCATGACAACCTTCCAGAAGGCCGCCAAGCAAACGGACGGGCTGCTGTCCAGCCTCGCGCAGGGCTTCTCCAACGCCGGGGATATGGCCAACCGGATGGTCAAGGCCAGTGGGAGGATGACCAACCTGAAGCGCAAGCTGGCGGCCGTCACCGGTTCGGCCAATGAAATGAACAGGGCACTCCACGCCGGCGCGGCACGCGCTGGAAACTACGGCAGGGCCGTCGACGACCTGCACAGAGCGGCGCTGGGAACAGGGTTGGGCCTCGATGCGCTGGCGAAGTCGTACTCCACGGTCACTTCGGCCGCCAGCTCGGCCAGCATCGCCGCGGAGGACGTGCGCCGGGCGATCGAAGGCACGATCGGGACTGGCCAGCGCATGGGCGCCAGCAACGGGGACAAGCAGCGCGTCCTCAGCGCCATCCGTCAGGTGGTCATCAAAGACACGCCGCAAATGAAGACCGCGGCCAGTCCGATCGGCAAGGCCAACACCAGCACGTTCGGTGCGGCCCCGGCTCTCGCTTCGTCCGGCAAGGACAAGCCGGGCGCGGTCGGTGGCCAAGGGAATGCGGGCTCCGCCACCGCTGGGCAGCCCGCCGCGAACGGGTCGCCTCCGTTGGGTCAGGACGATCCCGCGTATCTTAACAGCCAGACCCTTCAGAACAAGCAGATGGTTGGGGTGCTGAACACCAATCAATGGCGCAATGACAAATACCAATTCCAAAAATCAAGCGTCGACCTTGAGATGGCTCGGCTCTACTACGAATACAGCCTGGACGCCGAGCAGCGCCTGCAACTCATCCGCGCCGACGGGATCAAAAATTTCACGGAGAAATTTTCCGGCTTGATCACCGGTGTGCTGAGCGGACAAACGGGCATCGTCACCGGCGTGCGCTCGATGTTCGCAAGCATGGGCAAGTACATGCTTGATTTCTTCGCCAAGTGGGCTTCCCAGAAGCTCATGATGAAGGCGATCGACACCATCGGCGATCTTTTCGGCTTCGACTTCGGCGTCGGCTCCGGCGCAGGGAATGCCAAAGGCTCCGCGTCAGGTCCCGCCCCCGAGAGCGCCGGCTCCGGTGCATCGGGCGGCGTGCTCGGCCAAGCCAAGCCGGGTGGGGTGAGCGGACCGGCCAGCGCGGGCTCCGCCCCCGCTGGGCAGTCCGCCGCGAACGGCTCGTCTCCGTTGGGCAAGGACGATCCCGCGTATCTTCACGACCAGACGCTTCAAAACAAGCAGATGTTCGGTGTGTTGAACACCGATCAATGGCGCAATGACAAATACGAATTCCAGAAATCGGCCGTCGATCTTGAATTGAGCAAGCTCTACTACGATTACAGCCTGGACGCCGAGCAACGCCTGCAACTCCTTCGCGCCGAGGGAGCAAAGAGTTTCACCGAGCAATTCTCCGGCGTCATCACCGGCGTTCTGAGTGGGCAGATGACCCTCATCGAGGGCGCGCGCTCGATGTTCGCAAGCATGACCAAGTTTATGATCGACTTCTTCGCCAAGTGGATTTCCCAGCAACTGCTGATGAAGGCGATCACCGGCATTGGAAAGATATTCGGCTTAGGTGGATCGCCCGATCCGTTGGCAAACTGGGAATCCCAGGCACAGTCCGCTGGCGATGCGGTGATGGCGGCGTACGCTCCAACGGCGCACAGCGGCGGCGTTCTCGGATCGTCGCGTCTCGCCACCACGCTGGTCAGCCCGTCCGTCTTCGACGGTGCGCCGAAGCTCCACTCCGGCGGCTTGCTGCGCGGCGAGGTGCCGATCATCGCCAAGCGTGGCGAGGGCGTCTTCACCCCGGAGCAGATGGACAACGCTGACAATCTTCTGACGTCAGCGCTTACTTCTGGAAACACATCACCATCCATTCATCAGGAGGTCACCGTGAACGTGAGCGGTGGGGCCGGCACGAGCGAACAGAACACCGATCTGGCCGACAAGATCGGCCGGCAGGTGAAGGCGGAACTGCGCGGTCTGATGACCGAGGAGATGCGCCAGCAAATGCGTCCCGGCGGTCTGCTGCGGGGAGGCTACTGACATGGCGTTCCCCATCTTCGCTCCGGCCATCCCGCCGAGCCCCGGCACGGAAATCGCTCCGGAGGTCAGGGTGCTCGCCGCCGATTTCGGCGACGGTTACCGCCAGCGCGCCGCCGATGGCCTGAACAGCGTCCGCGACACCTTCGCCTTCGCCTGGGAGGCCCTGCCGGCCGCCGACGCCGACGCCATCGTCGCCTTCCTCAAGGCGCGCCTCGGCGCCGAGGCGTTCCTCTACACGCCGCCCGGCGAGAGCGCGCCGCGCAAGTTCACCTGCACGAAGTGGGCGCGCAAGCGCGTGCGCTTCTCCTACCACCAGATCACCGCCACCTTCGTCGAGGTTTTCGACCTATGACCACGGCGACCACCCCCCGCAGCGCCGCCCAGGCGAAGATCGCCAGCGAGGCGCAGAAGGCGGCGACCAGCCCCTACGTCGTGCTCTACCAGCTCGACGCCCGCGTCCTCGGCGGCGACGTCTACTGCTTCACGCAGTCGACCCGGGAATCGGCGCCGATCACCTACGGCGGCGTCGAGTACACCCCGATCGATCTGGAGGCCGACGGCTTCGAATGGACCGGCGCCGGCACGCTGCCGACGCCGCGCGTCCGCATCGCCAACGCCAACCGCGCGATGAGCGCGCTCGTCGGCACCTACGACGACCTGCTCGGCGCCACGCTGACGCGCATCCGCACCTTCCGGCGCTTTCTCGACGGCGAACCCGACGCCGATCCCGGCGCCCATTTCCCGCTCGACATCTACCGCGTCGAGCGCAAGGTCGCGCTGACCAAGACGCACATCGAGTGGGAGCTGTCGGCGGCGATGGACCAGGAGGGCAAGATGCTCCCCGGCCGGCAGGTGCTGCGCGACGCCTGCACGCACACCTACCGGCGCTGGACCGGCGCCGGCTTCGACTATTCCCAGGCCACCTGCCCCTACACCGGCTCCGCCTGTTTCAAGGCCAGCGGCGATCCCACCGGCAACAGCGCCGAGGACGACTGCGGGCGCAAGGATTCCGACTGCAAGAAGCGCTTCGGCGAGTCCGCGGTGCTGCCCACGCGCGCCTTCCCCGGCGTCGCCCGAGTGAGGATCTGATCCCATGTTCACGCCCGATGCCGTCGCGGCCATGCAGGCCCACGCCATCGCCGCCTTCCCCGAGGAAAGCTGCGGCATGGTGGTCGACAACGCTTACAAGCCGCTCGCCAACACGCACCCCGACCCGACCCGCCACTTCCACATCGCCGACGCCGATTACCTGACCCACGCGGACGGGCTTCAGGCGGTGGTCCACTCCCACCCGATGGGGCCGCTGCACCCGTCGGGCGACGACATGCGCGGCCAACTGGCGACCGGCGTGCCGTGGGCGATCATCCCCACCGACGGCGAGGCCGCCGGCGCCCCGATCGTCTGGGGCGCCGGTGCGCCGGTGCCGCCGCTGATCGGCCGGCCCTTCGTGCACGGCGTCACCGACTGCTACGCGCTGTGCCGCGATTATTACCGCGACACCCTGGGCATCGCCGTGGCCGATCAGGCGCGCGACGACGAATGGTGGGACCACGGCGAGAATCTCTACCTCGACGGCTTCCAGGAACGCGGCTTCGTCACCGTCGACCGCGCCATGATGCGCCCCGACGACGTGGTGCTGATGGCCATCCGCTCCAAGGTGCCCAACCACGCCGGCATCGTCATGCCGAACGGTCTGATTCTGCACCATCTGCAAAAGCGCCTGTCGCGCCGCGAGCCGCTCGGCCCATGGATGCGCTTTGTGACGCATGTCCTTCGTCACGGGAGTGTCACGCCATGATGCGCCGCGTCCATCTCTACGGCGCGCTGCGCAAGGAGTTCGGCAAGGGCTTCACGCTCGACGTGGACTCGGTGGCCGAGGCCGCCCGCGCGCTCGAAGCCAACTTCCCCGGCCGCTTCTTCAAGGCCCTGCGCGACGGCGCGTTCAAGCTGGTGCGCGGCGACAAGCGCAGCGGCCTGGTGCTGAACGAGCAGGAGTTGACCTTCCGGCTCGGCAGCGGTGACCTGCACATCATCCCGGTGCCGAAGGGGGCGGCGGCCAGCCAGAAATCCAAGGGCGGCGCCAAGGCGGTGATCGGCGTCGCCATCATGGCGGTGGCGATCATCGCCGCCCCGGTGAGCGGCGGCGGGTCGATGGCCGCTTGGAGCACCGCACTGAGTCAGACGGCCTTCGCTGGTATCACCTACGGCAGCATCGCCATGTTCGGCCTGTCGCTGGCGCTGTCCGGCGTCTCGATGATGCTCAGCCCGCAGGCCAAAATGGGCGACCTGGAGAGCGTCGAGAACCGCAAGTCGTTCCTCTTCAACGGGCCGGTCAATTCCATCGAGCAGGGCGGCCCGGTGCCGCTCATTTACGGCCGCCTGCGCGTGGGCTCGACCGTCGTCTCCGCCGGCATGGCCCCGGAACAGATCATGTCCGGCGGTCCCACCGGTGGCAACGGGTCGGAGATGACCACGGTGGTGCTGGCCGGGTCGCTGTGGATCGTCACAACGACGTACCCTGACATCAGTCACTTCCATGTCGGCACGGTCCGGGGCGGCACGCTGCATCTGGCCGACCACACGCCGGTCGAGGCCGACAGCCTGCTCACCGTCGCCCAGGTGGCCGGCGGCCTGCGCTTCATCCCCGACAGCGACGAATTCACCCGCGGCGTCTTCACGATCCAGGCGGCGCGCCGGGTCGGCAACGACTACAACTTCGTCGGCGCCCTCGTCGAGACCGAGGCCGGCGGCGAGGCCGACCCCTGGGGAGGCTCCGGCTTCAATCGCACCGTCGCCGATGGCGGCATCTCGGGTTCGGGCGGCGGCAAGGGCGGCGGCGGTTCCGGCGGCGCGCGTGAGGACGCCGACAGCCTGCAGTCGCGCTCGACCGCGCGCGTCGTCGACCTGATCGGCGAGGGCGAATTGGAGGAACTGCCCGTTGGCAACTCCAAGGGCGTCTACTTCGATGGAACGCCGCTCGAAAACGCCGACGGCACGCTGAATTTCAAGGGCGTGAACTGGGAAAGCCGGGTCGGTCTGCCGAGCCAGGACCACATCGCCGGCTTCGCCGCCGCCGAGAACGAGGTCGCCGTCTCCACCCGCGTGCGCGCCGACACGCCGGTGATCCGCACCATCACCGACACCGACGCGCTGCGCGTCACGCTGCGCTTCCCGATGATGACCCAGCAGGACGCCGACGACGGCGATCTGCACGGTTCGAAGGTGCAGATCGCCATCGACGTGCGGCCCTACGGCGGCGGCTGGCGCGAGACCGTCCTCGACACCATCGAGGGCAAGGCCACCGCCGCCTACGAGCGCGCCTACCGCATCGAGCTGCCGGAGGGCGGCGCGCCGTGGGACGTGCGGGTGCGCCGCCTCACCCCGGACAGCACCAGCGCCACCGTCCAGAACGAGAGCTGGTGGTCGAGCTACACGCAGATCGTCGACGGCAAATACAGCTACCCGGACAGCGCGCTGATCGCGCTGACGGTCGACAGCGAGCAGTTCGGCTCGTCGATCCCGGCGCGCTCCTACGACGTCAAGGGCCTGCGCGTCAGCGTGCCCGACATCTACGACCCGGAAAACCACAGCTACGCCAACGGCGGCATCTGGCAGGGCGGCTTCAAGACGGCGTGGACCGACAACCCGGCCTGGGTGCTCTACGACCTGATCACCAACACGCGCTACGGCCTGGGCCGGGTGATCGACGCCAGCCAGATCGACAAATGGAGCCTCTACCAGATCGCGCAATACTGCGATCAGCCGGTGCCCAACGGCGCCGGCGGCTGGGAGCCGCGCTTCACCTTCAACGGCATCATCCAGACCCGCGAGGATGCCTACAAGGTCATCCAGTCGATCTGTTCGGCGTTCCGCGGCATGGCCTTCTGGGCGGCCGGCCAGGTCTTCGCCAGCGCCGACATGCCGGGCGACGACAGCGTGATCGTCGCGCCGGCCAACGTCCTCGACGGCGTCTTCTCCTACGCGGGAACGGCGCTGAAGGCGCGGCACACCGTCGCCAAGGTGGCGTGGAACGATCCCGCCGACGCCTACCGCGGGGCGATCGAGGTCATCGAGAACACCCGGCTGATCGAGCGCCACGGCCACCGCGAGATCGAGGTGTCGGCGTTCGGCTGCACGAGCCGCAGCCAGGCCCGCCGTCTCGGCCTGTGGATTCTCGACAGCGAACAGCACGAGACCGAGACCGTCACCTACCGCTGCTCCTTCGACCACCTGGAGGTGACGCCGGGACAGATCATCCAGGTCGCCGACCCGGCCTACGCGCTGGTGCGCCTGGGCGGCCGGGTGGCCTCGGCGACGGTGGGCCGGGTGACGCTCGACGCCCCGGTGACGCTGGAGGCCGGACACGCCTACACGCTGTCCGTGACGCTCCCCGACGGCCGCGTCCTCGACCGCGCCGTGACCGGTGGGATCGGCGAGCATGGCGCGTTGACGCTGGTCGACCCGTTGCCGGTGGCTCCCGACGCCGGGGCGATGTGGTCGCTGTCGAGCGCCAGCCTGACCCCGCGCCGCTTCCGTGTCCGCAGCATCCGCGAGCTGGAACCCAACGTCTTCGAGGTGACGGCGCTCCTGCACGACCCGACCAAGTACGCGCGGGTCGAACAGGGTCTCAACCTGCCGGCACCGGCCTACCAGGGCGGCGTCACCCCGCTGCCGGCGCCGGCCAACCTGCGGGCGGTGGAAAGCGTCTACTGGGTCAACGGGCTGCCGCAGGCCCGCGTCTCGGTGAGCTGGACGACGAGCAACCTGCCCGAGATCGCCGGCTACCGCGCCGACGTGATGACGCCGGGCGGCCAGTGGCAGGAATGGGCGACGACGCGCGTCGGCGGCTTCGACATCGAGCCGGCGGCCGAGGGCCGCTACACCATCCGCGTCACCACGCTCGGCCACGACAACCGCCGCGCAGGCGCCGAAATCGGCCTGATCGTGCGCGGCAAGGGAACGCCGCCCGGCCAGCCGACCGGGTTGGCGGCATCCGGCGGCATCCGCCAGATCGCCCTGCGCTGGTCCAACCCGACCGACACCGACCTCGCGCACATCGAGGTGTGGGAAAGCGCGACGAACGACCTGACGACCGCGGAGAAGATCGCCGAGGTCAAGGGCAGCAACTTCATCCGCGCCGGACTCCCCGGTCTCGCGGTGCGCTACTACTGGGTGCGCGCGGCCGATCTCGGCGGCAACATCGGCGACTTCAACTCCAACCTCGGCACCGCCGGCGAGGCCCGGCCAGCCAACGTGGAGGACATGGCGCAGGCGGTGTGGGACCGCGTCAAGGACGACATCGTCCACAACGTCCCGGACATCGACTTCTCCTTCCTCGACACCCATGTCGAACGCCTGATCCAGCGTCAGGACTTCGCCTTCCTCGACGCCCGCGTCGAGGCGGTGATGGCGCGATCGGGGTTCGACAACGCGCTGGCCGAGACGCTGGCCGAGTCGGTGCGCCTCGGCTACGAACGCTTCGAGGCGTTGCAGCAGACGCGCGGCGACAGCCGCCGCCGCTTCGCCGCCGTCGACCAGCGCATCACCCAGGAGGTTTCCGACCGGCAGGCGCTCGCCGAGACGGTCACCGAGATGGGCGCCGCCTGGGAGCACAACCGGGCCATCATCACCGACCGCCTCACCGCCCAGGCCGACGACCTCGGCGCGCTCGCCGAGGAGGTGACCCTGCTCGCCGCCAAGACCGGCGAGGACATCGCGGCGGCGGCCCTGACCGAATCCCGCGCCCGCACCGACGGCGACACCGCACTGGCCGAAAAAATCAGCAGCCTGACCACAACGGTCGGCGACAACCGGGCGCTCGCCGAGGAGCGTTGGCGCACCCTTGCCGACGCCGATTCCGCCGAGGCGGCCAGCCGCACCCTCCTGGAGGGCAAGGTGGACGGCAACTGGACGAGCTTCGTCGCCGAGCAGACGGCCCGCGCCGACGCCGAACGGACGCTCGCCGAGGACATCCGGACGCTGCGAAGCGATTTCGACGGCAACGTCGTGGCGATCGGGCGCGATCTGCAAACGCTTGCGCAGGCCGACGAGGTGCAGGCCAAGGACATCACGACGCTGTTCGGCCATGTCGGCGACAACGCCGCCGCACTGGCCGAGGAGACGACGCTGCGAGTCAAGGAGGACAGCGCGCTGTCCCGGCGCGTCACCGAACAAAAGGCGCAGATCGACACCGATCTCGCGTCGCTGAACACCGAGATGCGCACCTGGGTCGACGAGAGCTCCGCCGTCGCCAACGAGTTGCGCGCGCTGACCTCGGAATTCGACGGCAACAAGGCGGCGGTGGCCGGGGAGATCAAGGCGGTTAGCGACAGCCTCTCGGCGACGGCCAGCGACGTCCGGGCGCTCGCCGCGCGGGTCGGCGACGCCGAGGCGGGCATCGCCAGCGAGAGCCGGGCGCGGGCCGATCTCGACCAGGCGTTGACCGAGACGATCACCCAGCAGCGCTCGCAGATCGACAGCAACATCGCCGGCCTGGAAACCTCGCTCAAGACCTGGGTCACCGCCGAGTCCACGGTGGCCCGCAACGTCGCGACGCTGCAAACCACGGTCAACGACAACACCACCAAGATCAGCACACAGCAGAGCAGCATCAACGGCCTGCAGGGACGCTACTCGATCACCGTGGATTCCAACGGCTACGTCTCGGGCATGGACCTGCTGTCGAACACCAACAACGGCGTGACGCGGTCCAGTTTGATCTTCCGTGTCGACGACTTCATGGTCACCAAAGCCGGCTACCCCGGCGTCACACCGTTTGTCATCACCCCCGTCGGCGGTGTCCAGAAGGTTGGCATCAACAGCGCGATCATCGGTGACGCGGTGATCGGGCGGGCGCACATCGGCGACCTGGTGGTCAACGGTCAGAAGATCGAGGACTTCGCTACCGGCAACATGAACGCCGCACGCGGAGCCAACGGCACCATCAACGTGACGATGACCACCACGGGCAAGCGGGTCATGGTGTTCAAATGCACCTATCGGCGCATCGTCACTGGCTATGGAGGCGGCGAGCAAGGGCTTGAGCAGTACAGCTACATCCCGAACGTTGGCATCGAGTTGGAACAGCCGGGACCGGGTACGCACACGTGGTCGGTAACCCAGCCGCCGAGTGAGATCGCCTGGGGCTTGTATGCCGTCGTCGCTGTAATCGAGTTGCGCAAGTAGGAGGCGAAATCGGACATGAACAGCGCCGGCAATCCTGAAAATATGCTCTCCATGTTTGCCAATCCGGAAAATGGAGACTTCCTGTTTTACGATGCGGACGGTCGGATCACCCAGATCGGCTGTGCGGCCCCTTTCGATCTCGCGAAACAAACGCCGCCGGTGGGTTGCAAACGGCTTCACACCACCGCCGCCCTGTGGCGCGACTATGTGGACCTGAGCGGCGATGCCCCGGTGGTGCGCGAACGCCCAGCCCTGCTTGGGTTCGACAAGACACGCATCCTCGCCGACGACACCGACACGGCAACGCTGCGCGGCCTGCCATCGCCCTGCACGGTGCTGGTCAACGGCGTCGCCCACACCATCGACGGCGGCGAGTTGGCGTTGTCCTGCCACCTGCCGATCCGCCTCACCGTCGTCATCGACGCGTTCCCCTATCTGCCCTTCCAGGAGGTCGTCACATGCGTCTCTCCATCCGCCTGAGCGCCGAGCAGATCGCCGAGGAGCGCCGACGGCGCTACCTCGCCGCCTGGCCGATGCACGCCCAGCTCGAAGCCCAGCACGATGCGGCCAACGGACGTCCCGAAAAGCTGGAGCGCATGACCACCGACTTCGCACGCATCAAGGCCGACCTGCCCTTCCCGGATTGAAATCCGCTGGCTTCGATGCTACAGTAAGCGCTTACATATACTGAGGCCGCACCCTATGCCGGCCCAACGGCGACGGAAAGACAGCAATGCCACAGACTTGGTATCGTGACGGCTCCGTCACTCTGATCAACGGCTCCACGGCGGTGACCGGATTCGGTACGCTGTGGGCCTCGCAGGTGTTTCCGGGCGACGTCTTCTCGCCCGACGGCGACCGCTTCTACGAGGTGGCGGACGTCGCCTCGAACACCGCGCTGACCCTGCGCACGCCCTACACCGGCACGAGCCGGCCGCCAGTGGCCCAGGTCAACACGATCACGCCGCACGTCGTCAGCACGACCACGGCGCAGACCGACGAGATCTCCATCAACGACTTCGTCTACCAGTTCACCAGCGACGCCTCGCCGACCGTGGCGGAGATCTGCGCCGGCCTGGCCGCGCGCATCAACGCCTCGCCGACCTGCCCGATGACCGCCGTGGCGACGGACGGCACCGTCGTCCTGACCGCCAAGACGCCCGGCCAACCGCTCACCGTCATCGTCTCGGCCAATCTGACCAGCGGCCTGACCACCCCGGCCAGCGCCGGCTCCGGCTACATGGTGATCCGCAACTTCGCGGGCACCATGGCCGCCGATGTCGCCAACCGCATGGCCGATCTGGTCCGCAAATGGCAGCTGCGCGAGGACGAGTTCGTCGCCTGGATGGCCGGCGACCCGCGCGGCGGACCGAACGGCGACGGCAAGTATCCGCTGACCGACACGCAGGGCAACGTGCGCCTCGTCGAGACGCCGTCGGCGCTGCTGGAGATGATCGACGGCGGCCTGATGGACAATGTCCAGCTGGTGATCGACGCGATCGAGGACGACGTCGTGGCGGCCCAGTTGGCGGCGACCGAAGCGTCCGAAGCGGCGGTGGCCACGGCGGCGGCGCGCAACGCCGCGCAGGCCAGCCAGGCGGCGGCCCTGGTCAGCGAAACCAACGCGAAAGCCAGCGAGACCGCGGCCAAGGCAAGCGAAGCGGCGGGAGCGGCGAGCGCCGGAATCGCATCGCAGTCGGCTCTCGCGACGGCCCGGGCCGAGACGTCGGCCCTGGCCGCGAAGACCGCGGCCGAAACGGCGAACGCCGGTGCCCAAGCGGCGAAGACGGCGGCGGAGGGCGCGTCCGCCGCCGCCAAGGCCAGCGAAACCATGGCGAAGGCCAGCGAAGCGGCCGCCAAGACCAGCGAGACCGGAGCCGCGGCGAGCGCCCAGACGGCGACGACCCGCGCCACGGCCAGCGCCACCTCGGCCTCCCAGGCCGCGAGCAGCGCGACCAGTGCCGCCGGTTCGGCGTCCGCCGCCGCGACCAGCGCCCAGACGGCGACGACCAAGGCGAGCGAGGCGGCGGCCAGCGCGGCGGCGGCCAAGACCAGCGAGACCAACGCCAAGACCAGCGAGACCAACGCCGCCGGCTCCGCTTCGGCGGCGGCTGGATCGGCCTCCAACGCCGCGACCAGCGCTCAGGCGGCGGCCGGGGCGATGACGGCGGCCGAGACGGCGAAGACCGGCGCCCAGGCGAGCGCGGCCACGGCCACGAACGCCGCCACCGCCGCGTCCGGTTCCGCCACCGCCGCGCAGTCCAGCGCGGGCGCCGCCAAGGCGTCGGAAACCGCGGCGGCCACCGCGGCCGCCCAGGGACAGGGCAGCGCTTCGGCATCGGCGGCATCGGCAACCCAGGCGGCGGCCTCGGCGACCAGCGCCGCGACCAAGGCCGGCGAATCCACGACCAGCGCCAACGCCGCCGCGGCCAGCGCCACCGCGGCCCAGAGCAGCGCCAACACCGCCGCCACCCACCTGTCGGGCGTGCAGGCCAACGCCACCGCCGCGGCGAACGCCCGCACGGCGGCCGAGGGGGCGCGCGACCAGGCCGCGGCGAGCGCGGCGACCGCGGTCTCCAGCGCCCAGGCCGCCGACGCCAGCGCGCAATCCGCCTCGGCCGGCGCCACCAACGCCAACACCGCCGCCGCGGTGGCCGGCACCTCGGCGACCGACGCCGTCAACGCCAAGATCGACGCGGTGTCCGCGCGCGACATCGCGCAGCAGATGCGCGACCAGGCATCGGCGCAGCGCGAACTGGCCGCGTCCTGGGCGTCGAACGGCTTCAACGTGCCGGTGCAGTCCGGCGCCTACTCGGCGCTGCACTGGGCGTCGCTGGCCAAGCAGTATGCGGACACCGCCGGGACCATCGTCGGCGGCTTCAGCTTCTCCGCCATCGGCGACGGCAACCAGCAGAAATTCACCGCCTCGATGCCCGGCGACACGATGCATTTCGTGCAGGGCTCGAACATCAACATCAATTACGACGCGGCGCTCAAGCGCCTGACCTTCTCGGCCACCTCCAAACCGGTGGACACCGAGCATGCGGGCCTCGCCGTGCGCGACGACAACACGGCGGGCAAGACCTTCCTGTCGCTCGTCCCGGCCAGCATCGCCCACCAGTCGCTCGGTGGGGCCGGAGCCAACACGCACGCGCAGATCGACGCCCACATCGCCGCCACCGGCAATCCGCATGGCACCAACTCGAACGACATCGAATACATCGACCCGGCGTACGGAACGGTTGGGCCGCTGTCCGACGTCATCGCCGACCTTTACGCCACGAAGATTGACAAGGGAAACCCGGTCGTCCAAGGGACGATGACGCTGAGCGTTGATCCCAGCAGCGACATGAATGCCGCCACGAAGCGGTATGTCGACCACCTGCCGTCCAAACGCAACGTCCGCTACGCCACGACCGGCGACCTTGGGCCGGTGACCGCGACCACGACGACGCTCACCGGACCTTCCGCCAGCTACACCGCCACCGGAACGACGGCCAACGGTTCCGCGTCGGTGACGAACGTCGCCAACGCCAGCTCCAAGGTCAAGGTCGGGGCGACCGTCACCGGAACCGGCATCCCCGCATCCACGACGGTCACGGCGGTGAATGGCACGACGGTGACGCTGTCGGCCAACGCCGCGGCCGGCGGCACTCCGTCGCTGACATTCACCCAGAGCATCGGAGCGCTGGCGATCGATGGTGGGATCACCGCCCTGAACGACCGCGTTCTCGTCAAGGATCAGTCGATCGGAAGTCAGCGCGGCATCTATTATCTGTCCACAATTGGAACGTCGTCGGTGCCGTGGGTGCTGACGCGCTCCACCGATGCCGATTCCTGGACCAAACTGCTCGGCGCGCAGGTGCTCGTCGAGGCCGGGGCCACCCTGGCGGACACAGCGTGGATGATGCTGTCCGACAGCGGAGGCACGCTCGGCACCACGACGCAGGTTTGGCAGGCGTACGCCTCGCCGAACGCGTACTCGCTCATCAACATGACGGCCAACGGGATTGTCGCGCGAGCGGCCAATGGCGGCTTCACCGTCCGCGCCATCACGGGGACGCCGAACGAAATCAGCGTGGCCGAAGGCGGCGGCGTCGCGGGCAACCCGACGATCAGCCTGCCCTCCGCGCTCGCGCTTGGCGGCAAGGCGGTGACGGTCGGCGACGCCAACTTCACCATCCAGGACACCGGCGACACCACCAAGCTGGTCAAGTTCGAACTCGGCGGCCTGACCACCGGAACGACGCGCACGCTGACGGTTCCCAACGCCTCGGGCACCCTGACGCTGGACGGCCACGGCCACACATGGAGTGACATCACCAGCGGCAAGCCGACGACGGCGGCGGGCTGGCTGACCGACGTGCTTCTGACCGGCAACACCGCGCACCAGACCGGCACCTTCGACGCGATCCGCCTGTGGGACACCGACAGCACCCACGCGCTGCGGATCGGCAATGGCACGGATCTCACGGCCGACCGCACGCTGACCATCGCCACGGGCGACGCCAACCGAACCCTGACCATCCCCGGCAACGCCACGGTCAGCGGCACCAACACCGGCGACCAGACGATCACCCTGTCCGGACCGATCACCGGCAGCGGCACCGGGATCATCGTCACCTCGATCCAACCCAACGTGGTCGGCGACAGCCACCTCCGCCAGGGCGCCGCGACCTCGGTGGTCGGGCGGGCCGCCAACAGCGCGGGCAACGTCGCCGACATCGCGGCGACCACCGACAACACCTTCCTGGCGCGGCGCGGCGGCACGCTCACATTCACCAGCCCGACCTGGAGCGACATCGCCAGCGCCAGCAAGCCCACCAGCCTGTCGGGGTACGGCATCACCGACGCTCAGCCGCTCAACAGCATGCTCACCACCTTGGCGGGCCTCGACGGCAACGCCGGCGTGCTGGTGCAGACGGCGGCGAACGCGGTGTCCAAGCGCGGCATCGGCACGGCCAACGCCAGCGACATCCTCGACCGCACGGCGGGCGACAGCCGCTACGCGCAGCTGACCGGCAACGTAACCTTCGGCGGAAACCTCTACGTCGGCAACGGACACCCCTCGGTGAACTTCCGGGAGACCGACGCCGCCACCGACACCAAGGCATGGACCCTGGACGTCGAGAACGGGCGCTTCCTTGGCGTGCTGGCAAACGACAGCAACACGGCCTGGACGACCTGGCTGAACGTGCAGCGGTCGGGGATGACGGTGTCCAACATCGCCCTGGCCGGCAGCGCCCTGACCTTCAACGGCAACAACATCCTGACCACGGCGACCGGCGCCCCGCTGTCCGGGGCGGCGTTCACCGGCAACGTCTCCCTGCGCACCGCCGGGGGCGGCAACCTCAAGGTGCTCGGCACCGGCAACGCGGGGGTGGAGCTCGGGCGCGACGACGGCGTCGCCAGCACGCCGTTCCTGTACTTCCATTCCGGGGCGACCTACACGACCTACGACGTCTCGCTGATGGCGTCGGGCGGCAACGGAACCAACGGGCAGGGCACGCTCAACATCCAATCGGCCCTGCTCCAACACAACGGTAGCAACGTCCTGACCGCCGCGCACTGGTCCACCCAGGCGACGCCGAACACGGCGATGCTGCGCGACGGAGCGACGAATGTGGCGGCGGGGGCCTATACGGCGACCGGCACCTACCCCGCGGTCTTCTTTCACGACACCGACGCCGCCGCCAACAGCAAGCGGTGGCGCCTGGCGGCGAACACCGCGCAGATGGACATCGCCATCGACTCCGACGACTTCTCGTCGACGGTCGGCGTGATGTCGTTCTACCGCAACACCACCACGCCGACCGGAATCAGCGCGTGGGCTCCAGTCACGGTCAACGCGAATGTGGCGGCCAACGGGGCGCATCTGCACCTGCAAACCGGCGGCGGCTCGCTGGGCCGCAAGTCGGTGACCCGCCACTACGGCACGTTCGCCGGAGGCACCGCCGACACCGGGCAGCGGGTGGTCGGGCGCACCGAGGCCGGTTTCAGCACCGCCAACTGGGGGACCGAGTATTACGCGATCTGCCTGAACTCGACGGCCAACGACGCGGCCTCCGACGCCAACATGACCGCCTACCTGACGCTGACCAAGGACACGGCGCAGTTCAAGGCGAAGACCGAGACCTACCTCGCCCAGCTGGGCACGACGGTCGGCAACGCCGTCGTCCACAATCAGGCGGTGTCCGGTTCGGGCGCCTCCAACACCGACTATCTGCGCACGCACATCCAGCGCTTCGCCGGCACCAACACCGCCTGGACTTCGGCGGGGTGGCGCATCCAGCGTCAAGTCGACCTGACCCCGCAGGGTTACATTCAATTCGGCGGCGAGGGCAACGACCACGGTGTCTACATCGGCTCCGGCGCAGGAGCGGCGCACCGCCTGGCCATCCCGTCGTCGGGCAATGTGACCATCGACGGCAGCTCGGTCTACACCACGGCGAACCTGAACGGAACGTGGCTGGGGCAGGATTTGCGCACCACCGCCGCGCCGACGTTCAACGGCGTCGCGTCCACGGGCTCCCTTCTCGCCCTGACCGCCGACGGCATCCGCCACAAGCAAGGCAGCAGCTCCGCCGGGTACGGCATCATCCACCGCAACGACGGGGGCAACTACTACATCCTGCTGACCAACAGCAACGACGCCAACGGGAGCTGGAACAGCCTGCGTCCGCTCCGGATCGCCCTCGACACCGGTGGGGTGTATGTCGGGAACGGGCTCGGCGTGGCCGGCGGGCAGGATGTCACCAGCGGGCATGTGCAGCTCAGCCACGCAACCACCGAGCAGCACGTCAAGTTCGTCAAGACCGGGGTGAACGCCGGGTTCTACGGTGTCGCTGCGGGCGTCGGGTTGTACGACTGGCTCAACAACCGCAGTGTGTGGAGCTACAACATCGCGGCCGCCCGGTTCGATGTGAGATTGAACACCAATTTCGGCGGCAACATCGGCGTGAACGCCGGCAACGCCATCTACTTCGGGCGTGAGGAGCAGTTCGGCGGCACGGACACCGGCGGCGCCGACTACGGATGGATCGCCTGGACGAACGACGACGACACCTATGCCATCGACGGCAGCAGCGGCGAGAACGGCCTGCTGAGGATCGGCACCAGCAACGACGGGCCGGGGCCGAACTCCGACAACATGGCCTTGACCCCGAGCGGCGACCTCTACCTGGAGCCCGGCGGCGACGTCTATGTCGGCAACGCCGCGACGCGCAAGTTGGTGTGGCACGAAGGAAACCAGCAGGACGTCCGCAGCACCGCGACGCCGAGCTTCGCCGGTATTCTCGCGACTGGGCAGGTGAACGTCAGCACCACACTGGGCAACCAGGGCGCCCATCTGTTCCTGGCGCCGACCGCCGGCGGTAACGGCCGGGAGGGCAAACTGCGCTTCGGCGGCACCTTCGCCAGTGGCGCCGATCAGATGCCCCGCCTCGTCGCCTCGCTGCGGTCGGGCTTCTCTTCGGGGGCCTGGGGCAACGAATACCTCGACGTTTACCTCAACAATCAGACCAACGACACCCAGGAGGATACCAAGCAGGCCCGCATCGCCCGCTTCACCACCGGCGGTTTGATCGTCAACGGGACCATCACCGGCACGCTGAACGGCAACGCGGCGACCGCGACCACCGCCACCACGGCGAACCGGGTGGCGAACGCGCTGACCATCAACGGCACCGTTTACGATGGTTCGTCGGCGCAGAGCGTCACCATCGCCAGCAGCGATGGCACCAAACTGCCGCTGGCCGGCGGAACGATCACCGGTGGTCTGACGGTCAACAACAGCATCTCCGTGGCGAATGGCCTGACGGTGACCTCGGGCGGTCTCGGCGTGTCCGGCAACGGCAGCGTCTCGGGCGAGATGTCGGCCAACACTCTGCGAGCGTCCGGCGCCCATGCCTACGTGGACAATGGAGGCTGGGGCAACACTCACCTGTGGCTGCGCACGGGCGGCGGGGCAAACGACCGCGGGCTGCTCTACTACTCCACCGACGACCATCTGCGCCTGGAACTGCGCAACGGCAACGGCGGTACCAGATCGTCCCTGACGCTGAATCCGGATGGCGGCGCCCAATTGGCGGGGGCGACCATCGGCTCGGACGGCAATCTTTGGATGGGTTGGTGCAATGACTGGCTGTCGAACGTGCTGGCCCGCAAGATGGACAACGGCACCAAGGCGGTGGGTTACTGGCACGTCTGGAGCGGCGCGACACAGAACGAGATCGATCTGAATTCCTGGGGACCGGGCGTCTACGCCGTGGACCTCGACAACGGGCGTTGGACGGTCATCAACGTCGACAACGGCCTGAACGCCAACCTCTCCGACGGCTCGCTGAACCGCTGGTACACCGTCAACGCGCGCTACGTCAACGCGCGCTACGGCTCGTGGATTCGCAACGTCTTCAAGCTCTATCCCGCCAACTGAGGGCCATCCGTCATGAAATACGTCCATTACGACGAAAACAACGTGGTCACCGGCTATACCCAGTTCGTGGTCGGCTTCGCGCCGCCCACCGACGGCGCCTACATCGAAGTGGACGAGGCGGTCGAGGTCGGGATCGGCATGCTGATCGACCCCGTCACCGGCACGCTGTCGGCCAACCCGGAGCCCTATGTCCCGGTCGGCCCGGTCCCGGAAACGGTGTCGCCACTGCAAGCCCGCATGGCGCTGCTCGAAGCCGACCTGCTCGACGACGCCGAAGCCTTCGTGGCGACGCTGAGCAAGCCTGAACAACTCGCCTGGCAATATGCCAGCGAGGTCCGCCGCGACAACGCGATCATCGCCAAGGCGGCGGCGCATCTCGGCCTCGATGACGACCGGATCGACGCCTTGTTCCGGCGGGCGTCGAGCTTCGCCTGATGCGTTCTCTCGGTGCCGACCGGTACGAAAGACAGCGGCGGATGATCACTTTTCGCTTGATCGGCCCAATGCTTTCGTCAAATAATAAGTAACCGCTTACTCATGGAGAAAGAGGGTGCCGGTTTGAGCCACGTCAACGAAGCGCATGGCTCCGCAACCGGCACCGCCGCTCCACGGGTACAAAGGCGCATAGGGCCGTCATCACGACGCGCAGCGGCCGCTGACGGCGCCTCGTCAAGACGCTCGACGGGGGCGGCAACCCGTCGAGCGTTCCCGCCACCAACCACAACCCATCAGAAGAAAGATCATCATGTCCGACACCATCACCGCTCCGGCCACCACGCCGGCCGCCGCCCCGACCATCGCTCCGGCCACATCCGCTCCGGAATCCCGCCCGGCGACGCACGTCGCGCTTCCGGTCGAACTGGCCAACGGCATCCTCAACTATCTGGCCCAGCGCCCCTATGGCGAGGTGGCCGACCTGATCCGGGGCATGGAAGCGACCAGCGTCGGCGTCGCCCCCTGATCGAAGCGGCCGGCATCAAGCTGCCTGGTGAAAACCCGGCAGCGCCGGTTTGCCCCTCCCCCCTCGCCGCGCCCGTCATCGCCGACGAGCGCGGCCGCCGGGCCGGTTCGGTCCGGATCACGGCCTCTCACGGTCCCAGGCTCCGTCGTTCGGCAGCGCGCGGAGCTTGTGACGCTCCACCTCACGCTTCGTCACGGAACGGGGGAAGCTCTCCACGAAGGTGATGAAGCGCGGAATCTTGAAGGCGGCCATGCGGCCCTCGCACCACGCGGCGATGGCCGCCGGCTCCACGCCGCTGCCCGGTTCGCGGATGACGAAGGCCTTTACCTCCTCCTCCCCCTTTTCGGACGGCGTGCCGACCACCACGACCTCGCGCACGCCCGGACACTGGCTGAGCACGCTTTCCACCTCATAAGCCGAGACGTTCTCGCCGCGGCGGCGCAGCCAGTGGGCTTGGCGCCCCGTAAAGTGCAGATAGCCGTCCGCGTCCAGATGGCCGAGATCGCCGGTGTGCAGCCACAAATTCGACAGGCATTCCAACGTGCGTTCCGGCGCGTTGAAATAGCCCGACATGAAGATGTGCGGATAGCGGGGCCGCAGGGCGATCTGGCCGGTGACGCCCGGTGGCACCGGCTGATCGTCCTCGTCCAGGATGGTCACCTCCGCCCAGCCGTGGGTCAGGCCGTTGGCGCGCGGCTTGGGCGAGTCCATCCGGTTGTTGACGATCAGCACGCCGCCGGTTTCGGTCAGCGAATAGACGTTGACGAAGCCGACGCCAAAGCGCTCCACGAAGCGGTCGGAGACGGCGGGCGGGATCTGCCCCGTCACCCCCAGCGAGACGCGCACCCGGTGGTCGCGGTCGGCCGGGCTCTCCGGCTGTTCGGTCAGCACGGTGATCATGGTGCCGATGAGATCGACGATGGTCGCCCCGGTCTCCCTCACCCGCGCCCAGAAGTTGCTGCCGCTGAAGCGGTGGTCGATCACCGTGGGAATGTCGGCGACCATCGGCCCCATCACGCCGAGCATCAGACCGCCGACGTGGAACAGTGTCAGGATCGAGTAATGGACGTCGTCCGGCCGCGTCTCGAACGCCTCGACGTAGCGCATCCCCGCCGCGATCCAGGCGAAATGCGGCAGCAGCGCGCCTTTGGGCAGGCCGGTGGTGCCGCCGGTGTAGATGATGACCGCGGGATCGCCGCCGGACACCGCCACCACCGGCAGCGGATGCCCCGGCTCCAGAAGCTCGGCGAAGGGCGGAAAACGACCGCCTCCCCTCCCCTCGCCGTCGTCCACCGCGTAGACGCGCATGCGGGGCAGCCGGTCCGCGACCGCCTCCACCCGCTCCGCCAGTTCGCCGTCCACCACCAGGACGGCGGGCGTGGCGTTGGTCAGGGTGTGGACGAGATCCTCCCCCACCAGACCGGCGTTCAGCGGCACCCAGATCGCCCCCAGCTTGCCGGCGGCGACCCAGGTCAGCAGATGCTCCGGCGCGTTGCGCAGGAAGCAGGCGACCCGATCGCCGCGGCGCACCCCCAGCCGGTGCAGGTTGGCGGCCACGCGGCTGGACTCCCCGTCCAGCTCCCGGTAGCTCATCGCCCGCCCGGCGACGGTCAGCCGGGGCGCATCCCCATGCTGCGCCGCGCGGGCGGCGACCAGAGCCGGCAGGGTTTCCCATTGCACCGGAACGCCGTGGATGCTGCGCGTGATGGTCATGCGGAGGGCCTCTCTCATTCCGGCAGGATGCGGCGCTTCTGGAGTTCCTGGAGGAGATCGACGAACATCTCCTCGCTGTCCACGCACTCGTGGAAGCCCAGCTTGCGCGCCTTGATCGTGCTCATGTGGTGCGGGTTGGGGCGCTGGCCGTAGCCGAACAGGAAGTCGGCGAACTGCCAGGACGGCACGACCTCGGTGTATTTGTAGGGCTTGAGGCCGTGCTTCGCGACGACGCGGTCCCAGATCGGCTCGTTCTGCGGCATGATGCGGGCCAGCGAGAAGGGCTGCGCCGGCTCCAGCTCCATGCGGAACAGCTCGGCCACCTTGGGGAACACATTCTCCCAGACATAGACGTCGCCGTTGGCGATGTTGAAGACCTGGTTGGCGCATTGCGGGCTGGTGCCGGCCCATTCGGCGGCCTTGGCGATCAGCCGGGCGTCGGTCGCCTCGCCGATGCGCGACGCCCCGCCGGGGAAGCGCAGCGGCAGGCCGTATTCGCGTGACACCGCGGCGAAGACGCCGATGGCGGTGATGATGTTCAGCGGGCTGCCGACTGCGAGGCCGCAGACGATCTGCGGGCGCAGCACGCTCCAGCTCCACTCCTTGCCCTGCTGGCGTTCGCCGATCCAGTCCTGCTGGTCGTAGTAGAAGTTGGGGCGCATGTAGCGCGGATCGCTCTCCCGCGCCGGCTGGCGGAAGGGGCCGAGATGGCCGCCATACGCCTTGGTGCCCTGCAGCAGCGTGATGTGGCGCAGGTTGGGCGACACCGCCTCGACGTTCTCGACCACGTTCTTCAGCATGGCGAGGTTGGTCTCGACATGGTCCCATTCCGACCAGCCGCGCGTCACGTCGGGCTTCTCGTAGACGGCGGTGTAGCAGATGTTGGTGACGCCCTTGATCGCGCGCAGCTTGCGGCAGTCGTCGGGGTCGCGCAGATCGACGGCGGCCCATTCGGCGGTGGTCTCGAAATCCGGGGTGCGGCGCGACACGCCGCAGACGTCCCAGTCCGGGGAGGCTTCGAAATGCTCCAGCATCGGGCGGCCGACGGTCCCCAGCGCACCCACGATCAGCATCTTCTGACGGGCCATGATTTCGTCCTTCTGTGCGGAATTCTTCAGAAAAGGGTCATCAGGTATTGGCGGTCGCCCAGCGGCTCGGGCGGGCCCTCGTAAATCTTGCGGCCGGTGCGCAGCACGGTGACGCTTTGCGCGATGGGCAGGGCGTGGACGACGTTCTGCTCGACCATCAGCACGGCCATGCGCAGCGCCCGGTTCACCTCGGCGATGGCCTCCATGACCCGCTGGACGAGGTTGGGGGCGAGGCCGATCGACGGTTCGTCGAGGATCATCACGTCGGGCCGGTGCATCAGCGCCATGCCCATCGCCAGCATCTGCTGCTGGCCGCCCGACATGGTGCCGGCGATCTGGCCGGCGCGTTCGCGCAGGATCGGGAACAGGTCCATCACCGCGTCGCGGTTCGCCCGGATTTCCGCCGGGTCGTGGGCCGTGTAGGCGCCGAGTTCCAGATTCTCGCGCACGGTCAGGCTGCGGAAGATGCCGTGCCCCTGCGGGACCAGCGCGATCCCGGCCTTCACGTTGTCGGCGCAGCGCCGCCGGGTGATGTCCTCCCCCCGGTAGCGGACGGTCCCGGCGGAGGGCCGCAGCAGCCCGAAGACGGAGCGCACCAGCGTCGTCTTGCCGGCCCCGTTGTGGCCCAGCAGCACGCGGATCTCGCCGGCCCGCACCGTCAGGTCGACCTCGTGAACCACCGCCCGCTTGCCGTAGCCGGCGCTGAGGCCGCGCACCTCCAGGACGGGTTCGGCGATCGGCATGGTGTGAATCTCGGTCATCCGAAATACCTCTCGGCCAGTTCGCGGTCGCGCATCAGCGTGTCCGGCGGTCCCTTGGTCAGCACGCGGCCCTCGTCGATGAAGACGATCTCGTCGCAGACGCCGCGGATGACCTCCAGATTGTGCTCGATGATGCAGACCGCCTTGTTGGCGCGGGCGAGGTCGCGGATCACCCCGCAGATGCGCTCCACCGTCACGGTGTCGAGGCCGGACAGTGGCTCGTCGAGCAGCAGAACGTCGGCCCCGGTCGCCAGCAGCCGGGCGATGACCAGCAGCTTCTCCTCGGCGTAGGACAGGTTGGCGGCGGTCTCGTCGGCCTTGGCGAGCAGCCCGACGAAGGAGGCGATCTCCAGCGCGCGGGCGACGTTCTCGCGGTCGGCCCGGCGGACGAGGCCGGGGCGGACATAGACGTCCAGCGGGCGGTCGCCCGGCTGCGCGGGCAGCGAGACCAGGATGTTCTCCACCACCGTCAGCTTGGTGAAGAGCTTCAGGTCCTGGAAGGAGCGGGCCAACCCGGCGGCCACCACCTCGTGCGGCTTCAGCGTCGTCACGTCGCGGCCCCGGTAGAGGATGGTGCCGCCGGTCGGGCGCAGGAAACCGGACAGCAGGTTGAAGGCGGTCGTCTTGCCGGCGCCGTTGGGGCCGATCAGCCCGACGATCTCGCCGCGCTTCAGGTCGATGGTCAGGTCCTTCACCGCCTGGATGCCGCCGAAATGCTTGGACAGGGAGGTCGCGGAAACCACCACCTCCCCCGGCGTTCCGCCGGCGCGCTCCACGGCACTGGAGAGCGGGCCGTTGGCGGGAACGCTGGACCGCGCGGCCCCGGTCGGGGTGCGGAACACCGTCTCGGGGAACAGCCCCTCCGGGCGCAGCCGCAGGATGACGATCAGCACCACGCCGTAGATCACCTGCCGCACCATGTCGGCGATGTCGCCCGGCACATGGACGAACTTCAGCCCCTCCGGCAACAGCACCAGGATCGCCGCCCCGGCCAGCGAGCCCCACAAATTGCCCATGCCGCCCAGGATCACCATGGCGAGGATGAGGATGGTCTCCTCGATGGTGAAGGATTCCGGGTTCACGAAGGCGATGTAGTGGGCGATCAGCGTGCCGGCGACCGAGGCCAGCCCCGCCGACATCGCGAAGACCACCAGCTTCATGCGGACGAGGTTCTTGCCGACCGCCTGGGCCGCCGCCTCGTTCTCCCGCATGGCGCGCAGGGAGCGTCCGAAGGGCGAGGCGCCGAGCCTCCAGGCGACGGCGCAGCACAGCGCCGCCATCACCGCGGCCAGCGGCAGGAAGGTCACCGGGCTGGTCAGCGCCGTGCCGAACAGCGACACCGGGGGGATGCCGGCGATGCCGTCCGGCCCGCCGGTCAGCGGCTTGCTGTTCATCAGCACGTCGATGGTTATGGCCTGCAGCGCCAGCGTGATGACGACCAGATAATGGCTGCCCACCCGCATGGCGGGAAAGGCGACCAGCAGGCCGAGGCCGGCGGTCACCACCACCCCGGCCAGCAGGGTCAGGGGAAAGCCGATGCCGAGCTTCGTCCCCAGGATGCCGGCGGCGTAGGCGCCGCTGGCGTAAAAGGTGGCGTGCGCCAAGGCGAAGATGCCGCCGAAGCCGATCAGCAGGTTGAAGGAGGTCGCCAGGATGCCGTAGAGGCAGACCATGACGAGGATGTGGGCGAGATATTCCATGGCTGTGTCCCTCTCCTCACGCCCGGCGGACGATGCCGGAGGGGCGGG
The DNA here is from genome assembly GCF_003349955.1 of Azospirillum brasilense. Taxonomy (GTDB): domain Bacteria; phylum Pseudomonadota; class Alphaproteobacteria; order Azospirillales; family Azospirillaceae; genus Azospirillum; species Azospirillum brasilense_B. The sequence continues at coordinate 114,343 of NZ_QLKQ01000005.1, forward strand.
CGAGCAGGAACCCGAACAGCACCACGAAGACGATGGTGTTCTGCCACTCCGTGGGGATCTGCCACATACCCAGGCTCTGCACGAAGGCCAGCAGGAAGGCGGCGATGACCGCCCCGCGCAGCGATCCCACCCCGCCGACGATCACCGCGACGAAGGCGACGAACACCGCGCCGAAGCCCATGTTGGGGTTCAGCCCGTCGCGCAGCAGGACCAGCGCCCCGGCCACCGCCGACACCGCCGAACCCAGCGCGAAGACCAGGATGGACAGCCGCGTCGTGTCGATGCCGATGACGGTGGCCATCTCGCGGTTGTCGGCCATGGCGCGGATGGCCTTGCCGTAGCGGCTGGCCCGCAGGAACAGCGCGATGCCGCAACCGACCAGCAGCGCCGCCGCGACCTGCCCCAGCTGCACCGTGGTGAAGAAGGCGTTGCCGACGAAATGCACGTCGTAGGCGACGCTGTCGACCGTCTTGACCCCGGTGCCGAAGACGATGCCGATCAGGTTCTTCATGACGATGAACAGGCCGAGCGAGGCGACCAGGACGACGAAGGGCGGGCTGCCGCTGATCTCGAACGGGCGGTAGATGAACAGGTAGCAGCCGACGCCGAGCGCCGCGGTGAAGGCGATCCCCAGCAGCACCGCCAACCAGAAGGGCAGCCCGACCAGCGCCGCCAGCGCCCAGATGGCGTAGGCGCCGACCGCGTAGACCGGCCCGTAGGCGAAATGCACGACGCCGGTCGTCCCGAAGATCAACGCGAAGCCCATCGCCAGCAGGGCGAAATGCGCGCCGTTGAACAGACCGTTCAGGGTCAGTTGGATGAGCAGATCCATGGAATGGCGCTCCTGTCTTTTTCCCCCTCTCCCCTCCGGGGAGAGGGTTGGGGTGAGGGGGATGCGCGTGTCGGAGCGTCCGGCAAAAGCGCAACCCCCTCACCCTCCCCTCTCCCCGGAGGGGAGAGGGCTAAGTCGGGCGGACCGGCGATCAGTCGCCCGAGGTGAACTTCACGAACGTCTGCTCGCCGTTCTCCAGGCGGAACACCGCCACCGGCTTCTGCGCCACGCCGTTCTTGCGGAAGGTCAGCGTCTTGCCATAGACGCTGTCGAAGGTCGGATTCTCCCACAGCGCCTGGACCAGACGCTCGCCGCTGTAATAGTCGCCGCCCTTGGCCTTCGCCCGCCGGATCAGCTCGGCGATGACGTAGACGCCCTCGTAGTAGTTGGCGGCGTAGAAGTCCGGCATCTCGCCGAATTTCGCCTTGTAGGCGTCGGCGAAGCGCTTGGACCACGGGTTCTCGTCGGTGGCGGCGAAGTAGTCGGTGACGACCTCCACCCCCTCGGCGTGCTTGCCGGCGACCTTGGTGTCCTCGGCGGTCCATTCCATGCAATAGACCGGCTGCTTCATGCCCAGCTCGCGCATGCGCTTCACCGCCAGCCCGGCCTGCGGTGTCGTCGGCCAGTTGGCGATGGCGTCGGGCTGGGAAGCGCGCAGCTTGGCGACCTGGGTGTCGATGTTGGCGGCGTCGGCCTGGAACTGCTCGGCGGCGACCATCTTCAGCCCCATGCCCTCCCACGCCTTGGTGGTGGCGGCGATGGTGGCGTCGCCGAACTCCGACTTGATGGCGATCTGGGCGAGCTTCTTCGCCCCCTGCTCGGCCGCGCGGTGGGCGATGCCGGCGGCCAGATCGGACGCCATGGAGCGGATGTTGAACATGTAGGGGGAGGTGCCGACCGTCTGGGCGCTGACCCCGCCGCCGTTGATCATCATCACCTTCTTCTGGTCGCCGATGGGCATGGTGGCCAGCGTCACCGTGGAGAAGGAGGGCAGCACCGCCTTCACCCCCTCGACGTCGATCAGCCGGTTCATGCCGGCGACCGCGGCCTGGGCGCTGCCGCTCTTGTGGTCCTCGATGACCAGTTGCAGCTTGACGCCGTCGATGCCGCCCTGGGCGTTGATCTCGTCCACGGCGAGCTGCGCCCCGGCGCTCATCACCTTGCCGTAATGGGGCGAGGCGCCGGTCATCGCGAAGATGCCGCCGATCTTGTAGACCGCCGGATCGGCGGCCAGGGCGGCGCCGCTGGTGAGCGCGCTGCTCAGCACGAGTGCTGCGAACAGGGTGCGTTTCGACATCGTTCCCTCCCAGGAATCCGTTGTTCGGGGGTGACGCGGTCCCGTTGGCGGGACTCGTTGCCGTTTCGAAAGAAATCAGCGGGCAAAAGACAGCCCGGACAGCAGCCGCCGGACCGACGGCGCGGCGTGGTTCTCGGCCAGCAGCGGGGCCAGCCGCGCGGTCTTGTCCGCCATCGACGGGCGGTCCTCCATGCGCAGGATGCGCCGGCCCGCCGCCAGGGCGTCCAGCCGGTCGCGGTACCAGGCGATGCGCGCCTCCGCCGCCTCGGCGAAGCCGTCGGCGGGCAATATCTCGGTCAGGAAGCCGAAACCGTAGGCCTGCGCCGCGTCCATCATCCGGCCCCCCGCCAGGATCTGGAAGGCCAGCGCCGCCGGCAGCCGTTCGGTCAGCGCGGCGTGGACGAAGGCCGGGTAGAGGCCGAAGCGCATCTCGGGAAAGCCGAACTGCACATCGTCGGCCCCCAGCACGAGGTCGCTGAGGCACGCCACGATGCAGCCGGCGCCCAGCGTCCGGCCATGCACGACGCTGATGACGGGCACCGCCGAACCGTGCAGCGCCTGCATCGCCGCCCGCAGCGCCTCCTCCTGGGCGGCGAAGGCCTCGGCCCCGCGGCTCATCTCGGCGACATCGCCGCCGGCGCAGAAGCCGCGCGGTCCGGCCCCGTCGATCGCCACCAGGGCCGCTCCGGCAACGGGCGCGCCGTCCACGGCCTCGGCCAGCGCGCGCAGGGTCACGGTGTCGAGCGCGTTGATCTTCGCGGGGCGGTTCAGGGTGATGCGCCGCAGGTCGCCGTCGTCGCGGACCAGCAGGGTGCCGGTCATGACGTCGCCCTCCCCGCCCCGTGCAGCATGCGACCGGCGATCACCGTCTCCCCATGCTGGTTGTCGATCCAGACGTCGTAGCCGTCGCCGTCGGGGCGGCGCTGGCCGCCCGCGGTCACCACGTCGTCCTCGCGCACCGGGCGCAGGAAGCGGATGTCCAGCGTCGCGTCGGACACCGCCGCCTCGCCCAGGCTGCGGCGGACCGACTGCCAAAGCAGATTCACCGACAGCAGCCCGTGGGCGATGATGCCCTTCATCGGCGTCGTCGCCGCGAAGTCGGGATCGACGTGGATCGGGTTGAAGTCGTCGGTCAGCTCGGCGTAGAGCCGGATCGCCGCGCGGTCGATCCGCTTGGTGACCGGGGTCAGGCGGTCGATGGTGGTCGTCCCGTCCGCCATGGTCAGGCCGCCCACAGGATGGTCATGCGGCCGCGGAAGCAGGGAGTGCCGTCCTCCCCCACCGTCTCGGTGTCGAAATGGACCCAGCGGCGGTCGCGCTTCAGCTCCTTTCCGGCGCAGGCGATGCGGGTGGTCAACCGCTCCCCGACCGCCGGGCGGCGCAGCATCTCGTACCGCTGGGAGCCGTGGATGTTTCCCGGCGGGCGCGGCACGACGAGGCTGGAATAGGCCCGCATGGTCGCCACCGCGATCATTCCGGCAGGCATCCGCCCGTCCGGCGGGTCGTCGGGATAGAGGCTGGTCCAGCGCTCCATCAGCGCGTCGGACAGGTGAAGCTCCTCGGCGCCGAAGGCGGCGCCCTCCTGGAGCGTGTCGAACAAATGCATGGATGGTCCCTCCCGAAGGGTTGGGTTCACTCCACCAGGGGCCGGACCTGCGGCAGCGCGCCGCCGCCGGCCAGCGGCTCGAACAGGACGCGGACGCGCAGGCCGATGCGGGCGTCCGACGGTGGGCAGCCGCGCAGATTGACCATCAGGCGGAAGCCCTCGTCGACATCGACCAGCGCCAGGACGTAGGGCGTGTCCGCCTTGAAGGCGGCGGTCGGCGCCCGGTGGACGATGGTGTAGCTGTGGATGGTGCCGAGCCCGGCGGACCGCTCCGTCCCCGGCCCTGTGGCCCGGCATTCGGTGCAGAAGGGCCGCGGCGGAAACTGGACGTGGCCGCAGGCGGCGCAGCGCTGAAAGGTCAGCGCCCCCTCCGCGCAGGCGTCCCAGAAGGCGCGGGTGTCCGCGGTGACCAGCGGCACGGGCTTCATGGGGGATGGATCGGTCGCGCTCATCTCACGCCCTCCCCAGGATCAGCGAGCAGTGGGCGGACAGGATGCCGCCGTCGCCGTGAACGAAGGCGGTTTCCGCCCCCGCCACCTGCCGGGCCTCGGCCTCGCCGCGCAGTTGCCGCACCGCCTCGACGATGTGGAACATGCCGCCCGCCGCCCCGGAATGGCCGTAGGACAGCAGCCCGCCGTGGGTGTTGCAGGGCAGAACCCCGTCCAGCTCCAGCGCGCCGTCGAGGATCGCCGGACCGGCCTCCCCCTTCGGGAAGAAGCCGATGGATTCCAGCTCGGCCAGCAGGGTGATGGTGAAGCTGTCGTAGATCTCGGCCACGTCGATGTCCGCCGGGGTCAGCCCGGCCATGGCGAAGGCCTGCGCCGCCGATTGCCGGCAACCGAAATCGGTCAGAGAGGGCATGGCGAAGGCGTGCTCGTGCGTGTTCATCTGGCCGTAGCCGAGGATCGACACCGCGCGGTCCGTGTGGTCGGCCGCCACGTCGGCGGCGCTGATCACCAGGGCGGCGCCACCGTCGGAGACGAGGCAGCAATCGAACAGCCGCAACGGGTCGGCGATCATGCGGGCGGACAGCGCCTGCTCCATGGTCAGCGGGTCGCGGGCCTGGGCCTTGGGGTGGCGGCGCGCGTGGCCGCGCTGGGTGACGGAGATAGCCGCGAGATGCTCCGCCGTGACGCCCTGTTCATGCATGCAACGCCGGGCGACCAGCGCGTAGGCCGCGGGGATCGACATGCCGTAGGGGCGCTCGAACTGCGGGTGCCCGACCTCGGCCAGCGCGGCGACGGCGCCGCTGCGCCCCAGCCCGGTCAGGCGGTTGTCGGCGCAGACCGCCAGGACGTTGCGGCAGATGCCCGCCCGCACCAGCGCCGCCGCCTGCATCACCAGCGCGCAGGCGGTCGCCCCGCCGGCCTGGACGGCGGCGCTGTAGGACGGCGCGATGCCGAAATACTCGTTGAAGACCGACGACAGCATCAGATGCGGCTCGGCCAGCGAATAGGCGCACAGCACGCCGTCCACCTCGTCGGCCCGCAGGCCGGCGTCGGCCAGCGCCGCGGACGCCGCTTCGGCGTGAAGCGCCATGCACCCGCTGCCGTCCAGCCGCCCGACGGCGGTGTCGGCGGCTCCGGAGATCACCGGGGTCATCGAATGCTCTCCCGCTGGGGGACGGTTCGGCCCGTTCCGGCGAGCAGCCGCCCGATGCGCCGCGTGGTGTCGCGCAGGTCGGCGGCCATGGCCGTGGCCCGCTCGTCGGAGAACTGCGCGGTCAGCCCGACCGCCGACAGCGCCAGGAAGGGCCGGCCCTCGGCGTCGAGGATCGGGCTGGACACCGTCGTCACGCCGCGCGTGAAGCCGTCGCGGTCCACCGCGTAGCCGGCGGCCCGCGCCTCCTCCACCTCGGCCAGGAATTGCTCGAAGGGTGGCGGGTTGTCCTGGCGGACGGCGGCGTACTGGCGGCGCATCTCCTCCACCGGCAGGCCGGCGTGCGCCGCCATGCAACGCCCCAGCGCGCCGACCAGAAGCGGCAGCCGGTGGCCGATCCGCATGTGGATCTGGATGGCCGAGCTGGACACCGCCTGATCCACCAGCATGACGCGGTGATCGCTGACCCGCAGCCACGCCGTCATCGGCGTCTGCCACGCGGCGGCCAGCCGTTCCAGCTCCGGGTGGAGCAGCCGGGTGTAGCCGACCTGATCGAGCGCGCTGCCCGCCAGCTCCAGCAGCCCGGCGCCCAGCCGGTAGGCCTTGCCGACCTCCTCGAACTGGACCACCCGCTCGGCGGCCAGGGTCTTCAGGATGTTGAAGCAGGTGCTCGGGTTGAGGCCGAGCGCGCGGGCGACCTGCGCGCTCGACACCGCCCCGTCCTGCGCCGCCAGATGGCGCAGGATCGCGAAGGCGCTGACCACCGCGCCGACCGGCTTGCCGGCGTTGAAGGTCGTCGAAAGGGTGAAGGACTCCCGGTCCTGGTCGTCGGTGAGCATCGCGTGCCCTCCGTTCTCTATTGAGAATTTTATTTTCTATGAAGATTATGAGTGCACAAATATTGTTGGTCAAACCAATTATCTGCCCTTGGCATTGTTTGAAATGCATACCCCCATAGTCATTTTGCACGGCTGCTCCCCTTCGCATCCCGAACGCGAAACGGCCCCGCCGGGAGGGGCGGGGCCGTTCGGGCCGTACGGTGGTGGCGCGGAGTGGTGGCGCCTGCGGATCACCAGGCAAGTTCGAGGATCTCCCGGACGTCGTCCTCCCCGGTGACCGGGCGCGGGTTGCTGCGGACCATCATGTTCTGCATGGCCCCGGCGGCGATGGCGGCGAAATGGTCGCGCGTCACGCCGACCGCCCGCAGGCTGTCGGGCTGCCCCAGGGCGCGCACCAGATCGGCGACCGCCGTCGCCGCGTCGCCGTCCTCCCGCCCCAACGCCCGGGCCACCAGCCGCTGGCGGTCCGCGTTCACCGGGTGGTTCCAGCGCAGCACACTGGGCAGCATGACGCAGGAGCAATGGCCGTGCGGCACGTTGGCGACGGCGCCGAGCTGGTGTCCGATGCCGTGGCTGGCCCCCCATTCCACCCGGCCCAGCCCGGTCGAGGCCAGCCAGACGCCGAGCTGGCTGTCCAGCCGCGCGTCGAGATCGTCCGGCCTCTCCCGGTTGGCGGGGAGGGAGCGCGCCAGCATCGCCAGCCCGTGCAGGCAGGTCGCGTCGGTGAAGGGCTGCGGCTTGCGGGAACAGACCGTTTCCACCGCGTGGTCGACGGCGCGGATGCCGGTGGACAGCCACAGCCGCTCCGGCGTGTGGACGGTCACGGCGGGGTCGAGGATGACCACCTGCCCGCCGATGTGCCGCCCGGTGTAGAGGTCCTTGACCTGCCGCGTCGGGTCGGTGGCGCCGCCGAGGTTGGAGAATTCGGCGCCCGACAGGGTGGTCGGCACGATGATCTGGCGCAGCGGCGGGTCCTTCACCGGCGGGACGATGCGGGTCCCGTCCCCGGCGACGCGGATGCGCACGGCGTCGAAGCCGGCGGTGTCGGTGATGCCCTCGGCCAGCGCGACCAGGGCGACCTTCACCGTGTCCATGGGCGTGCCGCCGCCGACCGTGACGATCAGGTCCGGCTCCAGCCGCCGCACCTCCGCGGCCAGCGCCAGGACGGAGGCGCGCGGCACATGCTCGACGCAGGAATCGAAGACCCCGGCGCAACGCGCGCCCAGCGCGTCGCGGATGGCGGCGACGACGCCCGTGGCTCGGCTCAGCGTCCGGCTCGCCACGATCAGCGCGCGCTGTTTTCCCAGCTTGGCGACGGTTTCCGCCACCGCTTCCGCCGCCGGGCGGCCGTAGATGACGCGGTCCTGCGCCAGGAACTCGTAGACACCCGACTGCATGGGGGTTCCCTCCCGTTCTTGTGTGCGCACGCTTGCCCCCACCCTAACCCTCCCCCGCTGCGCAGGGGAGGGAACCATTCCCCCTCTCCCGCAAAGCGGGGGAGGGCCGGGGTGGGGGCACCTCCGCAACCACTCACCCGCCCAGATACGCCGCCGACAGCGCCGGGTCGGCGGCCAGCTCCGCCGCCGGACCGCCACGCACCACCTGCCCGCGCCGCAGCACGCAGCCGGAATGGGCGACGCGCAGGGCGATGGCCGCCACCTGCTCGCACAGCAGGATGGTCGTACCACGCTCCCGGCAGACGGACTCGATGAAGCCGAAGATCTGCTGCACGATCACCGGGGCCAGCCCGAGCGACGGCTCGTCGAGCAGCAGATAGCGCGGCTCGTGGATCAGCGCCGCCGACAGGATGACCATCTGCTGCTGGCCGCCGGACAGCATCCCCGCCGGGGTCTGCCGCCGCGGCGCCAGCATGGGGAACTGATCGTAGACGCGGTCGGCCACCGCGCGGAAGCTGCCGCCGCGGTTGCGGAAGTCCCAGGCGACCTTCAGATTCTCCTCCACCGTCATGCGGTGGAACAGCCGGCGCCCCTCCAGCGCGTGGGACAGGCCGCGCCGCGCCCGCTCGTGCGGAGGAAGCCGCGTGATGTCGTCGCCGTCCAGCGTGATGCGCCCCGCCGTCGCCGGGACCAGGCCGGAGATCGCCTTCATCAGCGAGGATTTGCCGGCCCCGTTGGCGCCCAGGATGGCGGTGATGGTCCCCGGCTCGGCGCGCAGCGAGACGCCGCGCACCGCCTCCACCGGTCCGTAGCGGACCTCCAGCCCGTGGATTTCCAGGCCCCCCACAGGATTGATCCGGTCAGGCATGGACGGCCTCCCCCGGCTGGGTTTCGGTGCCGAGATAGGCGGCGACCACCGCCGGGTCGCGGTACATGCCGGCCATGCCGCCCTGGTAGATGACCCGCCCGCTGTCCAGCACGACCACGCGGTCGACCAGCTCGTTGAGGAAATCCATGTGGTGCTCGATCAGGATCACGCCGACACCCCGTTCCTTCAGATGGCGGACCAGTCCGCCCAGCCGTTGCAGTTCGACCTCCGACAGGCCCGCCGCCGGCTCGTCGAGCATGACGAGGCGCGGGTCGGCGAGGATGACGCGCGACAGCTCGGTCATCCGCTGGTCGCCGTAGGGCAGGTCGCGCACCGGCGTGTCGGCCAGATGCGACAGGCCGGCCATGGCGATGATGGCGTCGGCGCGGCCCAGCATCGCGGCATCCTCGCGCAGGGCGCCCGGCAGGTTCAGCGCCGCCGCCAGCGGGTTCTGCCGGTAGAGCCGGTGCCCGCCGAGCAGCACGTTCTCGCGCACCGTGAAGGCGGGGACGAGCCGCGGATCCTGGAAGGTGCGCAGCGCTCCCCGCCGCGCCACCGCGTGGTCGGGCAGGCCGGTGATGGCGCCGCCGTCGAAGGTCACGCGCCCGTCGCCCGGCCGGTAGATGCCGCTGATGATGTTGACCAGCGTGCTCTTGCCCGACCCGTTCGGCCCGACGAGGCCGAGGATCTCCCCCGCCCCCACGGTGACCGACGCGTTGTCGAGCGCCCGCAGCCCGAGGAAGCTGATGGACACCCCCTCCGCGCTCAGCAGCGGCCCGCTCCCCGATGGTTTCGGAACGGCGGGCGGCGGGGCGGGCAGCGGCGCCACGTCCTTGGCGAAGCGCGGGCGCGGCAGCAGCAAACCGGCCAGCCCGCGCGGCAGCAGGACGAAGGACAGCAGCAGGATCAGGCCGTAGACCATGAACTGGTACTCGGCGAAGATCTGGAGCTTCTCCGGCAGATAGGTGAAGACGACGGCGCCCAGCACCGGCCCGGCCAGCGTGCCCAGCCCGCCGACCACCGCCATCACCAGCACCTCCACCGAGCGGTGCAGCCCGAAGGTCTCCGGCCCGAGATAGCCGACGAGATGGGCGTAGAAGCCCCCCGCCAGACCGGCCAGCGCGGCGCTGAGCATGTAGGCGTTGCGCTTGGTGCGGGCGCGCGGCACGCCGATGCTGCCGGCCGCCACTTCGCTGACATGGATGGCGAAGAAGGCGCGGCCGAAGGGGCTGGTGACGAAGTTCCGCAGCAGCCACACCACGCCCGCGACCACCGCCAGCATGATCTGGAAATAGGCGGTCGGGCCGACGGACCAGCCGAACAGGGTCAGCGTGCGCAGGCCGGGCGACGGCACGCCGCTCAACCCCATCATGCCGCCGGTGACCGAGGTCCACTCGCGCACCACCTCGTAGAAGATCATGCCGAAGCCGAGCGTCATCATGGCGAGGTAGAACTCGCGCACCCGCCCGGCGGCGAAGGACAGCAGCCAGCCGCTGAAGGCCCCCATCGCCGCCCCGGCCAGCAGGGTCAGCGGCAGCGGAAGGCCGAAGTTCTTCATCAGCAGGGCGGAGCCGTAGGCGCCGATGCCGAGAAAGCCGGCGTGGCCCAGCGAGATCTGACCGGCGACGCCGGTCAGCAGGTTGATGCTCTGGGCCAGCAGGACGTTGACGAGAAGGAAGGACCAGATCTGCACGGTGGCGCCGCTGACGAACTCCGCCGCGACGCCGAGCGCCACCAGCAGGGCCGCGACCACCGGGGTCCGGGTGAGGAAGGAGAGGAGATTCCGCATCGCTGGCCCTTACACCTTCGTGAATTCCTTGCGGCCGAACAGGCCCTGCGGGCGGATGGCGAGGATCACCATCAGGATGGCGAAGGCCATGCCGTGTTCGGCGGCGGTGGAGACGTAGCCGCCGACCAGCTTCTCGATGACGCCGAGAGCGATGCCGCCGACCAGGGCGCCGGCGGTGTTGCCCATGCCGCCGAAGACCGCGGCGACGAAGCCCAGCACCATCAGGTTGAAGCCGAAGCTGGGATCGACGGTGCCGGTGATCTGCGCCACCATCACCCCGGCGATGCCGGCCAGCACGCCGCTGGCGACGAAGGACAGCACGATCACCCGGCGCACCGGAATGCCGGCCAGCGCCGCCGCGTCGGCGTCGTGCGACACCGCCCGCACCGCGCGACCCCAGGCGGAGCGGCGCAGGAACAGCTCCATCGCCACCATCAGGGTGAGCGACAGGCCGAGCACGGCGAGATACTGCGACGACACCTGGACCCCGGCGACGTCCACCGAATCCAGGCTGTCGAAGACCAGCGACGGGAAGGCGATGGCCTGCGACCCGAAGACGCTGGAGACGAAGCCCTGGAGGAAGATGCCGAGCCCCAGCGTGGACACCACCCAGCCCATGCTGTCGCCGGACTTCAGCAGCGGGCGGATGGCGATCCGCTCCGCCACCACCATCAGCCCGCCGGCCAGCAGGATGCCCAGCGGCACGGCGAGGGCCGCGGGCATCCCGGCCCCCAGCATCGCCACCGTCGCCACCGAGGCGGTCATCAGCAGCGAGCCCTGGCCGAAATTCAGCGTCCGCGTGGTCCAGAAGGTCAGCGACAGCCCCATGGCGATGAGCGCGTAGACCGCGCCGACGCAGACGCCGGCGAAAACGAGTTGCAGCACGAATTGCATGGCGTCGTCCTTTTTCTTCCCTCTCCCCTCCGGGGAGAGGGTTAGGGTGAGGGGGTCCCGCATCGCCTGCGCTTTCCGTCCCCCGACATCCCCCTCACCCCGCCTCTCTCCCCAGAGGGGAGAGGGGGGATCGCTCCGGAGACGAAAGGAGGAGAGAGGGAACCCCGTCAGTTCCTGACGATCGTCAGCCCGATCTTGTCGCCGCTCTTCACGTACTCGAAGATCGCCACATCCTCCGGCGCGATGGCGTGGTGCTTGGTGGCGGAGAAGGAATAAGTGGCGTTCACCCCGCGCAGCCCCTGGATGCCCTCGATGGCCGTCGCGATGGCCTTGGGATCGGTGGAGTTGGCGCGCTTGATGCCCTCGAACAGCACGTCGGCGGCGTCGTAGGCGTTGCTGACCGACAGCGACATGAAGATCTGCGGGCGCTGCGGGTCGTTGCCCCACCAGCGGTCGGTGCCGTACTTGGCCTTGTAGGCGTCCGCGAAGCCCTGGGCCGCCGGGTTCAGCGTCTCCTCGCCGAAGACGTAAACCATGGAGCCGCGCGTGCCGGTCACCAGATCACCGGCGGCCTCCTGGTAGGGGATCGACAGGGCGCCGTTGGAGGCGACCAGCGGCACGTTGAAGTTCAGCCGCGCCATGGTGCGGCGGATCACCGCCAGATCGGCGCCCAGCCCGACGCAGACCACCACGTCGGCCCCGGCCCGCTGGAGGCGGGCGATCTGCGCCGTCACGTCCTGGGCGCGCTGGTTGTAGGTCTCCGTCGCCACCACGGCACCGCCCGCCGCCTTCAGCTCCTTGGCGATCATGTCGGCGCCGGACACGCCGTAGGCCGTGCTCTCATGGACCAGCCCCGGCTTCTTGAACTGGCTGGCGACGTAGCGGCCGAGCACCGTCGATTCGACGTCGTTCTGCAGCGCGAAGGAGAAGACGTTCGGGCGCGGCTTGCCGCCGTCCGGGTAGGTGACGGTCGGGGTCTGCGCCACCGGGTTCATGTAGGGGCGCCCGTCGGCGGCGGCCATCTCGATCACCGCCAGCGTCGGGCCGCTGCCCGCCGGGCCGATGATGGCGACCAGCTCCTTGTTGTCGAGCAGCCGGCGCATGTTCTGCACCGCGCGGTCGGGCACGAGTTGGTCGTCGAGCAGCATCGCCAGCTCGATCGTCTTGCCGTTGATGCCGCCCTTGGCGTTCCACTTCTCGATGGCGAGTTCGACGCCGCGCCGCCCACCCTCGCCATACTCGTTGTAGGGGCCGGTCAGGGCCGAGGTCATACCGATCTTGATGGTGTCCTGCGCGGCGGCGGACCCGGCGGACAGCGCGAGCGCCGAGGTCAGCGTGACGGCGGCCCCGAGCAAGCGGATGACGGAACGACGGTGCATGGCGCTTTTTTCCTCCCTTATGCGGCGGGGCCTGCGACCCAGCCTTTTTGAATGAACCATGAGTCATTTTTCATCGAGAATGTAACGCGCGCCAACTGTCCGCGCAACGGTGTATTTGAGCGGGATGCACTTGACGCCGAAGCCGCACCAAACCATCCCGCCGGGCAATCGCATCTGGCCTTTATAGCCCTCTCCCCTCTGGGGAGAGGGTGGCCCGAAGGGCGGGTGAGGGGGTTGCGCATGGCGATATGTCCGGCAAAAGCGCATCCCCCTCACCCTAACCCTCTCCCCGGAGGGGAGAGGGAACTTGTGATAGCCCCGCCCAGCAGGGGGAAGCCGGGATGCGAACAAACAGACTGCTTGACTGAAACATGAATCATCATTCATTGTTTGGTCGACCAACGGAGCATCGACTCCGCACCGCGCTTTCCCACACACACCGGCGGAGCGCGGAAGAAACGCGAAGGGAGGCATCCATGCCGTCATCCGCCGCTCAGGCAGATCCGATTCCGGCCAACCCAATCCCAACCGACCGGCGGCTGGCGCTCCACCGCACCATGCAAACGATCCGGGCGACCGAGACGACCCTGTCCCGGCTGTTCGCCGACGGCGAGATCCCCGGCTTCATCCATCTCAGCGTCGGGCAGGAGGCGGTGGCCGCCGGGGTCGTCGGCGCGCTGGGGCCACGGGACAGCTTCGCCACCACCCACCGCGGCCACGGCCATGTGCTGGCCCGCGGGGTGAAACTCGACCTCTTCTTCAAGGAGATCATGGGGCGGGCCGGCGGCATCTGCGGCGGGCGCGGCGGTTCCATGCACGTCGCCGACCTGTCGCTGGGCGTGCTGGGGGCCAACGGCATCGTCGGGGCCGGGCTGCCGCTCGCCACCGGAAGCGCGCTCGCCCACCAGACCCGGCGCACCGGCGGCGTGGCGGTCGCCTTCTTCGGCGACGGCGCCATGGCCGAGGGCGCGCTGCACGAATGCCTGAACATGGCGGCGCTGTGGAAACTGCCGATGGTCTTCGTCTGCGAGAACAACGGCTGGTCGGAATTCTCGCCGACCTCCACCCAGTTCGCCGCGACTCTCGACAAGCTGGGCGCGGCCTTCGGCGTGCCCCACCGGAAGGTGGACGGCAACGACGTCGCCGCGGTGGCCGAGGCCGCCGCGGAGGTGGTGGAGGCCGCCCGCAACGGCGGCGGCCCGCGCATCCTGGAATGCCTGACCACCCGCTGGCACGGCCATTTCGAGGGCGACCCGCAGCGCTACCGCAACGCCGACGAGATCGCCGGCCTGCCGCGGAACGACCCGCTGCGCCGCTCCGCCGAGGCGCTGCTCGCCGCCGGGGTCGAGGAATCGGCGCTCGCCGCCCTGGTCGACGCGGTGGACGCCGAGATTCGCGACGCCCTGGAGGCCGCCCGCGCCGACGCCCTGCCCGACGTGGACGCCGCCTTCCGCGACGTCTACACGCCGACCGCCACCCTCACCGCCGGGGCCTGACCTCCGATGCCGAAGCCTTTGCGCTATGTGAACGCCGTCGCCCAGGCCCTCAACGACGCGATGGCCGCCGACCCCGCCGTGATGCTGATGGGCGAGGACGTGGCCGCCGCCGGCGGGCCGTTCAAGGCGACCCGCGGCCTGCTCGACGCCCACGGGCCGGAGCGGGTGCGCGACACCCCGATCTCCGAGGCCTCCCTGGTCGGCGCCGCCGTGGGCGCCGCGCTGACCGGCATGAAGCCGGTGGTCGAGATCATGTTCATGGATTTCGTGACGCTCGCCATGGACGCCGTGGTCAACCAGGCCGCCAAGGCCCGCTTCATGTTCGGCGGGCAGTGCAGCGTGCCGATGGTGCTGCGCACGCCGCACGGCGGCGGGCTGAACGCCGGGCCGCAGCATTCGCAGTGCCTGGAGGCGTGGTTCGCCCACATCCCCGGCCTGCGCGTCGTCTGCCCGGCCACCGTCGCCGACGCCTACAGCCTGCTGCGCGCCGCCATCGAGGCGCCGGACCCCGTCGTCGTCGTCGAGAACAAGGCGCTCTACGCGCTTCAGGGCGACATCGACGTGAACGCCCCGCGCGCGGTCGGCAAGGCGCGCATCGACCGGGCGGGCCGCGACGCCACCATCGTCACCTACGGCGCCACCCTCTACGCCGCCCGCGCCGCCGCCGACCGGCTGGCCGCCGAGGGCATCGAGGCGGAAATCGTCGACCTGCGCTGGATCCAGCCCTGGGACGAGGAGGCTGTCTTCGCCTCCGTCGCCAAGACCCACCGGGTGGTGATCGCGCACGAGGCGGTGCAGGCCTTCGGAGTCGGGGCGGAGATCGCCGCGCGCATCGCGTCGGACGCCTTCGACGACCTCGACGCCCCGGTGCTGCGGGTCGGCGCGCCCTTCATGCCCATCGCCTTCGCCAAGACCCTCGAAGCGGCCTATCTGCCCGACGCCGACCGGATCGTCGCGGCGGTCAAGAGCACGCTCGCCTGAACGCCCCACGGGAGGACCAGCATCATGACGGACGAACGCCCCATCCTGACCAGCCGCGACCGCGCCGTGGGCCTGATCACCATCAACCGCCCGACGACCCTCAACGCGCTGGACGTACCGACCCTGCTGGAGCTGGAACGGGCGCTGGGCGAGCTGGAGGCCGACGACGGCGTGCACGTCATCGTCGTCACCGGGGCCGGCGAGCGCGCCTTCGTGGCCGGCGGCGACATCGCCGACCTCGACAGCCGCCAGGGCCTCGCCCACTATCTCGACTTCGCGGAGGTCGTCCACCGGGTGTTCCGCCGGTTCGAGACCTGCGACAAGCCGACCATCGCCGCCGTCAACGGCTGGGCGCTCGGCGGCGGGACCGAGCTGGTGCTGTCGCTCGACATCCGCATCGCCGCCGACAGCGCGAAGTTCGGCCTGCCGGAAATCAACCTCGGCCTGTTCCCCGGCGCCGGCGGCACCCAGCGCATCCTGCGCCAGATTCCCGCCTGCCGGGCGCGCGAGCTGGTCTTCACCGGCGACCAGTTCACCGCCGCGGAGGCCGTCGCCTGGGGGCTGGTCAACCGCGCCGTGCCCAAGGCCGAGCTGATGGCCGAGGCGATGGCCACCGCCCACAAGATCGCCGCCAAGTCGCCGCTGATCCTGAAACTGACCAAGCGCACGCTGCGCCACGGCGCGGAAATGCCGCTCGGCGCCTCGCTGGCCTACGAGCAGGCGATGATCGGGCTGGTGCTCGACAGCCGGGACGCGCACGAGGGCTGCCGCGCCTTCCTGGAGAAGCGCAAGGCCGCCTTCACGGGGCAATGACCATGGTCCGCGAACTGGTGATGCCCAAGCTGGGGCTGACGATGACCGAGGGGGTGCTCGCCGAATGGCGGGTGTCTCCCGGCCAGCCCTTCCGCAGCGGCGACGTGCTGCTCGTCGTCGAAACCGACAAGATCGCCTCGGAGGTCGAGGCCGACAGCGACGGCGTGCTGATCGAGACGACCATCCCGGCCGGCGAGACGGTGGCCGTCGGCACCCCGATCGCCCGCTGGTCCGCCGATGGCGCGGGCGCCGCCCCCGCTCCGGAGCCGGCGGAGACGCCCGCCGCGAAGGCCGCCCCGATACCCGCCCCGACGCCCGGCGCCGCCAACGCCCGGCCCCTGCCCGCTCCGGTCCGCAGCAACGGGGAGCGCATCCTGTCGACTCCCCTCGCCCGCCGCCGCGCCGAAGGGCTGGGCGTCGATCTAGCGGCAGTGACCGGAAGCGGCCCGCGTGGCCGCATCAAGGTCGCCGATGTCGAGGCGGCGGCCCAAACGCGGCCCACGCCCCAACCAGCGCCCCAACCCGAGCCCCAGGCGCCAAAGATCGAGACTCCCGCCGGGGAACGGTCGAAGCCCACCACCCTTCAGGCGACCGTCGCCCGCCGCCTGACCGCCGCCAAGCGCGACGTGCCGCACTTCTACCTCGCCGCCGAGGCCGAGGTGACGGAGCTGGCCGCCCTGCGCGACCGGCTGAACGCCGACACGGAATCCGGGCTCCAGCGGATTTCGATGACCCATCTGGTGCTGGCCGCGGTCGGCCGGGCGCTCGCCGTCATGCCGGAGATGGACCGGGTGTGGGACGACGAGGCTCCCGGCGGCGCGATCCTCGCCCTGGGCCGGGGCGACATCGGCATGGCGGTGGACACCCCGCGCGGGCTGGTCGCCCCGGTGCTGCGCGGGGCGGCGGCCCTGCCGCTCGACCGGCTGGCGGAGGAGGCGGCGGCGCTGACCCGCCGCGCCCGCGACGGCCGCCTGACCGAAGAGGACTTCCAGGGCGGCGCCGTCACCGTGTCGAACGCCGGCATGCACAACGTCACCTACATGACTTCGATCATCAACCCCGGCCAGTCGAGCATCCTCGGCGTCGGCAGCGTTCGCTCCGTCTTCCGTCCCGACGCGGCGGGAGCCCCGGTGCTGAAACGCGAACTCGGCCTCGTCCTGTCGGCGGATCACCGGCTGTTCGACGGCGTGACCGCCCTGGCCTTCCTCAACCGCATCATCGCCGGGCTGGAGCGGCCTTTCCGCCTGCTTCGCGCACCCTGAACCAAAGCCGCCTGACCTGAAAAAGAGACCTCCCATGGACTTCCAGCTTTCCGAAGAACAGCGCCTGATGATCGAGACGGCGTCGCGCGTCGGCGCCGAGTTCGGTCCCGACTATTGGCGCGAGCAGGACGCGAAGAAGAGCTTCCCGACCGAGGCCTGGGCCGGCATCTGTGAATCCGGCCTCGGCGGCGTCTCCCTGCCGGAGGAGTATGGCGGCTCCGGCCTCGGCATGCTCGACATGGCGCTGGTGGTGGAGGCGCTGTCGGCGGCGGGCGGCGGCTCCACGCTGGCCCAGCTCTTCATGATCAACCCGATCTTTGGCGGCGTGGCGCTGGCGAAGTTCGGCAGCAAGGCGCAGAGGGACGCCATGCTGCCCGCCCTGATCCAGGGCAAGCTGAATTTCTGCATGGCGCTGACCGAGCCGAACGCCGGCTCCAACAGCCTGGAGATCCGGACCTTCGCCCACGCCGACGGCCAGGGCTGGCGGCTGAAGGGCCAGAAGATCTGGATCACCGGCGTGCCCGACGCGCAGAAGATGCTGGTGGTCGCCCGCACCACCCGGCTGGAGGAGGCGGGCCGCCGCACCGCCGGAATCAGCCTGTTCCTGATCGACGTCGACCGCGAGGGGCTCAGCCACCAGCCGATCGAGAAGGTCGGCACCAACACGCTGGCTTCCAGCACCGTCTATTTCGACGACGTGCGGATCGAGCCGGACGAGCTGATCGGCACGCTCGACGGCGGCTGGCACCAGCTTCTCGACGTGCTGAACACCGAGCGCATCGTCACCACCGCCGGACTGGTCGGCGCCGGCAGCCTCGCCATCCGGCTGGCGGTGGACTACGCCAAGGACCGCAAGGTCTTCGGCGACAAGCCGGTGGCCGCCTACCAGGGCGTCCAGTTCCCGCTCGCCCAGGCCCACGCCGAGCTGCAATGCGCCCGGCTGATGAACCTGAAGGCGGCGTCCCTGTGCGACACCGGCCTGCCCTACGGCAGCGAGGCCAACATCGCCAAGCTGATCGCGGCGCAGGCGGCGTCCCACGCCATCGAGCGGTCGATGCAGGCGATGGGCGGCATGGGCTACGCCAAGGAATACCATGTCGAGCGGCTGTGGCGCGACGCAAGGCTGTTCCGCTTCGCCCCGGTGTCGGAAGAGATGGTGCTGAACTTCATCGCCATGCACGATCTCGGCATGCCGAAATCCTACTGAAGCGGATTACGATCCGCTTCGGACCGCGACCGCGGTCCCGGCCGCACATGCGGCCGAAGCCCGACCGGCACGTGAGGTCGTATAGACAGCGAAGCCGGCGGGCAACGCCGGACGCACATCCCGAGGGAGGGGATACCCGTGGTCAATCTGAGCGCCTTCATCCGATTCCACGCGCTGCGCACGCCGGACCGGCTGGCGCTGGTCTATGGCGACCAGCGCATCAGCTACGCCGACTTCCTCGACCGCATCGGGCGCATGGCCGCCTTCCTCCACCGGCGCGGCGTGCGCGAGGGCGACGTGGTGGCGGTGGTGATGAAGAACAGCGCCGCCTTCCTGGAGATCGCCTTCGCCGCCAGCCACCTCGGCGCGGTGTTCCTGCCGATCAACTACCGGCTGGCCGCCCCCGAGGTCGCCTTCATCACCGGCAACGCCGGCGCGGTGCTGGTCTTCGCCGACACCGAGCTGGCCGGGGCGGTGGAGCGCGAAGCGAACGCCATCCTGGTCGACGCGGCGGCGCAGGCGGACGGGCGGGCGCTGGCCGGGACCGAGGGACCGGTGCCGCCGATGCGGGTGCGCGGGACCCAGGACCTGTTCCGGCTGATGTACACGTCGGGCACCACCGACCACCCCAAGGGGGTCATGCATTCCTATGAGAACTTCTATTGGAAATGCATGGACCATGTGACGGCGCTGGGGCTGACGGCGGAGGACCGGCTGCTGGCGGTCGGGCCACTGTACCATGTCGGCGCCTTCGACCTGCCGGGCCTCGCGGTGCTGTGGCTGGGCGGAACGATCTGCCTGCTGCGCGACTTCGATCCCGACACGGCGCTGGCCGCCATCGAGCGCGAGAAACTGACCGGCGCCTGGTTCGCCCCGGTGATGGTCGGGCGCATCCTGTCCCATTCGGAGCGCGGGCGCTACGACGTCTCCAGCTTGAAATGGGCGATCGGCGGCGGCGAGCGCACGCCGGAGCAGCGCATCCGCGAGTTCACCGGCCTGTTCGCCAACGCCCGCTACATCGACGGCTACGGCCTGACGGAGAGCTGTTCGGGCGACACGCTGATGGAGGCCGGGCGCGAGATCGAGAAGATCGGCTCGACGGGCCGGGCGCTCGCCCATGTGGAGATCGACATCCGCGACGATGCCGGCACCTCCCTGCCCGCCGGGGACATCGGCGAGATCTGCCTGCGCGGCCCGAAGGTCACCAAGGGCTACTGGAAGGACCCGGAGAAAACGGCGCGCAGCTTCTACGGCGACTGGTTCCGCACCGGCGACGTCGGCTATCTCGACGCCGACGGCTTCCTGTTCCTGACCGACCGCAAGAAGGACATGATCATCAGCGGCGGCGAGAACATCGCCTCCTCGGAGATCGAGCGGGTCGTCTTCCTGCTGCCCCAGGTCGTCGAGGTCGCCGTCATCGCCGTCCCCGACGAGCGCTGGGGCGAGGTCCCGGCAGCGGTCGTGGTGCTGAAGGAGGGCGAAAGCCTCGACGCCGAGACGCTGGAGCAGCACTGCCGCCGGCACCTCGCCGGTTTCAAGATTCCCAAGCGCCTGCTGCTGCGCGAGGCGCTGCCGCGCAACCCGTCCGGCAAGGTGCTGAAGCGCGTGCTGCGCGACGAGCTGGCCCCCGCCCATCCGGAGGACACCCCTTGACCGCTCCAGACTTGACCGCTCCCGACACCCTGGCGGCGGCCATCGCCCGCTTCGTTGCCGGCCTGACCCTGGACAGCCTGCCGCCCGACGTGGTGGAGAAGGCGCGGGTCTGCCTGCTGAACGGCTACGGAATCGCCCTCGGCGGCCACGGCACGCCCTACGCCCCGGTGGCGCGGGCGGCGGCGCTGGCCCTGCACGGCGAACGATCCGACGGCGCCACCATGCTGGGCGACGGGCGGCGGACCAGCATCCCCGGCGCCGCGCTCGCCGGCTCCGCCCTGTTCCACGGCCGGGCGCAGGAGGACACCTGCGGCGCCGCCCACATCGGCGCCGTGCTGATCCCGCTGCTGACCGCGCTGGTCGAGGCCGGGGACGGCCCCGTGGAACGGCTGCTGCCGGCCCTGGTCGCCGGCTACGAGGCGGGCGGGCTTCTGGAGAACGCCTTCTCGCCGCTGACCACGCCCGCCGGCCTGCGCGCCTCGCCGCTCTACGGCACCTTGGCCGCCGCCGCCGGGGTGGCCTACCTGCTCGGCCTGCCGGAGGACCGCGTCGCGGCGGCGCTCGCCAACGCCGCCTCCTTCACCGGCGGCATCCTGCAATCCTTCGACGACGGCACCGACGAGTGGCGCTATCAGGTCGGCGTCGCCGCGGTGAACGGGTTGACGGCGGCGCGGCTGGCGGCGGCGGGCTCGGTCTCGGCCCCCCGCGCCTTCGAGGGCCGCACCGGCTTCGTCCGCGCCTTCGCCCGCACCGGCTGCGACCCTGCGGAGCTGGCGGCGCGGCTGGGCCGCGACTGGTCGATCCACCGCGTCACCTTCAAGCCCTACCCGGTCTGCGCCTTCAACCAGACCCCGGTCACCGCGGCGCTCGCCCTGCGCGAAGAGGTGGCAGGCCGGGCCATCCGGTCGGTGACCGTGCGCATGAACCCGTTCGAGACCGGCTACGCCGGCATGGATTCCAAGGGGCCCTTCGCCAGCATCTCCGGCACGCTGATGAGCATTCCCTTCTGCATCGCGCTGACCCTGCTGCGCGGCGTGCCGACCATGGAAACGATGACCCGCTACGACGACGGCGCGGTCAACGCCCTGGTCGAGCGGGTCGCTCTCGTCCCCGACGAGGCCGTGCGGCGGCTGTGCTGCGCCATCGAGGTCGTGCTGGAGGACGGCACGGCGCTGACCCGCCGCCAGGACATGACGACCGACGACTTCGCCCTGCCCTGGGAGGCGGTGAGCGCGCTGGTCCGCCGCATCGGGGACGAAACCGGAGTGCCCGCCGACGCCTACGACCGGATCGGGCGCTTCGCCCGTGCCCTGCCCGACGCGACGATCGGCGATGTGCTGGAGGCGTTCGGGCGGCTTCCCGATCTTCCGCATCAGGCGTCGGTTTCTCTCGTCAAAGACGTGACGAACGGCTAAATCCGGGGTGGAGAGGGAGATTGCGGGCGATGGCGGCGATGGGTCGGACGGCGGGAAAGAAGACGCGGGTGCAGCGGTCGGAGGAAGTCCGCGACGCCCTGTTCCAGGCCGCCGCCGAGGTGGTGGGGGAATACGGCTACATCGACGCCTCGATCACCCGGATCACCCAGCGGGCGAACCTGGCGCAAGGCACCTTCTACAACTACTTCGCCTCGCGTCAGGAGATCTTCGACGAGCTGCTTCCGGTGCTGGGCGCCAAGATGCTGGCCCACATCCGCCAGCAGGCCAGCGGCGCCAAAACCTTTCTGGAGAAGGAGGAGCAGTCGTTCCGCGCCTTCTTCTCCTTCCTCAAGCGCATGCCCTATTTCCTGCGCATCCTGAACGAGGCGGAGATCTTCGCGCCGAAGGCGCACCGCCAGCATTTCCACAACATCACCGGCGGCTACATGCGCTTTCTGCGCAACGCACGCAAGAACGGCGAGATCGCCAACCTCGGCGACGAGGCGCTGGAACCGCTGGTCTACATGCTGATCGCCACGCGCGGCTATCTCGCCCTGCGCTACACCGACGAGAACGGTGTGGTCAATCTGCCCGAGGAGGCCGTCCGGATGTACCTTCAGCTTCTCGACAAGGGCCTTCTGAGCAAAGAGCCGGACGGCCGGTAGGAAACCGAACAGGGTCGGCCGGGCGGTGTCCGTCTCAGGCCGCCAGCCCGTGATCGATGGCGAAGCGGATCAGGGCGCGCGTGCTGTCGGCGCCCAGCTTGTCCTTGATCTGGGTGCAGGCGTTGGCGACGGTCTTCTGGCTGATGCCCAAAGCCTCGGCGATGGCCGCCGCGGTCAGGCCACGCCCCACCAGCGCCAGGATGTCCCGCTCGCGCTGGGTCAGCACCGCCAGCGGGTCGTCGGTCGGGGCCAGCGCCATCAGCGCCAGTTCGCGCGCCAGCGCATGGTCGAGATGGACCCGGCCCGACAGCACGCAGCGCACCGCCGTCACCAGCGTCTCGGGCGCGTCGTTCTTGGTGACGTAGCCCTTGGCCCCGGCCTTCAGCGCCCGCGCGGCGATGGCCGGGTCCTCGTGCATGCTGAAGATCAGAACCGGCACCGCCGGATTCTCCATCCGCATCACGCGCAGCGCTTCCAGCCCGCCGCCGTCCCTCCCCCCGATGCCGCCCGGCAGGTTGAGGTCGAGGATGACCACGTCCGGCCTTTCCGAACGCCACAGCGCCAGCGCCGCCGCCACATCGGCGGCCTCGACGACGCGGCCGAGCCTGGCTTCGGCGAGCAGGCTCTGGCAGCCGGCGCGCACCACCGGATGATCGTCCACCAGCAGGATCGTCGGGGTCATGCCACATCCTCCAGGCCGGCCGGGACACAGGGAAGGCAGGCGGTCACGCGGGTGCCTTGCCCGTCGTCCGATCCGATGCGCAGGGTGCCGCCCAGCGCCCTCACCCGCTCCGCCATCCCGGCGATGCCCAATCCACCCTGCTCCGCCGCGCCCGGCCCGTGCCGGAACCCCGGTCCATCGTCGGTCACCACGACCTCCACCCGGTCGGGCCGGCGCCGCACCGTCACCGACACGTTGGTCGGCCGGGCGTGGCGGAGGGCGTTGACCAGCGATTCCTGCGCCAGCCGGAAGACCGTCAGGCGCAGCACCTCGTCCAGCCCGTCGATGCCGTCCGGCGTTCCATCCTCGGCCACGTCCAGCGACCAGCGCACCGCCGGCTCCCGCCGCGCCCACTCGTCGACCAGTCCGGACAGCGCCTCGCCCAACGGCAACTGGTCGAGCAGGGCCGGGCGCAGGCGGACCAGGATGCGCCGGCTCATCCGGTGCACGTCCGCGGCCATGGACAGCACGGCGCGGGCGCGTCCGGCGATCTCCACCCGCTCGCTGATGGTCGCCTCCGGCTTGGGCTCCTCGCTCAGGCGCAGGATGCGCCCGGCGTCCACCTTGATCGCGAACAGCGCCGCCCCCAGCTCGTCGTGGATTTCGCGGGCGATGTCGCGGCGCTCGCGGTCCTGCGCCTCGATCAGCCTTTGCCCGAGCCGGCGGTTCTCCCGACCGGCCGCGGCCAGCTCCTCGGCCAGGGCGGCGATGCCGGTGCCCAGCCGGACCAGCTCCGGCACGCCGCCTCCGGCAAGGCCATCCCGCGGTCCGGGTTCGTAAAGGCCTTCGCGCAGGCGCCGCACCGCCGCCTCGATGCGGGCGAGCGGGGCGAACGCCCGGCCCACCGCCATCCAGGCGGCGCCCAGCAGCAGAAGCCCCGCCACCAGCATCGCCAGGGCGAGGTCCCGCATGTCCTCCCAAACCTCGGCCACCTCGTCCTGCGGTTCGGCGACCACGGTCAACAGGACGCGCCCATCGGCGCCGGTCAGCGCATGGGCCTGCGGCGCGACGCCGACCAGCGCCGCGAACCAGCCGGGAACGGCGCCATGGCCGGCATCCCCCCCGCTCGGGGAGTCGGACGGCGCCTCGCCCGCGATGAAGCGCAGATGGCGCAGCCCCAGCCGGTCGAGCGCCGCGACGGCGTCCGGAACGGCCCCCCGCCCGGCCTCCGCCCGCCCGATGGCGATGCCGAGATCGAGGGCGGAGGCCATTTCCGCGCGGACGGCGTCGCGCGCGTTGGCGATCATCACAGCCGCGCCGGCCACCGCCAGCAGCGCCAGGAACAGCCCGATCAGGGCCAGCATGCGCATCCGCAACGACACCGCCGTCCCATCCTTCCGACACGCCCACGGGACCATGGCCCATAGGACCATCGACGGAATGTTAGCGAAACAACCGGTCGAGCCGCCATCCATCCTTCGACCAAGGCGGAGCGGGCGGACGGGCCTTTTGCCGCAGCGCCGGGATTTTTTCCCGTCCCCCTCGGGACGCCGTCACGCGTCCTTTGCAGAAATCTCGTCCCCGTATCGTCCAATGGAACCGGAGGGCCGCCAAGACGAACATGCAAGGCGCAAGCAGTGGTGTGGAACCGGGGCGGATCGGGCGGACGATCCGCCCCGGCAAAAACGGCCTTTCACGGGGGAAACGCATGACTTTATCCTTGCACACCAAGCCAGAAACCAAGGTGGCCGGCGGGGCCGGACGGCTCCGGCGCCGGATCGTCACCGCGATGGTGGCTGGTTTCCTGGCCTCCACCGCTCCGGCGGCCTGGGGGGGCGCCCACGCCGCCAATGTCACCTGGGACGAGATCGCCAACGACGCCAAGTCGACCAGCGACGTGCTGATGTACGGCATGGGGGTGGAGGGCAAGCGCTTCAGCCCGCTGAAGCAGATCGACACCACCAGCGTGTCGCGGCTGGTCCCCGCCTGGTCCTTCTCCTTCGGCGACGAGAAGCAGCGCGGGCAGGAGACGCAGGCGCTGGTCCATGACGGGGTGATCTACGTCACCGCCTCCTACTCGCGGATGTTCGCGCTGGACGCCCGCACCGGCAAGCGGCTGTGGACCTACGCCCACCGCCTTCCCGACGACATCAGGCCCTGCTGCGACGTGGTCAACCGCGGGTCGGCGATCTACGGCGACAAGGTGTTCTTCGGCACGCTCGACGCCTCCATCGTCGCGCTGAACAAGGACACCGGCAAGGTCGTCTGGCGCAAGAAGTTCGCCGACCACAAGGTCGGCTACACTATGACCGGCGCGCCCACCGTCGTGAAGGACCAGAAGACCGGGCGCATGCTGCTGATCCACGGCTCGTCCGGCGACGAGTTCGGCGTGGTCGGGCGCCTGTTCGCCCGCGATCCCGACACCGGCGAGGAGATCTGGATGCGGCCGCTGGTCGAGGGCCACATGGGCCGGCTCGACGGCAAGGACAGCACCCCGACCGGCAACGCCAAGGCGCCGTCCTGGCCGCGCGACAAGGACGGGCAGCTCGTGGAGGCCTGGAACCACGGCGGCGGCGCGCCCTGGCAGAGCGCCACCTTCGACGTGGAGACCAACACCATCGTCATCGGCACCGGCAACCCGGCGCCGTGGAACGGCTGGGCGCGCTGGCCCGGTGACAGCCTCTACACCTCCGGCCAGGCCTATGTCGATCCGACCACGGGCGAGCTGAAGGGCTTCTACCAGCACACCCCCAACGACACCTGGGACTTCTCCGGCAACAACGAGCTGGTGCTGTTCGACTACAAGGACGCGTCGGGCAAGACGGTGAAGGCGACCGCCCACGCCGACCGCAACGGCTTCTTCTACGTCACCGACCGGACGAAGCTGGCGACGGCGGGCGGCGAGGCCAACAAGCCGAACAGCGTGCTGGCGGCCTTCCCCTTCGTGGACGGCATCACCTGGGCCAAGGGCATCGACCTGAAGACCGGCCGCCCCATCGAGGTCGAGGGCCAGCGCCCGCCGCCCCCCGCCGAGGGCGAAAAGCGCGGCAAGGCGGTCGAGGTCTCCCCGCCCTTCCTCGGCGGCAAGAACTGGAACCCGATGTCCTACAGCGAGGACACCGGCCTGTTCTACATCGCCGCCAACCACTGGAAGGAGGACTATTGGACGGAGCATGTCGGCTACAACCCCGGCTCCGCCTATCTCGGCATGGGCTTCCGCATCCACAAGATGTTCGAGGACCATGTCGGCATCCTGCGCGCCATCGACCCGACGACCGGCAAGGTCGCCTGGGAGCACAAGGAGGAGCTGCCGCTGTGGTCCGGCACGCTGGCGACCGCCGGCGGGCTGGTCTTCACCGGGACCGGCGACGGCTACGTCAAGGCGTTCGACGCCAAGTCCGGGGCGGAGCTTTGGAAGTTCCAGACCGGCTCCGGCATCATCTCCTCCCCGGTCACCTGGGAGCTGGACGGGGTGCAGTATGTCGGCATCACCACGGGCTACGGCGGCGCCGTGCCGCTGTGGGGCGGCGATCTCGCCGACCTGACCACCCGCGTGACCCAGGGCGGCTCCTTCTGGGTGTTCAAGCTGGCCGACGTGAAGGTCTCCAGCGCCAAGTGACCGCCACCAAGTGACCGCCCGCCGGGGCGGGGAAGCGGGCGGTCCAGCCCGTTTCCCCCCCCGGTCTTCACGCATCGCAGCGATGGGAGTTCTCCCCCATGAACCGCCTCTTCCGGCCCGCCTTCGCCCTGTGCGCCCTGCTGTCCCTGTCCGGCCCGCTCACCGCCCCGCTGGCGGCGGAGGTCGAAACCGCCAGCCTCGGCGGCGGCGAGGAGGAGCGCGTCACCGAGGTCGCCGGCTGCGTCCTCACGGCCAAGGCGGTCTGCCCCGGCATCGACCTGCGCCACCGCAACCTGCGCGGCCTGTCGCTGGCCGGCGCCGACCTGCACGGCGCCAATCTGATGCGGGCCGACCTGCGTCACACCGATCTGCGCGGGGCCGACCTCAGCGGGGCGATCCTCGACGGCGCCGATCTGCGCACCGCCTTCCTGCAGGGCACGCGCCTGTCCGGCGCCCGCCTGCGCGGCGCCAACCTGGAATTCGCCCGCGCCAACGGCGCCGACCTGCGGCAGGCCGATTTCACCGCCGCCAATCTGGAGGCGCTGCGCGCCGACAAGGCCGACTTCACCGGCGCCAACCTGGAGGGCGCCAACCTTCAGGAGGCCAAGCTGTCCCTGACCAACCTGTCGCAGGCCAACCTGGAAGGCGCGAAGATCCGCTTCGCCATCTTCCAGGACGCGCTGATGACCGACTGCCGCTCCTGCCCCACCGACTGGTGACGAGCAGGCCGGCGGGCGGAAGAGACTCAGCGGCGCGGCTTAAAGCGCCGTCAGCACCTCGTCGAGGGTCGCGAGGAACAGCTTGGCGTCCTCGGACGAGAAGACCAGCGGCGGGCGGATCTTCAGGATGTGCCCTTCCTGCCCGGTCGCGCTGATCAGCACCCGGCGCTGGCGCATCCCGTTCACCACGCGGGCCGTCTCCTCCGACGCCGGGGTCTTCAGCTTGCGGTCGCGCACCATCTCGACGCCGATGAACAGGCCGCTGCCGCGCACGTCGCCGATCAGCTCGTGCTTGGCGGCGAGCGCGCGCAGGCCGTCGAGCATCTCCGTGCCGACGGTCAGGGCGTTCTCCTGCAGACGGTCCGCCTTGATCACGCGCAGCACGGCCAGCGCCACCGCGCAGGACACCGGGTTGCCGCCGAAGGTGTTGAAATAGCGCTGGCTCTTGCCGAACGCCTCGATCACCTCCGGCCGGAACACCGCGCCGGCCACCGGGTGGCCGTTGCCCATCGGCTTGCCGACCGTCACGATGTCGGGCACCAGCCCGTGGCGCGCGAAGCCCCACATGTGCGTGCCGAGCCGCCCGAAGCCGGGCTGCACCTCGTCGGCGATGAAGAGGCCGCCGGCCTTCCGCATCGCCTCGACCGCCGGGGCGAGGAAGCCGGCCGGGTCGGTGAAGACGCCGCTGCTGGAGAAGATGGTGTCGACCAGCAGCGCCGCCGGAGCGATCCCCTTCTCCCGCAGGTCGGCGATGGCCGCCTCGACGGAGCGCGCGAAGGCGGCGCCGACCTCGGCCTCCGGCATGCGGTAGCCGTCGGGCGCTGGCACCACGCGGACATGGTCGCCCAGCTTCACCGCGGCGCCCAGCGAGGGCGACATCTCGGCCAGCGCCGAGGTCACGCCGTGGTAGGCGTTGTGCGCGATGACGACGCCGGTGCCGCCGGTGTGGACGCGGGCGACACGCAGGGCCAGATCGTTGGCCTCGCTGCCGGTGCAGGTCAGCATCAGGTGCGACAGCTCCGCCGGGAACTCCGCCAGGAAGGCTTCGGCGAAGTCGAGGATGCCGTCGGTCAGATAGCGCGTGTGGGTGTTCAGCACGGCCGCCTGCCGGGCCATCGCCTCCACCACCTCCGGCCGCGAATGCCCGACCGAGGCGACGTTGTTGTAGGCGTCCAGATAGCGGTTGCCCTCGGCGTCATAGAGGGACGAGCCCTCCCCGCGCACGACATGGATCGGGTCGGCGTAGAACAGCCGGTAGGCCGGGCCGAGCAGCTTCTCGCGGCGGGCGATCAGGGCGCGCTCGCGCTCCGGCAGGGACCCGGCGGAGTCGGGCGCGTAGGCGTTGATCATGGTCATGGCGGTTCACACTTTCTGGCAGGCGAGATGGAGCAGGCGGCGCGCGGTGGCGGCCTCGCCGCCGGTCAGCCGGTCCAGGCCGGCGAAGGCGCGCTCGGCGTTGCGCAGGATGTAGGCGGCGTTGGCGGGGTATTCGGCCGCCCGCCAGCCGGTGATGCCGATGGTCAGGGCGAGGCGGCCCGCCACCAGATCGGGCAGCAGCTCCACCTCCTCCGCCGTCAGCGGCAGCACGGCGTTGTAGGCGCGGGTCATCTCGACCACCGAGCCGAAGGGCGTCTCGCCGCTGGTGACGTGGTAGGCGAGCGCCGTCGCCAGATCGTTGACCAGCGGCGCCCGCAGAGCGTCGCCGAAATCGATGATCCCGGTGACCGCCTCATGCCCGACCGGATCGACCACCGCGTTGTGGGGATTCAGGTCGTTGTGGATCACCTGATGGCGCAGGGCGGGCAGCCGGGGGGCGATCTCGTCGGCGAAGCGGGCGACGAAGCGCTCGACCATCCCACGGCGCCGGTCGTCCGCCACATAATGCAGCCGGTCGGCGACGCTGGCCGTACGGGTGATGTCCCACAGCAGGTCGCGTTCCGAACCGGGATGCTCATAGTCGGCCAGCGCCCGGTCCAGCCGCGCCAGCGTCGTTCCCAGCGCCCGCATCAGACCCGGCGAGGCCGGTGCCGCGTGGAGCGGCGTTCCTTCGAGATAGGTCAGCAGCCGCAGCACCATGGCGCTGCCGTCGATGTGGACGATCGCCTGGGCCTCCCCGTCCAGCGTCGGCACAGCCCGCGGCACCGGCAAGGTCGGGTCGCGGTCGGCCACATGCCGCATCGCGCCGGTCTGGAAGCTGGTGACGGGTTGCGGCTCCGCCGGGTTGGTGAACTTCAGCACATACCCCTGCCCATCCGGCGTGGCGATGTGGAAGTTGCGGTCGCGCTCGCTGCTCAGTTCGCGGACGGTGCCGGTCACGCCGAACCACCGTTGCAGGATGGCGCCGGCCTCCTCCGTGGAGATTGCCGGCGCGGCGGTGGTCAGAACGTCACCCTGGGTCGGGGCCGGTGTCATCGCCGGTGTCTCCTTGCGGTGCGAATCGGTCAATGTTTGATGCATCATAATGGCGGGTGGATCGGCTGGGGAAGCGGATGGGATCGGCGGGACATCAGACGGCGAGCGCCTCGGGATGCTCGCCGTCGATCCTCTCCAGGATTGGGCCGCTGGCCAGCAGGATGTCGGCCTGGATGGCGCGGGCGGCGGCTGGACCGTCATGGCCGCGGATGGCGTCCATCAGCGGGTAATGATGGTCGATCATCGTGCGCCCGGCGCCGCCGTAGACGTCGGCGATCAACGGTCCCATCTGGAGCCAGAGCCGCCGCAGAATGTCGCCGAGCACCGGCATGTCCGCGATCTCGGACACTGTGAAATGGAAGATCTGGTTGAGTTCGGTGGCCAGCGCGGTGTTGCCGGCGGCCATCGCCTCCTCGTTGCGCTTGAGCAGGGCGTCCAAGGCGGCGATCTGGGCGGGCGTGGCCTGTTCGGCGGCCCGCGCGGCGGCCAGCCCCTCCAGATTGACGCGGATGTCGCGGATTTCCAGGTAGGTGGCCCGGGTCAGCATCGGGACGCGGATGTCGCGCGGCGAGCGCAGCACCAGGGCCTGATCCTGCACCAGCCGCAGGATGGCGTCGCGCACCGGCGTGACGCTCGTCCCCAGCCGGTCGGCGAGATCACGGATCTTGAGGCGGTCGTTCGGCTTGAAGGCGCCCTTCATCAGGGCCTCGCACAATTTCTGGTAAATCGTGCCGCCGAGGTTGTCGTGTTCGAGAAGGGTGAGATCGAACCCGCTCATCCTCCGCCCTTCCCGCCGTTGCCGATCATCCGATGTATGATGCATCATAATGCCGCGAAAGCGGCCAAAGGTCAAGGCGGCCCGTGCGATCAAACGGAGCTGTTGCAAATGGCTTTCTCATAACCCTCTCCCCTCTGGGGAGAGGGTGGCCCGAAGGGCCAGTGAGGGGGTTGCGCTTTTGCCGAGCGTACCGACACGCACAACCCCCTCACCCTAACCCTCTCCCCAGAGGGGAGAGGGAAACCCCCAACGCACCCCCCCAAACGCCTCTCTCCAACCGGCATTATTGCACTGGCTGTAATGATGAACTGCCAAACTGGGGCATTCCGGTGATCGGCTGAGGGGCGCACTCTCGGTGTGCGGATCGGGATGGTCCCGGCCGGCATCACAGGAGTCAGCCATGAAGCTCTATCATCACCCGCTGTCGGGCCACGCGCACCGCGCCCGCCTGTTCGTCTCCCTGCTCGGGCTGCCGCACGAGCTGGTCGAGGTCGACCTGAAGGCGGGCGCGCACAAGACCCCCGACTTCCTGGCGCTGAACCCGTTCGGTCAGGTCCCCGTGCTGGAGGACGACGGCGTGGTCGTTTCGGATTCGAACGCCATCCTGGTCTATCTGGCGAAGAAGGCCGGCCGCAGCGACTGGCTGCCCGAGGACGCGCGGACCGCGGCGGCCGTCCAGCGCTGGCTGTCGGTCGCGGCCGGCGAGGTCGCCTACGGTCCGGCGGCGGCGCGGCTGGTCACGGTGTTCGGCGCCGGCTTCAACCCCGACGAGGTCATCGGCCGCGCCCACACCCTGCTGAAGCGTCTCGACGCCCACCTGTCCGGCCGCGACTGGCTGGTCGGCGTCCAGCCGACGATCGCCGATGTCGCCATCTACAGCTACGTCGCCCGCGCCCCGGAGGGCAACGTCGATCTGTCGGGCTATCCGGCCGTCAACGCCTTCCTCCGCCGGGTCGAGGGGCTGCCGGGCTTCGTTCCCTTCGCCCAGACGCCGGCCGGACTCACCGCCGCGTGACGCTCTGCCGGGGCGCGCGCACCGGCGCGCCCGCTTCTTTCACCGGGGAGACGGACCATGGGCAAAACCGCGAAGACGCTGCCGATCTGGCATGAGGGCGAAACGTTCCTGCAGCAGAAGGTCGGTGCCGGCGTCGCCGAACGGATGGCGATGGTGGGGCAACGGGTCATCCGTGACTTCATGCCCGACCAGCACCGCGACTTCTACGCCCAGCTCCCCTTCCTCGTGATCGGCAGCGCCGACCCGGACGGCGATGCCTGGGCGACCGTGTTGGAAGGCCGGCCCGGCTTCCTGTCCTCGCCGTCGCCGAACCTTCTCGACATCGCCGCGCGCCCGACCGCCGGCGATCCCGCGGCGGCCGGCCTGACCGACGGCGCGCCGGTCGGCCTCCTCGGCATCGAGATGAACACGCGGCGGCGCAACCGCATGAACGGCGTCGCCACGACGACGCCCGAGGGCTTCCGCGTCGCGGTCGACCAGAGTTTCGGCAACTGCCCCCGCTACATCCAACTGCGCGACGCCACGCTGGCCCGCGACCCCGCCCAGCCCTTCACCGGTTCCGTCGAGGAGCTGACGGCCCTCGATCCGGCGGCGCGGGCGGTGATCGACGCGGCGGACGCCTTCTTCGTCGCCTCCTACGCCGACCGTGGCGACCATCGGCAGGTCGACGTGTCGCACCGCGGCGGCAAGGCCGGGTTCGTCCGGGTGGCCGGGGACGGCACGCTCACCATTCCCGACTTCGACGGCAACCTGTTCTTCGCCACGCTCGGCAACATCCTGCTCAACGGAAAGGCGGGGCTGCTCTTCGTCGATTTCGCCAGCGGCGACCTGCTGCAGATGACCGGCAACGCCGCTTTGGTCCTGGACTCGCCGGAGATCGCCGCCTTCCAGGGCGCCGAGCGACTGTGGACGTTCAAGGCGCGCAAGGTCGTCCGGCGGCGCGGCGCCCTGGCCCTGCGCTGGACGCTGCGGGCGGACGGCTGGTCGCCCAGCTCCCTGATGACCGGCGACTGGAGCCAAGCCGCCGACCGGCTGCGCGCCGAGGAAACGGCGACACGCTGGCGGCCGATGACGGTGACGGACATCGTGGAGGAAAGCGCCACCATCCGCTCCTTTCATCTGCGGCCGACCGACGGCGCCGGGCTGCCGCCGCATCTGGCCGGCCAGCATCTGCCCATCCGCGTCACCCCGGCGGGAGCCGAGAA
The DNA here is from genome assembly GCF_003349955.1 of Azospirillum brasilense. GTDB lineage: Bacteria > Pseudomonadota > Alphaproteobacteria > Azospirillales > Azospirillaceae > Azospirillum > Azospirillum brasilense_B. The sequence continues at coordinate 146,744 of NZ_QLKQ01000005.1, forward strand.
GCCGGTCGTCCGGACCTACACGCTGTCGGTCGCCCCGTCGGACGGGATCCACCGCATCAGCGTCAAGCGCGAGGGGCTGGTGTCGCGGCACCTGCACGACCATGTCCGGGTCGGCGACGTCATCGAGGCGCGCGGGCCGGCGGGTGGCTTCACCATCGACGCCCGCGCGACGCGGCCGGCGGTGCTGCTGGCCGGCGGCGTCGGCATCACGCCGCTGCTCGCCATGCTGCGGCATGTCGTCTATGAGGGGTTGCGCACGCAGCGCATCCGCCCGACGATCCTGGTGCACGCCGCGCGCTCCAAGGCGGAGCGCCCCTTCGACCGGGAAATCGCCGACCTCGTCACGGCGGCGAACGGCGCCGTCCGGCTCGTCCGCGTCCTCAGCGACCCCGGCGAGGCCGTGCCGGGCGTCGATTGCGACGCCGTGGGCCGCATCGACATGGCGCTGCTGACGCGCATCCTCGGCTTCAACGATTACGACTTCTACGTCTGCGGGCCACCCGCCTTCACCCAGGCGCTCTACGACGGCCTGCGCGGCCTCAACATCGCCGACGACCGGATTCACGCCGAGGCGTTCGGACCGTCGTCCCTGAAGCGGACGGGGGCGGAGACAGTCGCCGCCGCGCCGGCGCGCCGGCCGCCCTCGACCAAGCCGGTGCCGGTCGCCTTCATGAACACGCTCAAGGAGGCGCGCTGGACACCCGGCTCCGGCACGCTGCTCGACCTCGCCGAAGCGCGCGGTCTCGATCCCGCCTTCAGTTGCCGCGAAGGCACCTGCGGAACCTGCCGCACCAAGCGGCTCAAAGGCGCCGTCACCTACGTCAAGGAGCCGAGCGCGGCGGTCGCCGCGGACGAGGTCCTGCTGTGCTGCGCCGTCCCCGCCGAAGCGGAGACGGGCGAGGACGCTCCCCTTCAGCTCGCGCTCTGACCTGCCCCTTCACCCATCCCTTCCCCCGCGAAACGACAGGAGTTCGCCATGTCCCGTCCCCCTCTGCCCCCCTTCAATGAAGAGTCCGCCATCGAGAAGGTCCGCCTCGCGGAAGATGGCTGGAACAGCCGCGACCCCGCCAAGGTCGCGCTGGCCTACACCACCGACACGCGCTGGCGGAACCGCGCGGAGTTCGCCAACGGCCGCGCCGAGGTCGAAGCCTTCCTGACCCGCAAGTGGAACCGCGAGCTGGACTACCGGCTGATCAAGGAGCTGTGGGCGTTCGGCGGCAACCGCATCGCCGTGCGCTACGCCTACGAGTACCACGACGACAGCGGCCAGTGGTTCCGCGCCTACGGCAACGAGAATTGGGAGTTCGCCGAGGACGGGCTGATGCGCGTCCGCCACGCCAGCATCAACGAGCACCCGATCGCCGAAGCCGACCGCAAGTTCCACTGGCCGTTGGGCCGTCGTCCGGACGACCATCCGGGCCTCAGCCACTTCGGTTTCTGATCCGGCGGAGGAGGCGGAGGTTGCCATCCGAAGCCTCTTCGGCCACAGACTGTGAGGGGGACGCGGCGAAACGGGGGCGCGCATGGACCGGCTGCAGGCGATGCGGATCTTCGTGAAGGTCGCGGAAGCGGAAAGCTTCGCCGAAGCCGCCCGCCTCCTGCACCTCAGCGCGCCCGCGGCGACGCGCGCCGTGGCCGCCCTCGAGGAGCTGATCGGCGCCCGCCTGTTCGTGCGCACCACGCGCTCGGTCAAGGTCACCGAAGCCGGGTCACGCTACCTCGAGGACTGCCGCCGCATCCTGTCGGACATCACGGAGGCGGAGGCCGCGGCGGGCGGCGTCTACGCCACCCCGACCGGAACGCTCGCCGTCACCGCCTCCGCTCTGTTCGGCCCGATCCATGTGCTGCCGATCGTGACCGAGTATCTGGACCGCTACCCCGGCATGCGCGCACGGACCTTCTTCATCGACCGCCCGGTGAACATCGTGGAAGAGGGCATCGACGTCGCCGTGCGCATCGGTCGCCTGCCGGATTCCGGGTTCACGGCGATCCGGGTCGGCACGGTCCGGCGTGTGGTCTGCGGCGCCCCGGCCTATTTCGAACGCCACGGCGTCCCGCAAACGCCGGCCGACCTCAGACACCACCGCATCGCCCTGTCGACCGGCGCCTGGGCGTCGCCGGAGTGGCGGTTCGCGCGGGACCAGCGGGTGACCATCGACCCGATCCTGCAATGCAACACCAACGAGGCGGTGATCGCGACCGCCAAGGCAGGCTGGGGCCTCGCCCGGGTGCTCCATTACCAGATCGGCCCGGCCCTGCTGGCCGGAGAGCTGCGCATCGTGCTCGCCGACCATGAGGAACCGCCCCTGCCCATCCACGTCCTCCACCCCGAGGGGCGCCACGCGCCGGCCAAGGTGAGGGCCTTCGTGGACCTCGCCGTGGCCCGCCTGCGCGGGAACCGCTTCCTCAATTAGGACCGGTCAGGGAATCGTCGGCGCCGGCGTGCTCAGGCTCCACATGGCGTCGAACATGGACGCCTGGAAGGCCGCGAAATCGGCGCTGTCGAGGATCAGGCCGTAGCTTTCGCGCGCCGACGAGATGACCGAAACCTTGCTGCCGTGGATGAAGCAGGTCATCGCGAGGTTGTAGGTGGCGGGCGCGTAGCGCAGTTCGCGCCGCTCCTCCTGGCTCGACGGCCAGATCGGCGCGATGTCGCGCTCCTCCGAGCGGATCACCCGCAGCCAGATGCCGCGCCGCGCCCGCTCCTTCAGATAGCGCTCCATCTCCTCCAGCCCCGGCTCGACCATCAGCTCCCGCATGGAGAGGGTGGCGCGCAGCTCCTTCTCGTCGCCGCTCAGCGTCTCCCACAGGACGGTGCGGATGCCTTCGGGGCCGGGGTGGAAGCGGACGTTCGGCTGGCCGTTCTCGTGATGGTACATCGACCGCAGCACCGGCATGACGTCTTCGAGCATCTGCCGCCGGGCCTCGCTGCGCTCCAGCAGGATGCCCGGGTCCTGGGCGACCACGAAGCGGCGCTTGCCGTGATCGACGAAGCGGACGAGCCCCTCCGCCTCCAGCTTGGCGAGAGCGTCGTGCGCCGTGGTGCGCGCCATGCCGGCGCCCGCGGCCACCTCCGTGACGGAGCCGCCGCCAAGGCGGATCGTCGTCAGATAGAGCTTGTAGAGCGTCCCCGATATGCCGATCCGGGACAGCTTCTCCTCGAGATTCACCCACGTGCTCCCTTTTGAATCGCGTCGCAACATGCCCGATTCCGCGCCACCCGTCTATCGTCGGTTTTCACCGATAAAATCACGACATCCGGCAACACCCTACTTTCACAAGGGCGATAAAATGGGCTTTTATCCCGCAGTATGCCCGTTAAAACGGCAAGTTTTGGCCTGCCAAACGCCATTCATTTGTATTTTTCGAATTGACGGATTTTTCCGACACTGTCATCGTTTTGTCGCCGTCCGAGGACGCTGACGTCCCGCGAGGCGGCGCCGAACGGTGGAACGAGGGAAGGTGATGGAAGCGAACACGAAAGCGCATGCGGCGGCGCCGCCTTTCATGCAAAGGGCGCCGCGCCGCGCCATTAGTCCCCGCATTCTGACGGACCGGTCCTTCCGCGCGGCGCTGGGCCTCACCGCCTTCTTCGCCGTCTGGCAGGCGCTGACATCCCTCGGCGTCATCGACGCCTTCCTGCTGCCGTCGCCGGTCGCGGTGGCGGGGGCGCTCTGGGACATGGCGCTCGACGGCTCGCTGTGGGTCCATCTCGGCGCCAGCCTGCAGCGGGTGGCCGTCGGCTTCGCGCTCGCCTGCGTCGTCGGCATGGCGCTCGGGCTGATCTGCGGCTGGTGGCGCGGCGTTGCGGACTTCGTGCGGCCGGTGGTCGAGGCGCTTCGCCCCATCCCGCCGCTCGCCTGGATCCCGATCACCATCCTGTGGTTCGGGCTCGGCGACGCCGCGTCCTACTTCCTGGTCTTCCTCGGCGCCGTCTTCCCGGCCTTCGTCGCCACCTACACGGCGGTGCGCGGCCTCGACCGGAACCAGATGAACGCGGCGCTCTGCCTGGGTGCCACGCCCTGGCAGCTCTTCACCGACGTGCTGATCCCGGCCTCCCTGCCGATCATCCTGCCGGGTCTGCGGATCGCGCTGGGCGTGGGCTGGATGTGCGTGGTGACCGCCGAGCTGATCGCCGCGCAGACCGGCCTCGGCTACCTGATCCAGCAGTCGCGCATGCTGTTCCAGATCAACAACGTCGTTGCGGGCATGGTGGCCATCGGTCTCGTCGGCTTCGCCATGTCCGCCGTCCTCGAACGGATCGAGCGTCGGGTGAACGCCTGGGCGCCTTCCGAGCGCAATTGAGCAGGAGGCGAAGGAACATGGCCGCCAACACCGCACTCAAGACCCCCGCCCC